>CAZKIQ010000071.1:0-27108 GCA_964552815.1 uncultured Alcaligenaceae bacterium | reverse complement strand
CGGAAGAACGAGCCGGCGATGCCGTCGAGGAAGAAGATCGGCAGGAACACGATGACCACGATGGCGGTCGCGTACACGACCGCGCTGCGAACCTCGTTGGAGGCGTTGATCACGACCCGGAACGCCGACTCCGGGCTGCCCGCCGCCCGGTTCAGCCGCAGCCGCCGCACGATGTTCTCCACGTCGATGATGGCGTCGTCCACCACCTCGCCCAACGCGATCACCAGTCCGGCGATCACCATCGTGTTCAGCGTCACCCCGAACGCCGTCAACACGACCACGGCGGACACCAGCGACAGCGGGATGGCGGTCAGGCTGATGAGGGCCGTCCGCCAGTCGAACAGGAACACAATCAGGATGACGATCACCAGCCCGCAGCCGACGAGCAGGGCGTGGCCGAGGTTCTCGACGGCCCGCTCCACGAACGTCGCCGGGCGGAAGATGGTCGGGTCCACCTCGACGCCCGTCAGGCCGGGTCCGAGTTCCTTCAACGCCGCCTCGACTCGGCGGGTGACCTCGAGGGTGTTGGCGTCCGGCTGCTTCTCCACGATCAGCAGCAGGCCGGGGCCGTCGTTGATGATCGCGTCCCCAATGGGCGGGGGCGAGCCGAACCGCACGTCCGTCACGTCGCCCAGGCGGATCGGGGCGTTGCCCTGGAACGCGACGACCGTGCGGCCCAGGTCGTCGGGGTTCTGGATCACGGCCCGGTGGCGGACGGCCAACCGCTGGTTCGGCTTGTCCACGAACCCGCCGGACTCCAGCACGGTCGCGTCCCGAGCCGCCATCGTCACCTGATCGAGGGTGACGCCTTCGGCACGCAGCCGGTCGGGATCGACCAGCACCTGGTACTGCTTGTCCCGCTGCCCCCAGACGGCGACGTTGGCCACGCCGGGGACGGACATCAGCTTGGGGCGGATCGTCCACAGGGTGAGGACCGTCATGTCCTGCTGGGACATGGTCTTCGAGGACAGGCCGATTTTCATGACCCGGCTGAGGGACGACAGCGGTTGGAGAATCACGGGCGGTCGCGCGACAGCGGGGAGGCTCGCGGCCACCGCCGCGACCCGTTCCTGAACGTACTGCCGGGCCTTGTGGATGTCAGTGCCTTCCTCGAACAGCAGCACCACCGACGACAGCCCCAGCACCGACTTGGACCGGATGACCTTCAGGCCGGGGGTGCCGTTGAGGGCGTTTTCGAGCGGCACGCTGATGAGCGCCTCGACCTCGTCGGTCGAGAGGCCTGGGGTTTCGGTCTGGACCTCGACCTTCGGCGGGGCGAACTCGGGGAAGACGTCGAGCGGGGCGGTGCGGACGGTCCGGAACCCGTAGCCGACGAGCAGCACGCACAGGGCGAGAACGACGACCCGGCCCTTGACCGAGGACGAGATCAGCTTGCTGAGCACGGCGTCCTCACTTGACGAACCCGGTTTCGGCCCCGAACAACTCCTGCCCCCCGTGGGCCACCACCCGCGTCCCCGCCGCCGGGCCGGCGGCCAGCACCGCGTCGGCCCCGGCGGTGTACAGCACCACCACCCGCTTGCGGGTGTACGTGCGGGGCGCGGTCTGGGCGTACACCCAGGTGCCGCCGTGCACGTCGAAGACCACCGCCGACCACGGCACGGTCAGGCTCTCCCTCGCGTCCGCGAGCGGGATCGTCACCCCCAGCCGCTGGCCGGGGTGCAGTTTCCCGTCGGCGTTCGGCAGTTCGAAAAACAGGTCCACCGTCGCGGCGAGCGGGTTGGCCGACGGCGGGGCGACCACCGGCTTCGCCGACGGTAGCCGGGTGCCGGGCGGGGCCGAGAGCTTGCCCACCTGCGCGGGTTCGGTCCGGTCGATGCCGTCGAGGTCGCCGACCGGTAGTGGCACCCGCACCCAGACGTTCGAGAGGTCGACCACTTCAAACAGCGCGGCCCCGCTCGGGACCGTCTGGCCGGGCAACGCGGAGACGACGCGGAGGATGCCGTCCTCCGGGGCGTCGATGAGGATCGGGGCGGCGGTCCCGCCCTCGGCGTCCCCGACCACCCTGTTCAGGATGGTCTGACGGGCGGTCGCGGCGTCGAGGGTGCGCTTGGCCACGTCGAATGCGGCCCGGGCCTCGTCCACCTGCCGCTGGCTGCCCGCCCCCTCCTTCAGCACCCGCTCGGCCCGCTTCAAGGCGATGTCGGCGAGGTCGAAACTCGCCTTCGCGGTGTTCACCTGTCCGTTGGCGTCGGCCAGTGCCGCCGAGAGGGTGGCCCGTCCGTCCGGGGTCAGGAGCGGTGTCAACTGGAACACGGGCTGGCCGGTCTTCACCGCACTGCCGGCCTTGGGGACCCCACCCGTGGGAGCTTTCAGGGTGCCGCCGAGCGGGGCGGCGACGAGGATGGTTCGCCCGACCGGAACGGTGACCTCGCCGCCGTACACCCGGACGCGGCGGACGGCCTTCAACTCGACCGCCGCGACCGTCAGCCCGATCCGCTTCTCGGCTTCCTCGGTCAGCACGACGGTGTTGAGGTCGTCTTCCTTGACCACCTTGGCCACGGTCGCCGGCCCCGGCGGCTTCTCGGCCTTGGGGGACACGGGCTTGATGGTGACGAGCCACCACGCCCCGGCCCCCACGGCGGCGGCGAGGGCGAGTGTCAAGGCGGCGGTCGCAATCCGCTGGAGAAGACTCATGGCTTGGCCCTCGCGGGTGCCCACGCGGCCGCACCGTTGCCGTCCGCCCGCGGCGTTGCGGCGGGAGGGTCCGTGTGCTCAACGGGGGAGACGGGGTCGGCCCTCACGACGGGCGGGGCGAACTTGGACGTCTGGCCGTCCGCCTTCGCCGGAGGGGGAAGCGGTTGGGCCGGGGCGGGTTGGGCGGGCGGGACCAGACGCCGGCCGACGCTCCGCTCGAGTTCGGCCCAGAACCGCCGCAGGTCGCCGTACAGCACCGCCTCGCGGAGGTAGTTATCGAGCAGTTGTCGGGTGGCCTCCAGGACGACGAAGATGGCGACGTTCCCCTCCTGATACGCGGCTTGCGCGCGGCGGACGTTGCCCTCGACTTCTGGCCGAACTTTGTTGAGCAGCACGCCGAGCTCGGCGCAGGCCTGTCGGTACTGGAGGTACCCGCGCTGCACGTCGAGAATGATCTGGTAGGCCACAGTTTTCTGGTTCCGCACCGCCCGTTCGAGTTCGGCCTGCGCGCGTGCAATATTCCCCTGATTCCGGTTGAACAGCGGCACCGTGAACCGCAACGCCGGGCCGAACTCATGCCCGGTCGCCCGACCACTCGTCGCGTCCGCGATGCCGAGCAACCGCACCCACCCCAGTTTGGCGAACCGCAGGCGGGCCTGGGCGGCGGCGACCGCCTGGGCGGCGGCGAGGGCGTCCGGGCGGGTGGCGATCGCGTCCCGGGTCAGTGAGTCCACATCGAACTCCCGACAAGCCGGCGGCGGGGTCGGGTCGAGCGGCAGCGGACCCCGGAGCGGGCCGATGCCCATCAGGTTGCGGAGCCGCTCCTCGGCGACCGGGACGTCGTAGCCGATGCGGGTGGCGTCCTGCTCGGACTGGAGGGCGTCGATCCGCGCGGTGGCCGCTTCCTGGGGCGAGATGTCACCGGCCTTGAGCCGCTTCTCGGCCAACTCCGCGACCCGGCCCCGGAGCTTCACCGCCTCGCCGGCCACCCGCACCCGCTCCTTCGCCAGCACCACGTCGGCGTAGGCCTGCCGGACGTCGCGCATCAGGTCGAGACCGGCCTGGGTCAAACGCTCGGTAGCCCGGTCGGCTTCCCTGGCCGCGGACTTCACCCGGATCGGACGCAACCACAGCGCTTCGATGGGCAGCTCGAACGCGTACTTGAACGGCTTGTCGGTGACGCCGAAAAAGTAGACGAACTCCGGGTTCGGGAGCAGCCCGGCCTGGATCAGATCGCCCCGCGCGATGCCGAGATCGACGAGCAGCTCCTGGAACGCGGCGTTGTTCCACAGGGCGATGGCCACCGCCTCGTCCTCGGTGACCCCGTCGTCCAGCGAGGCCCCCGGCGGTAGCGTGATGGGCGACGGCCCGGTGTGAGAGGGGACAGTCTGTCCGACCCGCTGCGTGAGGTGGGCGGCGACGGTCGTCGTATCGGGGGCCGGGGGGGCGGTCTGGCAGCCGGCAATACCGACCACGAACGCGAGGGCGACCCAGGCCGCCGCCCTGACATCAGACCTGTTCGTTGGCATGGGCTGCTTCTCCCGAGCAATTCATGTCGGGGTCACGGGCGACCTCCGGGGTGCGCGGCCCGCCCGCCGCTCTGGCGACACAACTCAAGTATCGGACTGGGCAGGTTGTAAACTTTGTGCGGGCTGCGAGGATGAGGAGGAATTTATCTTCGCCTCATCTCCGATCTTCCCCGCAAGTCGCTGGAATCCGGCGGCGACGACGTGCTGGATGAGGTTGTAGAAGATCACCGGCAACATCACGTCGGGGACGTGGGCCAGGGCGGTCGTGGCGAGCACCAGCCCGGTGCCGTTGTTCGTCATCCCGAGCCCGAACATGAGCGAGGCCCGCCGCCCGGCGTCGGCCCCGAACCACGTCGCGAGGCCAAGGCCGGCGGCGAACCCGAGGGCACACAGCCCGGTCACGATCACCAACATCACCGCCAAAAAGTCCCAATCCGGGTTGGCGAACGTCTTCGGCAGGGCCACCGCCGCGTTCGCGTAGCAAAGGGCGAGTAGCACGACCGAGTTCAGTACCTTCACACCCGGTTTGGCTCGCTTGACCGTCCCACCGCCCAGCGCGCACCGCGTCAGGATGCCGGCGAGCGACGGAACCATCACGAACGCGACGAGGAACGCACTGGTCCCGCCCGCCGCCAGCCGGTGCAGGCAGTCGGCGAACGTCCCCTCCGCGACCCAGCCGACCGCGTGAAGCACGGCGGGCGTGGTGAGCGGGCTGAGGACCGTCGACCCGACCACCAGTCCCAAACTCAGCGCGAGGTCGCCGTTGGCGTTCTGGGACCACGCGGTCGACGAGCCGGCCACCGGCATCGACGCGACCAGGGCGAGGCCGACGAGGATGTACTGCACCTCGGTCGGGTTGTGCCAGACGGCGAGGGTGACCGACACGCCGCCGATGAACAGGAGCGGTACGACGAGGTTGGCGACCAGCCCGGCCAGCAGCACCCCCGACGAGCGGAACAGCTCGCGTAGCCGCCCCGGCTCGACGCCCAGGCCCGCGTTGAACAGCAGGACCGACAGCAGTAGCGACGGGAGCGTGGCCGTCACCGGACTGCCCAGAACGTCTGCCGAGCCGATGCTGGCCGACCGCAGCCACAGCCCGGCGGCGGGGGCGACCCCGGCCAGCGCGTAGGCGGCGACGAGCAGCCAGAGCAGGCGATGGTGCAGGAGGTGAGCGAGGCGGGCGAGCGGACCCGGGGGGGCATCCATGCTTTAGCTCTCTCCTTCCGTGTTGAAAACGTAACCCCGGCCCCGCATGGTATGGATCAGACGGGGGCCGTGGGCTTCGAGTTTCTTGCGGAGTTCCATGACGTGGACTTCAAGGGTGTTCGACACCCCGTCGTACCGCTCGTCCCACACCTGCTCGTAGATGCGGGTGCGCGACAGCACCTCGCCGGGGTGCCGAAGGAACAGCACGAGCAGCGCGTACTCGCGGGCCGTCAGGTCGAGCCGCTCCCCGGCCCTCCGCACCTGCTGGGTGGCGAGGTCGACGGTGACGTCCGCATGGTTCAAGACAGTTGCGGCCCGGCGGTCGGGGCGGCGTATCAACGCCCGAACGCGTGCCAACAGTTCTTCGAACGCGAACGGCTTACAGAGGTAGTCGTCAGCCCCGCCGTCGAGGCCGCGCACCCGATCCGAGATCGCGTCACGGGCGGTGAGGAACAACACCGGGGCGGTGCCGCCGGCCTGCCGGAATCGCTCGAGCAGTTGCAACCCCTCGACGCCGGGAAGCCACCAGTCGAGCAGGACCACGTCCCACGACTCGGTCGAGAGCCGGTGCCACCCGTCGTGGCCGTCCGGGGCGTTTTCGACGGTGTAGCCTTCCTCCCGAAGCCCACGGACGATGAAGTCCGCGATCTCGGCCTCGTCCTCCACAACTAGAATGCGAATCCCCATCTGCCCGAGATCTCCTCGACGACGCAACATCGCCCGGTGTCACACAGCGACGCGCCTCGTGTCCGTCCCACTGTGTTTGCCCTCGCAGCAGCTTGCGAAGGCAACGACAACATACCTGACGAGCCTGAACGCAAGGTGAGCCGAGGATAAGGTTTACTTTATCTTCGCCCTCCCACCTCCACGAACAGTTACTGTGGTCGAGGTGGGAAGTCATGAGTTGGGTCCACTGGGCCTTGCTGTCGGCGTTGTTCGCCGGGATTACCGCCGTGCTGGCGAAGGCGGGGACGAAGGACATCGAGCCGAATCTGGCGACCGCGATCCGCACGACGGTCGTGCTGCTTCTCGCCTGGGGCGTCGTGCGGGCCGCAGGCCAGCCGGAATGGAAGACTCTGACGAGCCGAGCGACGGTGTACCTGATCCTTTCGGGGGTGGCGACGGGCCTGTCGTGGCTGTGCTACTTCCGGGCGTTGCACCTCGGCAAAGCCTCGTCGGTGGCCCCGGTGGACAAGTTGAGTGTCGTGTTCGCCATCGCCCTGGCCGCGCTCTTCCTGGGGGAGCGGCTCGTCTGGCAGCACTGTCTCGGCGGCGTCATGATCGTGGCCGGTGCGATCGTCATCGCCACCAAGTAAGGCAACTTCGAGTGGCTGAATTGAGGCTCGACTCTGCAGAACTCGGAGCCATCTGGGCTGCCAAAATCGCCACCACACGGGCGTTCGCGGACCTGGTTTGACGCCGGGGCGGCTGGTCCAAAGGGCACTAAACGGGGCACTAAAAACGGGCACTAACTTGGCGAAACCGTGCGATTCGTGTAAAGTGTAGAAGGTGGTTCCGCCCTTGTTTTGCAGGGATTTCCGCCGTTTCGAGGTGCCGAGCCCCCTTCTTCGGGACCAAGAGGTCGCAGGTTCGAATCCTGTCAGCCCGACTGAAGAAAATGCCTGGAAAGCAAGGACTTCGCAAGTTCTGGACACCACGCGAAGTTGACTCCGGGCAGGGTATGAGGCAGGGTTCTCGTGCAGGGTAACGACATACCCCTCCGCGGCGGCAACCACTGAGGGGTCCGACAGCAAGCTTTCCGGGTCACTTCCCGTTTCACCGGAGGCTTGCGATGAAACAGCCAAAGCCCCGGTTCCGCGCGTCCAAAAACGCCTGGTACGTCGAACACCACCTCAAACAGGTCCGCCTCGGCGAGCACCCCGACGGTGTCCCGGCCCCCAAGAAGTCCAAATCCGGCTGGAACCCGCCACAGGCCATCCTCGACGTCTTCTACCGGCTGAACGTGATCTCGCCGTCGAGGACGTAGAACCCCTCCTCCTCCCGGCTGTGGACGTGCGGGGGTGGCCCGCAGCCCGGCGGCACGAGGGCTTCCCACAAGGCATACTTGCCGTTGGTGTTCTCCCCGGTCGCAAGGAAGCGGTACACGTCGCCGACGACGGCGATGGTGCGGCCTGGGGCGGGGTGTTGATCGTGGGCGGGTGCGGTGCGGCCAGGCTGTCGGCGTGGGTCCGGTCGTCAAGCGGCAGGCTTTGGACGAACTTGAAGGTGGCGGCGGTGATGCCCATCACGTCCTTGAACAGCAGCCCCTCCGGTTCCGCCTTCTCGTGGTCGCCGACGAGGGCTTTGCCGAGGGCGGATTTCCACCCGTCGAGCGTCTTGGCGAACTCAGCGGGGAGTTGCGGGTTCTGATCGGCGATCGTCAGTGAGTGGATCGCCCTGGCGATCTTCTGCGCTTCCAGGTGATCGAATGAGGTCGCTCTTGATGAACTCGGCCCTCGGCAGGCACTTCCGCACGGCGTCGAGCCGGGACTGGTCCAGGGTCAGCGGGCTGTCGTTCGCCGGGCGCTCGTGAGGCCAGGCTGTCGTTGCCGATGGCCTTCAAGTCCTCCTGCCGGACGGCCCGGAACTGGAGGCCGACGTGCGGTGGAGGCCGACGTACGGCCAGTCCTCGGCGTTCTTGCTCCGGGGCGACGTGTACTGGCACAAGTCGGTGCGGGAGTAGCCGCCCCGCCTGCCCCGTGCGTCCGGGATGCCCTTGGCCGATCCGCTTCCGGCTGGACATCATCTGCGACACCGCTGAGCCGGGCTGGTCAACTGTGAAGAGCGGCGAAATCGCGGTCTCATCCATCGAAAATCGCCGGCGGGACTTCCCCGGATCCCGCACGCGTGCTACGTTTCGAGATCGCATTTTGCGATCGCACGAGTTTTGGAGTTCTCTCAGATGCGGATTCGCCTGCTGTGTCTGACGCCGGTCGCGATTTTGGCCGGTGTGCTCGGGTGCTTTCGCGCCACGCCACCCGGTGCCCCGAAACGAGTGAAACTCGTCGTCGTCGTCGTCTTCGACCAGATGCGAGGGGACTACGTCGAGAAGTGGCGACCGCTCTTTGGCCCAGGCGGATTCCGCCGGTTGCAATCCGAGGGGGTCTGGTTCGCGAACTGCAACTACCCCTATTCCACCACCGAGACCGGCCCCGGCCACGCTTCCATTCTCTCCGGGTGCTCCGCCGAAAAACACGGAATCATCAGCAACGAGTGGTACGACCGCAGCGGCGAGGACGTCTACTGCGCCACCACGAAGCGATACTCCCTCGTGCCCGCGAAACATGCGAAGGAAATCAAGCCCGGGGATCGGAAGCCGAAATCCCCCGTCGCCGGTGATCCGGATCGCCTCCTGTCGCCAACCGTCGCCGAGACCCTTCGCGAAGCGTCCGGGGGGAAGTCAAAAATTTTCGGGCTCTCCCTCAAGGACCGATCCGCCATTCTCCCCCTCGGGCACAGCGGTGGGGAAGCATACTGGTTCGACGGCTCCTTCCGCACTTCGACGTTCTACCGGGACACCCTGCCGGGCTGGGTGCGGGACTTCAACGCGTCCGGGGTGGCCGAAAGCTACTTTGGGCAAAAGTGGGAACGGCTTCGCGAACCCGGAGTCTACCAGCACTTCGCCGGGGCCGACAGCATCGACGGGGAAGGGAAGGGAGTTTCGCAATTCCTGACCTTCCCGCACCCGACCGACGGCGGCAGCAAGACCCTCACCGCCGACTACTACGACGCCCTCGCCAACTCCCCCTTTGGGAACCAACTTCTCCTGGAGTTCACGAAAACCTGCATTTCCGCGGAGAACCTTGGCAAAGACGATTCGCCCGACCTGCTGGTTGTGAGCTTCTCCTCCAACGACCTGATCGGCCACACCTGGGGCCCGGATTCGCAGGAAGTTCTGGACGTCACGCTCCGCTCCGACGCCCTGATGGCCGAGTTCCTGGGTTTCCTCGACACGCGGATCGGCCGGGGAAATTACGCCATGATCGTCACCGCCGACCACGGTGTCTGCCCGCTACCGGAAGTCGAGGAGAAGAAAGGCCGCGAGGCGAAGCGGGTTCAGACGGGGGCGATCATCGCCCGGGCAGAGGATCATCTCCGGACGGTTCTCGGGGCCAAACCGCTCACCCCCGGCGGTTCCACACCGCAGTACATCGAGCGAGTGATGCTCCCGTCGATCTACCTGAATCAGCGGTTGCTCGCGGCCCGGAAGCTCGACCCGAACCACGCGGCGGACGTGCTCGCCAACTGGTTGCAGACCCAGGACGGCATCGCGAAGGCGTACACTCGCCAGCAACTGACCGGACCGATTCCCGACTCCGACGAGATCGGCCGGAAGGTGAAGAAATCCTTCTTCCCCGCCCGTTCCGGTGACGTCTTCGTCGTCCTCAAGCCTTACCATCTCGACGGGAAATACGGGAACGCCGGCACCGGGCACGGGTCTCCGTACCCGTACGACACCCATGTCCCACTGCTGGTGTACGGCCCGGGTTTGCTCGGCGGTCGGCGATCGGAACCGGTCACCCCGCAACACGCCGCACCCACCGCGGCCCTCTACCTCGGCGTCCCGACTCCCCGCGATTGCGACTACACCCTGCCGCGAACGCTGACGACACCCTAGTACACCGGGATCACCTGACCGTCGTTGCGTTGGTTCAACAACTCGAGCACGCTCGGGTTGATGGTTTCGGAAAGGGACTCGACGTGCCCGTCGCCGAAGCAGAAGAGGACGACCCCGGTGTGTCGGCTGCCGAACTTCCAGCCGGTGTCGTTGGGGTTGGTCGTGAGGGGATTGAGGAGCGACGCGGTCCGGGTGGAGCAGAGGTGGTAGTCGCCGTTGTAGGTGGAGCAGTCCCACCAACCGACGCCGTTCTTGCCGGTGGGGATGTGCTTTTCCCCGAGGAGGATGGTGTTGCTGAGGCCGTCGGGGAAGTCGATGAGCCGGGTGCCGACGCCGGCCTGGAATGCTCCACCGGCAGGGGCGTCGAGGCCGCTGCGGTCGATGGCGACGGCGTAGTCCGACATTGCCCCGGGGACGTGGCCCAGAATTCCCCACGCCGGATCGCTCGGTACGTCGCCGGAAATGGTCCCGGCCTGCGTCTCTGCCGCCGTCCGACGCGACGGGCAGAAGTAGCTCTTGACCGGCGACAACCGGGCCGTCGTCGACTGGTAGTAGTAGATTTGCGACAGATTCCAGGTCCGGTACAGGTTGTCCTGCTCCATTTGCGGCAGAATCAGCACCGACCACGTCGACATCGCCAGCCCCGTCCGGGTCGGCGGCAACCGGCTCTGGGCGTTCTCGTAGTTGTGCATCGCCAGCCCGAGTTGCTTGATGTTGTTCGCGCACGACGCCCGGGAGGCGGCCTCGCGGGCCTTCTGCACGGCCGGCAGCAACATCCCGATCAGTGTCGAGATGATCGCGATCACCACCAGCAATTCGATGAGCGTGAATCCACGTCGACTGATGCGTCGGGGCATGGTGGAGATTCCTGGGAAGGTTAGCGGATCATTGTTCGGGGGATGCGGAACTTTGCCGGCGTGTCGCCACCAAACGCCTTGGCAGGAAGTTCCAGGTTCACGCCGTCGGTCGGTGCGAGCGGGGCCGCATCGAAAGTCAGCACGAATTCGATCGATTTCCCCGGGTAAACCAGGGCCCGCTTCACCGGGTCGATGTCCGTCCGCAGTTGCAGGTACTGGCCGGAGGTGGTCTTGATCTGGATCGGGTTCTCCGCGTCCCAGCCGGCGAACTCGATGACCCGGCCGACGCCGATGTTCGTGAGTTTCACCGCGATCCGCAGCACCCGGTTTTTCGATTTCTGCCCCGGGACGAGCTTCGCGTTCGGGTCCGGTGCGATCACCGCAGTCGGAATCGCGATGCGAACATCGACGTGCTGCCAGTCCGCGTTGGTGGGATCGACTCCGTCTGTGACGGCCACGGGTTTCCCAGTGCGATCCAGGGCGAGCGGGATCATCGGGGCCGAGTTCGGGTCGCCGGACGGGGACCAGGTGGCGACACCGATCCACCCGGGGAGCAGCACGAGGAACAGGGCGACGAGCGAGTTCCCGCCGGTGCCGAGCCAGCCGATCCACGCTCGTTTTTCGAGGCCGAGCAAACTCAACCCGGCAACGATCAGGCCGATCCCGGCGAGAACGAGCCCGATGATCCGGCCGTACGGGAACTGGGCGGAGATCACTGCGGCCCCGAAAAATCCGAGACCGACCAGGGCCATCGCGAAGGCGTCGTCCGGTTCCTCGGTGGCTGCAGCCGTCGGAACCCGGGGCGTTGCAACACTCGCGGTTGGGCCGGGCGATGGCGGTGGAACCGCGGAGGCGGCTGCCTCCCGCTCAGCCGATTCCCTGTGACCCTGGGGAAAGAGTTCGAAGACTTCCTGGCAGTTCGGGCAGGGCTGGGAGGTCCCCCGCTTCCGCTTCGGGGCCCGCAATCGAGATTCGCACTTGGGGCAGACAGCAATAAATGGCACGGCTTTCTCCGAACCCCGACAGAATTGCAGCCGAGACAGGCACGGGTCCCCACCCCCATAACGGAGCCGCGACCCGCCTGTTGGCATCATTCGTGAGAGATTTCGGAAAGAAAAGTCTGCGGCGGAAGTTCCAAACCCAGGCCTTTGGCCTGGGCTGACAGAACGAGCCCGTCAGGCTCGACAACCGAGAGCTTCCCCCGGAAAACGCGTTCGAGGTGAGCCACATCCACGCGAGTCCGTCACATCTCACATCTGACGCTGGGATTCCAGTTTCGCGACGCGTTCCTTCAGGCGAGCGATTTCCTCCAGCACCTCGGTGAGGCGGGCTTCGAGGGCGGAGGTGCTGGTACGGGGCTCGGATTGGCTCGAAGCCGTGCGGGGAAGCGGGTCGGCGTCCACGGATTGACCGGCGGTTTGCTTCGCCCTCGCGAGTTCCTCCGGGGTGTGGAAACCGTGCGTGAGCATGGTTCCCCGCCGTTCCGGGGGCGTGAGGTAGACCACCAGGTTTCGCGATGCGAGGATCTTCAAGAGGCCCCGCAGCTCGTCGACATCCTTGATGTCGTCCATCCGGCTCGCCCGGCCGCGAAGGTCGCCTTCCGATTGCGGGCCGCGAAGAAGCAGTTCCGCGAGAATCGCCATCTCCACCTTTGTGGTCTTCCACACCTCGTAGAGCAGGTGGCGGTAGCGATCGACCCGGCTGCCCGTCACCTTGGCGACGAGCCCCCGCCGCTGCAGGTTCGTCAGCGTCTCCTCGACGTCGTCCTCGGAATAGTCCGTGACCGGGTCGCGGTTGGACTTCTGGTTGCAGCCCGTGGTGATCGAGTTGAGCGACATCGGGTACGCATCGGCGGATTTCGAAGTCTTTTGTTTCTCGATCAGGACGCCGAGCACCCGGCGCTGGTCCGGTGCGAGGGGGACCCAGGTTTCCGCGGAAGCTGAGGAAGAAGCGGGATCGGACACGGGAACCTCCGACGGAATCACCTGGCGGCTGGGGTCATGGGGTGGTGGCGGGTGCGGGTTCGCCGCGCCGCAGAATCAGGCCGGCCACCAGCATCCCGCCGGCCATGATGATCGTGATGACCACAATCAGGAACGGGTCGAAGAAGACCCGCGCGAACTCGCTGAGGATCGGCCAGCCGAACCAGGCGGCGACGGCACCGGCGGCGATACCCGGTCCAAACGGCAACGCGGTCGAACTTTCCTTCCCGCGAATCCACGACCACGCCTTGACCGGAAGCACGATCGGCAGCGTCAGCAACGCCCCGATCGGCATCGCGAGGACGGCGATCTGCCAGCCGAGGAACGCGCCGATCATCATGAGCAAATCCGCATCGCCGAGCCCGAGTGCTTCCTTGTCGAGGCCGACTTCGAAGAGGAACTTCACACCCCGGCCGACGAGCATCCCGACCGCCGCCCCGACGAGTGCGTTGACAAGCCCGAGTACGGTCGAGCCGGCTGGTGCCCATTCCGGGGGTTTCGCGAACGGCCACAACATCAGACCCGTGGGGACCCGAACTTCCGGCAGCAGCCATTCCCGGTCCGCGGGAAGCCCCTGCAGAACCTCCGGCGATGTTGGCCAGGGCCAGGGGAGCAGCACCGACGCCACCAGCGCGATCGCCGTCCCGATGTACGTCAGTTGCGGCGGGATGATCTGGTGTTCCAGATCCACAACCGCCGATGCGATCAGGAGGGAGAGCAGACACGCGTGGACCAGGAAGTACACCACCGGCTTCCACGGCGGGATCGCACTCTGCAGATACGGGAACTCCAGCCCCGGGGTCGCCTGCCAGGGTTTGAGGAAGTCCGGCCCGCCCCGGGCTTGCATCGCGATCTCGACCAGAAACAGCACGACAAACGCGAGCCCGGTGCCGAGCTCAACCCACATGTACCGCGACGAGAAGCGTGCTCCACAGAACCGGCACTTCCCGCGGAGCCGCAGATACCCGACGATCGGGAGGTTGTCGAGCATCCGCAGGCTGCGGAGGCAGTTCCCGCACCGCGACCCCGGCCAGATTGGCGATTTCTCGTAGGGCAGGCGAGCGATCAGGACGTTGAGGAAGCTGCCGATGCCGAGCCCGAGGAGGAACACCCACACGCACCAGATGATCAGCGGAACGTAGTCCATGCGGGCTCACGAAGATGGTCGCGGTTCGCGGGCGTCGGCCCGGGTTTCCCATGCCGAGAGAATATCGGTGGCGACCACTTCCGGCGACCGGCCCTCCGTGTCGACCACGATATGGGCCACTTCCCGGTAGAGCGGTTCGCGGATGGCGAGGAGACGGATCACCTCGTCGAGCCCGCCGGTTGCGGTGAGGTTGGGTCGCCTACCCGCGGTGGTGGGATCCGTGGAGAGCCGGTTCCACAGGGTTTCCGGCGAGGCGGTGAGCCAGGCAACGAAGCCGGCGGATCGCAGGATCGCACGGTTCTCCGGGCGAAGCACCACGCCGCCCCCCGTCGCCACGACACACCGCGATTGCCCGGCCAATCCCGCCAGCACCGCCGATTCCCGGTCGCGGAACCCGACCTCCCCCTCCGAGGCGAAGACCTCGGCGATCGATTTCCCCGCTGAGGTTTCGAGAACGGTGTCGGCGTCGCGGAAATCCCAGCCGAGCCGTGCGGCAACGTGCCGACCCACCGTCGATTTCCCGGTCCCCCGGTAGCCGATCAGGAAGAGCATTTCCCGGTCAATCGTCGTCGTCCTCGTCGATTTCCTCGTCGATGGCCCGGGTCACCGGGGACATCGCCTTCCGCATCAGTTCCCGCATGTGGTCGATCGGCGGTTCCTGGCCGGTGAAAAGTTCGATCTGCTTCGCCGCCTGTCGGACGAACATGTCGACGCCGGTGACGATGTGGCACCCGCGGGCCCGGGCTTCCCGCACGAGCATCGTGTTTTCCGGGTTGTAGATCGTGTCGAAGACGGTCAGCCCCGGTTTCAGGAAGCTGTGGTGCAGGGGCGACTCGTCGACGTTGGGGTGCATTCCGACGGGGGTGCAGTTGACGACGATGTCGCAGGGGAGGACGTTGTGCCGGGCGTGCCAGTCGACGACCTTGCACTTGACCTCCTCGGCGAGTGCGGTGGCCTTGTCGAAGGATCGGCCAGTGATGGTGACGCGGGTGCCGGCATCGTGGAGTGCGTGGGCGACGGCTCGGGCGGCGCCGCCGGAACCGAGGACCAGCGCGAAGAGTTGGTTCATCTGCGGCGGCGGACCGTCGTGATCCCGGCTGTTGATGTGATCCCGCAGCGAGTCGATCGCCGCCGCGTAATCCGTGTTGCTGGCCGCGAACGTCCCGTTTTCCCGACGCACCAGCGTGTTCGCCGCCCCGGTCCGGCGGACGATGTCGTCTGTCTCGTCCGCATAGTTCGCCGCCGCCTCCTTGTGCGGAATCGTGACGCTATACCCGGAAACCGGCACGCAATCGAACTCCTTCACCGCCGACCCCAACTGCCCCCGCGGGATCCGGAATGGGAAGTAGACCGCGTTGACCTTCAACTTCCGGTACATGTGGTTGTGCAGAATCGGGCTGAGGCTCTGGGCCACGGGGTCGCCGAGCAGGCCGTAGAAGGCGGTTTCGGAGTTGATCGAGCGGACGGGGTAGGTGGTGCGAAACTCGTCGACGCTCGGCAAGCCGGGGGCCACGCCGCGTTCCCGGTTGAAGGCGGCGTAAATAAACGGGGCGCCGTACTTCAGAGCCAGGAATCGGCTCGGGAAACCCAGGTCGCCCATGCAGAACGCCACCGTCGGTTTCGGGGCATTCCGCTGGAGTTCCAGCACCCGCGAGATATCGGCCGCCGACTGCGCCATGATCGCAAGTTTGTAGATGTCCCCGTCCTGCTTGAGCATCGCCTCGTAGATTTTCCCCAGATCCGCGGGGGTTTCGCGCATGTTGTGGTAGCTGATGATCCGTTTGACAGGCCCGAACCGCGGGATGCTGCTGGCGATATCGGTTTCGAGGTCGACCCAGTCGAACCCTCCCGAAACAATCGCCTGACGGATGACCATCTGCCGTTCCTGCTCTGTACCCGCCCAGCGTCCGCCGTCTTCCGGCCGGCGGATGGTCGCCAGCCAGGGGCACTTCTTGACCGGCAGCAGACGCTTGAAATCGACGGCTTTTGCGAGGAAATCGAGCCGGATCTCGATAAACTTCGCCCCGCGTTTGACCGCTTCGTCCAGCTCGGCAACGATCATTTTGTGGCGAGTGCGAGCGATGACGACGCACACACGATCCGGGGCAGGCATGGCAAACTCGGAGAATCAGGCAAATCGAGTCGGTTCGGTATACACTAGTTCGCGACCACCACGCCTTCAAGAGTCGCATCCGCTCCGGAAGATTCCCGGCACCAACCGAGATTCCCGGTCCCACGTTGCCGCGAGTCCCCGGACGGGTACTCTTCCCTGATCGACCCCTCACCCCAGGGAACCTGCGTATGTCCACCGACCGGAAGGTCCGCGTCGCGATCGTCGGCCTTGGCTTCGGCTCTGAGTTTATCCCCATCTACCAGGCCCACCCCAATGCCGAGATGGTCGCCATCTGCCGGCGGAACCAGGCCGAACTCGACGCGTGTGCCACCAAGTTCGGCATCCCGAAAAAGTACACCTCCTACCAGGAACTCCTCAAGGACCCGGACATCGACGCGGTCCACATCAACAGCCCGATTCCGGACCACGGACCGCAAACGATCGCGGCCCTCAAGGCCGGCAAGCACGTCGCCTGCACCGTCCCGATGGCCACGGAAAAGGAGCAGATTGCCGAGATCGTCCGACTCCAACGGCAGACCGGGAAGATCTACATGATGATGGAGACGGTGGTCTACGCCCGGGAATACCTCTTCGCGAAGGACCTGTACGATCGCGGCGTGCTGGGGCGAATTCAGTTCCTTCGCGGCAGCCACCAGCAAGACATGGACGGCTGGCCGAACTACTGGCCCGGCCTTCCGCCAATGTGGTACGCCACCCACTGCGTCAGCCCCTGCCTCGCGATCCTCAGCACCCCCGACAAACCCGCGATGGCGGAAAGCGTCGTCTGCCACGGGTCCGGCCGCATCCGCGAGGAACTCGTCGGGAAGTACGGCAGCCCCTTCGCCGTCGAAACCGCCACCTTCAAGATCCTCGGACACGACGTCGTCGCCGAGGTCACCCGCAGCCTCTTCGACACGGCCCGCCAGTACCGCGAAAGCTTCGACGTCACCGCGAAAAACGTCAGCTTCGAGTGGCAGCAGGTCGAGGGGGAAGACCCGGTTCTACACATGCGGGGGCTTCCGGAACACCAGATTCCGCGTCGGGTGAAGGTGCCCGATTTCGCGGGCCGACTGCCAGAACCGATCCGGAAATTCACCGGCGCGATCCACGACGCCACCCACCTGAGCTTCGTGCAGGGCGGCGGTCACGGCGGCAGCCACCCGCACCTGGCCCACAACTTTCTGATGGCCGTCCTCGGCAGCCAGCCCGCCTTCCCGGACGCCATGACCAGCGCGAACTGGACCCTGGTCGGAATCTGCGCCCACGAATCCGCGATGAAGGGGGGCGAACGCGTCGAACTGCCGGTATACTGAATGGTCGAACCGGAGGAGATTTTCGCAATCGAAACCTCCTCCGGTTCCGTCTGAAACTGAGGCAACGACGCGTCTGGCGTTTCGTCAAAAGCCAAGGGCAAAGCGCGAACCGCCAAACCCGGATCGGATTCTCGAACCACCTCTCCCCTCCATTTCCCGGAAAGGGGCAGCATGACCGGATCCGCTCTGGGGTTCTATCTGAGCGTCGGCCTGGCGGTTTCGGCTCCGACCCTCAAGCCGCTGCCGCCCAAACCGCTGCCGCAACTTCCGGAACCGGCCGACGAGGCCCTCGATCGCGAAGCTTGGATCTTCGCCGAGGTCGTCTCGCAACTCGCCGGGCGGGTAGCCGCGGAGTACGCGTCACCCGTGAAGATCGAGGATCTGGAAATCGCCGCCATGGAGGAAGTGTGGGCCGCCGCCGGGCTGGAATTGCCCAAACACCTCCGAGAACGGATCGCAAAAGCCACCGGCCCCGACCAGGAGATGAAAGCCCTCCACCTCGCCCGCACGGCCCTGGGAAAGGCCGAGGCGGTCGAAGGAGTGAAGGCAACCGTGATCGCGGTCAACGGATTTGCCCGGAAAACCGACCCCTATTGCGGCCTCTTCGCCCAGCACGGCACCTCGATCGCTTCCTCCGACGCGGAATTTGGCCTCGGATTCGAACTCGAAGGGGCGACCGGAGCCCCCTGGCTGGCGTACCAGCTCGAACTCAACCAGATCGTCGGCCGGCGGGCACCCCCCTCCTTCTGCCCCGCCGACTTCCCCTGGGTCGTCAAACGCGTCATTCCCGGCGGTCCCGCCGCAAAGGCTGGCATCCGCCCCGGCGACGTCATCACCCACCTCGGCGGAAGCGAAATCACCGCACGATCCTCCCGCCAGATGTTCCGCCGACTCGTCTCCCACACCCGCCCGGATGTCCGCGAACCGCAACTCACGATCGATGCATCCAAACCGGTCGAACTCCGCCTCGCCCGCCAGGGGTCGCTCAAGCCCCTTGACGTGAAGGTGAGCCGGTCGGGTTACCAACCCGAGACGATTTTCGGCGTCATCCGCCGGGCCGACGGAAGCTGGGACCACATGCTCGACCGCGAGGCGAAGATCGGCTACATCCGCGTCGGCGCCATCGAGAGCAACACCGCGACCGCCTACCAGGAAGCCCTCCAGGATCTCGTCAAACACGGGGCTCGTGGCCTTGTCCTCGACCTCCGCTGGTGCCCCGGCGGCTATGTCGACCCCACGATCCGCATCGCCGGGCTGCTTCTTCCCGCGGGGAAAACCATCGCGACGATGCAGTTCCGCCACCCGGAACGCCAGCAACCCCGCGACTACAAATCCGAACCCGCCACCGGCCGGGAAGAATACATCCGCCTCCCCCTCGCGGTGCTGGTGGGCCCAGAAACCGTGGGTGGCGGCGAGATGATCGCATCCGCACTGCAGGATAATCACCGCGGCATCGTCGTCGGCCAGCGGACCTTCGGTAAAGCCAACATCATGACTCCGATCGCCACCCGCTTCCAGGGCCTGGCCTACAAGGTTTCCACCGGATACTCGCTTCGCCCCAACGGCACCAACCGACACCGCTTTCCCGACAGCAAGCCGACCGATCCGTGGGGCGTCCGACCGGACAAGGGGTACGAGATCCCCGTGACGGAAGCCCTCCAAAAAAGCCTTCGCGTATCCGCGGAACGCCAGGCGATGCGCCCCCGCTTCGACCGCGATGCCGTCGACTACGACGACCCCCTCGCCGACCCCGTCCGCCTGATCGCGGTGAAATTCCTGAAGGATGCGAAATCCCGCGACAAACGCGATTGAGTCACGACCCCACCCAGAGCCACGCCCGGATCGGAAGAGAATCTCGGCTCCCCGTTGCATCCCGGCGAGAATTTCGGTAACCGTAGAAGAACCTGCCAGTGATGCACTTTCTGGGAACTCTCCCCCGGGAGGGTAGGAATCGATGACGTCCGCTGACACTGCCGAGAAAGTTCCGACCAGCGCGGACCCCGCACCCGCTTCTGAACCAACACCGGTCACCAGCGGAGCACCGACACCCGCGGTCTCGAATGACCCCCTGCGGGGTCTGACACTTTTCCAGAAGATCGCCCTTTTTTCGGCCCCCGTGATGCTCGTGGTGATGGGATGGGGTGGCGGGACGGCGATCCACGACCGCCTGACCGCGCAGCCAGCCCCACCACCCCCGGCTGCACCCGTCAGCGGGGCGAATCTCTACGCCATCCACTGCTCCTCGTGTCATGGCATACGTGGCGACGGCCGCGGAATCGCCGCCGTCAACCCGCCGGCTCGCTACTTCGGCTTCGAACGCTTCAAGTTCGCGACCACCAAGAACGGTATCCCAACCGACGCCGACCTCAAGAACGTCATCCGCTGCGGGATCCCCGGCTCCGCGATGCCCGCCTTCCCCCAATTCACCGACGAGGAATCGGAGGCGATCATCGCCCACGTCCGGAACCTGTGCTGGAACGGTGCCTACGCCCGGTTTCTGAAGAAGGCGATCAAGGACTACGACGACGGCGGCGACGACCCGAATCCGCTCAAGATCGCCACGCAAGCGACGGAATTCTGCAAAGTCGAGGCACCGATCCCCATCCCGGCGACCTACCCCCCCTCGACGCCGGAATCGATCGCCCGGGGTCGGAAGATCTACCTGGCCTCTTGCGTCTCCTGCCACGGAGACAAGGGGAAGGGAGACGGGCCGCAGGTGAAGGACCTCAAGAACGAGGACGGAACGCCCAACGTGCCGCGCGATCTCACCCGAGGCGTCTTCAAGGGGGGAGGCGACCCGCACGTCCTCTACGCCCGCATCCGGCTCGGAATTCCCGGCACACCGATGCCCGCGACCCCGACGTTGAAGGATCCGGAAATGTTCGACCTCATCAACTACGTCCGCAGTCTGTCGAGTGGTTCCGCGGCCGTCGGCGGACCCGCCAGCGTCGCCGCCAGCACCGGGAAGTGAACCGGAAACGCGTGGCCGGCGACCGTCTCGCGAGCGGTCAACGGTACCAGTCGGCCCGGGTCAGGGGGAGTTTCGCGTCCCCGTCCGCGGGTTTTGACACGAGACACTGGTTGAGGCCATAAGTTCCGTACCGGAAACCGAGCGTCGCCCCGGCCATGTAGATCCGGAAGATGCGGTAGGTGACATCGCCGACGAGCTTGAGCACTTCTTCCCGGTTCGCTTCGAGCTTCCGTACCCACGCCTCCAGCGTCAGGACGTACTGCTCGCGGAGGTTCTCGACATCGCGGATCTCGAAGCCGGCGAGGGCGGCACTTTCCTGGACGCGCAGAATCGTCTGGAGTTCGCCGTTGGGAAAGACGTACTTGCGGGCAAAGGCGGTCCAGCGTGGGTACGGGGTGTTGGGCCGCAGCGTGATGCTGTGGTGCAAATACACGCCGCCGGGCCGGAGGTTCTCGTAGACTTTTCCGAAGAAAATGGGCAAATTCTTCACGCCGATGTGCTCGCCCATCCCGACGCTGGAAGCCTTGTCGAAGCCGACGGGATCGCGGAAATCGCGGTAGTCGGAGAGCACGATCTTGACGCGGTCGCCGAGCCCCGCGTCGGCCACCGCCTTCTCCGCCCACTTCGCCTGCTCCCCCGCGAGCGTGACCCCCACCGCCTCGACGCCGTAGTTTTTCGCGGCGTGGATGACGAGCCCGCCCCATCCGCACCCGAAATCGACATACCGCTGCCCGGGCCCGAGCCGCAGTTTCCGGCAGATGTAGTCGAGCTTCCGCTCCTGGGCGATGTCCTGATCCTCGCCGGGGAAGTCGAAGTAGCCGCAGGTGTACTGCAAGTTCTTGTCGAGGAAGAGCCGGTAGAACGCGCCGGGAAGGTCGTAGGTGTACGAGATCGCCTCGCGGTCGCGGGCCTTGCTGTGGTCCCCTTCCGAGGGTCGGCCCGCCTTGGAGAGATCCCGCGGATTCTTGTGGTTGGGCAACTTCCACAATCCGCGAACGAGGCGAAGCTTGTCCCACGCGGAGCGTTTTTCCGCGAGTAGCACCACGTGCCGGAGCCAGGCGGTGAAGGCGAAGATGTCGCCGTCGATGTCGAAGTCGTCGAAGATGTACGCTTCCCCGAGCCCGACGCGGTCGAAGGGCCAGAGCATCGCGCGAAGTGCCCCGGGGTGCTTCAAAATCAGGGAAAACGGCGACGGCCCGGTCCCGGGTTCCCACGTTTCCCCGGTCCACAACCGGACGCAAAAGTTCCCCGGGAAACCCTCGCACAGAGCAGCGAGAATCGAGGTTGTAGCGGCAGCGGATGCGTCGGCGGATGGGAGGGCGGCGGTGGCCATGCTGCACCCGGGGGCGGCTCGGAACAGGAACTGGATCTGGGCCAATGTACGCCCTGACCCCACCACTCGCCACCAATCTCGCTCATGCGTGTCAAGGAGGCGTGGCGTGCACCGCTGTTTCGACATTCCCTCGTGGAATCGCCGGGCTGGTCGCTGACTCAGAAATCTCCGGGGGTTTCGTTGCCGTTTCGGCTGCCGATTCCGCGAAAAGTCGTGGGGTCGACCGAGTTCGCGACGAACCGGACGGAGCCGTCGACCAGGGCGAGGTTGGCCCCGCCGGTGTGCTGGCTTCGCAGAAGAACGAAGACGTTGTGCGTCCCGGTGACACATGGTGCGACACTCGGCGCCGTCGAGGAGCACCACCGGAACCGGTCCGGGGTCGGATCGTTCGGAGGAAGCATGGTCGAGAAGAGCGTCCCCCCGTGCGAGGGGTTGTGGTATCGCCCGCGAACGTCGTTGCTTGTCGTGTCCGGGACCAGCACCAACTCCCCGACCAGGGCCGTGTTCGAGGCACCGTCCGTCACGTCGGTCACACGGACTTTCGACAGGGCGAAGAACATTCCATCGAGCCGGGAACTCGTGGTGTGGGATGTGTCGTTGAAGGTGGAGCTTCCCGCGTTGGCGACGTAGTTCCCGGAAAAGCCCTGCGTCGTGTTCCCGTAGTCACCCCACAGGGTCTGGACCTTCGGGCTCGTCGGATCCGAGGGGCACATCAGGACGGGAATCACGGTCGCCAGATCACGGAACGCGAGTGCGGAAGCCCCCGTCGCCATGTGGGCTTCGAAGCGGGTGTAGAGCGGGGCCTGCTCGATGTACGGCCAGAGATCCTGGGCCCAGCACCGGCGATCCTGGCGGTTGTTGTACGGTGCCGGCGTCGTGTCCGGAATGTCGATGTAGTTGTAGGTTCCGTGCGGGAATCGGCCGTTGGCCTCGTGATAGAGGTGCAACCCGATCGCCACCTGTCGAAGGTTGCTCGAGCACTTCGAGCGGTTCGCCGCCGCCCGGACCTTCTGCACCGCTGGCAGCAACAGCCCGACCAGGATCGCGATGATGGCGATGACCACGAGAAGTTCGATGAGCGTGAACGCGCGAAAACGCGTGCGGCAATCCGACATGGCTGCACCGGGAATGGTCGCGAGAGAGGCAATCGGCGGAACTGCTGCAGCCTACGATCGGCGTCGCACTTCCGTCACCAGTTCCTTCGGAGACTCGCACGCAAAATCAGGAACTGGGTCTCGCAAGATCGCTATCGCAAGAACGTTCGGCCGGACCTGCATCAGACGGTTTCTCGGGAAGATTCGATGCGATGGGAAAAGACGGAGGCGTTCCGGGTGGAACGCCTCCGGGGGAAAACGGGTTTGCGGCTGAATCAGGTGTCGCCGTAGAGGTCGTGGATCATCGGGTCGAGACGTTTCGTGTTTCGCTCGATCGCGAGGACGATCGTCTGCTCCTCCATTCCATCGGTGGAGGTGGCGACGGCGGGGATGATCTGCCGGCTGTCCGGGAGGGGATACCGCATCGTGAAGGTGCCATCGGGCCGGAGTTTGACCGGCTCGTTGTGGAGCGTCACCGCCGCGGAGGGATCGGTCTTCCCGTACACGATCAACTGAGCGTCGATCTCGAAGAAGAATTTCTTCAACTTTCCGGGCAGAACCGCCCCGGAGCCGAAGGGCGCTTCCTTGGGTTGCCGGCGGAACGGGTCGTCGGGCAGATCCTGCGGCGACGGAGCTCCGCCGGGTTCGCCGCCGACCGCCGACGCGATCAACCGCTCGGCCGCCTTGTCTTCCAGGCTCTGGGCCCAATTTTCGTCGAGTTGCTCGCTCGCACCCGCTTTCGGGGGTGTGATGATGTTCGAGCGGGCGAGGACGAAAAAGTTCCCGCGTCGGGACAGGTAGCCGATGTCAACCCGGTACGACCGCGGGGGTTGCGGCACGTCGATGTACCAGTGGCTGCACCCGCCGTGGATGACGAGGTCGCGAATTGGCGCTTCCGAGGTGCTGGTTGTGTCCTGGGAAGTGACGTCGAACAGCCGGATGATCGGCTTCGCTCCGTGCCAGTCCTGCCCGAGTGCTGCCTCGGCCCGCTGGACGGA
Source organism: uncultured Alcaligenaceae bacterium (assembly GCA_964552815.1). Lineage (GTDB taxonomy): Bacteria > Planctomycetota > Planctomycetia > Gemmatales > Gemmataceae > CAYUHJ01. The sequence goes on along the minus strand of CAZKIQ010000071.1, from coordinate 3,292 downwards.
CTGGACGGAAAGCTGCCACTGGGCGTGGAGCCAGAACGGATCGGGACCGCTGAGGAGAATCTGGTCCCGAACCGGCCCGGTTTTGTTGAGGCGGGACGAGAGATCCTTGTCCGACGGAATGGCCGGCGTCGGAATGGGTGTGCGGGCGGCCGGTTTCGCCGGTACAGCAGGCTTCGCGGTGGGCGGGGGTGGAGTCGGTGGTTTCGAAGGTGCCGACGGCTTGGTGGCAGCCGGAACCGCTTTCGGGGGAACCGTTTGCTTCGCGGGTGCCGGCTTCGAGCTTGCAGCCCCGTTCGTACTGGCCTTGGAGCTTCCCCGGCTCGGGGGGGCAGCGGGGGACGACTTGGCCGTGCCGTTCGGGGCCGGTTTTGTCGTCGTCTTGGCTGCCGACTTGGCCGGAGTCGGCGTCGGTTTCGCCGACTTGGCGGTCGGTTTCGGTTTTGGCTTCGCAGAAAGGGCCTTGACCAGTTCTTCCTTGGTCATGCCATCCCACACGGAAATTCCGCGGCGACGGGCCAATTCGAACAGGTCCTTCTTCGGTCGGTCGCTGAGTGGCGACTTGATCATCGGCGGACACTCCCACCGGCTGCTGGTCCGCCGGACGGAAGGGTGGGGGCATCCTTGCGGAAAATCGCTCCGGAATCCTCCCAGAGCGGGTCAGGCGGAAAGGGTCGCGAGTCGGTCGGTCGCAGGAAAGGACGGCGACTCGAAAACGAACGCAGATATTCACCCAAACCCAACTTAGAGCAAATCTAAAGAATTGCGGCATACCCTGTCAACGCGAGTTGAGCCACGTTGCGCGTGTTTGCAGGTTTTCCCGCCAAGTCGGAACGATTACGCGGAACGGGTGGAACCGGAGGGATCGGCCCAATTTTACCGCGCAACGCAGAATTGGGTCGACAATTCCGATTCCGTGGAACTTCCCGGAGCTGCCGGCTCCAAAAATGCTCTAACCCGGGTACGCTCGCCTGGGGTTTGCACCGTGGATCACGCCGCCTTCATCCGCAGCCCATCGGGTTGGGACTGGGCTTCGTGCAGTCGCTGGTAGGTGCCGCACCCCTGAAGCAGTTCCTGATGCGTGCCCACCGCGACGATCCGACCAGACTCCATCACCACGATCCGGTCGGCGAGTTCCAGGGTGCTGAACCGGTGCGTGATCAGGAACGTCGTCCGACCCTTAACGAATTCCTTCAGAGCCTGGTGGATCTTTGCCTCGCTCTCGGCGTCGATCTGGCTTGTGAACTCGTCGAGAATCAGGATCCGCGGGTCCCGCAGGATCGCCCGGGCGAGGGCGAGGCGTTGTTTCTGGCCGCCGGACAGGGAGGAGCCGAGGTCGCCGACCTGCTCGTCGTACCCGTTGGGTTTGGTGGCGATGAATTCGTGGGCGAAGGCTTTTTTCGCGGCCGACTCCACTTCTTCCCGAGACGCTCCGGGTCGACCGTACGCAATGTTGGCGAGGATCGTGTCGTCGAAGAGCACCGTGTCCTGGCTCACCAGCCCGATCTGCTTCCGCACACTTCGCAGGTTCGCGGTGCGGAGGTTGACCCCGTCGACCAGGACCGCACCGTAATCGGGGTCGAAGAATCGCGGCAACAGCCCGAGAAGCGTCGATTTCCCGCACCCGTTCGGGCCGACAATCGCGATCGTTTCCCCCGCCTTCACCGACAGATTGATCTGGTCGAGCGTCCCACGTTCCTGTCCAGGGACGTAGCTGAAGCAAACGCTGCGGAACTCGATCGACTTCCCGTGCCGGGGAACGATCGGCCCCTCAGCGTTGGAGAGGATCGTCGGTTGCTTGTCGAGCATCATGAAGACGCGATCGGCGGCGACGGCTCCGGACTGGATCTTCGTGTAAACGCTCGACAGTCGCCGAACCGGGTCCGCGGTCGCCGCCAGGAACACGTACAGTTGCAGCAAACTCTCGAAACCCAGGGGCGTTTCGCACATCGTGAACGCGAAACCGAGCACCGTGATCTGCGTCTGTTTCTCCATCACCAGGTACGCCCCGACAAGCAGGGCCAGCCCGACGGCCGCCACTCCGAGGGTTTCCACGATCGGCCCGGTGAAGGCATCGATGCGGATGACCCGGAGCGATCGGCGATAGTAGTCGTCGTTGGCCTTGCGGAACCGTCGGCGTTCCGCGGGTTCCATGGTGAACGCCTTGACGACGCGGATGCCGTCGAAGGTTTCCCGGAGGATCTTGTAAATGTCCGACATCCGCTCGAGAACCTTGCGAGCGGCCTTCTTCATGATCCGGCTGACCCGGCCGAGCACCGCCACCGCGGGGACGACGAGGATGATGAAGGTCAGCGTCAACTGCCAGGAAATCAGGCACGCCGCAGCCACGCACCCGACCGCCTTGAGCGGTTCGACGATCATCTTCCCGTACAGGATTTTCATCCCGCCGCCGAACTGCTCGAGGTCGTTGGTCATCCGGGCCATGAGCTCGGGCGTGCCGGCCTCTTGCAACTGCCGGGTATCCTGGTGGATCGCTGATCGGTAGAAGCGGTTGCGAAGGTCGAAGAGCGTCCGGCAGACGACGCCGCCGACCAGGGATTCCTGCCAAAACTCGAAGAAACCCTTGATCGCGACCCCGGCGATCACCGCAACGATGATCCACACGAAGGTCTGGAATCGGTTGGTCGGCAGGAAGCGGATGACTTTGTCCTTGAGCCACTGGTGCCAGTAGATCCGCGAGTTCGCGTCGGCCAGCTCGTCTTCGAGCCGGGCCAGCTCCTTCGATTGCTTCCGTCGGGTGTGGTTCTCCCGGTCGAGGCTGTCCGGCTGGTTTTCGTACGCCGCCAGTTTCCCCCGGAGATCGACGACCTGGGCGTGCCGGACGGGGTCGTTGGCGATGGCCTGGTATCGGCCGATCTCCTTGTCCACCCACTCCTGCAGGTTCTGGTCGGTGCTGAGGATCTTGAGGACCGGGAAAATCGCGGAGAGGTTGAGACTCCAAAGTGCCGAGACGCACACGGCCGCGAGAAGCGATAAGATGAGCCGGGACCGGTAGGGCCAGGATTGCTTCAGACCGCGAATAAAATTCCGCATTGCGACCGCTCATCGGGTGGCGATCCGCCCAGCTTCCGGCGGCGGCGGAGGTTATAGCCGATGAACGACTCGCGGGACAAGGCAGGTTCCACGCGGGGTGTCCCTGCGGATTGGGGCATCTGACGGGAGGGCGAGGCTCCCGCCGAGCCGGACTTCCTGCCCGAAATGGCTCCCCGGACCCCGGAAGTTCGGCTCGGCAGGAGCCTCGCCCTCCCGGTCGCCCCAAACAATAGGACACCCT
>CAZKIQ010000070.1:0-28083 GCA_964552815.1 uncultured Alcaligenaceae bacterium | reverse complement strand
CGAGCGTGTCACCCTGTTGTCACCCCGGTTGCTGGCGGAACTGCGTCGGTACTGGTTACTCGGCGTCGGGCCGACCGCGTGAAAGGCCCCGGCCGGAAGCCGTCGACGGTCACCGATTGCCCATCTCAGTCTGCCGGTGAAGTGCCCGTCCGGACGAAATCCCCATAGCCAGACCCAGTCGCGGAACGCTTCGGCTGTCGTTCAACACGACAGTTGCAGGCATGCTCCGCTTCGCTCCGACGCCTGCAACCGCCTGATGTGTTTTAACCCATCCGCTTCTCCCGCGGAAGTTCGGCGACTCTTCTTGTCCGCAAAGCCTCTCGCTGGCAAGATATCAGAGGTGGATCCAAACATTTTCGGAGGTGATGTCGTGGACGTGAGCCTGGCGGTGGTCGGCGCGACGGGCGCGGTGGGCGAACTGATGCGGACGGTTCTCGCCGAGCGCGGGTTCCGGCCCAAAACAATCAAGTTCCTCGCTTCCGAGAAATCCGCCGGCAAAACCGTCACCTTCCTCGGCAAAGAACACCCCGTCGAACCGATCCGCCCCGAAGCCTTCGCCGGCGTGAAGATCGTTCTGAGCAGCACCCCATCGTCTGTCTCGAAGGAATACTCCCCGATCGCCGTCAAGGCCGGGGCCATCGTCGTCGACAACTCCTCCGCCTGGCGGATGGACCCCGACTGCCCCCTGGTCGTGCCGGAAGTCAACGCCCACGAATTGCACAACGCGAAGAAGGGGATCGTCGCGAACCCGAACTGCGTGGCGATTCCGCTGTGCGTCGCCGTCAAACCGCTCCACGACCTCGGCAAGGTCAAGCGGATCGTCGTCGCGACCTACCAGTCTTCCTCCGGGAAAGGGGCGAAGGGGCTCGTCGATTTCGACGCCCAGTTAAAGGCGTACGCCACCGGCGGCCCGGTTCCCGCACCGACCGCCCACCGGGCCCAACTCGCGGGGAACGTCATCACCCTCGACTGGACGCTCGACCCGAACGGGTTCACGGAAGAGGAGAACAAAGTCGTCAACGAGACGAAGAAAATCCTCGGCGACGCGTCGATCGGAGTGTGCCCGACCTGCGTGCGGGTTCCGGTGCGGGTCGCCCACAGCGAGGCGGTGACGGTCGAATTCGAGCGACCGGTCAGCGTTGCGGAGGCGAAAGCGGCACTCGCGAAGGCCCCCGGGGTCGTCCTGATGGACGAACTCGCCGGCGAATTCCCGCAACCGATCCACGCCGAGGGGAAAGACCACACCTACGTCGGCCGGGTCCGGCAGGATCCGTCGAACCCGAACGCCCTCTGCCTCTGGGTCGTCTCGGACAACCTCCGCAAGGGGGCGGCGACTAACGCCGTCCAGTGTGCGGAAGAACTCGTCAAACGCGGAATCGTGAAGTAGTTTCCGTCAGCCGTGCTTCGCGAACGCCTCACGGAACATGCCGGCAAGCATCGCCGCTTGCCGGTCGTACGCCACGGGGTCCGGCCAGGTCGACCGCGGCTTGAGAACATTCGACGGCACTCCGGGAACCTCCGTCGGCACTGCGATCCCGAACACTGGGTCCGGTTCGAACTTCACCCCCGCCAGAGTCCCATCCAGCACCGCCGTAAGCATCGCCCGGGTGTGCGATAGCTTCATCCGCGTCCCCGACCCGTACCCGCCCCCCGTCCACCCGGTGTTGACCAGCCACACCGGGATGTTGTGCTTCGCCAGCTTCGCCGTCAGAAGCTCCGCGTACCGCCTCGGAGGCAGCGGCAGGAACGGCGAACCGAAACAGGTCGAGAACGTTGCCGACGGTTCCGTCACACCCGCTTCCGTCCCCGCCACCTTCGCTGTGTAACCCGCCAGAAAATGCTCCGCTGCCTGCTCCGGGGTCAACTTGCTGATCGGCGGCAGCACCCCGAACGCATCGCAGGTCAGGAAAAAGACGTTCTTCGGGTGCCCCCCGCGACCGGACATCTCAGCGTGGGGAATGAAATCGACCGGGTACGCCGCCCGCGTATTCTCCGTGTAGATCTGGCTGTCGAAGTCCGGCACCCGCGTCACCGGGTCGATCGGCACGTTCTCGAGCACGCACCCGAACCGGATCGCGTCCCAGATCTGCGGTTCCCCGGTGGCGGAAAGTTTGATCGTCTTGGCGTAGCAGCCCCCCTCGATGTTGAAGACGCCATCGTCCCCCCAGCCGTGCTCGTCATCGCCGATGAGCCGGCGGGCGGGGTCGGCCGAGAGCGTGGTTTTTCCCGTCCCGGAAAGTCCGAAAAACAGTGCGACATCCCCGGCCGCCCCGACATTCGCGGAGCAGTGCATCGACAGCACCCCGGCCATCGGCAGCAGGTAATTCATCAGCGTGAACACGGACTTCTTGATCTCCCCCGCGTAATGCGTCCCCGTGATCAGCACCAGTTTCCGGGCGAAACTCAGCACGATCGCCGTCTCCGACCGGGTTCCGTCCACCTCGGGGTCGCAGTGGAAGCTCGGGGCGTGCAGGATCGTCCAGTCCGGTGTAAACCCTGGCAGATCCGCCAGTTCCGGCCGAAGAAACAGGCAGTGCGCGAACAGCGTATGCCAGGCCGTCTCCGAGACGATCCGCAGCTTCACCCGGTGCGACGGATCAGCGCCCGCGAATCCGTCGAAGGTGAACAATTCCCGGTTCTGGTGGTACGCCCGCACCCGATCCGCCAGCTTCGCGAACGCTTCCGGCGTCATCCGCTGGTTCACCGGCCCCCAGTGGATGTGCTCCCCGAACCCGGGGTCGTCGGCGATGAACTTGTCTTTCGGTGACCGGCCGGTTTTCGAGCCGGTGAAACAGGCCAGGGCTCCCATGGTCGTGAGCTGACCTTCCCCGCGGGCGAGGGCGGCTTCGAGAAGCACGGGTGCCGACAGGTTCGCCCGAAGGCGGGGTGTGTGGGAAGTTCCACCAAACGACGCATTTTCGCCGGACATCGCTGGATCACCGGGTTGGTCAAGGGTCGGGGAGAGGCATTATAGCTGTTTGCGGGCCGCGGCGCGTGTACGTCGGGCAGGTGGGGACGGTTCGGACATGTTCCGACGATTTGCGGGTGGATTTCACACCATCTACACATTTCACCTCTAAAACTCCGGTGCCCTTGTGCCTGGATGTCGGTTCATTGTGAACCGGCCAATTTCGTCCGGTTCGCCCTTTTCTCCCAGGAGAGCATCAGTGATGCGTCTTCGTTCCGCGGATCGGCGTGCGTTCACGCTGATCGAACTGTTGGTGGTGATCGCGATCATCGCGGTCCTGATCGGCCTGTTGCTGCCGGCGGTGCAAAAGGTCCGCGAAGCCGCGGCCCGCAGCACCTGCCAGAACCATCTGAAACAACAAGGGCTCGCGGCTCACAACTACGAGTCCAGCTACGGGTTTCTCCCCCACTCCGGACAGTGCGAATCTTCGGGGAGCAGCACGACTCGCTACATGACCCAGTCGACCCAGACGTTGCTCTTGCCGTATATCGAGCAAAACTCCGTCTATTCGCAGATGGATCACACGCTGACTCTCGCCGCCGGCACCTATCCGACGCTTGTTGCGGACGGTGTTCACTGGCGGACGACGGCCGGGGCTCGTCTGCACGGCAAATCTCGTGGGGCTGTCTACAACGACCCGGCATACCCGAACACCATCGCGGCCGCCAAGACCCAGATCAAGGTTTACATCTGCCCGAGCGTGCCGATCGGTCCGACGGGTCGGAGCCCAGATGGTTACGGCGTGAACGACTACATGGTCGTTGCCTCGTCTGACATCGAAGACGGCACACCGAGCCCGAGCCCGGGCGGTTACGCGATCGGCCCTGTTGGCGAGCGCCCGGCCGACGCTAACCGCCGGCTCGAAACCTCCAACGTGGGGATGCTGAACTGCGATGGCCGCACGATCGTGGGCGTCACCGATGGAGCCAGCAACACGGTGATGATTATCGAAGATGCAAGCCGCTCCCACCCAAGCATTGGTACCTTTGGTTCTGGCTCAGCGCGGCCTTCCCCTGTTGCAGATGGAATCGCGGGTGACAGCGTGGGCTGTACTACTGATTGCCGTCGGATGTATGCCTGGGCGGACCCTGACTCGGGAGCCAACGGTGTTTCTGGCCCCAACAACGCGTCGGGCAGCAAGCAAGCGAAGATCAACAACTATGCCAATCCAGCCGGTGGCGTCGGGACAGGCTGTACCTGGACCACCAACAACTGCGGTCCGAACGACGAGCCGTTCAGCTTCCACACGGGCGGTGTGAACGCCGTGTTCGGGGACGGCTCGGTTCGATTTATTCGTGACTCTATCGATCCCTTGACTCTGAAGTACATGTCTGGTGCCACCGACGGGAAGACTTATACCCTCGATTAAAGTTGATCCCGTCAGTCGTTATGTTCTTTGGGACGGTGCCAATGGGCATCGTCCTTTCACTTCTACTCGGAGGTTTCACGTGCAAATGCGGTTGGTCCTTCTCGTGACCTGCCTTCTCTTCACGATGGGTTGTGGTGAAACTGTCACAAAACGTGGTGAACCAATAGACGTTTCCGTGACCGCGTCTGGAACGGATGGTAAACCACTCCCCGCAACGATGGCGATCATTCTTCAACCAGCGGGAGATACTCTCCCAGCCAAACTGACCTCCAAAACGGGCGGCCAGTTCACAGGCAAAGCGATGCCTGGGAAATACATGTACTACATCGGGAAACCCACTGGGGAAGGAACACCTCCCGGCGTCCCAGCGAAGCATGGCTCCGCTTCGAAAGACTATATTCTCGATATTACACCTGAGAACGCTTCCAGCCTCACCATTAAACTGGAAGGCTGAGAAGCATAACATCCCATCGGGGACTCGCCTCACGCCCCCGGAAACCGGGGGCGTTTGCGTTTCTACTCTCTCCCAAAACACCGCGGCCCCGACTGTTGGCAGTCGGGGCCGCGGTGTTGTCACTTCGTCACTTCCGAATCGCCGTCAGCGGCGGTCGGGGAAGGAACGGGGGCCGCCGCTGCGGAAGACGCGGGGCGGGGCGGTCTGGAACAGGCGGAACTCGTTGCCGTTCGCGTCGTAGCAGGTGAACTCGCAGAGGTCCGGGGAGACGCCGGGCACCCCCTGAATTTGCACCTCCATCCGGGCCCGTTCCTCCAGGGCGGCGATTTCCTTCCGCTTCCGGTTGAGGAGGTAGAACGCCGCGTCCGTGTGGACGGTGACCGTCATCGCGGAAACCTGCGGCGAGCGGTGGGCGGCCATCTGCAATAGCCGCATCACCTCGATGCCCATGGTCTCCTGCGTCTTGACGTAGCCGGTCCCCTTACAGTGGGCGCAGTCGTTGTAGATCCGCTTCTTCAACGATGGCTGCATCCGCTGCCGGGTCATTTCGATGATGCCGAACTGGGAGATCCGGAGGATCTTGGTGCGAGCCCGGTCGCGTTTGAGGGCGTCGCGGAGGGTATCCTCGACGCGTCGGCGGTGGGTTTCGCTTCGCATGTCGATGAAGTCGTTGACGATGACGCCGCCGAGGTCGCGGAGGCGGAGTTGCCGGGCGATTTCCTTGGCGGCCCGCATATTCATCTGGAACGCGGTTTCCTCGGCGTTGTTTTCCGCCCGGAAGGTGCCGGAGTTGACGTCGATCGCGACGAGGGCCTCGGTCTGCTCAATGATGATCGAGCCCCCCTCGGGGAGGTCGATCCGCTTGTTGTTGATCTTCTGGATCTCCTCTTCGACGCCGTAGCGGTTGAAGAGGGGTTCGGTGTCGGCGTGGTAGCGGATCCGGCTGGCGAACCGCGGCATGACGATCTGCAGGAACTCGGAGGCGTGGGCGAACGCACGTTCCTCGTCGACCCAGATGGTGTCGATGTCGTTGGTGAAGATGTCCCGGATGGTCCGGGTGATCATGTCGGATTCGCGGTAGATCTCGACCGGGGCGGCGACGCGTTTCAACCGGCGAACCACGACCTGCCAGAGTCGGAGGAGGTAGGCGAGGTCGTTCTGGAGTTCCTGCTCGTTGCGGTCGGTGGCGGCGGTGCGGACGATGAATCCGACGCCTTTGGGCGGATTCAGTCGGGTCATGATGTCGCGGAGGCGGTGGCGGGCGTCGCGATCCTCGATTTTGCGGGAGACGCCGACGCGGTTGAGGCTGGGCATCAGGACGAGGTACCGGCCGGCGATGCTGACGAAGGTGGAGAGGGTCGGGCCCTTGGTGCCGATTCCTTCTTTGATGACCTGGACGATCACCTCCTGGCCGCGCTTGAAGATTTTTTCGATGGGCATGCGGGGGAAGTTGCGGTCGCGTCCGCCGCCGGGTCGGGGTCCACCGTTGGCGGGTGCGCCGCCGGGCCGGTCGCCTCGTCGGTCGCGACCGCGGGATCGGCCGTCGCCGGATCGGCCGCCGCCGTCTCGGCGACCCCCGCGTCCGCCCCGGTCGCGATCACCCCGCCCGCCGCGGTCGTCGGATCGGATGGGTGGTGCGAACTCGTCGTCGTCTTCCTCGGTGTAAGCCGGGGCCGGGCGAGGAGGCGGCGAGACCCCCTGGACTTCTTCCCCCTCGACGATTTCCTCGACGATCTCGTAGTCGACCCCCTCGATGCCCTCGATTTCCTCCCCCTCGATGTATTCCTCGTGGGTGACGGCGGGCTGGGGTGCGAAGCGGTCGTTGGGCCCGGCGACGTCGAAGTCGCCTTCGCCCTCGTCGAAGAACGGCTTGATTTCGGGCTCGTCGTCGGGGTGGGTGCGGTGCTCGGCCCCGCCCATGACGCGAGGCTCGGCGTCCGGGGGAAGGTCGCCGTCGGACTTGGTTTCCTCGTCCGCTTTTTTGCGGGTCCGGCGAGCTTTGGGCTTCTTCTCTTCCTTGGATTCGGACTCGGCGGCGGGTGCGGGTTCCTCGCCTTCCACGGTTTCCTTCGACTTGGTGCGGGTCCGGGTGCGGGTGGTGCGGGGCTTTTTCTCGACTTTTTCCGCCTCCGCGGGAGCTTCGGTCGCAGCCTCGGTGGATGTTTCGGCGACGACTTCCGGTTCCGTCACTTCAACCGCGGCGGATGTCGGGGCCAGAACCTCGGGCTCGACGCGGGGTTCCTCGGCAGCAGGGGAGTCGGTGGCCGGGGAGAGCGGAACCAGACCTTCTCCGAAGCCGTTCTCTTCCGGCTCGGACGGAGCGGTTTTTTCGACGGTCGGGGTGGTAGCCGGTCCGTTTCCGAAACCGTTGGTTTCCGGTTCGGAGGCAGGTTCTTCTTCGGTTTCCGCGGGCGTCACCGGGGCGAGATCGAGGCCTTCCCCGAAGCCGGCGTCGTCCTCGTCGGCGGGTGCGGGGGAAGCCGGACGGGCTGGTGGGGAAACCGGGGGGGCCTTCGCAACCGGCTCGGCGATCGGTTCGGGCTCGAAGAGTTCTCCTTCTTCCTCCGGTTCCGCGTCTTCCACGACCTCGATCACTTCCTCGAATTCCTCGCCTTCAACGACCTCGACTTCCTCCTCAATGTACTCTTCCCCTTCGATCAGACCCTCGCCGAAGCCGGCGTCTTCTTCGTCCTCGACATCGGGCGGGGGGCTGGGGACGCGGTTGACGGTGACGGCGGATTCGGGGCGGGCGACGCGGGGGCCACGATCGCGGTCGCGGTCCCGGTCGCGCCGGTCGCCGCGACCACCCCGATCGCCACGGTCGCCCCGCCCGCCACGATCGCGGGAGGGCGGGGGTCCGTCCTCGTCGTCGTCTTCTGCTTCACCAGCCTCGAACCGGGCCAGGACATCCTTGGGGAGGAGGTGTTTGAAGTAGACGGGGTCGACGTCCGAGACGTGGAGGAAGCCGTTGCGGCCGATGCCGAAGTCGACGAAGGCGGCCTGAATGCTCGGTTCGATGTTGACGATCCGACCCTTGTAGATGTTCCCGACGTAGCTCTCCTGACTGGCCCGCTCGACGTAAAGTTCTTCGAGTACGCCGTCCTCCACGATTGCGATCCGGCACTCTTCCGGCTGGAGGACGTTGATCAACATTTCCTTCTTCATGAGATCCTTTTCGGGGCTGCGGCGAGGGTTCGATCGCCCGGGGCATTCGAGCCTCGCCTGATGTTTCGAAATCCCCGAGCACGCGGAACTTGTCCGCCTGATCGGGGGTGGGTAGTCACTCCACCACCGGGCCGGTCGCGGGCATTTCCCACGGTCCGGACCCGCTGGGGTCGTCTTCTCCGCTCGCGGCGACGGTCGCCACGGCGTGATTCATGCGGGGCGGCGATCCCTGCCCACCCTCGGGAAGTTGCAGCGGGGCCGTTTCCGGGGGCCCGGCGGGCGGGTCGTCGGGCTGACCTGCCGGTGTTTCGTCGTGAAGTTCGAGTTCCTCGCGTTCCAGGACGGCTCCGTCCGCCAGAACGTCGGCGAGCCCCAGCAGGCGGACCAGATCCTCGGCGCGGGCAGTCCCCTGCCCGGTGACCCAGAGGTCGAGCCGGAGCGCGGCGGGGACGGTGGAGATGTCGACGGTAATTCCGCGGACGTAGGGTCGGACGTTGACCTGCCGGGGGCGGGGGTGATGCTTGTCGACCCAGACCTTTTCCTCGGCGAGGAATCGCTCGGCGGCGAGGGTTGCGGCGTCGACGCGGTTCTCGGGGATTGGCAGGCGATAGACGACCCGGCGGGGGACGGCGGAGGCTTTGAGGGGAATCGCTTTCGCCGACAGAAACTCGAGCCCGGCGGGGCTGGCCCGGGTCAGCCGGTCGAGGACATCGGCGGGGTCGTGGGGTTGCAGGAGTTCGACTTCGAGGACTTCGTGCAGCCCGACGACGCCGAGGGGTAGTGAGAGTGCGAAGACGAGTCGGGGTGTGGGGTGGAACCCCTGGGTGACGCGGAAGGGGAGGTCGGCGCGGCGGAAGAGCCGTTCCGTGCACCGCATCAGATCGTGGTGGCTGACGAGTCGGAGGTCGCCGGTTTTGCGGAACCGGAGCCGGATCTTGTCGCCGTGGTTTTGGACGATTGGGGCGTCCGCCATGTTGGGGTTCTCGACCCGGGCGGGCGACCAATCGGGGGGTGGAGTTCCACCGTCACCGCGTCAGTCGGCCACATCGGGGAGGATTCTTCGCAATTGCTCGCGGAGGAACGTAGTGATCTCGCGAGCGGACTCCATGCGCAGGGCTTCCCGGGCAATTTTTTCGGCTTCTGGAATCGTGAGGTGGCGAACCACCCGTTTGATTTCCGGAAGCTTGCGGGGTGTGGCGCTCAACTGCCTTAGACCCAAGCCGACGAGGAGGGGGGTGTAGATGGCCTCCCCGCTCATCTCGCCGCACACATTGACCTCGGCCTTCCCCGCCCGGGCGGCCTCGACGACCATGCGGATGAGCCGTAACACGGCCGGGTCCGCGGGGTTGTAGAGGTGCGCCACATTCTCGTTGTTTCGATCCGCCGCCAGGGTGTACTGGACGAGGTCGTTCGTCCCAATGGAGAAGAAGTCGACCTCTTTCGCCAGCACGTCCGCCAAGAGGGCAGCCGACGGCACCTCGATCATCGTACCGACCGGGATGGCGGAATTGAAGGGGATTCCGGCTTCCTCCAGGTCTTCCTGCACTTCCCGGAGCAAACTGCGGCACTGCCGCAACTCCATCACGGTGCTGACCATCGGGAACATGATCCGCAAATTGCCGAAAATGCTCGCCCGAAGAATCGCCCGAAGTTGCGTCTTGAACAGGTCCAGAGCCCGCAGACAGAGCCGGACGCTGCGCAATCCGAGGAACGGATTTTTCTCACCGGTCAGCAACCCGGACAGGGAGGAGAACTTGTCCGCGCCGATGTCCAGGGTCCGAATCACGACGAGCCGATCCCGGCCGATCGCAGCGAGAACCTCCTTGTACGCCTCGAAGTGCTCGTCTTCGGTGGGGTCGGAGGTCTTGTTGATGTAGAGGAACTCGGTGCGGTACAGGCCGACGCCCTCGGCCCCGCGGTCGAGGCAGTGCTCGGCTTCCTTGGGGAACTCGATGTTTCCGAGCAACCGGATGCGGACGCCGTCCTTGGTTTCCGCGGGAACGGTGGGGGAAATTTCGATGCGGGAACTGCTGAGCGAACCGATTTCGCGCTGGGCGAGGCGGTAGCGCGCGAGTGTGGTTTCGTCGGGGTCGATGATGAGTTCCCCCTTGTCTCCGTCGACGATGACGATGTCGCCGGGTGTGACTTCGGAGAGGAACTTGCCGACGCCGACGAGTGCGGGAATTTCCAGTGCCCCGGCCATGATGGCGGTGTGGCTGGTGGGTCCGCCGCTTTCCGTCGCGAACGCCTGGACCGACTTGGGGAGGCGAGCGGTTTCGCTCGGGGTCAGATCGTTGGCGAGGACGATGACGGGGTCGTCGCCGGAGAAGGAATCGTCGACGCGGTCGCCGGTGAGGATCCGGATCAGTTGCTGTTCGAGGTCGCGGAAGTCGGCGGCGAGTCGGGCGAAGGCTCCGCCCCCTTCTCCGACCCTGCGGACGAGCGCTCCGACGGCCCGGCTGACGGCGTATTCCGCGGTGTAGAACTGCGTCCGGATCAGGGTTTCCACCTGTTCCCGGAGGCGGTGGTCCTGCTCCAGAATGGCGACGTGGCCCTGGAAGATGTTCCCGATTTCGGCCCCGAGGTCGGGGTCGAGGCGGGCGGTGAGGGCTTCACGAGACGCGCGGGCCTCGTCCGCCGCGAGGCGGAGTGCGTCGGCAAGGCGTCGGATCTCGTCCGCGACCTTGTCGGAGGCAACCGTCCGCTGGGCGATGACGACTCCCTCGGTGTCGAGAACCATCGCAGGCCCGATGGCGACCCCGGGGGAGACGGCGGTGCCGCGCTTGATTTCCATGCCTCGTTGCCAAAGTGTGGAAGCGATGGGCCAGCCCCATCGCGGGATCCGCGGAAATTCGAGCCGATCGCGGAGGTTGCCGCGATCACCGACGGTGTTCGAGTCTCGGTTCAGTCGCCCCCGGGGTCGGCAAGCATGTCATACAGGGGGCCAATGGCGTCGTCTGCGTCTTCTCCGTCGACTTCGAGAATGAGTTCGGCACCGGGCATCGCCACGAGCATGATCAGATCGAGGGCGCTTTTGCCGTCCGCCGGCGGATTGGAGGCGGCGCTGGTATTCCAGACCCGGACAGTGGACCGGTATCCGCGAGCCAGCTGCGCGAACTGCGTCGCCGGTCGCATGTGCAACCCCAGAGGGTTGGCGACCATCACGGTTCGGCGGATCGGCCCGTTTGTACCCATTCCGGGTCGGCTCCCCAGGCGGCTAGACGTCGCGGTCACGAATCCCCCGTTAGTTCACCAGTTGGTACGTGTTCCGTTCAACAGTTCCCAGATCTCTTCCCGGGTCGTGGCGGCCCGGAGTGCCTTGACGAATCCGTCGTCTCGCATGGTTTGCACGACGTTTTCCAGGGCTCGAAGGTGGTCGCCCGGCCGATCTTGCGGAGAGATCAGCAGCACCAGAACGTGGACCGGTTCCCCGTCGATGCTGTCGAAGGGGAGGCCATTCCGGGAGATCGCCAGGGTTCCGACTAGCTGCCCGACGGAAGCATGCCGGGAGTGCGGGATCGCGATTCCCCGCCCGATTCCCGTTGATCCAAGGCATTCCCGCCGGATGACGGCCCGCACGATGTCGTCGAGATCGGTGTTGAGGAACTGCCCAGCGGTATGCAGACTCTGCACCATCTCGCGGATTGCGTCGTCGCGGGTGGTGGCCGCCAAATCGGGGAGGATGGCGTCCCGAACGACGAAATTCGACATTCGCATGCCCACCACTCCTCGTGGCTCTGAAACAACTCGGGACACGGCAGACTCCGACAAGACAATAATCGGACCAAACCCGGGGTCTCACACCGTTGGCGAGCCCGAATGGGGAGGGTTGTTGCGGTGATCCTGAATCTTTTCCTTGTGGTGCTTGATCTGTTGGACGGTTTTATCCACCGCTGCCGTCACCGCGGAGAGGATTTCCGGGTTCTGGGCGTGTCCCACGAATGTGTGTTTGTGCTCCGCCGTTGCGACGATTTCGACTTTCTTCTCCAGACCCGCCAGATCGACCGTCACCTCGATCAGCATCAGCCGATCGAAGAAATGCAGCAATTTCTCGGCTTTTTCGGTGATCTTTGTCTGGGTAAGTTCGTCAAGCTCGCCGTGGCGCACCGATACTTTGACCTGCACCGCACGTACCTCTTCGTGAGGGATTTCAGAATTTCCAGACCAACAACGGCCTATTCTACGGAGCCGAATCCCACCCTGCAACGACGCAACCGGCAGTGTCACCGGGAAGTTCCAGCAATCGGCCCGAGAAATCGGTTGGGGAATCTGCACGGGACCTGTTCCCATTTCGAGCGGGAATCCGGGTGTTTCTCCAGAACCTGCCCGGAGAACCCGGGGGAACGGGTGGGGTTGACGGGGTGTTGGCGAGTGGGGTAAGCATTGGTCTGCGAAACCGCCGACCGCACGGACGCGGGTCGGGGCCGCCCGCCGGCCAGCCCGCGGACCCGGTCGTCAGGGGACCCTCATGGGCATCTTGCCGGACGCACCTGCGACCGCTCTTCTCGGCCGCTCCCAGACCATCCCACGGTTCGACCCCGTGCCCGTCCCCCCACCGGACGATGCCCCGGAAGTTTCCGTCTGCATCGTCAACTGGAACTGCGTCGATCTTCTGCGGCGATGTCTGCAGTCCGTCTTCGACCAGCCGCAGGGGGTCCGCTTCGAGGTGATCGTCGTCGATAACGCCTCCACAGATGGGGCGGCGGACATGGTCGAAGCGGAGTTTCCGCAGGTGGTGTTGGTGCGGAACCGGGACAACCGCGGGTTTTCGCGGGGGAACAACCAGGCCGCCGCCGTCGCCCGGGGGAAGTACCTCTTCTTCCTCAACAACGACACAGCCCTGCCGCCGGAAACGCTCGGGGAATTTGTTTCCTTCGCCCGCCGGAACCCCGGCGTCGGGATGGTCGGCCCCCGCCTCCGCGGCATCGACGGCAACCACCAGATCTCCTACCGCACCCGCCCCACTCTTGGCGCACTTCTCCATCGCATCAGCATCCTGCGATGGACGGGTCTGTTCCGCAAAGCGTACTACCGCTACCGCCGCGACACCTTCGAACCAGACGGAATCCGCCCGGTGGAAGTCCTCATGGGGGCGGCGGTCTTCCTCCCCCGGGAAGTCTTCGAGGCGAGCGGCCGATGGGATGAGCGGTACCGGTTCGGCGGCGAAGACATCGATCTCAGCACCCAGGTCGGCCGCGATCACCAGCTGGTCTACTTCAGCAACGTCGAGATTCTGCACCATGGCCGGGTCTCCAGCCGGGCCAACGTCAGTTTCTCCGCACCCAACGTCGCGATCGGTTACGTCCACTACTTCCGGAAATCCGGGGTCGGCCGGTCGGCACTGATCGTCTACAAGTCGCTGGTCACGGTCGACACGCCGGTGCAAATCCTGGCGAAGCTGGTGCAGGCGGGAACCCGTCTCGCAACCGGTCGGCGTTCGAAGGCGAAGAAGAGCTGGCTCGCCGCCAGGGGATTGTGGCACTTCCTCCGCAACGATCTGGTCCGATTCTGGAAAGCGTGATTCTTCGTGGTTTGGCGTTTCCGGAGCCGCGACTGCAAAGGAGCGGCCGCTTCCCGGGAAAGATCCCCGAGTTTCCACATAAACCGCGATTTATGGCTGTCGCTTTCCTCGGGAAGCGGCCGCTCCTTTGCAGTCGCGGCTCTTGAACTCTCGGCCGTTTCCTCACTCCTCCGTCAGCTTTTTGCGCCGCAGGGTGTGGTGGTAGTGCTGGGCGAAGCGGTGGGCCTCGTCGCGGACGTGCTGGAGCAGCCGTAACGCCGCCGAGTGTCGGCTCAGGCGGATCGACTCGCTCTCCCCGGGGCGGAAGATCTCCTCTTCCTGTTTCGCCAGGGAAATGACCGTCGGCGGGGTGATGCCGAGAACCTTGAACGCATCCATCGCCGCCGATAACTGCCCCTTCCCGCCGTCGATCAGGAGGATGTCCGGGAAGACGCCGTCCTCCGCGAGCCGTTTGTACCGCCGGGTGACGACTTCCCGCATCGACGCGAAATCGTCGACCCCCTCGACGGATTTGATGCGGAACTTCCGGTAACCGGACTTGAACGGAAGCCCGTCCAGGAACGTGACGAGCGAGGCGACCGTTTCCTGCCCGCTGAGGTGGGCGATGTCCATCCCCTCGATCGTCCGCGGCGTCGCGGCCAGCCCGAGGACTTTTCGCAGCCCGACCAGGCCCTTCTTCGGGTCGATCGGGAAGACGGCCTTTTGCACGTCGCGTTCCGGGTCGCCGCGAAGTTCGAGCTTGCCGAGGGCGGTGATTTCATCGCGAATTCGGGCGGCCTTCTCGAACTGCAGGGCGACGCTCGCTTCGCGCATCTCTTGCTCCATCCGGCGGATCAGCTTGGCCTTCTTCCCCTCCAGAATCAGGATCAGTTTCCGGATCTGCTTGCGGTAGTCTTCCCGGGAGACGCGGAAGTTGCAGGGGGCGGTGCACTGCCGGATGCTGTGCAAGATGCACGGCCGGAAGTATCGCCAGCGATCGTCGTCGGAGCTGATGTCGAGGGTGCAGGTGCGGAACTTGAAGACGCGTTGCAGCACCTGCACCGCCGCCCGAAGGCTGGATGCGCTGGTGAACGGGCCGTAAAGTCGGGCCCCTTTCCGTCGGGGATTTCGGGTGAATTCGACCCGAGGAAACTCTTCCCGCGTGCGGATTTGCAGGTACGGGAACGATTTGTCGTCCTTCAGGTCGATGTTGAACCTCGGCTGGATGTCCTTCACCAGCCGGGCTTCCTTGAGAAGGGCATCCACCTCCGTGTCGGTGGGGATGTAGTCGATGTCGCGGATGAGTTTGACGAGTTCACAGGTGCGGAGATTCTCGGCGGCTTCTTTCGTGAAGTAGTGGCTCGCCCGGCTGCGGAGGTTCTTCGCCTTGCCGACGTACAGCACCCCGCCGGCGGCATCCTTCATCAGGTACACGCCCGGCGTGGTCGGAAACGTTTTCACTTTCTCTGCCGGCGTCAACTCCGTGACGGGGAGAGGAATCGGGTCTGCCATGACGGGCTCCGGGATCAGGTCCACTGATCCATTGTATCCGTCGACCGTCCCCGCCCGCCACGGATGAGAGAACCTTTGCCTCTCTCGAAATCGTTTCCTCCCCTCGAAATTTCGGCTCACCCCACGAAGACGCCGTTGGTGGTGTCGAAGACAGAATCGGAGAACAGAATCGGCGGGGTGGTCGTGCCGAGGACGGTGGCCCCGGGGTAGGCGATGACGGTGGCGGGTTGGTTGTCGCCGCCGCCGGTGACGACGTCGGCGAATCCGTCCTCGTCGAGGTTGGCGGCCGCCACGCGAATCCCGCCGCGGGAATTGGGGTCGCCGGAGATGAAGTTGCCGATCGTCAGCGAGGCCGCACCCGGGGCATCGAGCGATCCGAAGTTCCCCGCCTGAAGCAGTGCGAGCCCGTCGGCAATGCGGACCCGCGGCCCGCCACCCGGTCCGCCGCCGAAGATTAGATCGGCGAATCCATCGCCATTGACATCGCCGACGGCGACGAAGCAGCCGTTTCGGAGGGTTTCTTCGAAGGCGAAGAAGTTGGCCAGCGGGGTCGCGTTGGCTCCGGTGTCGCCGGCGAGGACCTGCTTGCCATCCCAGATTGTGATTCGCGGCCCGCCGAGGAAGCCGGCACTCACGACGATATCCGGGGTCCCGTCGCCGTTGACATCGCCGACCGCGACGCGAGCACCCCCGCGGAAGTTGGGGTCCTGGATCCCGAAATACTGGGCCAGCGTGGTCGCGGTTCCGCCTGCCAGGGCTTTCCCATCGAAAACAGCAACGACCGGTCCGCCCCCCTGATCCGGGGTCACCACGACGTCGGCGTATCCGTCGGAGTTGATGTCTCCCCCCGCGACGTACACACCGCCGGTGAAGGTGCTCTCGAATGGTTGGAAGCTGGCGATGAGCGTGAGGGTGACCCCGTCGTAGATGCGAACCGTGTTGGTGACGCCCGGACCGGTTCCGACGATGTAGTCGCCCACACCATCGCCGGTGACGTCGGCGACGGCGGTGCGAACGCCGCTATCCGAGCCGGTGAAGGTGTTGAAGGAAACCCTCTGGGTTCCGTCCGAGTTGAGGATCACGACCGCTGACCCGCCGCCGGCCCCGGCCCCCACCGCGACCACGGAGCCGCGGGAAAGGATCGTCGGGTTCGAGAACGGCGAGGTGTTGTCGGTCGGATCCGTCGCGGTGGCGGAGATGAAGACACCGGAATCAGCCGGGCGGGTGCCGGAAAACTGGAACAACGCGAAGCCGCTGGCATCCGTCGTGACATCGACGAATCCCAGGAAGGTCTGCCCCTGCCCGGGTGTGAACGCGTTCGGGCTGGCGAAGATTTCGATGCGGTAGGCGGTATTCGCGGCAGCGGTGATCGTCCCCGTGACGGCGATCGTGCCGGAACTCGGCTGGACCGCGTTCGTGACCACCGGTGCCGCCAGGTTCTGGTTCCCCCCGTTGAGCAGGGCGATCCCGTCGGCAGTGTTGGCGAAGATCGAGTTGCTGATGATCGCGTTGCCGGTCCCACCGCTGACCGAGACACCGTTGCCGGCGTTGAAGGCGATCGTGTTCCCCTCGCGAGCCCCGGTCCCGCCGATGCTGTTGGCCGAGGTGGTGATGGCGACCCCGTTGCCGAGGTTCGGAATCCCAACGATGCCGGTGCGATCGGTTCCGATCAGGTTGCCGATGACGACGGTGCCGGTGGCGTTGTCGGTGATCAGGATCCCGTTGAGGGTGTTGCCGCTGATGAGGTTGAAGTCGGCAATTTGCTGGGTTCCGCCGATGGTGGTTCCGGTGGCGTTTTCGCCGATGAGAATGCCGTTCTGGCCGTTGCCGTAGGCGGAAGTGCCGAGGATTTCCGTGCCGATGAAGCTGTGGAAGATCTGGTTGTTGGCGGCGTTGCCGAGCACCGCAATGCCGTTGAGGCCGTTTCCGGAAATGGTGTTCTGCAAAATGACGGAGGGTTGCAGACCACCAATGGTGTTGTTGTTCGCGGTGCCATCCATCAAGATCCCGTTCCCGCCGTTGGGCAGAGGCACCTTGCCGGTCGTATCCATGCCTATGATTGTTTCCGTGATCTGCACCCCGGTCGCCGCACCTGTGATGTGGACCCCATTGCCGATGTTCCCGGAAATCACGTTGGTTCGAAGCTGGTTGTTCCCCCCGGTGGAGGAGATGAGGAATCCATCGCCGCCGTTGGGAACCGCAACAATCGTGAAGGACGGCAGCCCGCAGAAGGTGTTGAAGCAAACGGTGCCGCTGGCGGTGTCCTGGATGACGACACCGTTCTGGACGTTGCCGGCGACGATGTTGCCGAGCGGAATCACGCCCCCGAACTGGGTGTTCGCGGAGTTCCCGCCGATGACGACGCCGTTGAGTTGGTTCGGAACCGCGGTGGCGTTGTCGCCGCCGAGCCCGAAACTGTTGGCGTGAATGATCGTGTTGTCCGAGTCCATCACGGACAGCCCGTTGCCGCCGTTCCCCGACAAAACGTTCTGGAACACAAACGGTTGCTGGGTCAGCGTGGTGCCGAGGATGGCGTTGTTGTCCGACCCGAGGATGGCGACGCCGTCGAGGACGTTTGGTACTGCGGATGTGCCGGCGAGATCGGTCCCGATGTAGTTGCCGGCCAGGGTGTTGTAGGACGAGCCGTTCTCGATCAGAACGCCGTTGGCGCCGTTCCCGGAGATGACGTTCCCGTCGACGGGCTTGCCGGTGAAGGCGGGGTTGTTGGGGGTGACGCCGCCGATCGTGTTCAATCGGGCCCCGTTGGTGATGCGGATTCCGTTGCCGCCGTTCCCATCCGTGGTGCTGGTGCCGTTGGTGCCGATGTAGTTTTGCAGAACCGTGTTACTGATCGCACTCAGGCCGTCGACCAGGATGCCATCACCTCCGAAGTTGACGATCTGCAACCCCTGGATGGTGCTTCCCTGGCCGAGGATCGTCAGCCCGTTCGCGGAGCCGCCAGCCCCGGAACCGTCGAGAATCACCAGGGGTACACCCATGTAACCCGGAGCGGAACTCCCATTGATCGACACCGATACATCCGCGTTGATCGTCAGGTCGCTGCCCGTCACCGCGATTGTGCCGGCGACGGAGAAGTTGACGATGTCGGCGTCGCCGGGGCTCGATGTCGCGGTGGTATTGATCTGATCGAGAACGTAGCGAAGTGTGCCCGAGGTTCCCGACCCGGCGTTGGTGTCGAGGAGGCTATTGACCGTGTAGGTGGTCGCGGGGTTCCAGCGTTCCTCCAGAATCTCGGCCCAGGGTCGGAACCGGTTGTAGCCGTTGGGGCGAAGGCAGGAGTGGCGGCCAGGAACGTGGGGAGAGGACTTTGAGCGAATCACGGAGGAACCTCGAACGGGGGCCCGGTCGGGGTCAAATTCCAGAGCTCGACCCCACCCGATCTTCGCAAGTCGGAACCCCCGCTGACAAGGGGATCTGCGTAAAACAGCGGATCTGGGGAAAATCGCCGGGAGTCTCAATCCGAAAAGTAGCGCACTCGCGGAGCGGGTGCCGACGCTGCCACTGTTGTCGATTGAAGTTCTCGAGGATATGGGATCTTCTGCGAACACCCGAGTCGGCACTCGCGGAGCGAGTGCCCTACTTTCGCCTCACGTCCACCAACCCAGGTCCTTGATGAGTTCCCCGACCCCGAAGGAAGCCAGGTTCGCCACGGTGATTGCCAGGAAATCCCGGAAGTTGGCACCGCGGTTCTCAAGTCGGCCACGAAGAAACGCCGCCCAGAATATCGCACACTCGGCGACCGGCGCAAACGTCTCCGCGACAACCAGATACGTCGTGCGGTCTCCGAAGAAGCTCGGCAGCACGAGCCAAACCACAGGGTAGGTGCAAGCCGTGAGCCAGAACCCCGCGAAGATCCGGATTCGAAGAGAATGTCGACACGACAGAGCGACCAGAAGCACCGCCGTCTCGACAACGACGGTCAGAGCGTAACCCACTGCCATCGCCAGCAGGTAGTCGCGGGAAAGGTCCGTTGGCACGTCACGAAATCCGTAACAGGAAGGGAATTTCCGCCAAAACGTGCAGCATCGCCACCGTGAAGTACACCGTCCGCGTGGTCGCATAGTCGGCGGCAAAGCAGGCCCACAGCGTCAGCACGATGCCGAGCCCCAGAAGGAGGAAAACCGCCACGCCCCGCGCCCACCGTCGGTTCCGCCGGGCCGCCGGGATGTCGGAAAGCACCCACGGGGCCGACTTCAACCCCAGCAGCGGAATCAGCACCACCCACGCCGCATAGTGCAGCGTCTCCAGAAATGCGTGCGACGCGATTAGAAACCGCGGCGACACCACATCGACATGGTCCGCCCCCGCCTGACTCGCGATCCCCAGACTCACCGGATCGATTCCCGGCGATTCCGTCGAGTTCCCGAGCGTCAGATACAACCCGACGATCGAAGCCGGCACCACCGCCAACGCCAGCCGAAACATCGGACGCCAGGTCGGCCGCGACTTCCCGATCTCCCGGTCGAGGAAGTAGAGCGCCAACAACGGGTGGAGATAGACCAGCGCCACGCTGAGCGCGAACGGCGACATCCACACCCCCGCGGTCCCGAAGCACGCCGCCGGCCAGACCCAGCCCCCATCGAACCGCGGGTTGGTCCGCGACCGCATCCAGATCAGCGTCGCCATCCACCACAGAAACGTCGTGTTCCACACCGCAATCGCCGGCTCGATCAGGGAATCGTCGAATCGCGCCACCTGGGAAAGGGACGCAAACGCCACCGTGAGCCCGACAATCCCCAGCACCGACACCGCGAAGAACGGCCAGAGTTTCCCCGCCCGGGCCGGCAGACGCGACAGCACATACCGCGCCTCGAACCAGTTGTGCGGCCCCGCGAACGCAAACACGATCGCCACCGACACACCCACCGGTGCCAGCCCAGCCATCGCCGCCACGCCGACCGCCAGGGCCGCAAACCCCAGGGCAAACGGAAGCCCCGGAGGAAGACTCCCAGAAGGAAGCACCGCCGGGGAGGTGGAACTCGGAAACGTTCCCGTCGCCACGGATCACTCCTTCGCCATCGGCGTTTCCCGACGGGTCAGCCACAGCCCCGCGAACACGAACCCCGCCGTCAACGCCAGACCCGTCACCCACCCCCGACCCATCGGAGCCGCCGACGTCGGGGAAACCGTCTCATCCGCAGCCGCCGGGTCGTACTCGATCTCTTCCTCGCCGCACCCCCTGGGCTTCTCCGACACCACCCACCCCTTCTTCGCATCAATCTTTTCCACGGTGTGCTCAATCACAATCCCCTGCCGCGGATCGGTGGCCGGCACCACGGTCGAGTGGACATAGGTCCCCTTCAGAACAATCCGCCCCGTGATCCGCCGATTCACCACCGCGGAAAGCAGTTCCTTCTCCGTCTTGTACTTCGCCTTCGCTTCCTTCGGAATCGCCACCACCTCCAGCCGGGTCACCTGCTGGGGCAAGAGGGCAGCCCGGAACTGGATCGGCGTCTTGGACCCGAACGACACCTCCAGGGCCTTGTCGTTGACCACCTTGAAGAACGCATATTCCGGGAACTCAAGGTCCGTCTTGAAGACGTGATCCACCGGGATCAGATTGAATTGCGGCCGATTCGGGATGTTCGGCACATTCGGGAGCGTCGGAAACGTGGGGAACCCCTTGTTCACCGGCCTCTTCGGGCCAATCATGTCTGCGGATGCACCCCCTGCCAGCAGACCCATACACGCGATCGCCAACCCCAACATGGGGGCCCCGGTCCGGATCATGCCATCTCTCCATGGAAGGAAAGAGGCGAAGTTCGCCCCTTCTGCACACCGAACGTCCCAACCCGAGCGGCGTTTGTCAAAAAAAATTCCCCCACCCTGTGACAAACCCACCCTCCCCCGCGAGCTCCGGTGCCAAACCCCTCACGTCGAGCGTGCATTCTCCGAATCTTCACGTGCTTTCGTCAGGGTTTGCCCTAAGCTTACGCCAAAGTCCGACGCCCTGTCCGGGAAACCGCGATGCGAAACGTGATTCGGTGGGTAGTGATCATCGCCGCAACCGCCACCACCTCGGAGGTGGCGTGGGGGCAAACTTCTTACACCTCGACATCAGCGACAAGTGCTTGGAACGCAAATCGTTGGAATAACTCTGCCGATGGGCCTCTCTATGACTTAAGCTACACGGCGAACAACGCAGTTTACTTCTCTTCTGGGAACTACACTTTCGCCGGAATGGGCTCCACGACGAATGTGGGAGATGTGACACTTGCGAATGGAGTTAAAGTGACCTTCACCCCAGGTAGCACCTATGCGACCGGAGGCAAGGTTCGGACACTTGACATTGGAACTGGATCGATACTCGATTTCGACCAACAATCTTTTTCGACAGCTTCTGGGACAGGTTTCATTAAAACAGGTGACGGAGTACTTGCGATCGGCGGCAGCACAAGCTACACAGGTGGCTTTACTCTCAACTCAGGCACTGTTATCGTTCGCGGTATTAACGGGATGGGTGATGGGGGAGCATTAACACTCAATGGTGGCATTCTTGCCTCTAACGCCACTCGAAATCTATCTGGAAAATATGCCGCGGGCATAACCATTGGTGGAAATGTGCAGTTTGGAGATGTTGCAGGCTTGGCCTCAAGTACAGCCAGCCTTTCATTTTCTGATCCGATTAATCTTGGAAGTTCCAATCGAACGCTAACGCTTGGGAATGCCGGAACTGTAACTTTCCAAGGGAAAATAAGCGGATCCAACGGGATTACGTTTGCAGCCAATACGAATGGAACTGGTAAGTTTGTTCTCACAGGGGCCAACGATTACACCGGTGGAACCACGATATCCTCGGGATCTCTGCACATTGGAAATGGAAATTCGACTGGTTCCATCGTTGGTAATGTCTTCAACAACGGAACTCTCGTCTTCAACCGCTCGAACAGCAACACATACGGCGGTGATATATCCGGGTCCGGGTCGGTGACCAAACAGGGAGCGGGGATTCTTACGCTCACCGGGAACAACACCCATTCAGGTGGGACAACGATCTCCGCAGGGACATTGCAGATCGGCAACGGCGGTTCAACAGGGTCGATCGGGGGAATCATCACCAACAATGCGGCACTGGTATTCAACCGCAACGATGCATACACGTTCGGCGGGGTGATCAATGGGGCGGGCTCTGTAACCGTCCAGGGAGGTGGCACTCTCACACTTTCCAGCATTAGCGCCGCGAGTTCCTACTCCGGCTCAACCACGCTGAACGGTGGATCCTTGACGATCAACCCCGGCGTGGGAGTCAGTCAAACTTCCAGCGTCAGCGTCACCAATGGCACCCTGAAAGTCAACGGAACCCTCGGTTCCTCCTCAACGGTGACGACCATCAACTCCGGCGGAACCCTCGGCGGGTCGGGGACGATCAATGGGTCCGTCACGGTGGCGAATGGCGGGACGCTCGCACCGGGGAATAGCCCGAATGTGATGACTTTCACGAACGGATTCACCATCTCGCCGGGTGGGAATTTCGAAGTCGAGATCCTCGGGCCGAACCCCGGAAACGGGACGGTGGGGTACGATCAGGCACTCGTGACGGGCGGAAACGTCAATATCTCCGGGGCGAACCTGCTCCTTCCTTCTCCCGGTGGTTCGGGTTACTCGCCCAGCAGCGTCCTTTGGATTGTCAACAACACCGGGACCGGTACCCTTACCGGCGAATTCTCCGGGCTCTCGAACGGAGCCGAGTTGACCGCCCTGAATGGTCTTCCTGGCACGGGTACTGGAAGCTGGAACATCCATTACGGGGCGAACTTTTCCACCTCCGCATTGACCGGCGGGAACGACATCGCGATCGCCTTCACCCCAGCCCCGGTTCCGGAGCCGGGGAGCGTGCTCGCGATTGGGGCGGTCGGGTTGGGGTTGTTCGGGGTGGTTCGTCGCCGGCGGAAGAAGTCGGCGGAGCCGGCGGTGGCGGCGTAGCGGATTTGATCCGCGGGAAATCAAGACGGCCCGGGGCGGATCGGGTAAACTGCCGGGAACGTTCCGCCGTCAACCCCTCCCCGGAGTCGGTGATGTCTCCGTCCCGCCTGAGTGCGGCCGCCATCGTGCTGGCCGCGTCCCTTCTTGCCTTCGCGTCCGCTGACGAGTTTCCTACACCCAAGAATTCCGAGCCGAAATCGCACGGGGAACCGCTTCCCGCGGTCGAGGCGGCGGCGGGGTTCCGCGTGCCGGACGGCTTCAAGGTCAGCGTCTTCGCCAGCGAACCGGACATCCGCAACCCCATCGCGTGCACCTGGGACACCCGCGGTCGGCTGTGGGTCGCGGAGAACTTCACCTACGCGGAACGGCCGAAGAAGTTCGAGAAGGACTACCGCGATCGCATCCTGATCTTCGCCGACCCGGATGGTGACGGCGTCCCGGAGAAGCCGATCGTCTTCGCGGACAACCTCTACTGCCTCACGGGCATCGAGGTCGGTCTGGGCGGGGTGTGGGCGATGTGTCCGCCGAACCTGCTGTACATCCCGGACGCGGACGGTGACGACAAACCGGACGGGAAGCCGGTGGTGGTTCTGGAAGGGTTCGACGTTCCGGCGGAGAACTACCACAACTTCGCGAACGGGCTGAAGTGGGGGCCGGATGGCTGGCTGTACGGCCGGTGCGGTGCGTCTGCACCGGGGAATGTCCGCCGACCGGATCAGGGTCCGGAGGCGGCGGTTCCGCTGGCCGGGGGAATGTGGAGATACCACCCGAAATCGAAGGTTTTCGAGGCGTTGTGCCACGGCACGACCAACCCGTGGGGGCACGACTGGGACGCCCACGGCGAGTGCTTCTTCATCAACACGGTCAACGGCCACTTCTGGCACATGATTCCGGGGGCCCACTACCGTCGGCCCCACACGATCGCCCCGAACCCGCTGGTGTACGAGCCGATCGAGATGCACGCGGACCACTGGCACTTCGACCTCGGGAAGGGGTGGAATCAGGAAGCGGTCAACGCCTCCCGGGACCTGTCGCCGGTGGTGGACAAGCTCGGCGGGGGGCACGCCCACGTCGGCGGGATGATCTACCTCGGGACCCAGTGGCCGAAGGAATATCACGGCCGATTCCTGACCCTGAACATGCACGGCCGGCGGACGAATGTCGAGCGGATCGAACGTAGCCGCAGCGGCTACGTCGCCAAGCACGACCCGGACATCCTCTTCGCGAAAGACAAGTTCTTCCGCGGAACGGAACTCACCTACGGCCCCGATGGCAGCGTCTACATTCTCGACTGGTCCGACGCCGGGGAGTGCCACGAGCACAACGGCGTCCACCGCACTTCCGGGCGAATCTACCGCGTGACGTACGGGGATCCGAAACCGACACCGGCCCCCGAGTTTTTCCGATTGACATCTGTCCAACTAGCAGAGTTGCAGACGAACGACAACGAATGGTTGGTGCGACTGGCGCGTCGAGAACTGGCCGATCGATTTCGGGTTGGAAAACCCACCGAGAATGCCAAAGCGGTTTTGCTCGATCAATTCAAGAAGTCCTCGAACGTCATCCACCGCCTCCGGGCACTTTGGACTCTTCACGCGATCGGCTACCGGTTGTCTCCTCAATTAGATGATCCAGAGGAATATCTGCGAATCTGGGCGATTCGAGTTCGAACTGAGAACCTGGCCCTCGACACTGCCACTGGCAACTCGAAGATTCGCCAGATTCCCATCGGTTTCGTTGATCAGGCAAGGATTGAAAAATCAGCCGCTGTACGACTTGCCTTCGCATCGTCGTTGCAACGATGTGATGTCACCTATCGCCCCAAACTCGCGGCAGCGCTTGTCGCCCACGCCGAGGACGCGGACGATCCCAACATCCCGTTCCTGATCTGGTACGGGCTCATTCCCGTTGCCCGCGACATCCCAGCCGCGATCGTCGATGTCGCGGCGAGTTCGAAGATTCCCAAGATCCGCGAGTGGTCGGCCCGGCGGTTCGCCGAGGTGATCGCGAAGGATCCGAAGCCGCTGGAATCGCTGCTGGCGAAGACGGGGAAGTCGGAGGAATCGGTGCGGGCCGACGTGGTTCGCGGCATGTCGGCGGGCCTGGCCGGGATCCGCAAGGCGACGCCGCCGGCCTCGTGGAAGGAGTTCTCGAAGGAGTTCTCTGGCCCCGATGCCGCGAAGCTCCAGGCCACCGTGCAGGCCCTCGACATCGTCTTCGGTGACGGCCGGGCTCTGACGGAAGTTCGGAAGCTCGCTCTCGACGGCAAGGCGGATCTTGCGGTGCGGAAGGCCGCCCTGCAAACCCTCGTCGACGCCAACCCGCCCGACCTCCGGGAAATCTGCGAGCAACTCCTCCGCGTGCGGTTCCTCAACACGATTGCGGTCCAGGGGTTGACGAAGTTCGACGACCCCGCGGTCGGCAAGCTCATCGTCAAGAGCTACCGGTCGGTGCACCCGAGCGAGCGGTCCGCGGTCATCGCCGCCCTGGCGTCCCGCCCCACGTTTGCGAGCGAGCTCCTCGACCAGATGTCGGCCGGCACCATCCCCCGCAACGAGCTGACCGCCTTCCAGGCCCGCCAGATCCGCGGCTTCGAGAAACCGGAACTCACCAAGAAACTCGTCGCCGTCTGGGGGGAGCTCCGGGATTCGCCGAAGGAGAAGCAGGATCTGATCGCGAAGTGGAAGTCCGACCTCAACCCGGAGCGGATCAAGGCCGCCGACGTTGCCCGGGGTCGGTTCCTCTTCGACAAAACCTGTGCGTCCTGCCACCGCCTCTTCGGCAACGGCGGCGAGATCGGCCCCGACCTCACCGGCGCCGGCCGCAAAGACCTCGACTACCTCCTGTCAAACATCCTCGATCCGAGCGCAGTCGTGAACAAGGACTTCCAGATGACCGCGTTCGCGCTCGTGGACGGGCGATCGCTCAACGGAATCGTCGTGGCCGAGACGGACCGCACGGTGACGGTGCAGACGGACAAGGAGCGGAAGGCGATCGCGAAGGAGGATATCGAAAAGCGGACGCCATCGCCGCTGTCGCTGATGCCGGACGGTTTGCTGCAACCTTTCCCACCGGACGACGTGCGGGCGTTGATCGCGTACCTGATGTCGGACTCGCAAGTTGCGTTGCCGAAGTAGATCTGAGGTGGGGAGGAGAAGCGGGAGAAAGATTTGGTGAAAAATTGGACTTCCGGGCAGGGTAGTTGCTAATCATGAGATGCTCGCCCCCCGCCCGGAGCGCCAATGACTGCGAAACTCTCCGCCTTGCCTCGAGCACTCGATTGCCGGCAGGAATTTCTGACGGACGTTCTTTCAGGGCTTCGCTCGCCCCGGAAAGAGCTTCCATGCAAGTACTTCTACGACGCGGCCGGCTCCGCTCTATTCGACCGGATCTGCGAAACGCCCGAATACTACCCCACCCGCACGGAGCTCGCGATCATGCGAGCGCATGCCTCGGAGATGGGTGAGTTCGTCGGCCCCGGGGCGGCGGTGATCGAGTACGGAAGTGGAAGTTCGGTCAAAACTCGGTCTCTGCTTCGCCATCTGCCGCGTCCGACGGCGTATGTGCCGGTCGACATCTCGGAAGAGCACCTGTTCCGATCCGCGGGCGAGTTGGCTCGGCGGTTTCCGGAGGTGGAAGTTCGCCCCGTGGCGGCGGATTTCACCCGGCCGTTCGAGATTCCGCACCTCGCGACCGAAGTGTCCCGCCGGGTTGTGTACTTCCCCGGTTCGACGATTGGCAATTTTCCCCCACCCGCGGCGCTTCGAGTGCTTCGGCAAATCGCCCGCCTGTGCGGGGCCGGGGGCGGTTTACTCATCGGTGTCGACCTGAAGAAAGATCCGCAGATCCTGGACGCGGCCTACAACGATGCCGCCGGGGTGACTGCCGCGTTCAACCGCAACATCCTCGTCCGCATCAACCGCGAACTCGGGGCCGACTTCGACCTCACGCAGTTCGAGCACCGGGCGTTTTACAACTCGACGGCAGGCCGCGTGGAGATGCATCTCGTCAGCCAGCGGGACCAGCGGGTGCGAATCGCGTGCAACGTCTTCAACTTTGCCGCGGGGGAAACGATCCACACGGAGAATTCATACAAGTACGGCCGGGACGAGTTCACGGAGCACGCCCGGCGGGCTGGCTGGAAGCCCAGGAAATTCTGGACTGACGCCAACGCCCTTTTTAGCGTCCAGGCATTTGCGCTGACGTAAACCGTTGCGTCGACACAGTTTTCCCGGAACTGCGAACTCCCGCATGCGGAAAATTCGTATAACACCGGGAACGCCCGAACTCGTGTGGGCGGGGTTCCCGTTCGCCCGGATCCGGACCCGATGAGACAGTGCTTCGACCCATTCGCCTGATTACGCTCGCCCCGGGCCATTTCCACGCGGCCCTCGTGCAACAGGAGATGATGCCCGGTGTGCATCCGCGGGTACTCGTGTACTCACCCCTGGATGCAGACCTGCTCACTTACGTCGAGCACGTCCACCAGTTTAACACCCGGCCAGAACGACCGACGGCCTGGGAACTCGATGTCCGGGCCGGGGCGAACTTCCTCGACCGCTTCCTCCGCGAGCAACTCGGCAACACGGCGGTGATCTCCGGCCGACATCGCCACAAGATCGACCACATCCTCCATGCCGCCGAGTGCGGGTTGCACATTCTCGCGGACAAGCCCTGGATCTCGAAAGTCGAGGATTTCCCGAAACTCGAGCGGGTCTTCCGCGAAACCGATCTGCGGGACACGATCGCCTGGGACATGATGACGGAGCGGTACGAGATCACGAGCATGCTCCAGCGGGAACTGCTCCGAGATCCGGACATCTTCGGAGCACCGCTGGTCGGCACCCCGGACGACCCGACGCTGCTTTTGGAAAGCACGCACCACCTGAAGAAAATCGTCGCCGGTCGGCCGCTCCGCCGATCATCGTGGTGGTTCGACCCGGACGAGGCGGGGATCGCCCTGACGGATGTCGGCAGCCACCTCGCCGACCTCGCGATGTGGTTGCTCTTCCCGGACCTGGCGATCGACTACACGCGGGACATCAAGATCCTCGAGGCGGCGTGCTGGCCGACACCCCTGACGCGATCTCAGGTGCGGGAAGTGACCGGACTTCCCGATTTCCCGCCGACACTCCAGGCGAAGTACGTTTCCGGCGACCGGCTCCTGTACC
>CAZKIQ010000069.1:0-28687 GCA_964552815.1 uncultured Alcaligenaceae bacterium | reverse complement strand
ACCTCGGTGACGGTGTGCTCGACCTGGATCCGCGGGTTGACCTCGATGAAGTAGAACTTCCCGGCCTCCACATCGACGAGGAACTCGACGGTGGCAGCGTTGTCGACGCCGACCGCCTTACCGACCGCGATCGCGGATTCCAGCAACCCCGTTCGCACGGCCGGATCCAGATTCGGGGCCGGTGCGAGTTCCACGACCTTCTGGTGCCGACGTTGGACGGAACAGTCCCGCTCGAAGAGGTGGACGAGGTGCCCGTGCCGATCGCCGAGAAGTTGCACCTCGATGTGCTTCGCCCGCTCGACGAATTTCTCCAGGAAAACGTCGGGAACTCCGAAGGCAGCCCCGGCTTCGCGCCGGGCAGACTCGATGGCTTCTTCGAGCTTCCCCGGTTCGCGGACGACGCGCATCCCGCGTCCGCCGCCGCCCATGGCCGCCTTGACGATGACGGGATAGCCGAGGGATTCCGCGAATTTCTGGGCTTCCGGGATCGCTGACACCGGTGTGTCACCGCCGGACAGGACCGGGACGCCGGCCTGCTGGGCGATCCGCCGGGCGGTTACCTTGTCGCCGAGTTTCTCCAGGATTTCCGGCCGCGGACCGACAAAAACGATCCCCGCGTCCTCGCAGGCCCGGGCGAAGTTCGCGTTCTCCGAAAGAAACCCGTACCCCGGGTGGATCGCGTCGACCCCCGCATCCCGGGCGAGTGCAACAATTCCCGGTATGTCGAGGTACGCCCGGATCGGCTCGCCCGGCTTGCCGACCCGGTACGCTTCGTCCGCCTTGAAGCGGTGCAGGGCAAACCGGTCCTCGTGGGAGTAGATCGCGACGGTCCGGATGCCGAGCTCGTGAGCGGATCGGAAGACGCGGATCGCGATTTCGCTTCGGTTCGCGACAAGCAATTTGCGGATCGGTTTGGCGATCGGCATGGGCGGAAGATCCCTCCGGATAGAAACCTCCGGGATGATACGAATTCGGAGGGGAAAAGTCCGGCGGAAGTCGCAAGTCCACAAGTCACAAGTCCCGAGATTTGACTTGGGACTTGCAAACTTAAGGACTTGAGACTCATTTCCCCAGGAATCGGTGGCCGGCGATTTCCATCGGGCAGGTGTAGACCGACTTCCGGGCGGTCACGTACAGCGTTTTCAGGTCCTTTCCGCCGAACGTCACGTTGGCCGGCTGTTCCGGAAACGCGATGATTCCCAGCTTTTTCCCGCTCGGGTCGAAGACCTGCAAGCCGAGACCGGAAGTGATGTAGAGGTTCCCCTTGACGTCGACGGTCAAGCCGTCGCCGCCGCTGTTTCCGCCTTCCTTCGCCTGTTCGAGTTCGCAGAAAACCTTCCCGCTGCCGATCTTCCCGGGGCTCTCGACCGGATATGCCATCATCTTCTTCTGCCCGCTCGGGATCACGTAGAGCGTCTTTTCGTCCGGCGAAAGGATCACCCCGTTCGGGTTCGGAAGATCATCGACGAGGCGGGTGACTTTCCCGGCGGCGTCGGCGTAGTAGACGCAGGTTTTCCCTTGCGGCAACGGGGTCGGAGCGCGGAACGCTGGGTCGGTGAAGTAGATTCCACCCGCCCGATCCAGAACCAGATCGTTCGGGGCGTTGAATCGCTTGTCATCGTGCTTTTCGACCACGACTCGCCGTTCTTTTCCGTCGGCCGAGATCGCCGACAGCTGACCGTCCATTTCGCAGGCGATGATTTCCCCCTTCGCCGACAGCATCAGGCCGTTCGCGTGGTTGGACTTTTCCCGGAATGTGCTCAACTTCCCGGCCGGGTCGAGCTTGTAGATCTTTTCCTTCGGAATGTCCGTGAAATAGACGTTCCCCTCGGCGTCGGCCGCGGGGCCCTCGGTGAAGTCAAAACCAGTGTGCAATTTCTTGATCTCGCCGACCGGCCCGAGCCCGGGAATCGATTTGGATTTCTCCTCGGCCCGGCCCAGCGTCGCCATCGCAGCAACAGAAAACGCCAGGATTGGAAGAATTCGCAGGTGCAGACGGCTCATCGCGGAGACTCCTTCAGAAGGTGGGCAGACGAGCCGATCCTAGCCCGCCACCAAGTCGCCGACCAGATCCATCGCCGGCAACCGATCGATCCGCTGCGGACATTGCGGATCGGCGGCCGAGACGTCATCCTCGGCACATCAGACGGTCGCCGGGCTTCCGGATCCACCCGGCGCGAACATTCTTCGGTCGGATGTGTCCTCTTTTGGCGACGGTCAATCCGTGGAAGGAGAACGAACGTGATGACAAAGAACCGATCGAACGGACTGGCGATTCGCAATCCGGACGGCCGGTCGAAGGCGCCGCGAGTTGTGTTTGCGACGGCCGGGTCGGCGACGCCCGAATGGGATGGGGTCTTCCGCCGACTCGGGTGGGGCGTGACGGCCGTGGCGGGTGACGAAGCCCGAGCCACCGCACTGCGCATCCGGCCGACTGCCGTGGTTCTGCCCGTGCAGCCCGGCACCGAGTCGGGATTGCTCACCTGCGCGAAGCTCGTCCGCGACCTGCCGATGTGCCGGGTCGTCCTGGTCGGCCCCGCCGACGAGGAATTCGAACGCTTTGCACTTTTCGCCGGGGCGTCGGCTTACGTCGTCGAGGGAGCACCCGGCGACGAACTGATCCGGGCTGTTACCGGGCAGAACGT
The DNA here is from genome assembly GCA_964552815.1 of uncultured Alcaligenaceae bacterium. Taxonomy (GTDB): domain Bacteria; phylum Planctomycetota; class Planctomycetia; order Gemmatales; family Gemmataceae; genus CAYUHJ01. The sequence continues at coordinate 26,042 of CAZKIQ010000069.1, read as the reverse complement.
CTGGGAGAACTGATCCGGGATTGCGATTTCTCACAGTTAGCTGGACGCGTCGAGCTCACCCTGAAATGCGAAGGTCCCTCGTCAATACGAGGGACCTTCGCATTTTTGGCTTCTAACCGCGTCACGACCCGCCGTCGCGGCGTTCGGCCCGCTGGCCGGCGTTCTTCCCACCCGGCTGTTGGATCGAATGCTCGCCTTTTCCTTCGTAATCGCCAAGCCGGCGCTGCGGATCCTGCGGCTGATCGCCCGGTGCGTTGGTGTCGAGTTGCGACGAGAGCTGGTCGGGCTGCGTTGGCTGGTAGCCCGTCCCAACGTGCGGCTGGTTCCCCGGCGGTACCGGGCCGGGGGCGTGATTCTTGCTCATCGGAAATCCTCCACAAACGAACCACCTCAGACGAGGAAGGTCCAACTGGAGGAAGCACTGCAAGGTCGGTGCCGGAAATCGATCGCCGAGCCGACTTAGGAATAGGAGGTGTCACTCCGCAAGCCCCGGAATCGCGGGGTCGCTGGCCCTTCGGAGAGCAGCAGTTCCATGACGACCGCCGCCCTGATTTTCCCCCACCAGTTGTTCGAAAATCACCCGGCACTCCCCGAAGCAGACGTGGTTTTTCTCGTGGAAGATCCGCTGTTTTTCCGCCAATACGCATTCCACAAACAGAAACTGATGTTGCATCGGGCGACGATGAAGCGGTTCGCCGAGGACGTTGTTCCCGACGCACGCTACATCGACGCGTCGCGATTGCAGGAAACCGGCGACGTCGTGAAGCTCGTCAAGCACGCGAAATGTCGCAGCATCCGCATCGTCGATCCGTGCGATGACTGGCTCGGCTCGAGATTGCAAGCGGCTTGCACCGCTCAGGGCGTCACCCTGACCATCCTGCCGGACCCGCACTTCCTCACTTCCGAGCCGGAAATCCAGGCGTTCGGAAAGGGGAACCGACGGCTCTTCTTCACGGAGTTTTACATCCAGCAAAGGAAGCGGTTGGGGATATTGCTCACCCCGGACGGCAAACCGCGAGACGGAAAGTGGAGCTTCGATACGGAGAATCGCAAGAAACTTCCCCCCTCGGTTCGCCCACCCGCTCCGAAGTTTCCGCCGGAAAACGAGCATGTTCGCGAGGCCCGGCAGTACGTTCGAACGCATTTCCCTGACGCGCCCGGAAGTGACGGGCACTTTCCCTACCCCACCTCCGCGACCGAGGCGAGGGCATGGCTGGCGGATTTCCTGAAACACCGACTCGCCGATTTTGGAGCCTACGAGGATGCAATCTCGACCCGCGAACGGGTGATGTTCCACTCCCAGTTGACGCCGGCGCTCAACGTCGGCCTGCTTTCGCCGCGGGAAGTGGTCGACGCCGCTCTCCGGTACGAGGGTCGGGTGCCGATGAATTCCTTGGAAGGATTTGTCCGGCAGGTGATTGGCTGGCGCGAGTTTGTTCGGCTCGTCTACCGCACTCGGGGGCGGACCCAGCGGACGCGGAACTTCCTGGGGTATTCCCAGACGATGCCGGCCTCGTTTTACACCGGAACCACCGGGATCGCACCGGTCGATCACGTCATTCGCACAGTTCTCGAGACTGCATATTGCCACCACATTGAGCGGTTGATGATCCTGGGGAACTTCATGCTTCTGTGCGACCTCGCCCCGGACGCGGTTTACCAGTGGTTCATGGAATTGTTCATCGATGCGTACGACTGGGTGATGGTGCCGAACGTCTATGGAATGAGTCAGTTCTCCGACGGCGGCGGGATGACAACCAAGCCCTACATCTCCGGGAGCAGTTACATCCGAAAAATGAGCGACCACAAAAAGGGCGACTGGTGTGAAATCTGGGATGCTCTGTACTGGCGATTCATCGATCGCCACGCCGACCGCTTCGCCGGGAATCCGCGGATGGCGGTCGTGGTCAAGATGCGGGAGAAGATCGGGAAGCGGATGGCGGATCACCACCGAGTTGCGGACGCGTTTCTCGACCGGCTGCACGGTGGGATTTCGAAGTGATTTGAGAGCCGCGAACCCAGCGTCCGGGGCATCCGGGCGGCTGGTTTCGCGGCTTCCGCGGCCATCGCATCAGGCGGATTGCGGTTTGCCGTACTTCGTCTCGGGGACGTCCGGAGATTCCGCGTGGAACCAGGCGTCTTCGAACTCGATACGGGCTCGCTTGTCCATCGCCATGTTTGCGGTCAGGGCGAGGATCGCGTCCGCCATTGCGACTTCGCCGTGGCAGCGGGGAACCTCTTGCTTGAACTTCCCGTCGGGCCCCTTCTCCCAGCCGACTTTCTTGTCCCACTTCCGGACGCAATAGGCGAAGTGCTCGAGTTCCGTCTGGTACCCGCGGACGGGCGTGTCCCACGCGGCGGCCTTGGGCCCCTTGACGATCGCAGGTCCGCCGGCCCCGCCCCAGGTGCTGCTCGCCTCGGCAACCGGTTTGCCGTCCTTGGTCGTGGTGATGGCGACCTTGGTGTCCTTCCCACCGCTGTCTTTCTTGCCCGGTTCCGGCTCCTTGAAGAGGTAAACCTCGGCTTCCATCTCGACGAGCATGGTTCCCCGGCTGCCCATGAGGCACTCGCCGTACTTCTCGAAGCTGTTGGTGTTGAAGGACTCGTAAGAGACGACAACGATGTCGGAGGTGTCGGTGCCGCCCTTGCCGGCCTTGGGGTGCTTCGGGCCGGGGAATTCGAAGGTGACGAAGACGCCGTCGTCGGATTCGCGGTCGTTGCGACCGGGTCCGTAGAAGAACTTCCCGCCGACGCCGGAGACCGCGATCGGGTGGACGTGGCCAAGGAAAATGGAGGAAGCGTCGAGTTGGTGGCTGCCGAGTTCCGCCATCAGGCCGCCGCCGGTCTTCTCGTAGAGCCGCCAGCGGGCCAGTTCGGTCACAGAGCTATAGTTCCAGTCCTTCAACTTCGCCGGATCCTTGAGCAGGGCCTCCGCATCCTCGGCGAGAACGGGCTTGCACCAGCCGTCGCGGTAATAGGGGATGTCGAAGGGTTTCCCGTCGAGGTCGTTGCCGGTGGCGAATTTCTTGCGTTCCTCGTCGGAAGCGGAGAAGGGCCAGGAGTTGTTGCGGGGCCACTGGCAGCGGATGTGCTTGATGTCGCCGAGAATGCCGGCGTTGACGACTTCCGTAGCGTGGGCGTAGAGCGTGGAGTAGTGCCGTTGGTGGCCGATACCCAGGAGCAGACCCTTGTCCTTGGCGTACTTGATCATCCCCTTGCACCGGGAGATTGTGCGGGCCATGAGCTTTTCGCAGAAGACGTGCAGGCCGGCGTCCATGCAGAGTTCGGTCAGCTTGTCGTGGGTGTTCAACGGTGTCGCGATGATGACGGCTTCGAGGCCGAGCTTGTCCTTCTCGGCGAGGAGTTTCTTCACGTCGTCGTACTTCGCGATTTTCTGGGCTTCCTTCTCGCCGTACTTCTTGTTGAGGCCTTTGCGGGGGCCACTGGGTTCGCCGGTGAAGATGCGATCGAGGTTCGACGGGCGGATGTCGCAGACGGCGACGATTTCGTTGAAGGCGGGGTTGTGGTCGCCGATGAGGACGCCCCCCTCGTCGCCGCAGCCGATCAGGGCGGTGCGGACGGCCTTGTTCCCCTTCCATTGCTCGTAGCCGTAATAGACGGCGGCGGAGAGTGGAACGACGGCAGCACCAGCGGCCATGCTCTTCATGAAGCCGCGGCGGGTCAGTTCGCCGGCTGCGTGGGCAAAGTTCTGCTTGCCGGTTTCCCGCTGCTCGGCGGTGAGATCGAGTGCCATGGAAAAAATCTCCGTGGGAGGGTGAAGTTTCAGGACGGGTAGCCGATTCGATAGCGGAGCGTGGGATGCTTTCCGCACTCCGCGGCGCGGCTACACGAGGGTTTCGTTGGTTGGTGCCAGGTCGTCTTTGCGGAACACAAGTCGGTACAGGAGCGCGTCGAGGCCCATCCACCGGCCGGTCGGGAACGTTGCGAGGGCCAGCAGGGCGAGCATCTCGATGATGTTCTTGTTCACGAACAGCGGGTTCCCCTCCGTGTTCGGCGGTTGCGGCAGCCAGGGGTAGGCCGGGAAGGTCAGGTAGGTCACGAGCAGGAACCCCGCTGCAAGGACGCAACTGAGACGCGTCAGGAACCCGGCCATCAGACAGGCGCCGACGCCCGCGATGAACCACATCGTGATCTTGTCAAGCCGCTGCCCGGGCTTGGCGATGGTCGGTTCCTCGACGGGTTTGCCGCCGTTGACCTGGGTTTTGAGTTCGCTCACGAAAGCGTTCGCGTCCTTGGCCAGGTCCGACTCGGCGGCGACGAGTTCGGTGCGGAGTTCGGCAGCTCGCTTCATCTCGACGCCGTTGCCGTTGCCGATGCCGACGGCTCGCAGATCCTCGGCGGCCTTCAATTCTTTTCGCAGCCAGTCGAGGTGGGCGAGCCGTTGCGGAGCGGTCAGGGAAACATCGCCGGTGACGAACTTGACCTTGGTCGGTCGACCGTCGATCCCGTTGACCCAGCGGGCGTAGGCGGCTTTCGCTTTGGTCTTCGCAGCCTCGTCACCGCCGGGAATCGCGTCGATTTCGGCAGCGACGGCAGGCGGGCACTCGGACCCCTGGGTCGCCTTCACCTTGGCGGCGATGACGGCCTGGGGGTCTTCGAATTCCTTCCGCATCATCGCGCCGACCTCGGTCTGCGACGCCCGGAAGTACGGCTCGCTGGTGAACGGCCGATTCGTTTCCGTCGGCCCGACCGCGACCGAGTGGATCTTGTGCATTCCCTCGAAGAAGAAATGCCAGCCGATCGCGATGCGAAGCAGCAGCAGGAAAAAGACGCGGGCTTTCCACCCGTTCGTCGCGGTGGCGACGAAAAGGGCGAGGACACAGCCCGCGAGCCCGGCATAGACGACAGCGTTCGGAATCATGTCTCGGAGAGGGTCCGGGGTTTCAGGGTTGGCGGTGGGAACTCTACATCACGGTACACATCGGCCAGCGGAACGCGAACGGGAACCGTGGCAACTTCGAAGATTGCCTCCGGACCGTCGACTTCTTGGTGTTTCCAGGTTCCTGTTTGGTCGCACCAGTGATGTACGATCCTCGACTGGTCCTCTAAGGCCAGTACGAATTCTCGAACCGAGAACGCTTTGCGATAGTGCTGGAATTTCCTCCCAGCATCGTACGCAACACTTTGCGGCGAGGCAATTTCGATGATGATCTGGGGATTGGTGAGAGTCCGATCGCAGAGGGGGTCAAACTGAGGCTTTCCGCAGAGGATGGACAGATCGGGATAGCTGTAAAATGCTGCCAGAGGTACTCCCACTCGAAGGTTGCTGTTGAGCGTTCGACAACCCAGGCCACCAGCCCTCAGTTGAGTCTCGATTGCGAAGGTCAAGTTCGAGCAGATTGTGTTGTGCGCGAGGGTTGATGCAGGTCGTTTGCGAACGATACCATCGCAGAGATCGCTTCGAAACGAGGCTTCGCGTTCCAGAGGAAGGTATTCGGCGGCGGTCATCGCGGGCCTCGGGGGGAGGGGGCGCGATCGAGGATCACCGGGTCCGCACCGTCGGAGTCAGGCAGAACGATCGCGGCGAGATCCGGGTGGGTGCGGCAGAATTCGCGAGCGGCGTCGGCACCGAGAACGAAAAAAGCGGTCGAAATCGCGTCGGCATCGGCAGCGGTCGGGGCGACCACACTCGCACTCGCAGTGCCCGAGGCCGGCCAGCCGGTGCGGGGGTCGAGTAGGTGGCCGAGCTTCCTCCCGTTGTGCTCGAAGAACTGGAACGTGGCGGCCGAGGTTCCAAAACCCTCGTCGATCAGGCGGATGGTGCCGAGATTGGTGTCGTTCCAGGGGTGGCGAACGGCGATGGGCCAGCCCCGGGGATCGCCCGGCGGGGTGCCGATCGCGAAGACGCTGCTCCCGCCGCCGTGCAGCAACGCCGAGCGAATGCCCCATCTTTCTCGGAGAAGTTCCGCGGCCCGGTCGAGTGCGTATCCCTTCCCGATCCCGCCGAGATTGTACTCGAGCCCTCTTCGCCGGAAGCGGACCGATTTCGCCTCCGGGTCGAGAACGACGTGCCGGCTGCCCGAACTTTCTCGGGCCGCCGTCAGTTCTGCGGGGAGCGGAACACGCCCTTCTCGCCGGAAAAACCCCCAGGCTTTGGTCATCGCCCCCGTGGCCGGGTCGAAGGCACCCCCGGTTTCGCGCGTGAGATTTGCCGAGCGCACCAGAAGCTCAAACAGTCTCGGCTCGACGGTGATTGGGCGATCCGCGGCCGTCGCGTTGAGTCGGCTGACCTCGCTCTCTTCCCGGTAAACCGTGAGTTGATCCTCGAGTTCCTCGATGAGATCGAGTGCCGCCTCGGCAGCTTCGAGGGCACACGGGGTTCCCAGGGGAAGTGCGACCTCGAAGCGGGTGGCCATCGCCCGGCGGGACACGCGGATCAGCGTCAGTTCGTCGGGAAGGGTCGGCTCGGGTTCCGGGGAAACCAGCAACGCCCCGGCGGTGCCGGCCACGGATTCGCGGCGAAGAAAATGTCGACGGTTCATGCGATGGCGGGGAGGAAGGTCACACGTCCATGGTGGCAAAGATCGGCCGCCCTCGCAAGTGTCTGCCCTGGGAATTCCGGCCCGAAACGGGCGGGTTCTCCCTCATGCGCCGGATCGGCGAGCTTCGAGTTCCTGCCAGCGGGCGTACAGCTTCTCGACGGTTTTCTGGGCCGATTCCAGGGCCTGGCACGCCTGCGTCAGCGCGTCCCGCCCGCGAGTCGAGGCTGCCTCCACCTCTGCGGATTTCGCGACTACTGCTTCCTCCGCAGCCAGGATCGCTGCCTCCATGCCATCCCACTCTTGCTGCTCCTTGTAGCTGAGCTTCTTCGCCTTCGTCGGCTGCTGAGTCGGTTTCGCCGTGGGAACCGGTGCGGGAGCGGTCGGCTTCGCGGGCTCGTTGGCTTTCTCGTAGGCGGTCAGCCACTGGCCGACGCTCCCAAACGTTTGCGACCCGCCCCGACCGTCGAGCCCGACGACTTCCGTACACAGGCGATCCATCAGATCCCGGTCGTGCGTGACCAGCACCACCGCGCCGGGGAACTCTGCCAGGCTGTCCTCGAGCACCTCCAGCGACGGGATGTCGAGGTCGTTGGTTGGCTCGTCGAGGAGGAGGACGTCCGCGGGGCGGAGCATGAGCTGGGCGATACGGATGCGGGCCTGCTCGCCGCCGGAAAGGGCGGAAACTTCGAGGTCGAGCTGTTCCGGGTGGAAAAGGAACCTCTGCGCCCACCCGCCGACGTGCAGGGTCGAGCCGCGGTATACGACCTGGTCGGAGTTGGGGGAAAGTGCCCGGCGGAGGGTCGCTTTCTGGTCGAGGGTCGCCCGGCCCTGCTCGAAGACCTCGAGACGGAGCCCGTCGGCACGGGCCACGGTGCCGGTGTCGGGTTCGAGCAGCCCGGCGAGGACCTTGAGGAGCGTGCTTTTTCCACTCCCGTTGGGTCCGAGAAGGCCCAGCTTCATGCCCGGGGAAAGGATCAGATCGACGCCGGAGAAGAGGGGTTTTCCGCCGAGTTCCTTGCCGATCCCGGCTGCGGAGATGAGTTTCTTGGTCTGCCGGCCGGTGCCGGCGAAGTCGATGCCAGCCGAGTTGGCGGCGGCGGTGCGGTAGTTGAGCTCGGCCAGTTCCGCCCGGCGATCGGCGGCGGCCTCGATGCGGGATTTCGATTTCCGACGCTGAGCCGACTCCTTCCGTCCGAGCCACTCCGTCTCCCGGCGAACCTGGTTCGCGACCGCTTCCCGCTGCCGATCCTGGGCTTCGAGGAACGCTTCTTTTTTGTCCGCGAACGACTCGAGTCCGCCGTCGGCCCGGAACACGCCGCCCGGAAAGATGCGGTTGACCTCGACAATGTCATCCGCGACGGCCCGCAGAAAGGCCCGGTCGTGGGTTGCCACGAGATACCCGAAGGGCGCGGCCCGGAGGAGTTTTTCGAGCCACACCACCCCCGGGAGATCGAGGTGGTTCGTCGGCTCGTCCATCAGGAGAAAGTCCGGTTCGCGCGCCAATTCCCGGGCGACCGAGAGCCGTTTCCGCCAGCCGCCGGACAGGGAATCCGCTGGCTGGTCAGGATTCTCGAACCGTGTCTGCGTCAGTGCGATCGCCGTGCGAGTTTCCTTCTCGTGGTCCTCAAGGGATTCCCCGTCAAGCCCCGCGAGCACGGCTTCCCGCACCGTGATTCCCGGGGGAAACGTGTCGTCCTGCTGGAGAAACCCAACCTTCGCCCCTCGGCGAAGCGCTCGCTCCCCCTCGTCGGGGACGTCGATTCCGGCGAGAATTCGCAACAAAGTCGACTTCCCCGCTCCGTTCGGCCCGATGAGCCCGACCTTCTCCCCGACCCGGAGATCGACAGAAAGTTGCTGGAACAACGGACGATGCGAGAAACTCTTGGAGATTTCGCGGGCGGACAGCAGCACGGACATTCTTCGGCTCGGCTCGGGAACGGGATCGCGACCGAGTTATTTTACGATCCCGTCACCACTGCGCGATCAACGAACCTGGCCCACCCGTGCGGGGCTTGAAAACGGGGCAGGATCTCGCCGGAAAAATGGACTCAGGACGAGGCCATCACATATCGGCGGAGGACGGTGTAAAACCCCTCGCACCGCTCGCCCCAGAGTTTCGGGTCGGTGGGCAGGTATTCCTTCAACGGCCGGAACGAGACAATCACCGACACCCGGTTGGCGTCGATCTTCTCCATGCGGAGGTCGATTTCGATCGGTTCCTTCCCCCGTGGCACGCTCGGTCGGCGGACGGCGGAAATCCACGACATGATCGCACTGCTCGAGCCGGTGCTATCGCGGTAGCCGGAAGGGAGGTCGACCCGCACCCGGATGAGCCCCGGTTCGCTCGCCACCGCCACCCCGCCGACATCCTCGATGAAGCCGCGGAGTTTGATCGCCGCAAGTTTTTCCGGCAGCATCGCCTCGAACTGATCGAAGAGGACGAACCGATCCTCGGGGAGTTCCGCTCCGGTCGGGTCGGCGACCGCACACTCGACGATCTCCGTTTCCCCTTCCGTTGGAGCGACGTAGCCTTGCGGAGCCGTCTCGGCCCAGAGATCGACTCCGATCGCCCGGCCGAACATGTCACACAGATCCTTCGCCGTTTGCTGTCGCTCGTTGGCGTATTTCGAGAGGGCAATCTGGGCCACCGCTTCCACCGGGGCGGGAATGTTGGTGATCCCTATGCGGTTGAATTTGGGGGGCGTTTCCCGCACGTGGGCCGCCAGCAACTCCTCCTGCACTTCCTGCTCGAACGGGAGTCGGCCGGTGAGCATCTCGTAGACCATCACCCCGACGCCGTACAGGTCCCCCCGGCCGTCAACGGAATCCCCCCGGACCATTTCCGGGCTGACGTACGCCGGCGTGCCGCACGCAAAGATCGCCCCGTGCCCGGTCAATTCCGCGAGCTGGATGTGCGGTTTCGCGGTGAAGCCGGCAAAGCCGAAGTCCATGACTTTCAAGGACTCGTAAGCCGTGCCAATGTCCATGATCATGATGTTGGCCGGCTTCAAATCCCGGTGCACGATCCCCGCCGAGTGGGCGGCCTGAAGGGCATGGCACAACCGACCCGTAATCAACGCCACCCGGTCCACCGGCAGCCGATGGAATTTCGTGATGACCTGCTCCAGAGTCACCCCGGGGATGTACTCGAGAACCAGGCACGGACCCAGCGGATCGTCGAGCGACGCATCTAGCAGTTTCACCGCATAGGGGTGGCTGAACCGGGCCATCGAGCGAACTTCGTTATCAAAAAACTGCCGAAACCGGGGATTTTGCAGAACGTGCGGCTTGATCCGTTTGACGACCACCCGAGAATCGGGGTTGTTCAACTCGTGGGCCATGAACACGTCGGCGTTGCTACCGGCCCCGAGAAACCCGAGGATGCGGTAGCGGCCCATGCACGTGCCGCCGAAGATCCCGCTGACCGGCCCATCGGCCCGCGCCCGCCGGGATCCCGGCATTGGAACGCTTCCAGACTGATTAGCCGGCATCGCTCCGTCCCTCGACGCGTTCGGCCCTAAACTGATTCCCGATCACACAAAACTAGTCCGATTTCGGATCCGAATCAACTACCCACTTCCATCACGAACCCGATTCCGTCGGAAATCGTTCCGCCAGTCGGGGATTCTCGCCACACAAACGCACCGGGAAAACATTCGTTGCGGATCCTCCTGACAGAGCCGCCACCCGGGTCAAGTGGAGGGGGGCGATCAAGGAATTGGTGAATCTGCAACTGAAGCGAACCGGTGCCCGGTGGTGCGTGGAGCACGTCGCAGCGGGTGGTTGCAGGTTAAATTCGTTCGCCGTACACTACCTTCCATCCCGCCCATCTCCCCTCTTCCGAGTTTGCCATGAATCGTCGCGAATTCCTGTCCACCACCGCTGCCGTTGGTGCGGCAGCCATCGCTTCCAACGGACCGATCATTCTCGGAGCCGAGGACAAGGCGGGCTCGAATCTCCCCCGCGTCGGCACCGGTGAGCACACCTACGAGTGCCACCACGGCTGGGGCCAACTTCCCAGCGAATTCGAGTGGCAGACCACCCACAACGTCGCCATTGACTCCGAGGGCCTCGTCTACATCACCCACCAGGGGTTCGGCGGGCGGAAGGGGAAAGACACCATCTTCGTCTTCGACCCCACCGGCAAGTTCGTCCGCTCCTTTGGAAAGGAATTCCTCGGCGGCGGGCACGGCATCGACATCCGCAAAGAAGGCAACGAGGAGTTCGCCTACCTCTGCAACACCTGGGTTTCCCCGAAAATTGTGAAGTGCAATCTCAAGGGGGAAATCGTCTGGAAGAAGGAACGCCCCGAGGTTCCAGAGTACACGACGCCGATCGCGGACCAGAAAGACCCCAAGAAAACGAAGCTTCCGACGTACAACCCCACCAATGTCGCCTTCACGCCCGACGGCGGCTTCTTCGTCGGCGACGGCTACGGGTCGCACTACATGCTCAAGTTCGACAAGGACGCGAAGCTCGTCAAAGTTTTTGGCGGCGGCGGAAGCGAGAAAGGAAAGTTCCGCACTCCTCACGGAAACTGGGTCGACCTCCGCGACCCCGCCAAGCCGACCCTCGTCGTCTGCGACCGCGCCAACGCCCGCCTGCAAACCTTCTCCCTCGATGGAGAATTCCTGTCGATGACCGAGAAGGGAACTGTGCTCTTCCCCGCCCACATCGACATCCGCGGCGACGTGATGCTCGTCCCGGACCTGCACACCCGGGTCACACTGTTTGGGAAAGACGGCAAGGTGATCGCGCACCTCGGCGACGATCCCGAGTGGCGGAAGAAGGTCCTTGCTCCGGGGTTCCCGGTCCGCAAGGATGCGAAGCAGTGGGAAGCCGGCAAGTTCGTCCACCCGCACGACGCCTGCTTCGACAAGGACGGCAACATCTTCCTCGCCGAGTGGGTCGAGGGCGGCCGAATCACGTTCCTGAAAAAGGTCGGGTGACCGGAAACGCCGGGGAAGTTCCCGGAAAGCCGGGCATTTTCCTTGACCAGTTTCCGTTGTTTACGCGTACGGTGGGCCCTCGTCGCCAAGCCTTCTCCACACCGCCCTTCACGACCCTCTTCGGGAGGGCGAGGCTCCTGCCGAGCCGTGGATTCGATCCAGAACTCGGCTCGGCGGGAGCCTCGCCCTCCCGAGAATCAACGAGGGTGGGTCAAGCCGCTTCGGAGAAAATCCACCGTAGGGTGGCGGAGTTCCACACCCGACGAAACTTCCTCGAAGCCCGTGAAATTCACTGCCCCGCTAGAAGGCCCGCGGATTCGTACCCAGGTGTGAGATACCACAACTTCGGCGACATCGCGGTCCGCATCCACTCCGTCGACGGCGGGGTCGATTGAGACAGGTTGACCCCGAGGAGTTGCTCGGCGACCGATTTTGGGCGGTCGTAGGTGATCGCCCGGAAATCGGTGAGCCCGACCGACTCGGCGGCTCGCTTCACGGCCGTCGGCAGATCCGAGAGGTCATCGACGAGGCCGAGTTCCTTCGCCTGCGGGGCGGTGTAGGTGCCGCCGTCGGCCCTGTAGCGGACGTGCGGAACCATCTCCGGTTTCCCGTTCGGGCCGAGGATCACGTTTCCCTTCTCGTCGTATTTCGGCACTTCCCGGCGGAACTTGTCGTTGACGAGCACATCCCGGGTGAGCTTGGGCCGACCCTCCGAGACGACGGCGAGGAAGCGGTCGTAGGCGTGGTCGACGACGTCCTGCCAGGGCTGTCGCTCGTCCGGGGTGAGCTTGTGGAACATCGACCCGCCGGCCTTGATCGAGCCGGCCTTGATGAGTTCGACGCGGATGCCGTTGTTGTGGGCGAGTTCCGCGACGTTGGGCAGAGCCGCGAAGACGCCGATGGAACCGGTGATGGTGACGGGTTCCGCGACGATTTTCTGAGCCGGCATCGCGATGTAGTACCCCCCCGAGGCGGCGATTCCGCCCATCGAGGCGAAGACGGGCTTGGGTCCGCTTCCCCCGGAAACCCGACCGGTGTTATCGCGGAGGTCGACGATCGACCGGTGCAGTTCCTCGCTGGCGGAGATCGTCCCGCCGGGGCTGTCGATGCGGAGGAGCACGGCCTTGACGTGTTTGTCCTTGGACGCCGTCAGGAGTTGCTGGGTCGCGAAGCCGGTGTTTCCCTCGACGAGAACGCCGGAAATCCGGACGATCGCAATCTTGTTCGTGGCCGATTTGTTTCCGAGGAAGTGCCGCTCTTCCAGGTCATCGGAATCGTCCGGCACGAGCGGCCAGATTGCGACGGTGACCGCGGTCCCGAGCAGGATCACGTTGCCGAGAAGGGAGAGGACCAGCAGGCAGCCCCCGAGCCGGGACCGTCGCGGTGGGGGTGCGGCGGGCGGCGACGGGGGTGGTTCCGGCGGGGTGGTCGACATCGGTTGCATCCTGCGGTCGCGAGAAAGAGACGCGTCACGACTGCAGGTTCTGCAGCATTTCGCGGAGCGGAACCAGCCGTTGCCCGCGGACTTCCTCGATCTTGAGGTACCGCAGGCAGCGTCGGCGAAGCTCGGCCTGGAGTTCGTCGATCGCGCTCGGCGAGGTGCTGGCGAGGGGAACCGCCCCCCCGGCCCGGCGATCGTGCCCGCCGGCCCTGCCCAGTTTCCCGACCACTTTTTGCAGCAATTCCCCGGCCTTCGCCTGCGATTTCGCCGCCCGAAGCGACAGAATCATCGAGTTCTCGTACACCCCGCCGCACAGGGCCCAGTCGACTTCCTCGAACCGGATCATGAAGTCGGCGATCTCCGCCGCCTGTTCGGGCTGCGCGAGGTCGTCGACCCAGCTGATCACGAGGCGGTCGTAGATGAAGGAACTCTGCAGGGCGCGGAGGAAACACTCGAAGTGCGATTGCGGCAGGCGGGCGTTGCGGATCTGGGCGATGACATCCTTGTCCGCGAGCGGGTACAGGTACAGCATCGCGTCGTCGTCGGAGGCACAGGCTTCCCGGGGGTAGCCGGTGACCTCGGTTTCCAGGCCGTAGAGCAGGGCCGTCGCGACTTTCTCGGTCGGGGGAACGTCCTGTTCCCGGAGGTACCGTGTCACCAGGGTGCAGGTCGCACCGACGGATGGGCGGATGTCCGCGAACGGAACGTCTTCCAGATCGCCGGGGGTGTCGTGGTGGTCGATGACCGCGTATAGGGGCGTCTGCTCGTCGATCGTGTGCCGACCCGTGTTGGGCTGGCTGTCGACCATCACCACCGCATCTTCCGGTGACCAGTCGATGTGCTCGATGGGGCAGAGGTCGAGGTGGAGGATGTCGACCATGGCCCGGTTCTCGGCCCGGCTGATGAGGCCGTCGCGGGTCATGATTGTCGGCTTGTCCGTTTTCGCTTCCACCAGGTGGGCGAGGCCGAGCATGCTGGCCAGGCTATCGGGGTCGGGATTCACATGGGATACGAAGACCACGCGGGAGTAGGGCTCGAGCCCGGAGAGAAACCGATCGGACCGTCGGGCACCGGTCCCTGCCACCCTGCCGTTCCCGGCGAGGTCGGCAACTTTTCGAGACATACGAAGCAAACCTCTGACAAGCGTCTCGCGATCCGCTGCAAGACTGGGGCGCCACCAGGCGGGGTGGGCCATCCCTGGGCTCTATTCTTTTTACCCGATCCGGGAAGCCGGGCCAAGCAATGAGGTTTCCGATTCGCCAGCTGTCCAATCGTCAGCTCGTCCCAATTTCTGCGGACGCAACCGGACTTCTGGCGGCTCCCGCTTCCCGGCACGAGATGTGCATCACCCGACGAAAACCCCGGCAGGCAGGATAGTTCCGAACGGATCGATCGGGTCCTGAGCCGTCGCCGGGTTGCTCGAAGACGACAGAAGTGCCGTCCCGAGGTACACCTGCATCGACGTGAGCTGGCCCTCGCCGCTACCGGTGACAAGATCCGCAAGTTGGTCGCCATCGATATCCCGGGCGACGACGCGGATTCCTCCGCCAGTGGTGGAACCGGCGATGAAGTCGGCGATGTCGATCCCCGGTTCCGAGTCGAGGGAGCTGTCGCCGATGGCGAGCACGCCCACCGCGTCGGCGATCCGCACCCGGGGAGCCGCCGACGGACCGTGCCCGAAGATCAGGTCGGCTTTCCCGTCTCCGTTGACGTCACCAACGGTCACGAAGGCACCATCGCGAAGGTCGGACTCGAAGGCAAAGAAGTTGGCGAGTGGGTTGATGGTCGGCTGACCGCCGCCCGCTGCCGCGATTCCGACCCCATCCCAGACGGTGATTCGCGGCCCGCCGGTGTCCCCGGCCGCCACGACCAGGTCGGGGATCCCGTCCCCGTTGACATCCGCAACCGCCGGGTGGAGACCGCCGCGGAAAGTGGTATCCGGAACTCCCGCGGTGTCCGCCAGACCCAGGAAATCGGCGAGGATGACGGTCGCCCCGGTCGCCGCCGCCTGGCCATCGTAGACGAGTACCCGCGTCCCGCCGCCCTGGTCCGCGGTCACAACGATCTCGGCGTATCCATCGTTGTTGAAGTCGCCGCCGGCCACGAATACCCCGCCGGTGAAGCCGCTCTCGAACGCGTTGGTGTCGAACACGATGTCGCCGGTGACGCCGTCCCTCACGACCACCCGCGAACCGCCGGGTCCAACTCCTGCGATGCGGTCGGGCACCCCATCCCCGGTGACATCCGCCAGCGCCCCGTGGACAATCCCCGCGTCGGGCACCAGATCCACCGCCGTTCCGGGAACCTTGTACCCCACCCTCGCCGGGTCGAGGGTGTACGACAGACCTCCGCCATCCGACTGCCCGGTGGCCAGGAGACCAGACGGTAACCCGACCGACCCAACCACCCGAAGCGCCACCGCATTTGCGCTCGCCGACCCCACCGCGACGTAGTCCCCGCCCGGCAACCGCACGACCCCGAACCCCGAAACTCCACCCGAGATCGGGTAGCTCGCCTTCCCATCGGCATCGAACGATGTGTCGAACGCCCCGGTGGAGGTCAACCGAACCATCGTCATCGACGCGGCCGATCCCGTGCCAGTGCTCCCGACCACGACGATTTTCCCCGTCGCGGAATCGACGATCACCCCGTTTTCTGTCTCCGTCCCCCCAAAGCTGACGGAAACGCTCCCGGTGGAATTGAAGGACGTATCGAGGGATCCGTCCGTGTTGATGCGAGCGACGATCCCGTCGTTGGCGTTGGAGGAAGAGCCGACCATGACGTACCGTCCCGCGGAGTCGGTGGTTCCGGCGAGGAACTTGTCGACGCCGCCGAAGTCGTAGACTCGGGCAGTCCCGCCGCCGGTGAAGATCGTCTTGTTCCCGAAGGAATTGTCGATGGCGGAGCCGTTGGCGAGGACGCGGAAGAGAATCGCATCGTCAAGGACTCCGCCTGTGCTGAGGCCGGTGTACCCGCCGAGGACGATGTTTCCGTCGTCCTGGATAAAAAGGGCCCGGGCCTCGTCGCCGCCGCCGGTGGAGAAGATGTTCTTCCCCGACCCGGCAGTGCCGAAGCTGGAATCCGCGACCCCCGCTGACGTAAGTCGCGCGATCGCTGCGGTGGAAGTTCCCGTCGCGTTGGCCGTCCCTGCCAGCGTCACCACTCCGTTGTTGACCGCCACGGCATAGGCGATGTCCGAGCCGGTCGAGACGTCGAGCGTGGCTTTCCCGGCGGTGCCAAAACTCGACACCAGGGCTCCGTTGGAATCGAGTTTCGCGATCGCAAACTGCCCGTTCCCCAGATTGGTCGTCCCCGCCACGACGAGCGACCCGTCCGAATCCTGGGCGATGGCGAAAGCCGCATCGTCGGTTCCGCCAAAATCGATCACCGAGATGCCCGCATTCCCGAATTTCGGATCGAGTGTCCCGTTGGGGAGGAACCTCGCCACCACGAAATCGTTCCCATCGGTGCCGGCCGAGACGACGAGTCCATTCCCAACGCTGACGACCGCCCGGAATGCGCTGTTTTCCCCGGCCAGGAAGTTGCTCGAGAAGACGCCGGCCGTCCCGAACGCCGGGTTGAGCGCTCCGATGGCAGCGGGGTTGGACCGATCCTCGAGGCAGGTCACGGAGAGGCGAACCGGGCGACGCATGGTGGAACTCTCGGAGAGAAACGAGTCGGTGCAGACAGGATAGGAACTTGGGGAAGTTCTGGAATCTGGGTAGGCTCTGCTCGGTTCCCGGAACTGGGTGTCCCTGTGGGTTTTGGCAACACACAAACACTGTCACTGACACTATCACTGCTTTCACTGGAAAAGCAGTGATAGTGTCAGTGACAGTGAAGAGGGTCGAGTGCCTAAATCGGGAGGGACACCCCCCGGAACAGGGTGTCCCTGCGGATTGGGGCATCTGACGGGAGGGCAAGGCTCCCGCCGAGCCGGACTTCCTGCCCGAAATGGCTCCCCGGACCCCGGAAGTTCGGCTCGGCAGGAGCCTCGCCCTCCCGGTCGCCCCAAACAATAGGGACACCCCCGGAACTCCCGCGATTGACCGGATCCGGGTGGTCGGCTATTTCTGGGCCATGATTCGATCGGCCGCGAGCTTCGGGTTGCTGCTCCTCGCTGTCGCGGTGGGGTGTGCCCCGCTTGCGAAACGCGGGGTGGGACCGCGCGTTCCGTCGGATCCCCGGCCGCCGATAGAACTGCCACCGCTTCCGGAGCCGGAAATTCTGCAGGTTGGGGGCAAGGCCGATCTTCCAGAGCCGCCACCGCCCAAATCGCGGAACATTCTCGTCCTGTCCGGCGGGGGGTCGTACGGGGCCTACTCCGCCGGCGTCGTCTGTGGATGGACCCGGGCCGGCAATCGACCCGTCTTCGACGTGGTCACCGGCGTTTCCACGGGTGCACTCATCGCCCCGCTCGCATTCCTCGGAGCCGAGGGGGACGCGGATCTGCAGAAGTTCTACACGCAGGTCCGGGCGAAGGATGTGTTTACCCTGCGAAGCTTCGCGACCGTTCCGTTCCGCGATGCCGCCGCCAACACCGCCCCGCTTCGCAAGATCGTGGCCGGCAACCTCACCCCGGAGCGGGTCGAGGCGATCGCTGCCGCCCACCGCAAGGGACGTCGGCTCCTGATCGGGACCACCAACCTCGAAACGAAGCGGTTCGTCGTCTGGGATTTCGGGGCCATCGCCAACAAGGGCGGACCCAACGCCCGCCAACTCATGACCGACATTCTCATCGCGTCCTGCTCCGTGCCCGGCGTCTTTCCGCCCGTCCCCGTTTCCGTCGAGATCGACGGACGAAGCCACACAGAACTGCATGTCGACGGTGGGGTGGCCGCCCCGATGTTCCTCCCCTCGAAATTCTTCGAGGTGGTGGCACCCCGGGACCGCACCGACCCGCCGGCGAACCTGTACGTAGTGGTGGCCGGCAAGTTCTTCCCCGACCCCGCACCCGTCAAACCGCGGGTCTTGAAGGTACTTGAAGCGTCCGTCGGAGCTTTCTTCACCGGCCACGCCCGGGCGGAGGTGGCGAACCTCTACCACCTGTCGAAACTGTACGGGGTTCGTTTCGGGGTGACGGCCGTCCCGGAGAGCCTCGCCGCTCCGGACTCGGGGATCGACTTTGACATCGACGCGATGAACCGACTCTTTACGGCCGGCCTGGAAGTGGGTCTCGCCGGGAAATTCGCGACCAGGCCACCGGAACGATCCCCCGGCGACGCGACCTACCCCCGCACCGGAACCACCTTCCGCACTCCGTCCGGCGAATCGAGCCGCTGAGCCGCGATTCCTCACCACTCGCCGCGGATTCCGAAGGTGACGCCCTGGATCCAGTAGTCGCTCGTCGCGAAGGGAATCGTCGGCTGGCCCAGAACCGACGGAACGATCGGCTGGCCCGGCCGGGGAATCTGGGTCGGATCGGTTCGAAGGTCGATCTGGTTCCCCGGCCGGATCACTTGTGTCATTCCGAGGAAGTTGTAGCCCACCGTGATGCCAACCTGATCCGTGACCCGGCACCCCGCGGTGATGCCCACCTCCGGGACGACCGAGTAATCCGAGTGCGTGAACCGGCCGATGTTGCTCGGCAACGCCAACTGCCCCACCGGCACCACAAACGACCCGGTCGTGGGGGATGACACATCCCGGCTCCCGGTCACCACGATTTCCTGCTCGTTCCGCCCGAATCCGATCTTTCCCCGGACCGCGACGAAACAGGAACCCATCGTCCATTCGCCGCGGAGCCCGATCTGCCCACCGTAGAACTGGTTCTGGGTCGAGAACTGGTCGGTGATCGTGGTGCGGTTCCCCGCCAGGCTCGGGTTGGGATTGTTGCTGTCGATGACGGCGAGTTGGGTCGCGGTCAACCGCTCTTCCAGGGTCAGGTACCGGAAGCCGACAATCGCGTCGGTGCGGAACCGACTGTGCCGAAATAGCCCGAGAACGCCGTTGGCCTCCGCACCCCAGACCTGGCTCGTTTCGGAAAACGCGAAACCGCCGGTGCTGACGCCGGGCTCCGACACCCCCGCGGAGGTTTGCATCCACGAGACGACATCGTAGAACGGGCGAGCGAGGTTCGGGTACTGGTTCGAGGTGATGGTGGTGGATGCGGTCTGTTTGCCGAGGAAAAGGTATGTTCCCTCGACCCCGATCGCGTCGCCGTCGCCGATCCAGGTTCCGGCGGAGAATCGGCCGCCAGTCGCGGTTCCAAAATCGACCCCACCGCCGAGGAGTACCTGGGTTCCCGGTTGCCCAAGGACGCCGATCGGTGCGGGAGGCGTGCCGGTCGTGAGCAGCGGCGGTGTCGAGTCGCGCCGGGTCCAGAACAGCAGGAACTCGGCGTCCCCCCAAAGACGGTAGTCGCACCCGCACCGGGGGGAAGTCTCGTCGAGACAGTGCAGTTCCCGCGTCGGCTCGCGATCGACGACGAGTGCCGGCTTCTCGCACGGATCGGCGGGTGGTTTGTGGTACGGCCCGAGGAAATACCACGCGGTCGCGATCCCGACTGCGGTGACCAGTCCTTGCCCCATGTCTTGCCACCCCCGCCAGTTCGCACGGTTTCCTCGTCACTATCGGCAAATCCGGATTCCCCACTCCACCCGGAGCCACCGGACTCCCGGAGTTTCGGGAAGTCTGCGGAAGCCAGCTCCCATTCCGGCCAACTCCCGGGATCGGTCGAAACTGGGAAGACGGAAGTTCGCCGACCCCGGCTCACCACGGATGGGTGCCATGCGGAACGGAATCTTCGCCGCCCTCGGGCTATTCGCGCTCGCCCTGCCCTCGTCGGCCCAGGATCCCTCGCCGTCAGAGGTACTCCTGCGGGAAGCGGTGATCGCCGAGCCGGCTCCCCCGCGGATCTGGGCGAGAGCGGACTACCTGTTGTTCTGGGTCAAGGATGGGCCGTCGAATCTGCCCCTCTTCACGACCGGCCCGGAATCGAGTTTTGGCGTCCCCGGCCGACCCGGAACTGTCGCGCTCTTCGGCGGCTCCGGATTCCAGTTCGGAACCACCAACGGCATGCGAATCTCCGCCGGGTGGGACGCGACCCCCGGCGGTTTTGGGGTTCTCGCCAGCGGGTTCGTCCTGGAACGACGGTCCACCGGGAACAAGGGGGTCGCCAGCGACGCCGGGGTTCCGCTCATCGCCAGCCCGATCATCAACCCCACCACGGGGATGCTCACCTCGGGAGTAGAGAATAACCCGAACATCGTCGTGACCGGCTTCGTGGCCGGTACAACCACGCAGTTCTGGGGGTCGGACATCAACCTCGCCCTCCCCACGATGCAACGCGAGGCGTTTTCGATCCGACCCATCGCGGGTTTCCGATACCTTGATCTCTTCGAGACGCTCCGCTTCAACACGACTCTCTTCTCCCGCCAGGGCGCCGGCACCCTCGTCACCGGTTCCCGCCTGGACCAACGCGGCGATTTCGACACGAGATCGCAGTTCTTCGGCCCACAGATCGGGGCGATCGGCGAGTATCGACGCGGAGCCTGGACCCTTCTCGGGAACTTCAAGCTCGCCACCGGGGTCAGCCACGAGACCGTCGACATTCGCGGCGCGGAATCGGTCGTCGCCCCGGATGGCCAGTCCCGCCCAGACACGAGTGCGCTCTACATCATGCCCACAAATGCGGGAACTTACCGGAAGAATCTCTTCGCAGTGGTCCCCGAGGTCGGGCTCGACGCGGCCTACGATGTGACGGAAAATGTGCGACTTTCGGTCGGGTACAGCTTCCTGTACTGGAGCAACGTCGTCCGGCCCGCGGATCAGATCGACTTTGTGATCAACACGGCTCAGCGGTTCGGCGTCCCGCCGCCACGACCGATGCCGCTCTTCGAAACGACGGATTTCTGGGTGCACGGAATCAATTTCGCCATGACGCTCCGCTACTGACGGAAACGGGCCGGGAATTGCTCCCCGGCCCGCGGTGACATCCAAATTGGCGGTCGGTGTTACTTCTTCGCCGGGGTGTCGTTGATGGAGTAGAGGAAGTCCTCATAGGCCTTCTTCGCCGTGAATTCCTCGGCCATCAGTTCCTTCTGCCGCTTCGTCAGAGCCTTGATTTCCTTTTCCTGCGTGCCGAGGGTTTCGAGATACTCCTGGTAGACCGGCGCTTCCTTCGGCGTTTCGCGGAGGTTGCGGCGGATGCGATCCTGGTCGCGGGTGATGCGGCCCAGATCCTCGACAACATGGATCAGTTCCCGACGCGACTCGTCCCACTTCGCCTTCTTCCCAAGAGCCGTGTTGAGTTGGGCTCGCAGGGCCGGGCTCGCCTCGTGGAGGTTGATCACGTACCGGATCGTGTCGTCCGCCGAGTTGGTCAGCGTGATCTGCTCCTGACCGGGCCGTTCTTCGATGACCTTGAACTCGGTGGTTTCGCCCGCCTTGATCGGGGTCTGGAACCGCCACAGTTCCGGCGTTTCTTCCACGGGTTTCGCCGTTTCGACGAGCTTGAACTGCTGGTTAGTCCGGTTCGGGTGCTCGATCACCAGTTGCCGATCCGTTTCGGAGCGGTTGATCGCCTTGTAAACCTTCTCTTCGCGGAACGTCCGGTTGATGTGGACGATCCCCTTCTGGGCCGTGATCGAGGTGATGGTGCTCGTGCCAGACCCGTTTTGTGGGGTCACTTCCGTCCCGAGGTCGATCGCGTAGGCGATCAGACGCTCTTCCTTGGGCTGGACATCCAGGATGCGGGCGTCGCCGGCGTAGGTGCTGCCTTCGAACACGGTGATCGGACCCTGGGCGAGGTGGCTTCCGGTCGTGTTCTTGAAGCGGATACCGAGTAGGGGGTGCTTGGACTGGACGCTCGGGTTGTAGATCGAAACCCGGTCGGCTTGCACGTCCTTACCGATGATCGGCAGCAGGGCGGACTTTTGGCGAGCCAGTGACACTGGGTGGTCGATGGCGTACTGGAAGAAATCGCCGAGTTGCGAGGCGGTCGCGGAAGAGGCGACGCCGGCACCAAGATCCATCTTTTCTCGACCCCGGCGAGCGATCTCCTCAGCGAACTGGCGACGGTTCGCCATGTCGCTGGGTCCTGTCGGTGCCAGGCCGTACCCGCCTCCCTTGCCAGCCGCCCTTGCCTGGAGACGTTCGGCTTGGCCCGATTCGATCGATTTTTTGTTTTGCTCTTGTTCCTCTCTCAGGGCGAAAATGCCATCCTTTCGGGCGTCAAACCCGCCCCGGTAAGTTGGCGGTCGCAGCGAGGCGAAGAGCTCCGGCTCCACCGTCGGTCGCGGGACGTACAGCGGGTTGTACAGGTCCATCTTGAACGAGATCGGCCGGCCCGAAATCAGGGCCATTTTCACGTTCACCCAGTCCTCGTCCGAAGGGTTGTCGACCACCGCCCAGCCCTGCAAATAGGGCTTTTCCTTCTCGGCGAGCACCAACCGGTACGACGTCTTCCACACCGGGGCCTCGACGACGTAGCCCACTCGAACGTCGCGCTTCTTGTCGCCGGAGAAGTAGACGCTGACGGCTTTTTTCGCTGCGTCGTGATTCAGAGCGAGAACTTCCAACGCTCGCCGCATCTCCGCGTCGAGTTGCGGGTTCGCAAACTTGACTCGAAGAACGTCCATCATTTTGATCGCACGGATGCCATCGCCATTGTGGATGGTGATGACGTCGCACTCGACCGGCGTCTGGTTCGGGGCCGACGGCAGGCGTTGTTTCTCGACGCCGACCAGCGTCCCGACGATCACCCCGGGCTGGGCGGCGGCGGTCGGTTGCAGGGAAACTTCGACCTTTTCGCCCCGAGCCTGGGTCAGAATCTGGGTGAGAGGCGGGTTGCCGTTGAGATTGAGGGCGAAACTTGCGAGCGTCCGAGCGACCGGCTCCCGACTGTCGTACGACACAGCCGACACGCGACCGTCGCCGAAGTCTTGCAGGGTCATGCTCTTGATCAAATCATTGATGTCATTTTCCTGGAAGGTCAGATCGACCCGGGCATCCCCCTCGACCGGCCCGCTGCGGGTGAAGCTGCCGACGCCCGACGAGAAGAGCACGACCTGCGAAATCGGCAGCGAAACCGCCGGTTTCGGGTCGAGTTCGCTCTTGTTCGCAGCCCC
The DNA here is from genome assembly GCA_964552815.1 of uncultured Alcaligenaceae bacterium. Lineage (GTDB taxonomy): Bacteria > Planctomycetota > Planctomycetia > Gemmatales > Gemmataceae > CAYUHJ01. Next base: position 3,079 of record CAZKIQ010000069.1, on the reverse strand, counting down.
CAGGAAAGAGTCGGCGGCGAGCCCGCACGCGGCGGCACCAACAACCGGCGCGGCCCACATCAGCCGGCGAATCGATCGAGACATGAGAATTCCTCGTGGGAGAAATGAGATCCGGCGCGGACAGTTGCCGCGACATCTCCAAGACGAGAAACCGTTCCCTGCCGATTGAAAAAATCTCATCGGAAAGAACCTCATACCCAACTTCTCGCCGTTGCGGGGGTTGCGGACCGGCCTGATCGCCTCGCGGGTCTTACAATATCCCCGGTTCCGAGATCCGCTCTATTCTCCTACGCCAGAGTCTCTGATGAAGTCGCGGCTTTTTACCCCTGGGCCCACGACCGTTCCCGAGGAAACCCTGCTGGAGCTCGCCCGACCGGTCGGTTACCACCGTTCCGCCGAGGCCAAGGCGATCCTCGCGGAAGTCGGCGAAGATCTGAAGTACGTCTTCCAGACGGCCAACCCGGTGATGACGCTGACGTGCTCCGGGACCGGCGGGATGGAGGCGGCCGTTTCCAGTGCCCTCGCTGCGGGTGAGAAGGTGATTTTGCTGACGGCCGGCCGCTGGGGCGAACGCTGGCGGGGCGTCTTGAAGGCGTTCCAGGCGAACATCATCGCCGTCGAGGTGCCGTACGGCAAAGCGGTCACCCCGGAGATGCTGGGCAAGGCCCTCGCCGAGAACCCGGACACGAAAGCCGTCTTCTCCACCCTCAGCGAAACCAGCACCGGCATCGGCCACGACATCGAAGCCTACGGCAACCTCGTCGCGAAAACCGAGGCACTGCTCGTCGTTGACGGCATTTCCGGCCTGGGTGCGATGGAATGCCGAACCGACGCGTGGAATGTCGACATCATGGTCACCGGTTCGCAGAAGGCCCTGATGCTCCCGCCAGGCCTGGCGTTTGTTTCGTGCAGCGAGAAGGCGTGGAAGAAGATCGACGCCACGCCGGTGCGGAACTTCTACCTGGATCTCCGGCGGTACCGGAAATCGCTCGCGGAAAGCGACACGCCGTTTACCCCCGCGAACACCCTGATCCGGGCCCAACGGGCCAGCCTGAAGCGGATTCGCACCGAAGGAATCGAGAACCTGTGGTCCCGGCACGCCAAAATCGCGGCGGCAACGCGGGCCGGGGTCCAGGCGATGGGACTCGAACTCTTCGCGGAACGGCCGAACAACGCGCTCACCGTCATCACGGTGCCTGCCGGGGTCGACGGTTCCGGGACGTTGAAGAAACTCGAGAAGCAGCACGGCTTCAAGCTCGCCGACGGCCAGGACAGCATGAAAGGGAAGATCTGGCGGCTTTCCCACATGGGTTACACCGACGCCTTCGAGGTGCTCGGCGCCCTGGCGGCCCTGGAACTGGTGCTGATCGGGGACGGGTACAAACTCGAACCCGGTGCCGGCGTCGCTGCCTTCCAGCGGAACTTCGCCGGGAAGTGACAGAAGTTCTCGGGGAACCGACGGTTCCCCGCTTGGTTCAGGGCCCCCTCAAGACTCGAAAGAATCGTCCCCCGCCTCGGCCCACTCAATACCGGCATTCCAGGCCGAACAAGAGGCCCTGGACCCAGAAATCCGAGCGAATCAGGATCGGCCCCGGGCGATCGCCGAGTGGGATCGGGCCCGGGCCGAGCGGGACGCTAACCGGGTCGACGGTGCGATCGACCTGGTCGCCCGGGCGGACCGTGTCAGAGAGGTAGAGGAAGTTGTAACCGACATACAGCCGGGTGTGGTCGCGGAACCGGCAGCCCACCTTGACCGATGCTTCCGGAAGCACGGCAAACACGGATCGCGTCATCCGGCCCAGATTCGAAGGTTGACCCAGAACCCCGTACGGCTCGGAGGTCACACCCGGGAACGGAAAGCCCGGGGAAACCGACGCCGACTGCCCACTGACACGGACGACCTGCACCGCCTGCCCGAGTCCGATCTTGCCGGTGAGTTCCGCGAAGAGCCCGCCCCGCGTGATGTCCGCGTGGAGCCCCAGTTGCCCGCCGTGGAATCGGTTGTCCGCGTCGAACTGGTCCGCCGCCGACGCGAGAACCGGAGCCGCTCCGAGCATCCCGGCCGGGTGAAACGCGTACTGCTCGATCCGGAGCCCCTCGTTGACCATGAGATAGCGGTACCCCGCCAGGGCGTTGATCCGCACCGCCTGAGTCGCGAGCAGGTTGCCGACACCGGTCACTTCCCACCCGGAAACGCGGGTGGTCGTCGAGGCGATGACCGATCCGATCTGCCGGCCTGGCACCGCGACCGGTACCACCGTTTCCAGGCCCGAATTCGGGTCGACGACAGGACGTCCGACAAACCGAGGCCGACCCAGCCCGGATTCGGCGACCGCTTCCGTCAACGTGCGGGAGCCGAGAAAGAAGTAGGTCAGCTCGATTCCGGTGGTTTCTTCCTCGTTGAGCGCCCAGCCAAAGGTGAAGCGTCCGCCGGAAATGTCCGGACTGTCGGCCCTCGACCCGCCGATGAGGATCGAGGTGGTCGGACTCCCCAGCGCCGGGGGCGTCATCGTGCGGTTGGCCGTCACCAGGGGCGGCAACGGTTGACCCTTGGGCCACCAGACGAGGTACTCGATCGTGTACCAGGAATTGCCCAGCGGTCGGCACCGTGAGCACGGCGTCAGGTCGCTCGCCTCGACGATGCTCGGAGGCGGATCGGCGGGACCTGGTTTGGAAAGCGGAGTTGGTTCGGGCAGCGAGACGCTTTGCAGCGGCCGGGAAACGGCGGTTCCGTTGGGAAGACCGGTCGATTCCCCGACCACCGGCAGGCTCAACGGCGGGACGTCCTGCACTGCGCGAGTCGGGGTTTGCCCGGCGACCAGCCCGGCCGACGCCAACCACGCCGCGAATGCCGTCCGCCATCTCCCCATGCCGCACCTCGCCGACAGATCAGGGGTCTATGGCCGAACTCGCCCGGAAAATCCAGTCGAAACCCCCGCAAGGGTGTCCCTGCGGATTGAGGCATCTGACGGGAGGGCGAGGCTCCCGCCGAGCCGGACATCTGACGGGAGGGCGAGGCTCCCGCCGAGCCGGACTTCCTGCCCGAAATGGCTCCCCGGACCCCGGATGTTCGGCTCGG
>CAZKIQ010000068.1:25630-28873 GCA_964552815.1 uncultured Alcaligenaceae bacterium | reverse complement strand
CGCGTGCGGGCAGATGGAATCGAAGATTGCGGGCGTCGTCGAAAAGCTCCGCGAACACGGGGCGATGGACTACACGATCGTGGTCGTCGCGTCCTCGTCCGACTCCGCCCCGCTGCAATACATCGCTCCGTACGCCGGCACCGCCATCGCCGAGTACTTCATGTACGAGCAGGGGAAGGACACCCTCTGCGTGTACGACGACCTGTCGAAGCAGGCCGCCGCGTACCGCCAGCTCTCGCTGCTGGTGCGTCGCCCGCCGGGTCGGGAAGCGTACCCGGGTGACGTCTTCTACTGCCACAGCCGGTTGCTCGAACGCTCCGCGAAGCTCGCCGAGAAGTACGTCATCGTCCCATCAGACGCGGACGAATCGAAGGTCACCGCCGACTGGGGCGTCAACAGCCTCAGCCACCCGCACCAAAGTCGCCAACCCGGGGCGGCCGGGATGGTTTACCTCGGGCCCGGCGAAGTCGGCGGGTTGCACCAGGCGAAGCACGACCAGACGCACTTCCCGAACACGAAAATCGCCAAGGTTCCGGGTTCCGGCGGCTCGCTGACCGCGTTGCCGATCATCGAGACGCTCGAAGGGGAAGTGTCGGCGTACATCCCGACCAACGTGATCTCCATCACCGACGGGCAGATCTACCTCCAGCCGGAACTCAAGAACGCCGGGGTGCTGCCGGCCGTGGACGTCGGCGTGTCGGTGAGCCGGGTCGGTGGGAACGCCCAGATCGGTGCGATGAAGCACAAGACCGTCGCCGGCGGTCTGAAGCTGACCCTCGCCCAGTTCCGCGAACTCGAAGCGTTCGCCCAGCTCGGGACGGAACTCGACAAGGCCACGCAATCCCAACTCGATCGCGGTTACCGGATGGTCGAGATTCTGAAGCAGGGCCAGTATGCCCCGCTAAACGTCATCGACCAGATCCTGATCATCTACGCCGGCAACAGCGGAGCTCTCGACGAGGTCGACCGCAAGGCCGTGAAGGCGTGGGAGGATCAGTTCCTGAAGTTCATGAAGGAACAGAAGCCCGAGACGCGGGCGCTGCTGGAAAAGGAAAAGAAGATGACCGACGAGGTCATCAAGGCCCTGAACGAGGCCATCGCCGCGTTCAAGCCGCAGTTCAAGGGCTAGGTGATTGGCTGGCTTGAAGAGCTTAGGTATGATCGGAATCGTGCTCATTTGATCACGATTCCCATTCCCGAGACGGCCCATGACGGCAGACAACTTCACCACCGTATTTGAAACACTTCGGGCGAGGAAACCGTTCCAAGTGTTTACGGTCGAGCTCAATGGGGGTGACCGGTACGAAATCGATCACCCGGGTGCTTGCTTTTCCCGCGACGGCGTGGCGGTGTTTCTTGCTCCTGGCGGTGTTCCACACTGGTTCGACCACGATAGCGTGCTTCGCGTTTTCGTGGCTGGAGCTGAGGCCGAGACCAAAGGGTAAGACGGCGAAATGGCAAACCTCCGAGCACTGGTCAAACGCCGCAAGGCGATCCGGAACATCCGGAAGATCACCAAGACGATGGAACTCATCGCCACGTCGCGGTTCCAGCGTGCCCTCAAGCGCGCCACCGAGGCGGAAGCGTACACCCGGAAAATTGCGGAGCTCGCCGCCGACCTCAGCCAGAACGCCGGCGATGTCTCGCACCCGCTGCTCGAAACCCGGCCAGTGGTGAAGAAAGCCCTCGTACTCGTGCTGACCTCCAACCGCGGCCTCTGCGGCGGGTACAACGGCGGGATCCTCCGCGAGGCGATGGGTCAGATTCGCGCCCTCAAAGCCGCCGGCACCCCCTTCGAACTCGACGTGTCCGGGAAACGGGGGATCGCCTACTTCCGCTTCCAGGGCATCCCGCGGGCCACGGAATACACGAAATTCGAGGACAAGCCCACCTTCGCGGATGTCGACGCCGTCGCGAGCCGGTACATCGACCTGTTCGTGTCCGGGCAGATCGACCAGGTTTTCGTGGCGTACCAGAAGTTCGTGAACGCCGCCAAGCAGATGCCGGTCGTGGAAACGCTGCTGCCGCTCTCCTCCGTTTCGGTGGAAGCCCGGCGAACGACTGCGGAGCCGGCGGGGCCGAAGGTCGAGTACGAGTTCTTGCCGTCCGCCTCGGAAATCCTCAGCGAACTGGTTCCGGTCGCGTTCAAGGTCCGGCTGTTCAAGGCGTTCCTGGACGCCGCTGTCAGCGAGCAAATCGCCCGCCGGGTCGCGATGAAAGCCGCCACCGAGAACGCCGGCGACCTCATAAAGAGCGTGACCCGGCTCTACAACCGAACCCGGCAGGCGAACATCACGAAGGAAATCAGCGAACTGATCGCGGGCTCCGAGGCGTTGAAGTGACCTCCCGCCGCGAACTCCGGTTCGAAACGCTCGACGACGCGGTTCGCGATGCGGAGCATCTCCTTGCCGTGGGATACGACAAGGCCGGGAACTGGGACCTCGGACAGTGTTGCGGGCACATCACGGAGTGGATGCGATTCCCCATGGATGGGTTTCCTCGTCCGCCGTTCGTGCTCCGGGGGGTGATGTTTCTTCTTCGAAACACCATCGGGCCGGGGATGCTTCGGAAGATCCTGGCGGACCGATCCATGCCGGCCGGCGGGGCGACGCTCAAAGGAACGATTCCTCCCCCCGGCGACGATGCGAGGGCGGTCGAGAAACTGCGAGAAACGGTGGGACGGGCAAACGCGTATACCGGTGATTTGAAGCCGTCCCCCTTGTTTGGAAAGATGACCCGTGAAACGTGGATCGGCCTGAATCTGATCCACACCGCTCACCACCTGAGTTTCCTGGTGCCGAAAACCGCGGGGACGACACCCGCCGAGAAATAACCCGGAGAAGATGATGGTCACGACCGCCCCCGCGAAGAAGTCCGGCAAGATCGTGCAGGTGATCGGCTCGACGTTCGACGTCGAGTACGACGAGGGCTACCTGCCGGAGATCTACAACGCCGTCAAAATCACCGCCAAGACCGGCGCGACCGAGATCAACCTCACCGGGGAAGTGCAGCAGCACCTTGGCGGGAACCGCGTCCGCTGCGTCGCGCTCGGCAGCACCGACGGCCTCGTCCGTGGGATGGATGCCGTCGACACCGGGGCTCCCGTCTCCGTCCCCGTCGGCCTCGGAACCCTCGGCCGCGTCTTCAACCTGCTCGGCGATCCGATCGATGGCCGGGGAACCGTGCAATCGACCGAAACCCGCTCGATCCACCGCGAGCCGCCGAAGTTCGCCGAGCTTTCCC
>CAZKIQ010000068.1:0-25620 GCA_964552815.1 uncultured Alcaligenaceae bacterium | reverse complement strand
AAGGTTATCGACCTGCTGACCCCGCTCGCCCGGGGTGGTAAGGCCGGCCTCTTCGGCGGTGCCGGCCTCGGCAAGACCGTGATTCTGCAGGAACTCATCACCCGGATCGCGAAGGAGTACAAGGGGTACTCGGTGTTCGCCGGCGTCGGCGAGCGGACCCGCGAGGGGAACGACCTCTGGCTGGAAATGCAGGAAACCAAGACCAGCGCCGCCGCCGACGCGAAGAGCGTGCTCGAATCGACGGCGATGGTGTTCGGCCAGATGAACGAGCCGCCGGGTGCCCGGATGCGGGTCGCCCTGTCGGCCCTCACGATGGCCGAGTGGTTCCGCGATTCCACCGGGACGGAAACGCTCTTCTTCGTCGACAACATTTTCCGCTTCAGCCAGGCCGGCTCGGAAGTGTCCGCCCTTCTCGGCCGGATGCCCTCCGCGGTGGGTTACCAGCCGACCCTCGCCACGGAAATGGGCGAACTCCAGGAACGGATCACCTCGACCAGCAAGGGCGCGATCACGTCCGTGCAGGCCGTATACGTCCCCGCCGACGACCCGACCGACCCGGCGCCGGCGAACACGTTCCAGCACCTCGACGCGTTCATCTACCTCGAACGGTCGATCTCCGAAAAGGGGATCTACCCGGCCATCGACCCGCTGGCGTCGAACAGCCGGCTTCTGGACCCAGGAATCATCGGCGACGAGCACTTCGCGGTTGCCCGCCGGGTGCAGCAGATCCTTCAGCGGTACCGGGAACTTCAGGACATCATTGCAATTCTCGGCGTGGAAGAGCTTTCCGAGGAAGACAAGGCGATCGTCGGTCGGGCCCGGCGGATCGAGCGTTTCCTGTCGCAGCCGTTCTTCGTCGCCGAGCCGTTCACCGGGAAGCCGGGGAACTTCACGAAGCTGGCCGACACGATCCGGAGCTTCAAGGAACTGTGCGAAGGCAAGTGGGACCACCTGCCGGAAGGGGCGTTCATGTACGTCGGCACCATCGAGGAAGCCGACGAGCAGGCGAAGAAGATGGCAGGGAAATAAACCCAAACCCAAGCAAAGGAAAAAGTAAAAAGGGAAAATTAAAAATGAGGTCTGTTTTTTCCTTTTTACTTTTTCCTTTTTCCTTTGCTTCGGAATCCAAATGTCCAAGTCTCTCAAAGTCATCGTCGTCACGCCGGAACGGGCGGTTCTCGACGAGTCGGCAGAGTTCGTCGTGCTACCGCTCTTCGATGGCGAACTCGGCGTGCTGCCGGGACGGGTTCCCTTCGTGGGGCAACTCGCGCCGGGGGAACTCCGCCTGAAGACAGGCGAGGTTACGACCCGGTACTACATCGAGGGCGGGTTCGCCCAGGTGCGGGCGGATGTCGTGAACGTCCTGACGGCGGCGGCGCTCAAGTCCTCGGACGTGACGACCGCGAAGGCGTCGGAGGCGAAGTCCGCCGCCGAGGCAATGCCCTCCGGAAACGCCGTCGAGCGAGACAGCAAACGCCGGGCAACGGATCGTGCCCACGGCCTGGCCAAGGTCGCTTCGAAAAACGCCTGACCGTTCCCGTCACCGGGGCGACCCAACTTCGAGGCAGTGAACCGCGGAAACTGCCGCGGTTCCCTTCCAGCCGCACCTCGCATTTCTGCAAGTCTCCCCCAGCTCGCTCTTCCCGCACACCGATCGCGGACGACTGCTTCGACCGTTGTCGCTACAACGATCCCAGCCCATTCTCCGTGAGGAAATCCCGATGGCGATCCGCACCGCTCTCTCCGTCTGGCTCGGGTCGAGCTGGCTCCTACTCCTGGCTTCCGGCACGGCCTTCGCGGCGGAACCGGCGAAACCGAACATCATCGTGATCCTCACGGATGACCAGGGGTGGGGCGACCTCGGCTGTTTCGGCTCGAAGACGATCCGTACTCCGAACGTGGACCAGCTCGCGGCGGACGGGGCGAAGTTGACCGATTTCTACGTCACGCACCCCTACTGCACCCCGACCCGGGCCGCCCTGCTCACGGGCCGGCATCCCATCCGGACCGGGATGACCCGCGTCTTGTGGCCGCACAGCAAGGACGGGCTGGACGAGTCCGAGACGACGCTCGCGGAGCTCCTCAAGGCCCGCGGGTACGCCACCGCCCTCTACGGAAAGTGGCACCTCGGCGGCGAGCCCAGCCAGTTCCCGACCCACCACGGATTCGACGAGTGGTTCGGCATGCCCTGGCCCAACGACCAGGACGAGACCCATCACCTCTCCAAGAAAAACAAGTGGAACTGGGGCCCGCTGCCACTCTACCGGAACGACAAGCTCGTCGAGAAGCCGGCGAAACTCGCGACGCTTACGGAACGGTACTTCGACGAGGCGAAGCGGTTCGTGACGGCGAACAAGGAGAAGCCGTTCTTCGTCTACATCCCCACCTCGATGCCGCACCTCTGGCTGGACGCGACGGAGCGATTCCGCGGGAAGTCGAAGCACGGCCTGTACGGGGACACGATCGAGGAGATCGACCACCACGTCGGCGAGCTTTTGGCGACGCTCAAGAAACTCGAAATCGACCGCAACACGATCGTGGTTTTCTTCAGCGACAACGGGCCGGTGACGAGCCATCCGCAACTCGACCCGAAAGATCCCCGGGGTTCCGCGGGACCGTTCAAGCTCGGCAAGGGGACGACGTGGGAAGGGGGCGTCCGGGTTCCGTGCGTTATCCGCTGGCCGGGCACCATCCAACCGGGGACCGTCACGAAATCGCCGGTGATGGTGATGGATCTGTTCACGACCCTTGCCAGTGCGGCGGGGTGCGAACTTCCGAAAAACGTGCCGATCGACGGCCGGGATCTTGCGCCGATCTTCGCCGGCAAGCCTCCGACTGCGGAACCTCCGCTCTTCTTCTACCGCTCGGAAACCCTCGAGGCGGCCCGGTCCGGGAAGTGGACGCTCAAGCTCGTCGAGAAGGGGAAGGGAAAGGAACCCGAGTGGCACCTCTTCGACCTCGAATCCGACCCAGGCGAGGAGACCGACCTCGCGGCGAAGCATCCGGAAAAGGTGCAGGAACTTCGTGAGAAAATGGAGTCGTGGAAGAAGTCACTCGGGACGCCGGTCAAACCGAAGGTGTGAGGCTACTGGCTCGCGAGTTTCTGGATCCGGAGTGCGGCGGTTCGCAGGCGTTCGCGCAGATCCTCGGGGATTCCCGAGGCGGCGAGAACCTCCGCGGCCGCCTCGACGAGATCCACCGTTGCCGACGCTAGTGACATCGCGGTGTCACTCGCTTCGCTAGCCGGAGGTGCCGGCGTCGCGGTTGGTGCGGGAACCGGGACCACCGGCGGTTCCGGTTTCCCTTCCCCAAGCAGGTCGCGGACCGCATCGAGAAACGACGACTGATTCACCGCCGCGAATGCGATTTCGTCCTCGTCGCCATCGAAAACGCCGGCAAAGAGGTTCTGTTTCGCCTCGAGTGTGCGAAGAACGCGTTCCTCGATGGTGCCGCGGGTCACGAGGTTGACGACCCGCACGGGGTTGCTCTGCCCCATCCGGTGGACGCGGGCGATCCGCTGTTCCAGGACAGCAGGGTTCCAGGGGAGTTCCAGATTCACGACCGTGTCGGCCGTCTGCAGGTTGAGCCCCACGCCGCCGGCATCCGTACTGAGGAAAACCCGGCAGTCGGGGTCCGTCTTGAAGCGGTCCAGCACCGCCTTCCGGTCTTTCCCCGGCAACCCGCCGTGGAGGATGACGTAGCCGATTCCGAGCCGGTCGAGCACCTCCGCGGTCTGGAGGATCATCGTTTCCCACTGGGAAAACGCGACGATTTTGTGGTTCCCCCCGTTGAGCAGTTCCGGCACCAGCTCGGCGAACTCGTCCAGTTTCGGGGAAACCCGCGTCTGCTTGTCGAAGAGAAACGTGCTGTCGCAGAGCATCCGCATGTTGACGAGGCAGGCGAGGATCCGCTTGCGGTCGATGTCCGTGAGGAAGTTTTTTTGCAGCAACCTCGCCAGGCTCGCTCGCTGATCTTCGTATGGAGTCTTTTGCCCATCCGCGAGTTCAACGAAGACGGTGTTGTCGGTGCGTGCGGGAAGTTGCGTCAGAACTTCCCCGCGAGTGCGACGGAGAAAGATCGGTTCGAGCCGCTCCCGAATCTTGTCGAGGTTGCGGTAGCCACGCAGATGCCCATTCTCGTCGAGAACTCGGTGCTCGTGGAGGAACTGGAATGCGGGCCCGAACCGGCGCTCGTCCACGAACTGCACGATGCTGTAGAGTTCCTCGAGCTTGTTCTCCAGCGGCGTTCCCGTCAGCACGATCGCGTACCGACTCACCAGCTTCTTCACCTCCCGGCTCGTTTTGGATTCCCAGTTTTTGATGCGTTGCGCCTCGTCGAGCACGATCACGTCCGGTTTCCACGCGTTGATCGCTTCCCGGTCGCGAACGACCTGCTCGTAGTTGACGAGGCGGAAAAACGTCGCCTGCGAGTAGAGGTCCTTGCGGTCGTCCGGGGACCCCTCGATCACCTGCACGGCCCGGTTCGTGAACTTGCGGATTTCCGTTTCCCACTGGTATTTCACGGATGCGGGAGCGACGACGAGGACCCGGCCGATCCCGCGTTCCCGGGCGAGAAGCTCGATCGCCGCCAGGGTCTGCACGGTCTTTCCGAGGCCCATGTCGTCGCCGAGGATGCTGCGACCCCGGCACGCGAGAAACAGGGCACCCCGCATCTGGTAGTCGTAGAGCGGCACCTGCAGCAGGGGCAGGTCGAGCTTCCCCGCCTCCAGTTGCCCGACCCACTCTTCCTCGCGTTGACGCATCTCGGCCCGCTCGACTTCGCGGTCGATAAAGTCGAGGGCATCCGACATCACGGTGACCTCTTCCGGCACATCCTCGATCGCCGGGATCAGTTCCGCGTACCGGCACCGACCAGACCAGATTCCCTTCGCATCGAAGAATTTTTTCGCGAGAGCCGTGAGCCTGTCCGAGTTCCGGGGCGGAAGACGGATTCCGAGTTGCAGGTGCTCGCCGTAGTGCAGAAACACTTCCGGCCGGGTAAAGACCGCCTTCCGCGTCCGCAGTTGGGCCGGCGCCTCGTCGCGGACCGATTCGAGGACGGCCTCGATGTGCTTGCACGTTCCGAGCGTGTTGGCCTTGAAGTCCGGGCAGGTGCAGATGTTGTCGCCAACGTCGAAGCCGTGGATGGTGACGGTGTACTGCCCGCCGGACTCGGGGTTGGTGACGCGATAGTCGGAGAAGACCCGTTTTTTCCCGAGTTTCTCGATCTGGAGCGGGCTGGCTCGGGCCCGCTGACGTCGGATATCGATCTGTTCTTCGCGGAGCATATGGGAAGTGTACGGGCGGCGGTCGCTTACGAATCGGCATCCCAGACGACGATTTTCCCGTCGGCGGAACCGGCCGCACCGAGTGTGCCGTTGGGGCAGATGGCGATGCTGCGGAGCGGGCCAACTTCCCAGTTGTAACTTCGCGTCACGGCGAGCGATTCCGGGTCGAGAAGGGAAACGGTGCCGTCCTCCGCACTCGCCGCGAGGTGCTGCCCGGACGGGTGGAAGACGATGCAGGTTGAGGGCATCTCGGCGAGTCGATGGTTCGACCGTGCGTCTCCGGAAACGTTGCTCCACACGGCGATCGCGTTTTCGTACCGGACGGCGAGACGGCCGGTGGCGGCGTGGCCCACGAGTTGGAGCAAGGTACCCTCGACCGGCGGGGGTATCTCGGTGCGAGACTTTCCGGTTGCGGTATCTCGCAGCAGGATCTGGAAATCGTAGGCGTTTCGGGAACGGTTGAAGGTTCTTTCCACGGTCGCGAATCGCCCGCCCGCCACGAATGCGGTGGCATTTTCGATGGTGTCGAGGTCGGAGCCCAGCGAGCGTTCCCAGATTTCGCTCGCGCTTCCGTCCGGTTCGAGCCGCCAGAGGTGGTAGCCGGACTTTCCGACAATCGTGTACGGTTTGAGTCGGGTCACCAGCACCTGCCGGCCATCCTCCGAGAAATCGAAGGCTCCGATCGGGTAGATCGTCTCGGGGATAATCGGCCGGGCGGTGGGTTCCGCGTCGCGGAGGTCGAAGCCGTAGAGGTAGTTGTCACCGTAGACCAGCGTCGGGTGATCGGGGAGGAAGCGGAAGACCGGCGTGGCGGGTGCCACCTTGAGAACCCGTGCGGGTGCCTCCGGTTGTTCGAGGTCGAAGACTTCCAGCCCGCGGTGGTACATCGTTCCCTGGTTGGCCGCCAGGTACCGTCCGTCGGCCGAGAACGCGAGCCGGTGGATCGGCTCGCGGCGGGCACACGACAACAATCGCATCAGTCAACCTCGATGCTTCTGGTCCGGTTACTCGTCCGATTTCCCGGAACGCAGGATCATCCGCCGCAGGGCTTTCTCGTCATCCTTCGAGAGAGCGTGCGTCGTGCCGTCGGCGAAGACCACCCAAGTCCACCGGTTGCGGTACTTGTCGAAGAGGTCCGGCAGCTTCCCCGCTGCGAGGTTCTCGTCCGCCGGCTTCGACCACCAGACCTTCGGCGCATCCGGGTTGCCGACCTCGATCGCGAGGATCGTCTTGGAACCGTTCTCCGCGAGGTCTGCTTTTTTGACGGTGGCCTTGGGGTCGAAGATGGTCCCCGGCCCGGCGATGGCCACCGAGGTGGTTCGGCCGTGGTTGGTCGGGAACATCGTTGGCTTCGCGAAAACTTCCGGCATCTTCGCGAGCAGCCGCTTGTTCGCCGGGCTGTCCCAGGGCTCGTCGAGCTTGAACTGCTTGTGCAGGGCTTTCTCGTTTTCCCCCAGGTACGGCAGGATCGCGACCCGCCAGCTGTGCAGCGGCTTCCCCTCCTTGGAGAGGATCGCCGGCGGCGGGTAGTGGCCTTTCTCGGCGTGGTACGCATTGATCGCCTTCGCGATCTGTTTGAGCCGTTTCGCCTCGGGCGTCTCATCCTCCGGTCGCGGGGCCAGCGGCTGGCCGACCATCCGGAACGTCGAGTTGGCGTTCGATCCGAGTGCGGTGATCCCCGCGACGGCCATGACGACCCACGCCGAAGAGGAGATCGGGATGTCCTTGATTTTCGTGGAGACGGAGTTGTTCTTCGTTTCGATGGGCAGGTTCTGGAGGACCTTGTCGAACTGCCGCAGGGCACCGAACCCGAGGAAGGCGAGGAAGCGTTCCGGGAACTCGGTGGGGCCGAGTTTTTCGCCGCCGGGGACGGGCCGATCCATGGTTTCTCGCAGTTTCTGGAACCCCGGCTGCATCGCGTTCCGGCCGAGAGTGATCGCCGCCTTGACCGCTTCCGCCCCGGCCTCTGCCGATTTCCCGTCGGGGTAATCCAACCGGGCGGCGATGCTGACGTCCTTCGCCGTGATGTCCAGCGTCACGATTCCCCGACGCGCCTTGGCCAGGGACGAGAACGGTTCCGGAAGCCCAGGCGGAGCCAGCACCGAGTTGACCGCAAACGTCACCGTGTGCGACATCGCCTCCGAGAGAAGCTCCCGCATCGGGCCATCCTCGGGCTTCGCTTCGAGTCGATCGATCACCCCGTAGATCGCCTCCTCGGAACCGATGACGATCGTCTGGTTGCCGGGCAGCACGTACACCGCCGACCAGGGGTCATCGTCGAAAAGGAAGGTTTTCCCGCGGTACTGCTTCGGCCGGGCGGTGGGGAACACGGACTTCGACAGCGGTTCCGGGTCGAAGGGTTTCTTGAAGGTGACGGCGAACAGCATAGACCGGGCCATCGGGTCCCCCTTGCCGAGCATCGCAAAGGAGTTCAGGTCCGGAACGAAGATCAGGACTCGGTCGAGGTCGTCAGCCTTGAACGCGAACTTGTCCTGGAATGCGGCCCACTCGGCGGGTGTGTTGCCTTCGAAGGCCCACCTGGCTTCCGGCGGAGCGGCCCGAAGAAGTTCCGGGACTTTCAGGTGCAAGAATCCGACTGCATTTCCGGGAACCAGCGACAGGTCGGCCGGCAGCTCTTCCGCACGGGCCGAACCCGCAAGCGCAAACCAGCCGACGGCAACGACAGCAATCCACGGGCGAAACATGGAACGCTCCGAATGGGGTGAGATCGAAGAAGGGGCACAGCCAGTTTACCGTTCTTTTCCGCGAAACATAACTCATTGGAAATCACCGCGAAGAAACCGTCCCGAAGCTGCTCGATGGTTCATCCTGGAACCGTTTCGCCTTCGAAGATTGAACCGCGCGATGGGGCCGGCTATAGTCTCCCTCACACTCACTCTCATTGGTTCGTGGAGGCGCGGGATGAAGCCTTTCGACGAAGCATTTGTCGACTCCGCTGCCCCCAACGCGGAGGCGAGTAAGAACGGCCGGGCTCTCCTGCTCAAGAAGAAGTTCAACAAATTGCTGATTTCGCCGGACGGCAATTTGCTCATGGGGGAGTGCCAAGGGAGCGGCAAGCTGCCGTACCAGTGCTCCGTCGATTTCCTCCGCGAAGACCAGCCCACGTACCGCTGCAACTGCCCCAGCCGCCAATTTCCCTGCAAACACAGCCTCGGCTTGATGTACGCCTTCGCACAGGGGAAACCGTTCACCCCCGGCGAAGTCCCCGCGGATCTCCAGGCGAAGCGGGACAAGCTCGCCGTCCGGGTCGAGAAAAAGGCCGAGGAAGCGACTAAACCCAGGCAGGTCAACGTCACCGCACTTCGCAAAAAAGTTCAGGCGCAACTCGAAGGGATCGACACTCTCGAGAAGCTGACGCACGATCTGGTTCGCATCGGCATCGGCAACATGAACGCCAAGCTCGCCAGCCAGATGGAGCAGCAGGCGAAGCGGCTCGGGGACGTCTACCTGCCCGGCGCCCGGGCGGCCCTTTTCGGCTACACGCAACTTTTCGCCGACGAAGAAGGGAAGTTCGCCACCAACGGAAATGCCACAAAATCCGAGCGAATCTACACCGAGGCCCTGGACCAGCTCGGTCGGCTCCACGCGATCATCAAACAGGGGCGAGCCTACCTCTCGAAACAGCTCGAAGACCCGAACCTGGCCGTGCCGACCGATTCCGCCATCGCCGCCTGGCTTGGATACGCCTGGCAACTCACCGAACTCAAGGCGGCCGGGCTCGTCGAACCCGATTCGGAACTCGTCCAGCTTGCGTTCAATTCGCACTACGACCCGGCCCGCGAAGAATTCATCGACACCGGCATCTGGATCTCCCTCTGCAACGGCAAGATCCGGGTGACGCAAACCCTCCGCCCCTTGAAGGCCGCGAAGCACATCAAGAGCGAGGACAGCTTCTTCGCCGTCGCCCAGATCAAGGAACTCTGTGTCTATCCGGGCAGCGTCAACCCGCGAATCCGGTGGGATGGGCTGACCCAGCGACCGCTGGAACCGAAGGATCTGCAAACGATCCGCGGGCACGGCCGGTCCGACTTCGCCGCCGCCATCAAGGACGTCAAGAACGCACTCAAGGCTCCACTCGCCGACCGCACACCGATCTTCGCCCTGAACTTCAAGACTCTCGGCAAAGTCGGTGAGGAGTACGTCGTGGAGGATGCGAAAGGCGAACGGCTGGTGTTGACTGACGTCGGGATGGCCGAGGAACCGCCGAGCTGTGCCATGCTGCCGCTGCTGCCGAAATCCGCGTTGGCCGGCCAGACGCTCATCGCCCGGTTCAAGCACGACCTCGACACCCGGCAGCTTCGCATCAAACCGCTCAGCGTGATCACCGAGTCCGCGATTGTCCGGCTGACACTGTGATTCGTGGCAGGTGACGATCCCCACTCCTACTCTTCCCAGGTTTCCCGTGAGCATCGCACTTCTGACGCAGGTCTACTCCGAGGCCCGCCGTCTCGCGATCGCCGGCAGCGTCGTGGCGCACGGCGATTTCCGGCTCAAGAAGCTACTTCCGCCCCTGGAACAGGCCGGCAAGCAGGCACCAGTCTTCGCCAAGGTGGCCGACGCCGCCAAGGCTGTCGTCGAGGGGCCGGAGTCCGAATCCGCCGTCTCCCTGCTGGAGCTGACGTCCCTCGTCAGTGCCGTGCTCTACACGCAGGGCGAAACCGGGCTCGCCGGCAAACTCGAACCCGTCGAAACCACCGACCTCGGCGGCAGCGTGGTCCAGACCTCCGCCCGCGTCCTCAAGCCGCTCCTCGAAGCCCTGAGTTCCACCGGATCCGGTCGGCTCGAACTCATCCGCGACGCCCACGACCGAGGCCTGTTCCGCGACCTGCGACTCGTCAAACCCGCCCTCGCCGCCCTCGACGACCCCTACTCCGAAATCGCCGACCTGATTGCCATCAAGGTTCTTCCGAAATTCGGTAAGGCGATCGCCCCGGAACTGCGTGCGAATTACGATCCCAAGGGAACCAAGGGCCACCCGCGTCGACTCAAACTTCTGCACACGATCGACCCCGAGGGAACCCGGGAACTCGTGAAGTCCGCCCTGGAAGAGGGTTCCAAGGACGTCAAGGTCGCCGCCATCGCCTGCCTCGGCGCGGACCCGGAAGACCTGGCTTTCCTCACAGAGCAGACCGCCGCAAAGGCCCAGGACGTCCGCCAGGCCGCGTACCAGGCTCTTGCGAAGGTGGATCACCCCGATTCCGTCGCACTCCTGGCCAAGGCCCTCACCGGGAAGGACTGCCACCTCGCCGCCGACGCGATCGAGAATTCCCGCAGCCCGAAGCTTGTGGAAGTCCTCGTCGCCGAGGTCCAGAGTGGTGTCGACGGGTTGCCCAAACTCAAGGACAAGAAAAAAATCGGCGAGGCGATCCAGCGGTTGATGCACCTCCTCAACTCGATCCCCGCCGGTGATTTCCCCGCCGCCGAGAATCTTCTTCTGGACCTGTTTGCCCGACGGAAGGACCTCGCCAAAATCAAGGGGGAAAACTGGTCCGGTGCGGACCTGAGCGAGTCCGCGATCCGCACGATGTCGCGGGGCACCAAGAAACTCCGCGATACGCTGGTGGCAGCTCACGCGGAACTTGAAGCGGACCAGTTGCAGATGGCCGTCTTCGCCGGCCGATCCGCCCTCTCCTCGACGGAGTTCTACGAGACCTTCGCCCCCTACCTCGCGGCCACGACCGACAAGCAGAAGAAGGCGAAACGCGAAGCCGTCATTTCCGGCGTCACCTCGGGTTCCCGTTACTACTGGTGGCACCTCGACATCGACGATCCGATCGAGGATGACGACGAAGACGACGATGATTCGCTCAAGTTCGCGCCGCTCGACCCCCGCTGGCTCGATCGAGCCCTCGCCTTGAAGGAATCGAACCTCGTCTATGCCCTCGCCCGGCCGGGACACGACGGTGCCCTGCAGTACGTGAAGTCCGAGTTCGACGCGGCCCTGAAGAAGGCCAAGGCCCCACACGACCTCCAGATTCCGCTCTACGCACTCGTGAAGCTCCGCCACCCGGACACCACCGAAGCGTTCTTCGCCGCCATGGCCAAACGCGGCAAGAAGGCCCAGTACTACTCGTACTACTGGCTCACAGGGCTGGTCCCGCGGCTATCCAAGGACGCGATCCCCCGCCTCGAAGAAATGATCGCCGGCATGCCCGACCACGAAGCCAACCACTGGGTCGATGCCATCCAGGAACTGCGAACCAGAGCGTAACCAACCGCATCCCGATTTAACCATCCACGAGCTCACCCAATGGCCAAGAAAAAAAGCGACGACTCCGCTGCTTCCGCTGTGGCCCCGCCGCCTGTGGCGTTGCCGAACGGGGTGCGCGAAATGCTTCGTGCCCCTGCTGAGGTGCTGTTTGCCGAGGAACTCGAGCAACTGGCAAAGACGGATACCCACCCGAAACCGCCAGGCTGGCGAATGTCGCCACGAGCCGTGGCCACCTACATCACCGGCGGAAAAGCCGGCACGATGACCATCACCCCCAAATACATCGGCCACAAACGGCTCGTCGAAATCGCCGTCAGCACCCTCGTCACCGACCGGGCCCTGTTGCTGATCGGCGAGCCGGGCACCGCGAAGTCCTGGCTCTCGGAACACCTCGCGGCCGCCATCAACGGCGACTCGACGAAGGTCGTCCAGGGAACCGCCGGCACCACCGAGGAACACATCCGGTACACCTGGAACTACGCGATGCTCATCGCCCGCGGGCCAAGCCCCGAGGCGCTGATCAAGTCCCCGGTCTTTCGCGCCATGGAGACCGGCACGCTCGCCCGGTTCGAAGAAATCACCCGCTGCGCCGCCGAGGTCCAGGACGCGCTGATCTCCCTGCTGAGCGAGAAGCGAGTCGCGGTGCCGGAACTGTCGACGGAAGTCCCGGCCGCCAAGGGTTTCTCGATCATCGGCACCGCCAACACCCGGGACCGCGGCGTCAACGACATGTCCGCCGCACTGAAACGGCGGTTCAACACCGTCGTGCTCCCGACGCCGAACACCCTGGAAACCGAGGTCGAAATCGTCCGCAAACGCGTCGCGGAACTCGGCACGAACCTGGAACTCAAGGCGGCCCCACCAAGCGAGGACGCGGTCACGCAGGTCGTCACCGTCTTCCGCGAACTCCGGGCCGGCCAGACGCTCGACGGCAAGAACAAGTTGAAAGTCCCCAGTGGTGTGCTTTCCACCGCCGAGGCGATCTCCGTTCTCGCGAATGGCATGGCACTCGCCGGCCACTTCGGAACCGGCGAGGTTTCCGCCCACGACCTTTCCGCCGGCCTCCAAGGGGCGATCGTCAAGGACGAGGAAAAGGACAAGATCGTCTGGCAGGAATACCTCTCGAACGTGATGAAAAAACGCGGCTCTGAGTGGCGACCCCTCTTCACCGCCTGCTCGGAGTCCAACTCGTGACCGGACTCCACATCTTCGGCGTCCGCCACCTTTCCCCCGGTGGGGCGTGGCACCTCCGTGCCCTCCTCGACTCCGTCCGCCCCAAGGTGGTCCTCATCGAAGGCCTCGCCGACGCGGATTCCCTTGTCCACCACATCACCAAGAAGGGCACGAAACCGCCAATCGCGATCCTCGCCTACACCGATTCCGTCCCCGTCCGCACGCTCGTTTACCCCCTCGCCGCCTACAGCCCCGAGTTCCAGGCGATGCGGTGGGCGAAGGAAAACGGCGCCCGCGTCGAGTTCATCGATCTCCCCTCGGACGTTTTCCTCGGCTTGCAGGATGTCGAACTCGAGCGGCTGACGAAGCGGGCGGAAGCGAAGGAGGACTCGGAAAATCCGCCTGAGCCCGACGAGTACGCCTGGCGGCCGGAACACGGCGGATCGCTGTACGAGCGGATTGCCGCCCGCTGCGGCGAGGCCGACTACGACGCCTACTGGGAACGTCGCTTCGAGCACAATCTGAACCACGACAGCTACCGGCGAGCCGCCTTCGAGCTTGGGCGAGAACTTCGCGAGGAACCCGACGAACCCGTCTGGCGGGCGGAGAACCTCGTCCGCGAAGCGTTCATGCGTCGTCGGATCAACGAGGTGCTCGCCACGGGCGTGAAACCGAACCAGGTCGTCGCCGTCGTCGGAGCCTTCCACGCCCCCGTCCTGACCCCGGACCACCCGGCGATGACCGACGCCGAACTCGCGTCGCTCCGGAAGCGATCGAGCAAGCTGACCCTGATGCCGTATTCCTACTTCAAGCTCTCCACCCAGAGCGGCTACGGTGCGGGAAACCGAGCCCCGGCGTACTTCGACCTGTTCTGGGAACTGCTGAATACCGGGGAAATCCAGGAGCTTCCCGCCCGCTATCTGGCGGAGGTCGTCCGCCACCTCCGGGCAGCGGGCACGCACCGCTCCACCGCTGAGGTCATCGAGGGCGTTCGCCTTGCCCGCACTCTGGCGGCAATGCACGACGGGTCCGCACCGACTCTGGGCGACCTGCACGACGCTGCCGTCACCCTGGTCGGCGGCGGGGAAATCGCGACCATCGCCGAAGCTCTGTCTCACGTCGACGTCGGCACCGCTATCGGCGAACTGCCCCAGGGCGTCAGTCGGACCTCCATCCAGGAGGACTTCGATCGGCAGATGAGCCGGCTCAAACTGGAGAAGTACAAGAAAACCGTGGCCGAGGAACTGACCCTCGATCTGCGGGAAAACCGCCACGTCAAGACCGCCGAGGCCGCCTTCCTCGATCTCAACCGCTCGTCGTTCCTGCACCGGCTGCGGGTGCTCGACATCGGCTTTGCCAAGCCCCTGGCTCGCGGCAGTCAGGCGACGACGTGGGGCGAGTCGTGGAAACTCCAGTGGAGCCCGGAGCACGAAATCGCCCTGGTGGAAGCCGTTTTGCTCGGCGAAACGGTCGAACTGGCGACAGCGTACAAATTCAAACAGCAGCTGGATTCCGCGACCGGCATCGCCGCCGCCGCCGACGTGGTGCGGGATGCGTGCCAGTGCGGGCTGGCCGCTTCGATGGACCTCGCCCGCAAGCGACTGCAAGAGCTTGCCGCCGTCAGTTCCGACCTCGCGGCGATTGCCCACGCCGCCACCGCACTCAGCCAGGTTGTCCGCTACGGTGACGTCCGCAAGTTCGACCCTGCCCCCCTCCTGCCGCTGATCGACGAGCTGTTCGTGCAGGGCGCCCTGGCCCTTTTCCCCGCGGCGAACTGCGACAACGCCGCCGCCGCCCTGCTGACGGAAGCGATCGAGGCCCTCAACCGCATCTCGCTCGAGCACCACGAACGGGTCGAGGGGGAACTCTGGGTGACGCAACTCCGCAAACTGTCCGACGCGGACGACCGCAACCCTCTGCTTTCCGGCTTCGCGTGTGCCGTGCTTCTGGAACGGGGCTTGATCGAGACGGCAGACCTGGCCCGGGAAGTTTCGCGTCGACTCTCGCCCGGGATTCCCGCAGACCTCGGGGCCGGCTGGTTCGAGGGTCTGTCCAAGCGGAACCGCGCCGCCCTCCTCGCCCGGCAAGCGCTCTGGGTCGAACTCGCCGCCTACGTCCAGTCCCTCGACGACGAGCAGTTCAAGCGGGCGATCGTGTTTCTCCGAAGAGCTTTCGGAGGCTTCTCCCCCCACCAGAAGCGGCAGATTTGCGAGAATCTCGCCGAACTCTGGGGCGTCCACGCCGACCAGGCGAAGGAAGCCCTCGACGCACCGCTCTCCGAATCCGAGCAACAGAAACTGAGCGAGTTGAATCAGTTCGACTTCGACGACATTTGACCAGGAGTTCCCATGCCAGCCGCTGATCCGTCGCAACTCCTCCGTTGGCGGTTGATCCTGGGAAAGGAATCGCAGCAGTCGCTCGACCAGATGGGCGGGTGCAACCTGTCCGGCCAGGACGCGGAGATCGACTCGGCCCTCGCGGCCATCTACGACGAGGTTCCCGAGGACGAGGGTTCCGGCAAACAGCGGTCCGCCGGCCTCGGGTCGTCGGCCCCTCGCCTTGCCAAGTGGCTCGGCGACATCCGCACCTACTTCAAGGAGGATGTCGTTTCCGTTATCCAGTCCGATGCCATCGAGCGGAAGGGGCTGAAGCAACTCCTCTTCGAACCGGAAACGCTCAAATCGGTGCAACCGAACCTCGCGCTCGTCGGCACGCTGATGTCATTGTCGGGTCGTATTCCTGAACGGACGAAAGAAACAGCCCGGATGGTGGTACAGGCCGTTGTCGAGGAGTTGAAGAAAAAACTCGAACAACGGATCCGCCAAGCCGTGCTCGGGGCTCTGAACCGACGCGAGCACTCGCCGCTGCCCAGCGCCACCGCGATCGACTGGAAATGGACCATCGGCCGGAACCTGAAAAACTACAACCCCGAGGTCGGCACCATCGTCCCGGAACGGGTCTACTTCCACAGCCGATCGCAGCGGTCCAACGCGTGGACCGTGATCGTCGACATGGACCAGAGCGGTTCGATGGCTGACTCGGTCGTGTATGGGGCGGTGTGTGGTTCGATCTTCGCCAGCCTGCCGGCCCTGGATACGCACGTCGTCGCGTTCGACACGGAGGTCGTCGACCTCACGGAGAAGTGCGGAAACGACCCCGTCGACATGATTTTCGGCGTCCAGCTCGGCGGCGGAACGGACATCAACAAGTCCGTCGCGTATTGCGAGCAGTTCATCAAGGATCCGCGGAAGACGTTGTTTATCCTGCTGACGGACCTGTACGAGGGGGGAAACGAGGCCCAACTGGTGCGGCGGATGGGGGAAATGGTGGCGGCCGGGGTCAAGGCCATCTGCCTGCTCGCGCTGTCGGACAACGGCTCGCCCTCTTACGACGAGGGACTCGCCCGGAAACTCACAGCCCTCGGCGTTCCGTGTTTCGCGTGCACTCCGGCTCGCCTGCCGGACCTGGTGGAAGGGGCTCTCCGCGGGGCCGACCTGACCAAGCTCGCGACCAAGACCCAACCCGCGAAGTGACGGATCGAGTGCGCGATCAAGCGGTCACTTCCAGCGCGTCGATCCGGGCACGAATCTCGGGCGGCAGCGTCGTCTTGCTCCCCGAGCGGTAGTCGAAACTCACCACGACGGCGGTTCCCTCGGCCGCCAGGGCGTCCCACTTCCGACTCACCAGTCGGTGCTCGAATGTGATCCGGTCCTGCTCCATCGTGATGACCCGTGCTCCGACCAGAAGCCGATCCGGGTACGACACCGGCTTGCGGAACCGGGCCTGCGTGCTGTGGACGATCGGGCCGACGCCGATCTGATCCAGGAGCGCGAACCAGCCGACACGGTCGAGGTAGGCGACCCGGGCGTGCTCGAAGTAGCGGAAATAGACGACATTGTTGACGTGCCGGAAAGAATCCATTTCTCCCCAGGCCACGTCGATCTCGACGATCACCGGAAATCCGACGAGTTGCGGATGGGTCATGACGATGTTCTATCCGGGATCGCGTAGAATTTCCTCATGTCCGAGCCGATCCCCGACCCCGCGAATTCCCCCCTCCGACTGGCCGAGATGCACCTTGCGGGTGTGTCGCCCCTCTTTGCAGAGATGATCGCAAGGGTGGGACCGTGCACGTTGACGCCGGAACCGGACGTCTTCCGCGTGATCGTGCGAGCGATCGTGGCGCAGTTGATTTCCACGGCGGCGGCGCGAACCATCTCGGGCCGGTTGGAGGCCGCGGTCAAGGGGAAGCTGACGCCTGCGTCGGTCTTGAAACTCACCGACGAGCAATTCCAGGAGTGCGGGATTTCCGGGGCGAAACGACGGGCGATTCGCGTTCTCGCGGAGCAGTTCCAGTCGGATCGGCGATTCCGGCGTCGACTTGCGGAGGCGGATGACGAGACGGTGCGCGGGCTTCTGCTGCCCCTGTCGGGCATCGGCCCGTGGACGGTCGACATGGTGCTGATCTTCGGGATGGGTCGGCCGGACGTGCTGGCGATTGGGGACATGGGCCTGCGGGCAGGGGTCCGGGATCTGTTTGGGCTCCCGGAGTTGCCCACCCCCCGGGAGTTGCAGACCCTCACAGAGCCGTGGCGACCGTACCGCAGCATCGCGACCTGGTACATCTGGCGGTCCCGCGGCTGGGTGCCCCAGTCGGAACCGTCAGAGTAGGGCACTTCACGGTTTGGGTTTACAGCTTCAACCCTTTCCCGAGTTCGACGGTGTACTCGGTTCGGCCGGCCTCGATTTCGAACCCGCCCGGGACGTTGTACATCTGCGGGCCGCCCCGGGAGGAATCCTTGGGCTGACGTTGGAGGATCGCGGAGTACTTGCCGATCGGCATCCACCCGATCCGGAAGCTGCCATCGGGCTGCAACGGGATCCCGAAGGACTGGCCGGTCGCTCCGTGGATCAATTTCAACTGGGCCGATGACGAGTCCGGGAAAGTGATCGGCTTCCCATCTCGCACGACTCGGCCGTTGAACGCATCGACGGTGGGCCCATCGAACCCGCCATGTTTGGACTCGCATCCGACAACGAAGAATAACGCCGCGGCAACCGCGGGGGACACGCGCTGGAACATCGGCTTTCGCACCTGGAAAGGGATCGCGGACCGTCGGTCGGAGGGCGAGCCTGACCGACGGTCCGGGAGTGGGTCAGTCAAGGGAGTAGATTTCGCCGCCGGTCGGGGTGATCAGCGGGACGGTGATTTTCCAGTCCCGGGTGTACGGGACAGTTCGGACACTGCCGTCCGCCATGGCGATCGGGCAACCGCCGGCGTACGGGGAGCCCCAGCGGTTGAACGCGTCGAGGTCGGGCATGTCGCGGGTGAACTCGAAGGTGGATGCGTACCAGGGAGACCATCCGGAGGCGACGCGGAAGGTGTCGCCCGGGATGGCGTAGCCGTAGGGGTTGTTCGGGTCCGTCGCCCCGGGGTCGCCGGCCATGTACCAGGCGGTTCCCGGCGTCCAGGCCCGCATGACGCCGAAATGGGCCGTTCCCCCCTCGGTAATCGTGTCGTCCAGTTTGTCTCGGGTCGCGCCGTTGGACATGGTGAACTGCCCGGTCCCGCGGTCGTTGTAGACTTGGGTGGCCATCGACTTCATGCCGACGAGCATGGTCTGCGAGGTTCCGTCGGAGATGCCGTTGAGCGTCCGCTTGAAGGTCATCCATCCCGACGGGGCGCCACTCCATCCGGGTGGAACAACGGGGTTTCCGCTGGAATCCTTGACCGTGTTCATGCCCGAGCCCATGACGGCCGCGTTGCCGGCGTAATCGGTGACCGGCCCGCACTGACCGTCGTGGCCCGAACCGGAGTAGGCCTTCGATGACAGCCCGGTGCCACCCCGAGCGGGATCTCTCAGGGTCTTGATTGGGGTGGTGTAATTCCAGGTCTGGTACAGGTTCCCCTGCTCGATGAACGGCAGGATTTTGTAGATCCAGGTGCATCCTTCCGCGGCTGCGGGACGGGGCAGGGCTGTCCACGGGTCACCGAAGTTCCAACCGGTGTTCTGCCAGGTTCCGTTGTGGGGCAGAGTCTGCTGGGCGTCCTGGTAATTGTGGCAAGCGAGGGCCAGCTGCTTGAGGTTATTCTGGCTCTGAGCCCGGGCGGCTGCCTCGCGGACCTTCTGGACCGCTGGTAGCAAAAGACCGATCAGAATGGCGATGATCGCGATGACCACCAGCAGTTCAATGAGCGTAAAACCCCGCCGTGCGGGAGAGGGTCGGAGAGGGTGCATTCGGTTCGCCTCGGACGTGGGAGATTTTTGCCGCGCCGGCGTGGGGAGACGCCAACGCAGCCAGGTTCGGGTCGACAGCAGAATCAATCAACCGTTGCAGGTCCGCGGATGAGCGAGAGCGGACAGGTTGGTCGTCAGGGCGTGTGAAAAAAGGATGAAATTCTTCTTTCACAACCCACTCTACACCCTTCCTCACGGAAACTTCAAGAAACCTGACGCAAAAAATCGGGAACTTTTTCCGGGGCTTCGCGTCCTCTCGCCGAACTCTTTCGGAGAATCGGCAACGAATTTCCCCTAAGTTCCAGCCGATTTGGGCAAGCGCCTGCTCGGCCGCGATGGGG
Organism: uncultured Alcaligenaceae bacterium; assembly: GCA_964552815.1. Taxonomy (GTDB): domain Bacteria; phylum Planctomycetota; class Planctomycetia; order Gemmatales; family Gemmataceae; genus CAYUHJ01. The sequence continues at coordinate 6,348 of CAZKIQ010000068.1, read as the reverse complement.
AACGCAAATCCGCTCGTGCAATCGGTTGTGTGAGCTTCCACAAAATTGGTTCCTGTCTCCGCACCGGAAACCCGGTGAGTCACCATTGAGACGAACGATGGTGCTACCGATGGGCCAAAATCGAGTGTCACCTTTCTCCCACGGGTTCGAGGCGGGCTCGGCCAGTTCCTGGTAGAATCGACCGTACTCGCCGCAACCGCGAAGTTTGCCGTCCCCATCGTGAGGTCGCCATGCCCTTCTCCCGCCGCGAATTTCTCGCCGCCTCCGCGGTGCTTCCCACTCTGGCGATCGCCGCCGACCCGAATGTTGCGAAGTCGAAGAAACTCGTGCTGATCGCGGGGACACCGAGCCACGGGCCGGGGGATCACGAATTCAACGCGGGTGTGCAACTGCTGGCCAAGTGCCTCGCGGATGTCAAAGGTCTGGAAACAGTGGTGGTACTCAACGGGTACCCGAAAGACGACTCGGTTCTGGATTCCGCGGACGGGATCCTCTGCTACGCCGACGGCGGGGCGGGGCACCCGTTCCTGCGCGAGCAGCGGCTCGAACGCGTTGGCAAACTCATGGCCAAGGGCGTCGGCCTGATGTGCGCCCACTACGGGGTCGAGGTTCCCAAAGACATCGGCGCGAAGGAATTTCGCGAGTGGATCGGCGGCTGCTACGAGAACAGCTACTCCTGCAACCCGTTCTGGACCCCCGAATTCACGGAGTTCCCCGAGCACCCGATCACCCGCGGGGTCAAACCCTTCAAAACCCGGGACGAGTGGTACTTCAACATGCGTTTCCGCGACGACATGAAAGGCGTGACGCCGATCCTGTCGGCGAAGCCGTCGGACGCGGTGCGGAACGGGCCGTACGTCTACCCCAAGGGTCCGTACAAGCACATCCAGGACGCATCGGGGCGAAGCGAGCATATGATGTGGGCCGTCGAGCGGGCGGACGGCGGTCGCGGCGTCGGCTTCACCGGCGGCCACGTCCACCGCAACTGGCTCGACCCGAACGCCCGCAAGGTCGTCCTCAACGCCCTGCTGTGGATCTGCAAAATGGATGTCCCCAAGGACGGCGTCGCTTCCGAGGTATCGGAAGAGGAAATCGGGAAGAACCTGGACCCCAAGGGGAAGAAGAAGAAGTGATTTCCGGGTGCGGCAGTCGGGACCATCACACGAGGTAGAATCGGGACGCACTCCATGGCCGACGTCGCCCTTGATGAGTTTGTTCGCCGGGCGTTGACGGCTCCGGATCGGGCTGGCCGGGTCGCCGTGCTCAAGGAACTGGTGCAGATCCACCGGGGGAAGCGCTCCGCTGCCGACGTCATCTCGGCTCTCGGAGCGGAGGGTAGGAAGGGCCGCAGGCTCGCGCTGGAATTTCTGGCCCGCCTCCCCGCTCCGATTCCGCTCGTGGCGATGATCGCGGCCGGACCGCTGCTGTCGAACCGGAAGAATCCGACGTTTCTGCGGCTGGCGGCCGCCGGTCGCGTGCTCGGTTCCGTTCCCGACACCCCGGATGCCGTCCGCCCGGTGGTGGGCTGGCTGACCGTCGGCCTCTCCCGACCCCGCGCCCTGAGCCGGCTCTTCGCGCTCCAGTGCCGGGTCCGGAAGTGCGACACCCTCGACGGATTCGTCACCGCCGCCGAGAAGAAGCTCACCTTCCGCTGCCCCCGGTGCCCGGCGAAACTCACCAAGGGGGCGTTTCTCAAACACCTGTGGAATACGCACCGCCTGGAGTTCTCGAAGGGGAAAGTCCGTGACCCGGCCCGCATTCTCGACGAGGCGGTGACCGCGGGGGCGAAGCCGATCCTCGACGACCCGGAACCGCTCGATCGGACGTTCGCGGTGGCGGCGATCCACTACCCCGAAGCCCCGCCGAGCCAGACGTTGCAGGCGGTAGCATCCCGCGCCGGTGCGTCGGCGAATCTGGAACCGCTGATCGCCCGGGCTGCGAAGGAGCACGCGGGTCTGTGCCCCAACTGCCTGGCGACGGTCCCGGATCCGGTTCCCGCGATGCCGCCACCGCTTCCGCTCGGCAGTGGCCGACTCGCGGGGGAAGGGTGGTCCGTCAGCGTCGTCGATTCCCCGACGGGTCGGAAGGTGGTCGTGGAATCGCCCGGTGTTGTCGAGCCGGGTGCGACTCCGCAGCGTCGCTTCGCCCCCCGCCTGGCGGCCACTCTGATCACCGCCCCGATTCTGCTGGTGAGCCTGATTCTGGCGGTGGTGGTGCCGGTGCCAAGCGTGTCGCCGCTCCTGCTGGCAGGGTGGATCGTCGCGGTGGCGTGGCTGGTCTATCTCGCGGTGCGATTCCTGCGGACTCCGCTGCCGTCCGCGAACGACATCGCGGTGGACCGGGCGTGGGAAGAGGTGGTGCCGGGGATCGGTCGGAAGCCCGCAGCGATCCGGTTCCTGGCGCGGTTGTGTCGGACCAGTCTGCGTGCCGGAACACCGGGCAACCGCACCCGCCGGGTGTGGGACACGGTCGAGCACGCAACGATTCTGGCGGACAAGGGCTGGCCGCACCAGCAGTGGCTGGGGGCGGCCCGGGTCCTCCAGGCAGCGGATGGGGGGAAGGTCGGGAAGGAGCGGGTCGCCGCGCTCGCCGGGATTTTCGAGCCGTTCCTGCGTGGGGAAACGTCGATCGCCTATGCCGACGCCGCCGCCGAGGCACTGCTGGGTGCGGGAATCCTCGGGCCCGGCGAGGGGGAACGACTGGCGGTGCTGCTCGTGGGGATGGCGTACCTGCTCGGATTCACGGCCGCGGATCTCCTCGCGATCACCCGATTCGCCCCGCAGTTCCGACGACTTCTTCCCCCCGCGGACGACCAGATCCGCCGGATGTTCGTGATCTGGCGGGTCCGCACGAAGAAACCCTGGGCCGAGTACGGCACCGCCACCCACGTCTTCGATCTCGCCGACAACTCGCCGGTCGCGTCTCGGCAGATCCTCGGCGAGCACCCCGACACCCTTCTGCGGATCGCCGCGGAGGAGCAACTCGAGAAGGAGGTCGGCCCGATCCTCCTGTGTGGCTCGGGCCTCGTCGTGGGTGGAAAAACCGTCTCGGACGCCGCGGCACCGGTGGAGGTCACGAAGTCGACGCATTCGGCGGGGTGGGACCTGAAGTTCGGCCCGCACCGGATTTCGCTGGAACGCCGGCCCCCCACGAAGTTCGCCAACGACCTCCGTGGCTGGCTGCGATTCTGGGCCTCCGCGACGCAATCGACCTCGCAGGCGGACCGCGTCAACCCGGATCGGCTCTCGACGTTCCTCGCACCAATTTCGTCGTCGTGCCCGCTGTGCGCCGTCCCGCAGGTGGTGCGGGTCGGCCGATTCGGGGTCAAGTGGGAAGACGTCCGGACCGGGCAGATGTGACCGCGGTCACGCCGACCCGACCCGGGCGAAGACCGCCTTGAGGTACCGCCCTTCCTGCACGTGCGCCAGGAACGGATGGTCCGCAGCCGCCCCAGAAATCTGGAAGATCTGCATGGTCCGCCCCGCCTGCCAAGCCGCCCGGCGGAGCATTTCGAGGAAGTCGGGCTCGGAGACCAGCCCCGTGCAGGAGCAGGTCAGGAAGACGCCGCCGGGGGAAACGACCTGCAACGCGAGGCGGTTCATGTCCGTGTATTTCCGCAACGCCCCCTCGACATCGTCGCGGTCGCGGGTGAGCTTCGCGGGGTCGAGGATGACCACGTCGAAACGCTGGTCGGTCTTGGGGATCAGGTCGCGGAGCCAGGGGAAGAGGTCGGCCTGCACGAACCGGACGTCGAGTTTGTTGAGCTTCGCGTTCTGCCGGGCCAGTTCCACGGCCTGCTCGTCGAGGTCGACTCCCACGACTTCCGTGGCTCCGCCGGCCCTGGCATAGACGGAGAACCCGCCGGAGTTGCAGCAGAGATCGAGAACGCGTTTCCCACCGGCGAATCCGCGGAGGGTCTGGCGGTTCTCGCGCTGGTCCAGGAAGAAGCCGGTTTTGTGCTTGCTCCCCGGCGCGACCCGAAACCGCAGACCGTGCTCCGTGATCACGTCGGGTGGCGGGGGTTCCGGGGGCCGGCAGTCGAACGATTCCTGTTTCGCCACGTGCTCTTCCGCGAACCAGTAGAACCGGCTCCCGGGGAACCGCTCCTCCAGAATTCCCCGGAGGGTGTCCCGCATCCGGAACATCCCGGCGGCGAAAAATTCCAGGACGATCGTCGCGCCGAATTTGTCCACGACGAGCCCGCTCAGGCCGTCCGCCTCGGAGTGGACCACCCGGTACGCGTCCGTCACCCCGTCGAGCTTCAGGAGGTCCCGGCGGAGGGCGATCGCCGTGTCGAGTTTCCGGGCGAAGAACCCCGCATCGACGGGCTCCGTCTGATCGGCCGTCAGAACCCGCAGAGCGATCCGCGAGTGGCCGTTGTACAACCCCCGGCCAACCCACGTCCCCGCCCGGTCGAGAATGTCGACGACCGACCCCGGCGGGATGCGGGTCGTCGGCTTCTCCACCATCTTCTGGAAGATCCACGGGTGCGACGATCGTCGCTCGATCTTGAGGTGCACCTGCGGAAGAGTGTCGGCATCGGCTGGCATGAGCATCATCGCGGAAGTTTCGGGACCACGCAGAATTCTACCGCCTTTCCGCCGAGCCAGGATTCCGACCCGCGACATGGTGTCACCCCGGCGGGAGGACGACGACTTTCCCTTGCAGCGTCCCCGCCTTCCCGAGCGTGTTCTCTTCCTGGAATTTGTGGGCGGCGGCCGCCTGGGAAAGTGGGAATTCCCGCCCGATGACGGCTCGCAGCTTCCCGGTTTCCATCCACTTCGCGATGTCGACCGCACACGTCCGCTGGGCTGCCGGGGAGTAGTTGAACATCGCGAAACCGAGGAAGGAGACTCCCTTCACGTACATGGATCCGTTGGTGAAGCTGGGTTTCGCGGCCCGGCCCGCCATCAGGATCAGCCGGCCCCACGGAGCGATCGCATCGAGCGTCGGGTCCAGATCGCCCGGCGGAACCGTCTCGAACCAGACGTCGACGCCCTTTCCACCGGTTGCCGACTTGACCGCGGCGGGGACATTCTCGGACTTGTAGTGGAAGACGTGATCCGCACCCAGGGATTTCGCCAGTTCGACTTTCGCCTCGGATCCGGCGGTCGTCAGCACGGTCGCCCCGAAGGCCTTCGCCATCTGGACGACGATCGATCCCACTCCGCCGGTTCCACCGCTGACGAAGACCGTCTCCCCCGGTTGCAGTTTCGCCCGGTCGAAGAGCCCGAGGTGGGCTGTGATTCCGACCAGTGCGATGGCGGCCGCGTCCTTCTCGGTGACATTCGCGGGAAGCGGGTAGAGCCAGTCCTCGTGGGTGCAGACGAACTCGGCGAGGGTCCCCTGCCGGCCGGCGAGGCCCTGGTTCGAACCCCAGACTCGATCGCCGACCTTGAAGCGAGAGACGCCGGGCCCGACGGCGTCGATGGTGCCGGCGAGATCGCAGCCCGGGATGTACGGCAACGGCAGCGGCACCTTCACCATTCCGCCGCGGTAGTACAGGTCGATGGGGTTGATCGAGGCCGCCGCCACGCGAACCCGCACCTCCCCGGCCGCGGGTTCCGGGGTGGGAAATTCGCCATAAATCAGGGATTCCGCCGGCCCGGGAGTTTCGACGTACGCCGCTTTCATGTCGCCACCTGGAATCGAAGAATCATCGGGAGATGGAGGTAGCTATCCTACAAGAACCCGGCCCAGGTGCGGGACCGGCTGGAGAAGCAGTTGCGTCGGCGGGCGAAGGAGCTGGGGTTCGAGGTGGTGAGGGTGTCGGCCGAGCCGGAGCCGGAATCGAGTGACACCTCGGTGTCAGCGTAACGGGCGGGGTCGGGCAACGACCACAAGGCGGGCGGTCCCCGCACCGAGATTCGCGGCTCGCGTTTCCGGACGCGAGTGTGCCGAAGGACCGCGCCGTTCACCCTCCCGAGGGGCGAAGCTCAAGTCGGAGAGCGATCATCCGCCGCCGTCAGCCGGAGAAGTTCCTGGGGCGGCGTCTGGTGCCTCACCCACGGCCCACACCTCGCTGTGCAGCCAGCTCCGCATCGGCAGCGCGCCGGGCACGAACAGGACGGCCCGGTCGATCGGCCGGGCGAACGCAGGCGAGGCGAGCGAGAACGGCCCCCGCTGGACCCGCCGCGCGCACGCCTGTGCCCGCTCGCCGTCCGGGCTGCGGACCTCCAGCAGTTCACCGGCCACCGGCGGGCGTGCCCCCTCCGCCGAGCACCCGGAGAGCAGCACGCCCCCGCCCTCGGAGAACGTGAACGCGACGGTGAACAGCATCTCCACGCCACGAAGCCCTCCGCCGCCGAAAGAATCCATGCATGCCGTGGGGTAGTGTATCGGGAGTGA
>CAZKIQ010000067.1:18042-29022 GCA_964552815.1 uncultured Alcaligenaceae bacterium | reverse complement strand
CCCCACAAGCTCACCACCCCACCACCACCCCACCACCCCACCACCTCACCACCCCACCACCCCACAACCTCACCACCCCACCACCACCCACACACAACCTCACCACCCCACACAACCCCACTGGAGAAACCGATGCCCCTCGACACGCTGGCCAATGTGAAGCAATCGCTCGGAATCACCGGGTCGGACGATGACGATCTCCTCGAGCAACTCCAAGCGGCCGCCGACGACTTTGTGAGCCGGCACTGCGGACGGTCGTTTCTGGGCGGAAGTTTCACCGAGTTCCACCCCGGCGGCGGCCGGCTGATTTTCCTCCGAGAGTTCCCCGTTTCCGAGGTGACGTCCGTCCGGGTCGACCCGAAGCGGGAATTCGGCACCGACACGATCCTCGACTCGGACCGGTTCTACCTCCACCCGGATCGCGGGGTGATCGAGTCGCTCGGCGGGCCGTTCTTGTGGTCCAGTTCGCCGGGGACGGTCCGCGTCGAGTATGCCACCGCGACCGGTCAGGTTCCGGCGTCGGTCCAGCGGGCGTACGCGGAACTGGTCGGCCACTGGTACCGCCAGGCGAAGACACATGCGTCGCTCGGGCACCTCGATCTGCTCAGCGAAGTGGAGTCCGGTTTGCAGACCAACTACCCCGCCGGGCTTGCAGAAGGGTTTCCGATTCCACCGGGGGTGCTGCAGGTGCTCAAGCAGTACCGGGATCCCGCCGCGTAACCTTCCCGACCCTGGCGGGGTGCAAACCTCGCCAGATCGGAGAGGTCGAGAAACCCTAACCGAGAGCCCCGCTCAGTTCCTGCACCAGTTTTCGGATGTCGCCCAAGACCTCCGCCCGCCCTAGCGGTGTCCCCGCGGATTCGAGTTTCCGAACCAGAGCCGACCCCACGATCACCCCGTCCGCCAGGTTCCCCAGTTCCCGCACCTGCTCCGCCCGGCTGACGCCAAATCCGACGCACAACGGCAGATCCGTCATCCCCCGCAGTCGGCCGATCAGTGCTGGCAGCACCTCCGAGATCGTCGCCCGTTCCCCGGTGATTCCGACCACGCTGACGACATAGACGAACCCGCTGCAAATTCGCACCACCCGCTCCGCCCGTTCCGGCGCCGTCGTCGGCGTCACGAGTAGGATCAGCTTGAAGTCCCGGTCCCGGCAGAGCTTCGCGAAATCCTCCGCTTCCTCCGCGGGCAGGTCGGGCACGACGGCACCCCGGATCCCGGCGGCAATCGCGTCATCGAGAAACGCGGTCGGCCCCTTCCGCCAGATCAGCGAGTACGACGCCATCGCCGCCAGCGGAGTCGCCCAGCCCGGCGTAGCCGAGACCTGCTTCACCGCCGAGAACATCTCCGCCAGCTTCAATCCCCGCGACAGCGCCCGCGAGTACGACGCCTGGATTACCGGGCCATCCGCGATCGGGTCAGAGAACGGGAACCCGACCTCGATCAGGGACGCACCGGCGGCCGCCACCTCGGGGAGCACCGTCGCCGTGAAGTCCGGGTCCGGATCCCCGACGGGCAGGAACGGAATAAACGCTTTCCGGTTCTCGGACCGGAGTTTCTGGAAAAGGGCATCGATGGGGTTCATGGGGAGGGTTGTATCCGACGAGGCCAGGGAAGTCCGTACCATATCTCCTTCCGACCCCGGAGAGGCCACCATGGACGCCCCAACACCATCCCACCCGAAACAGACCGGCCCGCTCTCCATCCCGGATCTGGAAATCAAAGAACCGCAGCTCATCTTCGCCGCCGTGTGGGGGGAACTGCTCGAAAAATACGGGAAAGAGAATCTCCGGTTCCCCCGGGAATTCATCTGGCTCGGCGGGGCACCGGGGGCCGGGAAAGGAACCAACACGCCGTTCATCGCGGACACGCGGGACATCACCGCCCCGCCGATTGTGATCAGTTCGCTTCTCAACACACCCGCGATGATCGCCCTCAAAGACGCCGGCAAAATGGCCGGCGACCGTGAAACGATCACCCTCCTCTTCGAAGAATTGCTCAAACCCGACTACTACGATGGCGTCATCGTCGACGGTTTCCCCCGCACGATGGTCCAGGTCGAGTGCTTGAAGCTCTTCTACCGGGCCCTTCTGGATCTGCACAAGGAGTACCGATCCTCCCCGCTCGCGAAATTCTTCCGCAAGCCGATGTTCCGCATCGCCCTGCTTTTCGTGTCGGAAGAAGTCAGCGTCCAGCGGCAGCTCCGACGCGGACAGGAGATCATCGAGCACAACCGGCAGGTCCGCGAATCCGGGATCGGAACGCTCCTCGAGGAACGGAAAACCGACCTCGACCGCGACCTGTGCCGGAAGCGGTACAAGACCTTCAAGGAAACCACGTTCGAGGCGCTGCAGTCCCTCCGCCGACTGTTCCACTTCCACTACATCGATGCGGAAGGGGATCTTCCGGAGGTCCAGCGGAACATCGACCGCGAGTTCGGGTACCAGAGTTCGCTCGAACTCAGCCCCGAGGTTTTCGACCTCATCCACAATATTCCGGAGGCGGCGACGCTGGCGGTCCACGCCCGGCAGGAACTCGTCGAGCGGTTGGAGAACTACGAGGAGGACCCGGAACTTCGGCCGATCTTCAAGTCCGTAATTCCATTGATCGAGCAGAAGATGATGCCGATCGTCAAGGCCCACGCGACCACCGGCCACGCCCGGATCAACTCGGAAGAAAAGCTCTTCGACGACCACCGAGCCCTGGCGATGATGATCGACATCTTCAGCGAGCGCGGCTACCACTGCACCGTCGACCTGCACCGGATCGAGATTCCGGAACGAGTCAACCTCCAGACCGGCGAGATTACCTGCCGGATGAAAAAGGTGTACCGGATCGAGATTCGGTATCAGACCTCCGACATCCGGCGTGGGCACTGATCCCAGGATGGTTCGCCCGACACGGTGTTAGCCCGACACGGTGTTAGCCCGACGCGTGAGCGAGGGCAGTTCTTGCTTCTGCCTCGCTGTGTTGGGGTAACACGGGAAAGACCGGATGTGTTAGCCCGACTACGGTTACTTCGACGGTGTTGCTCCGCCGAGGAGGTTCTCCGCCCGGAGCCATTCCTCGCAGCGTTTCGTCCAGGTTGACCAGGGTTTGTCGGACTTTCGCATCCCGAAGCCGTGGCCGCCGGAAGAATAGACGTGGAGTTCCGCCTTCACGCCGGCATCCTTGAGGGCCTCGGTGTACCGCATGGTCGCATCGAAGGAACCCTTGTCATCGACCGCGACCACCAGGAAGGACGGCGGGGTTTCCTTGGAAACCTGGACCTGCGAGGCGAGCTTGGCCTTGTCCGTCTTGTCGAGCAGGCCGCCGGGGTAGATCGGGATCGCGAAGTTGGGCCGGGTGCTGGCCTTGTCCGCATCGTCGACGGGGTCGTAGGCTCGTTTCTCGGCGTTGGAGACCCAGCAGGTCAGGTGCCCGCCGGCGGAGAAGCCGAGGAAGCCGATCTTGTCCGGGTTGATGTCCCATTCCTTGGCCTTGCTGCGGGTCATGCTGACGGCTCGCTGGGCATCTTGCAGGGCGCCGATCGGCGGTTCCCCCTTGGGGGTGTCGGATCGGCGTGGGACGCGATACTTGAGGAGGACAGCGGTGACGCCGAGATCGCGGAGCCACTCGGCGACCTGGGTTCCCTCGTGTTCCCACGCGAGGATGGAGTAGCCTCCGCCGGGGGCGACGACGATCGCGGTGCCGGTGTTCTTGTCTTTCTCGGGCCGGTAGACGGTGATGGTCGGCTTCGAGACGTTGGTGATCCGCTTGACCGGGGTCTTGTCGGTGGGGCGGGGTCCTTCGACTTTTTCCTCGCCGATGTCCCCCTTCTCGCCGGGAGCTTTTCCAGGCCAGAGTTCGAGGACGGTCGGCTCGGCAGCAGGGGCCGACAGGGTGACGAGGCCGACGCAGCACACAGCGCCGGCCAGCAATCGGAGGCGGAGATTGGTCACGGGAATCTCACAAGGTGGGAGACTGGACGCAAACCGATCACCGGGCGTGGATGCGACCCGGCGTCGCTCACCATTCTCGCCCCCGACCCCGGCGGGAACAAGTTCCAGAGTTCCGGAAGTTCCAAAAGTACACGGAACGCATCAAAGGCACCCTGACCAGCCGATTCCACTGCGTTGGGTGCCCGGAAAGGGCGCAAGAAACTCGTCACCGCGGGGGTTCCAGCCCCGCGGTGATGCGTCATTCCCCAGCAATCGAAACTCGGACCGGGAAGACAACAATCAAAAAGACGCTGAATAGAAATATGGCAAATTGATCGAGAGCGGATGGTTTAGCGAACCCAGGTTTATACCAATGATTCCTCGACAAACGCTGCCACTCGAAGATGGATCTAGTTATGTCGACGAAAATGGTGTTCATAAATATTCGAATTTTGGAGGTCCACTATCATGAATGCAATCGATTCGGTGTATTCTCGATTTGTAGATGAGCGATTTCCGCTCCCCACAGAGAATGAAGTGAAAGAATTGGAAACGAAACTAGGAGTTGTATTACCCCCAAAATTTAGGGGATATTTATTAGAGTACAACGGGGGGGTCTTAAACGAGCCGGATATCATCATGAGCGACCCAAATTGCCCTCGCGACCGACTGACGGTATTGTATGGCATTCGAGCCAGTCATAGATTCGCCGATCTTCGAGGTGAGGATAAGAACTTTGCGGGCGACTTCCCTGCCACGGCTCTTTCGATTGGTTATACGGTTATGGGAAATCTTCTTCTGCTTCTTCTTCAAAAGGAAGCCGCCGATCGAATTGTGATGAAAACTGCGTATGAAGAAACTTTCTGTTTTCTTGCTGACAGTATCGAATCTTTATGCGGCTGCTTACAGAAACAAAGTTGACCGGGTCGTCAGGTGCAAACATCAAGCACGACCGCAAATTGGGGATGTGAAGAAGGCGCGCTGTGCAAATAGTCAGGGGGACGCGGATTTGTGGCGTACCAAATTGTGGACGCAGTCGTGCTTGAGCCGGTGGATTCCCGAATTGGCGGTTTCCGAACCGCTGCAGGAAAATGGAAACGGGACGCCATATGAAATGATCGACCCGGAGCGTTCCCAATCCTTTCCTGATCCTCGGAGTTTCCCGCCATGGCCGCGAAGAAGATCCTGATGCTCGTCGGTGATTACGTCGAGGATTACGAGGCGATGGTGCCGTTCCAGGCCCTGCAGATGCTCGGCCACACGGTGCACGCGGTCTGCCCGGGGAAGAAAGCGGGGGAGAAGGTCCGCACGGCCATCCACGATTTCGAGGGGGATCAGACGTACTCCGAGAAGCGGGGCCACGACTTCGCCCTGACGGCGACCTTCGCCGACATCACTGCCGCCGAGTACGACGCCCTGGTGATTCCGGGCGGACGGGCCCCGGAATACCTTCGCCTCAACCCCGACGTTCTGGCGGCGGTCCGGCACTTTTTCGAGGCGAGCAAACCGGTGGCAGCCTTGTGTCACGGCCCGCAACTTCTCGCCGCCGCCGGCGTCCTTCGCGGCCGATCGTGCAGTGCCTACCCCGCCGTCGGGCCCGATGTCACGATCTGCGGCGGAAACTTCGCCGAGGTTCCGATCGACGGAGCCAACGTCGACGGCAACCTCGTCACCGGCCCCGCCTGGCCCGCACACCCCGCCTGGCTCCGCGAATTCGTGAAACTCCTCGGCACAACGATCACCCTCTGATCCGGACCCACCAGGGCCGAACCGTCGGCGACTCTCCCAGGATGGGGAATTCGCCGTATAACCTCAACATTCCACCTCGCACTGCCGGAGCCGACGATGAAGATTCACGAGTACCAGGCCAAGGAATTGCTCGCCGCCGCGGGGGCACCGGTTCCCCGACAGATCGTCGTCGACTCGGCGGAAGGGGCAGAAAAAGCGTGGGACCAGATTACCGGCGGGACGGGCGGGGCGATGGTCAAAGCCCAGATCCACGCCGGCGGACGCGGGGCCGGGCAGCTCAAGGGGTACCCGGAAAAGCTCGGCGGCGTGAAATTCGCCGCCAGCCGCGAGAAGGCCGGCAAACTCGCCACCGCGATGCTTTCCCACTCCCTCGTCACCCTCCAGACCGGGCCGGAAGGCCAGCCGATCAAAAAGCTCATCATCCAGGCGGATGCGGAACCGGCGAAAGAGTTCTACGTCAGCATGGTCCTCGACCGCGCGATCGGGATGCCGATCCTGATGGCCTCCGCCGAGGGGGGCATGGACATCGAGAAGGTCGCCCACGAAACCCCGGAGAAAATCTTCAAGATCCCCGTTTCCCCGGAAACCGGCCTGCTTCCGTTCCAGGCCCAGCGGATGGCCTTCGACCTCGGCTTCGCCAACGAGCACATCCCTGCCGTCGTCAAGATCCTGATGGCGATCTCGAAGGTCTACTTCGAGAAGGACGCGAGCATCGTCGAGGTCAACCCCCTCGCGGTGACCGTGAAGGGGGACGTGGTCGTTCTCGACGCGAAGATCGACTTCGACGACAACGCCCTGTTCCGGCACAAGGACCTCGCCGCGTTGCGGGACCTCGGAGAAGAAAACCCGACGGAGATCCGGGCGTCGGCCGCCAGCCTCAACTACATCCAGCTCGACGGCAACATCGGGTGCCTCGTCAACGGTGCGGGCCTGGCGATGGCGACCATGGACATCGTCAAACACCACGGCGGGAACCCGGCCAACTTCCTCGATGTCGGCGGCGGCGTGACGGCCGAGAACGCGATCGAGGCGTTCCGCATCCTCCTCTCCGACTCCAACGTGAAGGCCGTCTTCGTCAACGTCTTCGGCGGCATCGCCAGTTGTGCCCGCATCGCCGACGCCCTCGTGAAGGCGGGCCGGGAAGTCGGCTTCAAGGTCCCCGTCGTCGTCCGTCTGGAAGGAAACGAGGTCGAGAAAGCCCGCGAAATCCTCAACGGCGTGAAAGCCGAGGTTCCGATGATCAAGGTCGCCCCGGGTTTGACCGAAGCGGCCAAGATGGTCGTGGAACTCGCGAAGTGATTTCGGGAGATGAGAGATGGCGACGACCTCCGCAACACGCGAGATGACCGCCGAGGAGTTCTTCGACTGGGCAAACCGGCCGGAGAACGCCGGGGGGCGGTATGAACTCGAGAACGGGGAGGTCGTCGAAATGCCGCCGCCCGCCGAACATCATGGGTTCATTTGTTGGCTCGTGGCGGTCGTGTTGGGCAACTACCTGTTCCATCGAAAAGCCGGGTATCTGCTGACGAACGACACCGGACTGGTCGTCCGCCGCGCTCCCGACACGGTCCGCGGGCCAGACATCATGCTGTTCCTCGAATCCCGCACCCTGGACGAGATGAGCCGCGGGTTCTGTGAAAGGGTGCCGGCGCTCGTCGTTGAAGTCTTTTCCCCGTCCGACAAACCCGGGAAACTGTCCAAGCGGGTGGAGCAATACCACAACGGAGGCGTTCCCCTGGTGTGGATCGTGTTCCCGGACGAACGGACGGTGACGGTCTACCGCCCGAGCGAGTTTCCGAAATCACTAGACGAATCCGACGACCTGACCGGTAACGGCGTCCTGCCCGAGTTCCGCTGCCGCGTCGCCGACCTGTTCGCGCTCCCGGGGGCGTCGACATGAGTCGCCTTGCCCGGCCCCGACCCTCTCGCAACCTGATTCGCCACGAGTTTCCCGAGGTTCGAACATGTCGTCTCGATGGTTCGCGGTCCCCGTCCTGGCCCTGGCGGTTGTCGCCGGGTGCAACAAATCCGGGCCGGGCCCGAAGCCCAGTACGGTTTCGACCGCGCCGGGGCCCAACGCCTCGCCGGAAGAATTGAAGGGTTCCGGGGAAGCGTTTGCGAAGGAATTCCTGGCTGCCGCGTCGGCTGGGCAATCCGTCGCCGGCCGGCTCTCCCCGGAGTTCAAGAAGGTCGTCGCCCCTCCGATCCCGGCCATCGCCTCTGATGCGGAGAAGAAGCAGGGCTATTCCGACGCGGAAGCCGACGCCTGGGCAAAGAAAGTGGCGGCCGGCAGAACCTTCGCACCGGAAGCCGACCAGACCGCGGTCACCGCCAACGTCGCGATGTTTCGCGGCACCGCCGGGTCCGACGCCTACACCCTCCGCCTGACCCGCGACGGCGGCGGCTGGTCCGTCGATTGGTTCGCCGTCACCCCGAAATTCGCGTCCGCCCTGCCGACCGGCCCGGCCGACATCGCGTCCGCCCGCTTCACCGCCGCCGCCTTCCTGGACACGATCCTCGCCAAAAACGACGCGGTGGCGGAATTTCTCGTCCTTTCCAAGGCCCGTGCCGACCTCGCCCCGCCGCGATTCGAAGCCGACAAGGCCCGGGGGTACAGCCAGTCCGGGTTGCACGCCCTCTTCGCCGAACTCCGCGGCACCGCGACCGGCTACAAGCTCACGAAGGTCGAGGGCTCGATCGTCCGCGGCGAGTTGACCGGAGCTTCCGGTTCTCGACCGTTGACGGTCAACGTCGCCGGCGGCCAACGTCCGGGCGAATCCGCCATCGTCGGCTTCCAGGCGAAGTGAGTCAGGGTCACCCCAGGATCTGGACCGTTGCCGGCACCGCGGATTTGGCAATCAGTGCCGGCCAGTAGGCGAAGACTTCGCGGACCTGGGGTCGGCCGGTGGTGTAGCCCGTGGTGCCGGGGAAGCCCGCCGTCACGAGGGGGGCGAATTCCTTCGTGAAGCGGTCGACCGCAGCCTTCCGCGAATCCCGCACCGCCACCCGCAGCAGCACCTCCGGCGGGTCCGATTTCGCCGTCACCACCCCGGGCACGCACGCGCCGGCACCGACCACCTCGAACAGGCTGTGCTCGAACTCGAACCCCGCGGCCCGGAGGCGGTCGAGAATCACCTGCCCGCTGAGCTTCGCCTTTTCCACCGCCCGCGGGCCGAGCAACGTCAGCGAACCCGACGCCGTCCAACCGTCCCGGTACGCGATCGAGACCTTGTAGGTGTCCGTCGCCGGGTGGCCCCGGGCACCGGTGACGGAGACCGCGTCCGGGCCGACTTCCCGAAGTTGCGGGGTGGAAAAATCGGCGACGACGTCCGGGGTGTAGTAGCGGGCCGGGTCCGCGACCTCGTAGAGGAGTTGCTCCGCGACCGTCTCGAAGTTGACGGCACCCCCGGTTCCAGGCGGTTTCGCGAGGGTGAAGCTGCCATCCTCGGCAACATCGGCGATGGGGTAGCCGACGTGGGCGAGATCGGTGGAGGCGTCGGCGTGGACCCACAACCCGCCGGTCGCCTGGGCTCCGCACTCGATCAGGTGTCCCGCGGTGGTGCCGGCACACAGGCGGTCCCAGTCGTCCCACTTCCAGGCGAACTCGTGGGCGAGCGGCCCGACCGTCAGCGCCGCGTCCGCCACCCGACCCGTGACGACGATCGAAGCGCCGAGCCCGAGCGCTTCCGCAATCGGTTTCGAGCCGAGGTACGCGTTCGCCGACACGACCCGGGACCGCACCGTTTCCAGGGATTCCCCGGTGTCGAGGTGGGTCAGTGCGTGCCCGGCCGCGAGAAGCTCGTCGAGCCGGGAAAAGAGATCGTCCCCGGAAACGACGGCCACCGGGCGGTCGGCGAGCCCGTGTTTCGCGAGGATTTCCTTCGCCTTCGCTCCGCAGGCCGCCGGGTTCATGCCCCCGGCGTTGGTGACGATCCGCAACCCCGGCTGGGCGGTCAGCGTCGGAGCGAGCCGGCCGAGCACATCGAGGAAATCGTGGGCGTACCCCGCGGTCGGGTCGCGCTGCTTGAGCAGCGCCAGGATCGACATCGTCAGTTCTGCGAGGTACTCGAGCGTGAGGTAATCGAGCCGACCCGCCTCCGCGAGCCGGACGGGGGCATCGATGTTGTCCCCCCAGAACCCGCACCCATTCCCGACGCGTACCCGCTTCATGGCGATTCCCCGTGTCTGAGGGAATCATAGAATCTCGGGATGTTCGACCCAACCACGTACGGCCCGGACGTTGCCGGGCTGCTGTCGGAACCCCGGCTCGCGGAGCTGGGCCCGGGGACGCCGGTGACCGCGGTGCGGAAGACGCTGCAGTCGCTGGAACTGCCGGCGTTGTGCCGGTCCGGTTTGTGGCTGTACTTCGACTTCCTCCACGAGTCGCACGAGATCAGCCAGGAGATCGAGACGGCGGACGGCAGCTTCTGGCACGCGATCATGCACCGCCGCGAGCCGGACGCGTGGAACTCGAAGTACTGGTTGCGACGCGTGGGCTCCCATCCCGTCCTTCAGCAGCTCGTCGAGCGGTGTCCCGCCATCGGCTACGACTACACGAATCCTCAAGCTTTCGTGGACATTTGCGAGCGAGTGCGGGGGACGAACTCCCCCGACGAGGAGCTCGCAAAGCGGGTTCAACTCCTCGAGTGGCAGCTCCTCTTCGACCACTGCTACCGGAAGGCCGTCTCCTAGCTACGCACCTTTCCGCGGCACAATGCACCGTACCGCTCGCGCAGAACCATCGGTCCGTGCCGACGGACAATTTCCGCAAACGCTTCGGGATCCTGAGCCTCCACAAACCGGCCGAGCAGGTCGGAATCGGAGGTGGTGTTCTCCGATGGACCGGCGATGCGGCGGAGGTCGGCGGTGAGTCGCGTCTGGATCATGTTGGCGGCTCGCAGGCCCCGAACCGGGTTGGATTCGGGTCGTCGGTTTTATTGCCGAGGAGATTCCGAGATTATCCGGGAATTTTCGGGAATAAGTCTGGGGGCTTGTGTATCTATGCACATGACGACCGGATTGATGCCGGACGGCGATCGGTTTTCAGCCCGAAACCCTTGCATTGCACAGGGTTGGGATGGTATCGCGCCGGTTCGCGTGTGGGGATCACCGTCGAGGTCGGGCGCCCGACCCCGGGAAATCTCCTTCCTTTGTTGGCCCTGTGCCATTTTCCACGGAGTTTGACATGAAGAAGATCGTCACCCTGGCTTTCGTCGCTGCTCTGGCCGTTGCTTCCTTCGCCTCGATCGGCTGCGGCGGCGGCAGCACGACCTCCACCACCGCGGTCACCAAGAAGTAAGTATTGGTTTTT
>CAZKIQ010000067.1:0-17942 GCA_964552815.1 uncultured Alcaligenaceae bacterium | reverse complement strand
TTGGTTTTTCCAGGGGGTGCAGCACAATGGCGATTCGAACTTGGCTCCTGGCGGCCGGGGTTTGCTTGCTGCTCGGGTGCGGGAGCGGCGAGAAGGGGAAGAACAAGGACATCGATCGGCCGGCACCGGTTCCGAGCCGTCGCTGAGGCGGACGGCCCGGAACTGGTTGCCCTGCGTCAGCTCCCACCCGTTCGCGACGGGGCGGTTCCGTTGGTTTCCTTCGTGTGGGCCGGCGGTGTCACGTCCGGGACGGAGTTGGTCAGTTTCGCGAAGTAATCGGGCACTTCCACCCCGCCGACATCCTTCATGACCTGCAGCATCGGGGGCATGACGCGGGCCATGTTCTGCAGGAACTCGGCGGTGTTGGACCCCGAGCCGTCCCCTTTCCCGCCGGTGTCCCAGACGACGACCTTGTCGAACTTGATGTTCGAGATCGCCTTCGCGGACGCCTCGGCGAGGGAATCGAGGTGTTCGAGCATCAGGAGCTGGAAGGCGGCTTGGGGGGAACCGCAGGCCTCGATGACGCTGCGGAGACCCTCCCCCTTCTTGGCGAGGATCTCGTACTGGCCGCGGGCCTCGGCTTCGAGCTTGGCGTAGATGGCTGCGGCCTCGGCCAGGGCGGCGAGCTTGGCTTTCTCGGCGGCGGCTTCGGCTTCGACAATGGTGCGGGCTTTCTCGGCCTTTGCGGGTGCTTCCAGGATCGCCCGTTTCTCGGCCTCGACCTTGTCCGCCTCGGCGAGGGCGGCCTTGGCCATCGCCTTGTTCTGGGCCTCCAGCACGGCGGCTTCCGCCTCGCGTTTCTTCGTCTCGGAAACCTGGTACGCCTCCGCTTTGCGGACGGCGAGGGTGGCCTGGGCGTCGGCGACGGTCGCCTGAGCGACGGCTTCCCCGGTCACTGCACTTGCGTTGGCGTCGGCGAGTCGGACCCGTTTGTCCCGCTCCGCCTCGGCGATCCGGGCTTCCCGCTCGAAAGCGGCCTGTTGCTCCCCGACTTTCTGGTCCCGGTCGAGCTCGGCGATGCGGATCGCCTGCTGACGCTGGGTTTCCTTGATGAGCGCTTCCTGTTCGAGCAGTGCGGATTGCTCGCCGACGGAGCGTTCTTTTTCGAGCTGGGCGACGCGGATGGCCTGTTCGCGGGTGGCTTCGCGGGTGCCGATTTCCCGCAGTTTGGTGGCGTTTGCGACGGAGACGGCCCGTTCGCGCTCGGCCTCCGCGACCCCGATCTGCCCGCGTTTCTCCTGCTCGGCGACGTCGACCTTCGCCTGCTGGATCGCGGTGGAGGCCGCCTTCCGGCCGATCGCCTCGATGTACCCGGACTCGTCGGTGATGTCTGTGATGTTGACGTTGATCAGAACGAGGCCGATCTTCTGCAACTCCGGTTCGAGCGACTTCTGGATGTTTTCCAGGAACTTGTCCCGGTCGCGGTTGATGTCCTCGATCTTCATCGAGGCGATGACCTGGCGAAGCTGGCCGAAAATGATGTCGCCGGCCTGCTGCTTCACTTCCTGGGTGGTGAGCCCGAGCAGACGGATGGCCGCGTTCTGCATCGTGATCATGTCCGTGCCGACGGCGACGGTGAAGACGCTCGGCACGTTGACGCGGATGTTCTCCATCGAGAGTGCCCCCTTGAGGGGAATCTCGATCTGGATCGGTTCGAGGCTGAGGTACTCGTAGTCCTGGACGAGGGGGAGGACGAATGCGGCGCCGCCGTGGACACACTTGGCCGCGTTACCGCCGCCGGTTTTCCCGTAAATGACGAGCACCCGGTTGGACGGGCACCGTTTGTACCGCTGGATCAGCAGCAGGACGAAGGAGAAGAGGACGGCGGCGAACATCACCGCGGCAACGAGCGGCCAGGGGATCCAGCTCGATTCCGATTCCTTCGCAGGACCGGCTTCCGGCGTCGCCGCCTTGGTCCGGGTTTGGGCAAAGAGCGGGACGGGAAAGCCAGATCCAGAAGCAGAGGGCATTGTGGGCTCCAGAAAAAAGGACGGGAAGAGCGGGCGGATCCGTCCGGGAGCGAAGTCGAGCCGTCAGAATCCGATCACGCCGCGATCACTTCCACGGTGTCGGGCGAGGGGACGGCGATGACGGTGACCGGCGTTCCGGTCGGGATTTCCGGGCCGAGCGTGATGGCGGCGACTTCCACCGATCGCGATTGGATCGTCAGGGTCACCTTCCCATGCCCGGTTTTGCCGGCGGGAATGCGGAGGTAGACGGTCCCCGTCCCCCCGACCGCATTGGCCAGGCGAGCGGTTCCGTCCGACTTGAGTTTCCCGAGCTGCCGCATCACGAGGGAAACGCCGTAGAGGCTCGCCAGGGCGGCAGCGGAAGCGGCGGCGAATCGGGCCGGTTCCTCCGCGTGGTAGTACCCCGCGGAGAGCCCGCCGAGCCCGAAGAACGTCAGCGATGCGACCATCGCCCGGATACTGAGCACGCCGAAAAACCAGCTCGCGTCGTGGTCATCCGGGGCGTCGAAGTCGGCGTCGGTGTGAGCTTCCCCGATTCCGATGATGGTCAGAACCATCTGAGCCAGCATCACCGTGCCGCCGATGGCAAAGCAAACGAGGTAGAAGGTGTCCATGTCGACCCCTTGACCGGAGATTTCGAGCGAGTTACCCGGAAGTTCGCGATGGAAGATTGATCATTTTCGAGAATCCCCCTCGCAGGCAAGCAGATTCGCCCGATTCCGCGTGAACTTCACATTTCCCCCACTCGACCGAAGTTCTTGAAGGACAACATGCAGCGGCTTCGGGCTTCGCACCGGAACCGCTGGGGAACTCCCCTCGCCGGGACTCCGCGGGATCGCGTACACTTCGCCCCCCGGAGGTGCCCCATGCTCGCGATTTCCCTCGTTTTTCTGATTCCCGCCACCGCGATTGCCCTGGCCTACGCGGTTCTCACCGGCATCGGTTGGAGAGCCGCACGACGGAACGCTTCCACACTCGCACCACAGATCCGCTTTGCGATCGTCATCCCCGCCCACGACGAGGAAGCCGTCCTCCCGCAGACCCTGCGAAGCATCCGAGAATCGGACTATCCGCAGAATCTCGTCCAGGTTCTGGTGGTGGCCGACAACTGCACCGATCGCACCGCCACGGTTGCCCGCGAATTCGGGGCAAGCTGCATCGAGCGCACCGATGCCGTCCACCGCGGGAAGGGGTTCGCCCTCGCCCACGGGATTCCCCGGGCCCTCGATCAAGACCCAGACGCAGTGATGATTCTCGACGCGGACTGTCGGCTCGACCCGCTGGCGCTTCGGGAACTCGACCGGGAAGTGCAAGCCGGCGCGGCGGCGGTGCAGGCGGCGGTCACCATGGGGGACCCCACTTCCGGCCCCGCGGGGGTCGTGATGGCGGTCGGATCCGAGATCGAGAACGGAATCCAGGCCGGGATTTCTCGGCTCGGCGGCTCGATCCGGCTGCGGGGAACCGGCATGGCCTTCCGCCGGCAGGTGCTGGAACGCTTCCCCTGGCAGTCGTTCGGGCTAACGGAAGACGCGGAGTACGGCGCGAAGCTGCGACAGGGGGGTGTCACTGTCCGGTTCGTGCCGACGGCCGGGGTGCGGAACTCCCCACCCGTTGGAGTCGCCGACCTGTGCAAGCAGCGGGAACGCTGGCGAGCCGCCCTCCTTGTCGGCGGGCTGAGCTGGTACGACCGCGTCATCACCAGCAAGCCGCTGATCCTGGCGCATCTCGGCCTGACCCTGATCCTCGCGGGGCTCACATCCCTCGAATTTCTCGGATGGGCCCTCGCCCTCCTCGCGATGACGGGGTGGGTCTATTTCCGGGCGATGCACCGGGTTGGACTTCGCACAACGGAAGTTCTGAGCCTGTGGAAAACCCCGGGAATCGTGGCGAAACTCGCGTGGGTGACCGCCCGCGGGTTCGCGGTTCGCAGCGGAGAATGGGTGCGGACCCCTCGGCTCACCGTCGATCGGGTGTGAGTGGAGGTTCTGGCAGAACCCGGTCCAGGAGCCGGACGTGGACGCTTCGGATTCCCTTTCGCGAATACAACAGGGGAATCAGGGGGAAACCATGATCCGATCTGCCGTCACGATTAGCCTGGTCGAGGAAGCCCGCGGTGGGCCGTTCGTGTTCTGGCACGACCTGGAGACCGCGTGTCAGCGGGCGGCGGAACTCGGCTTCGACGCGGTCGAGATCTTCCCCCCGTCTCCCGAGGCGATCTCCGATTCGCCGTTGAAATCGCTGCTTTCCCGGCACAAACTCCACCTGGCGGCCGTCGGAACCGGGGCGGGTTGGGTCAAGCACCGGCTGACGCTCACCTCCGGGGACGCGGACATTCGGGCCCGGGCTCGACAGTTCGTGCGAAGCATCATCGATGTCGCCGGCGAACTCGGAGCACCCGCCATCATCGGTTCCATGCAGGGTCGGCACTGCGACGGTGTCACCCGCGATGCCGCCATCGGCTACCTCTGCGACGCCCTCGACGATCTCGGAACCCACGCCGCCAGGTTCGGCGTCCCACTCCTCTACGAGCCCCTCAACCGCTACGAGACCAACATCGCCACGACGATCGAGCAATCGCTGACGCTCCTTGCCCAGCAGAGCTCGGGGAACGTGAAGCTCCTCAACGATCTGTTCCACATGAACATCGAGGAGGCAGACCTCGCCGGTGCTTTGCGGACGGCGGGCCCGGCGGTGGGGCACATCCATTTCGTGGATTCCAACCGCCGACCCGCGGGTCTGGGGCACATCGATTTCGCCCCCATCGTCGCAGCCTTGCAGGAGATCGGCTACACCGGCTACCTCTCCGCCGAGGCGTTCCCCTACCCCACCCCCGACGCCGCCGCGGTGCAAACGATCGAGACTTTTCGGAAGTTCGTTCCGCGCTGATTCTTTCCAATCCAGGGGGTGGAAGACTCGACATCGGCGGTGCTCGCCCCGTTTCCGCGACAATCACACACCCGCGATGATGATGAGCGGTCGACGTTCCACCGTGGGTTCTGCACGCCGGATCAGTTCTCGCACCATCCAGGGGACATTTCCTTCCCCGAAGAGCAGAAACCCCAGCGTCCCGGACCAGGGCGTTTCGTCGGTCCACCCGAAGTGGATTTCCGGCGGCCGACCGACCTTCGCCATTTCCAGGGCCAGAGCCGCCAGCGTGTGGGCGATCGACGCGGCCCCCTTGATGTGGATGATGTACCGCCCCTGTTCCTGCTTCACGGAGATGATCGGTTGATGCTCGAACTCCGAGGCATCCGCCAGTTCCACCTCCACGAAGACGACCATCAGGTCCCGCGGAATGCGGTGTTCGCGCCGAATCGATGCTTCTTTTTCCGCAAGCGACCGTCGCCCCGGTCGGTGCGGCACGAGCACTGTCAGTTCCAGGTGGCGGATCGTGTCCCAGAGGAACTTCGAATCCGGGTCCGCGATCTGGAACCCCGCAAAGCGAAGCTCGCGGCTCCGTGCGACGCGAGAGGCAAACGAGGTGACGAGGATCGTGCCGATGAAGAACGAGGAAATCTTCAAGCCGCGGAAATCCTTCTCCACCTCGTTGACCACCGTGGTGTACACGAAGACAGCCGTGATGATGGCGAAGGGGACGGAGATCCGCCGATACCACGGCTTGCCTTCCCGGTCGATGTAGACATCGATGAGAGAGGCGACGCAGGCACTGGTGATGAGCACGAGGACCCCGGTGGCGTACGCCCCGCCCTGCGCGTCGACGTTCGCCTCGAAAACCCAGGTCACGAAGAGGTTGATGATCGTGAAGAGGAGCACGAGCGGGCGGGATGCCTGGGCCCATTCCGGGGCCATGCCGTACTTCGGGAGGTACTGCGGCACCAGGTTCAAAAGCCCGACCATCGCGCTGGCGCCGGCAAACCAGAGGATCACGATCGTGCTGAGGTCGTAGATCGTCCCAAACGTGGGGCCGAAAAACGGGCAGATCTCCTTCCCGGTCGCCCCTTCGCCGTGGGCCAGAAACGCCAGCGCCCGACCGCCTGCCGGTTTCTTGGGCCAGCTTTCCTGGGGGAGCGGTTTGCCCTTCGCGTCGGTCGGTGCCTGGCCGTCCGCCGTCACCGCGGTAATCTCCGACGGATCGATCAGCGTCGTCACCACGATCGACGAACCAAGCAGGTAGACCGACATCACCCCCGCGGCGGTGCCGAGAAGAAATCGGCTATTCCGGATCCGCCCCGCCGGCCGGGCCGGGTCATCCTCCGATTTTCCCCGCACCAGCGGAATCACCGCGACACCCGTCTCGAACCCGCTCAAACCGAGGGCCAATTTCGGGAACAGCAGCAAGCTCACCGCAAAGATCGTCAGCGCATCTCCGATCCCCACCGGGTTATGGGAGAGATACCACTCCCCGTTCGCCAATCGGTGCAACCAGATGTGCCACCGTTCCGGGTGCTCCACCAGGAACACCAGGCCGTATCCGATAATGACCGCGTTGAGGGCGAGGTAAACACCGACGATCAGCGAGGCGATACCGATGACTTCCCGGAAACCCCGCAAAAACATCGCCCCGAGGAGGACGAGGAGCATCATCGTGACGACGACCAGTTGCCGGGTTGGCTCCTGACCCGGTTCCGGTTTGTAGGGCCAACTCGGGTTCTCGATCAGGTGCACGGCGGCGTCGGCTGCCGACAGCGTCTTGGTGATCACAAACCCCGTGGCGGCGAAGCCAAGCAGAACCAGCACCAACACCTTCCCGTTCCACCCGGACGTCAGCCGGGAAAGCATCCCGATCGACCCCTGCCCGCTGAACGATCTCCCGGCCACATACGCGTACACCGGCAACGCCCCGAACAGCGTCACGCCGACCAGCACGATGGTCGCAAACGGTGCCAGCATCCCCGCGTTCTGGAACGCGATCGCAGGCTGGTAACCGAGCGTGGAGAAGTAATCGACCCCGGTCAGGCACATGACCCAGAGCCAGAACGACTGGTGGTGGGGGTGCTGCTGGTGGGGGCCCTGCGGGACGGGAAGGGGGGCGGCGCTCATTGTGGGGATCGGACGTCCGACCAGTCGACGGGCGACACACCCGCCCAGCGGGCGAACAGGGGCGGTTCACGGCTTACCGGCACCGCCCCAGAACGTCCCGATATTCTATGACCCGACCGCAAAGAGGTCGATTTGCTGCGAATACATCATTGGGGGACGGTTTTCGAAATCTTGGCGATCTCCGCTTGAACCCAGTCCGACATCCTGCGCTTGTTGGCGGCAGTTTTGTTCGGCATCTCCACCTTGAAGCCCGTCTTTCCGTCCTTCTCTTGCACATAATCGATTTTCGAGCCCTGGATGAACGGATATTGGGCGTCGTCGTACACGACCGTCACGCTGCCGCATCCCACAGTCCGGTCCGACGGCTTCAATGGCTCCTGGTCGAGATCGAGTTTGTGCTGATATCCCTGACAGGAGCCGGGCACGATGAAGATCCGCATCCGATAGGGAGCTTTGACCCCGTTTTCTCGGGCAATGTTGTGAAACGCCTCAGCCGCCGCCGGCGTCACTTCGGCGACCTTCTCCGGCGGCGAAACGGGGGTGGAGATCGTCGACCGAGGCGGAGGAGTTACAGAAACAGAATTGGATGAGTCAGCCCCAATCGGCTTCCCACAACCGCAAAGACCCACAACAAACGTGACGAAACACGGAACGTAGCGTGGTCCCATCGGGGAAATCCCTCGGTGCAAGTCTGGGAAGGGCGGACTTCGTTGGGTCGAGTTCCGATTCCGTCTGCTTGGTCATTCCCGAATTTTACGGTTGCGGGAATTTCAACTCGTTGCGGACTTCGCGAACGCCGGGGGAGAGGCGGATCATGTTCTCGACGAGCCGGGCCTCGTCCTCGTCGCGGACGGCTCCGCGGAGGACCACGAAATTACCGTCGGTGGCGACCTCAACGCCGCGGGGGTTGGAAAGCATGGTGGAGCGGTCGAGGACGGCCCGCAGATTCGCGTGGTGCTGGACCGGGGTGGGGGTTGGGCCGCGGAATCGGAGGGTGGAGGTGTAGGCGATGGCCCGGGCGGGCGGGATGACGATCCCGCCGACGCCTTGGCCGGTGGTGTTGGTCCCGCCGAGCCCGGAGGTTCCGCCGAGGCCGGTGTTTCCGAATCCTCCTGCTCCGCCCAATCCCCCGGTTCCGCCCAGGCCCCCGGTTCCAGTCGCACCGCCGAACCCGGTGGTTCCGCCAAGTCCGGTGCGGTTGGTGGTGGCCCCGCCCAGGCCGCCGGTGGTTCCGGTGCTGGTACGGGAAGCTCCGCCGGTCCCGAGGCCGGTCGCTCCGGTGGTCCCTCCGGAGGTTCGTCCGAAGGTTCCGGTGCCTCCGAGCCCGCCGGTGCCGCTGGTGTTTCCGTAGAGCGCGGTGCCAAAGCCGCCAGGCGTGTCGGTGGATTGTGCTCCGGCCCGTCCCTGGTAGTAGGGGTTGGCGTAGTAGGGGCTGAGGATGTTCGACTGGTTGAGAGAGCTGGAGTTGTTGGGGGTTCCCTGTCCGGTGTTGGTGCCCGTGATTTGCGAGAAGTTGGCGGTGGATCCGGAGATGGTCTGCCCGCCGGCGCCGAGTTGGCCGCTCCCCCCGATGCCGCTGAGCCCGCCGCCCCCGCCCGAGCTGATTCCGCTGGTGGTTCCGGTGGTTCCCGTGGTTTGCGCGAAAGCGGTCGACGAGACCGTCAGGCCGATGGCGGCTGCCCAGGCCGATGCTGCGATTTTCCGCATGGAACCCACTCCGGACCCAGATGTCGGATTTCCCGCTAGCTTTCCGGGGAATCCCGCCTACCCTTCCGATTGTATCGGTCGCGGTGTCTCGGCCGCGACAGAAAGCTTGATGAGAAACCGAGACCATCCCTGCCCCTCCCAGCCCGGTTTCTCGAGATGTCGGGCGAGTCTTCTCGGGGAACGCCGATGCGGGAAAGCGGTACAGCGATTGTTGGCACAGGCTTTATCGGGCCGGTTCACGTCGAGGCATTGCGCCGTCTCGGCCGGCGGGTCGTCGGGATTCTCGGTTCGAGCCCGGAGAAGTCTCGCAAGGCCGCGGAATCTCTGGGGCTGGAGAAGGCGTATGCCAGCTTCCCCGAGATTCTCGCGGACCCGGCCGTCACGGTGGTCCACATCGCATCCCCCAACCGCCACCACCTGGCCCAGTGTGAGTCCGCCATCGCCGCGGGGAAGCACGTGGTCTGCGAGAAACCCCTGGCGATGACCACCGCGGAGACCGCGAAACTGGTGGCTCTCGCCAACGCCAACCCCCACCTGGTGACGGCGGTCAACTACAACATCCGCTTCTACCCGCTCGTCCTCGAAGCCCGCGACCGGGTCCACGCCGGCGACCTCGGCGAGCTCTTCCACGTCACCGGCTCGTACCTGCAAGACTGGCTCCTCTACGTCACCGATTTCAACTGGCGGGTGCTCGCCGCGGATGGCGGGGAATTGCGAGCCATCGCGGACATCGGGACCCACTGGCTCGATACGGTCTGCTTCATCACGGGACGGGAAATCACCGCCGTCTGCGCGGATTTGCGAACCGTCCACGAGACGCGGTACCGCCCGTCTGGCGGGTCGGAAACGTTCTCCGGCACGGCGGGGCATCGGCACCAACCCGCGGAGGCGGTTCCGATCCAGACGGAAGACTATGGTTCGATTCTGCTGCGATTTGCAGGCGGGTTGCGGGGGTGTCTGACCGTCTCGCAGGTGACCGCGGGCCGGAAGAACTGCCTCCGATTCGACCTCGCAGGCGGGAAAACCTCGCTTGCCTGGGATAGCGAGGAACCGAATCTCTTGCAGGTCGGCCACCGGTTGCGGCCCAACGAGTCCCTGACCCGCGACCCCGGGCTGGTCGGCCCGACCGCCCAGAAATTCGCCGACTACCCCGGCGGCCATGCCGAGGGTTTCCCCGATTCCTTCAAGCAACTCTACCGGGCGATCTACCACGACATCGACCATGGCAAATCGGCGACGCCCCTCTACCCGACCTTCGCCGACGGCCACCGCGAGGTGCAGCTTTGCGAGGCGATTCTGCGAAGCCACCGGGAACAACGCTGGGCGGAAGTCCGCTGACCCTTCGCTGAGCCCGGCATCTGGCGAGATCTCACTGGCCTGGTGGGACGGCGGGCGATTCCTTGACGCGAATTCGGAGGATTTCGATGGGACCGAACTCGGCACGGATTCCCAGCGGTGATTTCCCCGGCTTCACCTTCAACTTCTTCAGGGACTCGCCGTTGGCGAAGAACTCCGCCTGGTCGCCGGCCACGACGATCTCGAAGCTGTTCCACTCCCCTTCCTTGAGGTTCTTGACGTCCTGCGTTTTGATGTCAAACTTGGTGCCGCGGAAGAAAATCTCCTGTTTCGAAGTGGAAGGGGCGACCATGTCGCCGCGGACTTCGGTGGCAAAACGTCTTCCCGTCGGTTAAACTGTCCGTCGACCCACGGACCGGTGAGCGACGGCGGCACCACTTGCACGGTCCAGGAGTTGCTCAGGCACGACGACGTGAGTACCACGATGATCGACACGCACGTGCTGAACAAGGGCGGGCGGGCGTGAAGAGCCCGCTGGACGGGTGACGTAAATTCAGGGCGGGTATGAATCGGCGCAAGGTCCGTTAGTGTGATAGGTCGCGCGGGTAAGTGGCATAAAATCGTCCACAACCGCAGCTTGAACTGTGAGTTACGGCTGAAGATGGTGCGTAAGAGCGGGTTCGTGATAGATTGCGCCGGCGCAATCTAATCCCATGTTCGGCGAGGAGTGGTGCGGGCGATGGCGACTCGCGAGGACATCCTGAGCTGCGTTCGGTCCCTCCTCTGGAGCGGAGAGTTCGACGAGGCAGACGTCGCCCTTTACATCAGGGACCATTACGGCGAACTCGACGACGCTGGCAAGAGATGGCTGCTTGAAGTGATCCGAAGCGAATTCGAGGCCAAGCGGAAGGCGGAAGAGACCTGGCCGAAGGTGACCGACTTCGATCGCCTTGATCGGGCATTCACCATGCTTGAAGCCCAAGGAATCATCGCTCTACACCGGGCCGGGTTCGACCAATCGGACGGGATAGAGGAAGTCGAGGATGCTTTCCACGAATCCGGTCTCACAAAATCCGACTACGCTGGCCATTGCTTCTATACAGAGCAGGACCAAGAAGGAGCGTTAGATGGAAGCGGCCTTTACATCGGTTTTGGGCATCGCTCGGGAAACGATGCGAAGGCTGTGAAGGTCGGAAAAATGTTGCGTGCCTCATTGGAGCGCGAGGGATTCAACGTCGAATGGGATGGGACGGTTGAATCGAGGCTGTTTGTCAAGGGATTCCGTTGGCAGCGACGCAGCCCATCCTAAGGTCTTCGCCGAACAAGTCGCTGCACGCCGACGGCGGCCGCATCACGGTTTTTCAGAGTTCAACGTCTCATCAGCGGCCGCCGCGGGTGAGCTTGTGCGTTAGCCGCTACAGGAGGATGCCGATGGCCGTCGCGGACGACAGCGCGTTTGTCGGCCGGCTCCTTGACTCATATGCCACCGACGCATGGCGGATGGGCGTCGCCGCCGAAGACCCAGCAGACGCTGGCGTCCCGCCGGAAATGCAAGTCGGCGAGGTCAACGCGGACGGTTGGGTTGCATGGCGAGTCCTGCCTTCGACTCTCAAAGACTCTGACGTGAGTGTCATCGAAGGCGAGTTCGGCGTGCAGTTCCCGCCGGTGTTTCGGGCGTACTTGCTCGCTCGTTTCCAATTGTTCGATCAGGTGCGGAGTCGGCGTTATGATCAACAGATCTTCATGACGGACACGCCGGCAGGGAAGCCGCTGAAACCGCTCCGAGAGTTAATGAAGGCATGGCGGCCGCTAATCGATGCGGGCTTCGTTCCGTTGGCACAATGGGGCGATGGATGGGGGCCGATGTGCTTCGACGCCGTTCAGAGGCGAGCCGACGGCGAATGTCCTGTTGTGTGGATGGATCACGAATCGCTCATTCCGCTCGGTCCGGATAACTGTCGGCGGCGGGAGGCGTTGGCTCCGTTGGTGCAACCGTTGTACGATTCGTGCAGGGAGTTCCTGTTAGACGTGTTCGGCCGCAGCTAACCAGTCGCTGCACCTGACCGGCGGGGCATCATTGGTTTCTGGGACGTGGAGCCCACCTATGCCCCGCCGGCAGGTGAGCTTGTGCGTTAGCGGCAGAGTTCTCGCATGGGCGTTCTCAACCACTTACTCGTTGCCGATGCCTCGGAAGCTGACGCAGTCGCAGCGTCCGACGAGCCTTCGCAGACCTGGGACGGCTTCTTCTACCGTGGGCTGGATCGCATCAAGCTCGCAACCCTGTGGGCCTTGGTTGAGGCTGGCTCGGCGGAAGACACACTCGAACAACGGCTCGACGAGATACGGACCATCCCAGAAGGCGATCAAGGCCCATGGGTTGACATCGTTCCACTAAAAATGCTGGGGGCACTAGCCTCAATCGCAAGCATGGAAGAAGACGAGCACGAATCACTTGCAGATCGCTGGGGCGCGACTGAGGAATTGGAGGGATGGGACGCATCTGAAGTTCTCGACTTGTTGCGCAGCATCGGCGACACCGCCGAGTCAGCGCAGCTTGAGAAAAAGACGCTACTCATCTGGACCAGCTTGTGATGCCGGCCTCGCGCGGGGCCAACCGCTAACCATGTGCTGCACTTGACCGGGGCCGCATCACGGTTTCGCGCGGTATGAAGTCTTGCAGCGGCCCCGGCAAGTGAGCACGATCGTTCGGCGGCGGAGGGCGTGGGTTGCGATTGTTCCGTCGGCAGTGGTGGCTGGTGGGGCTCGCGGCAGTTGCGGCGGTCGCGATTTCGTACCTGCTGTGGCCGCGGGATCAGGCCCGACCTCCGGAGTCCGAGCCGGTGCCGACCCTAACTCTAGAGGAACTCTGCCGCGAGGACCTCGAGGGCAGTTGGCGGGTCAAGCACCCGCCGGACCTGCCTGGGCCGTACCGCCGGCGGCTGGCGGGGTTCCTGTACTACCACCCCGGTCCCCACGGGTCATGCACCGTCCGGCTGCGAGACGCCGCGGGCACGGTCTACTGGGAGGAGCAGACCCGCCCGGGCATCGACTTCCTCACCGTGGTCCTTGAGACGTCCGACGGGCGGCGGACGGAGGGGCTGCTGGTCCGCGGGGAATGACCCCGACGCCTACGACCCAAGACGCCGCCCCAGCCCCAGGAACTTCCTCGGGTGACGGTGGCGGATGATCGCCCGCTCCCTTGAGCTTCGCTCCTCGGGATGACGACCGGCGCGGTCCTTCGGCATACTCGCATCCGGGAACGCGAGCCGCGGGACTCGGTGCGGGGATCGCCCGCCTTGTGGTTGTGGCCCGAACCCGACCGCCGTCACGCTGACAATGGGGTGTCACTCGGGTCCGGCTCCGCCGACACCCTCACCACCTCGAACCCCAACTCTTTCGCTCGCCGACGCAACTGCTTCTCCAACCGCTCCCGCACCTGCTCGGCATACGCTTCCTCGTCCTTCTTGACATACGCCTCGCCGTACCGCATCAGGTGGTACACGATCCGCGCCAGCTTGTGGGCCGTTGCCGTGATCGCCTTCGGGGCACCCAACCGACTCCGCTGCCGACGCAGGTACGCACCCAGATAACTCTTGCTCCGCATCAACCCCCACGCCGCCAATCGGAACGCCTGGGCCGCCCGCCCTTTCCCTTTGCGCGTCCGGCTCGACTGCACCTTCCCGCCCGTCTTCTTGAACTGCGGGCACAGCCCCAACCAACTCGCGAACTGGCCGACCGTCGGCCACTTCGTCATGTCGCACCCGAGTTCGCTGACCAGCGTCAGGGCGTGGACCGCGTCGATCCCCTCGACCGCCGTGAGGTCGACGCCGGTCGCCAGGTACAGGGCGGTCCGCACGTCGAACTTGGGGTCGTGCGGCTGAACCCGAGACACGCCGCCGACCCGATTCACCTGACGAAATGCCTGGCGTCTGATGGCCGCGAGGCGAGGGAAAGCCAGCATGGTTTTGCCGCCGCCGCTCTGACTCAGGGTGAGCGAGCGACGTCGGCAAAACCATGCTCGGAAGAACGGCAACGCGTCACCCCCCGCGGCGTGGACGGTCCGCGCCGCAGGGATTATGATTGAGGAGACTTGACACCAACACTCATAGTCGGCAGCGGAGGGGGTCGGCGTGAGGCGGTCGCTGCTCTGGGTCGTCGCCCTGGCGCTGACCGCCAGCGTCGGGTGCGTGGCCGTGGACGCGGCCCAGCGGTGGGCCACCCTCGGAACCAACTTCCGCTATGCAGTGGGCCGCGGCACGGTCGTCGAACTGCATAGCGCCATCGAAATCGCCGCGCAGTGACGGCACCTTATCCCATCACTTTTTCGGGAGAGAAGGTTTGATCCACACGGGAATGAGCTCGGACTGCCAGACTTGACTTCCCGTTTTGACCGTGGCCTCGGCATGGATCCGGACTTCCTTGACAAATTCCCGTGTGCCCTGTTTCCGGAGTGGGCCAGGCGGGGAGGACCGCCGGAACCAGCTCCAGCCGTATTTCCTTGGTGTTGCGTCATTGGCTTCGGAGCCTTCGTAGAAGAGTTCGTCCAACGTCGCTTCAAAAACCGTGAGGGTTTTCTTCGCCGGGATGGTGATCTTCGCCGTCTTCGCCGGATCGATTCCGCAATGGTGGCCGTTGGCGTGCAGCCCAAGCTGGATGGTAACGGGCTCGTCCAGTCGGTTCTGGCAGGTGACAATCAGCTTCCCGGCTCCCCCGGCGATGGGGTCATACTCTTCCGCACTCACGGTGAGGCGGAGCCGGACCGGGGTGATCTCATCGTCTGCGACCGCGGTGGAACTCGCCGCGGTCGCACTGGCCAGAAGGGCGAGGCAGATGGTTGCATGGCGGATCATGAGAGGTCTCCAAACAGGGTTTCTGTGAGACTAGCGTGAACACTGTCACCGCGCTGTAACGGAGCGTTGCCGCAGGGAAACTGGCACAACGCCGGTTCGGAAATAGGATGGGCTTCGGCGG
The DNA here is from genome assembly GCA_964552815.1 of uncultured Alcaligenaceae bacterium. Taxonomy (GTDB): domain Bacteria; phylum Planctomycetota; class Planctomycetia; order Gemmatales; family Gemmataceae; genus CAYUHJ01. The sequence continues at coordinate 2,997 of CAZKIQ010000067.1, read as the reverse complement.
GTTCCTTGGTCCAGTCCTCGTCTTCGGGGTTCGGAATGCAGCAGGAGCCATCGCTGACCACGGTGGAGAAGCCGCGGTTTCGGGCGGGAAAACCGCTCGCCCACTGGCTGCCCGTCGCCGTTGTCATGGCGGCGATCGGGTGGTCGAAGACGATCAATCTGTTGCTGCTCCTCGGGTATCTGATGATCGCGTTGGTGGTGGTCAACGGGTTCCTCTCCTGGCGGATGATCCGACGTGTCACCGGCCGGCGACGGGAATCGCCATCGGTTTTTGCCGGGGAAGAGGTGGTCCACGGGGTCGAGGTGGAGAACTCGACCCGGCGGGCGGCGACGGTCAAGATTGCGGACACGGCGGCGGGTCAGCGGGGGGAGTGGTTTCTGGCTCCGCTATTGCCCGGGGAATCGGCGGTGCTTCGCGTGACGTGGTCGTTTCCGAAACGGGGACGGTACACAATCGGGCCGCTGACGGTCGGTTCGGAGTATCCGTTCGGGCTGGTGGGGTGGTCCCGAACGTTGCAACCGGCCACGGACCTGCGGGTGTTGCCGGCGGTTGGGATGGTCGGGGTGGAATCCCTCCGACGCTGGCTCATCCGGGTGGGCGGCGGGGAGGGCCGGAATCGCCGACCGTCCCGGCGACCGACGCCCGGCCTCGGTGATGTTCGCGGGGTCCGGCCGTATCGGTTCGGCGACAGCCCCCGTGACATCCACTGGAAGTCGACGGCCCGCCGCAACCAACTCGTGGTGCGGGAATACGACCAGACGGATCCGCTCAACCTCGTGGTGATTCTCGACCCCTGGGTGCCGACTGTGGGGGAGGTTTCGAGCGAGCATCTCGGTCGGTTGGAGTGGGCGCTGGCGGTGACGGTGAGCATCGGCTGGGCGTGGGCGACGGCGGACGAGCCGGGGGATCTAACGCTGGTCGTGCCCGGGGAACCGGCGGAAGTCCACAGTTCGCGGGCGTCGCCGAGTTTCGTACGGCAGGCGTTCGCGTCGCTGGCGGACATCGCGGGAAGCCCGGTGGTTCCGCCGGTGGCGCCGAATTCCGTCCGATTTGGGGCCACGCGGACGGCCCGGCTCGTCGTCAGTACCCGGCCGGCGAGCCCGATCGGAGCGGGGTTGCGAGCTTCCGGGGTGCCCGTGGCCGAGGTCGACCCGCAGAACCCGCCACGTTGGTACCTTCCCCGATCCGAACCTTCCGCCACCCCCAGCCCGCGATGAGGAGGTCGGAATTACCCCAATCGCGAGGATTTTGCTCGGAGGAGGTGGTCGACGAGGACGAGGGCGACCATCGCTTCCCCCATTGGCACGAAGCGGGGGAGGAGGCAGGGGTCGTGCCGGCCGCGGACGAGGATTTCTGTCGCTTCGCCGGTGCGGGTGATGGTTTTCTGCGAACGCGGAATCGAACTCGTGGGTTTGATCGCGACCCGGCACACGATCGGCATCCCGGACGAGATTCCACCGAGCATCCCGCCGTGCCGGTTGCTGGCGGTGCGAAAGCCGGGCTCGTAGACGTCGTTGGCGTCGCTTCCTCGCATCCCGGCGACGGCGAAGCCCGCTCCGTACTCGAAACCGAGGACGGCCGGCAGGCTCAGCAATGCCTTCCCAAGATCCGCCTTGAGCTTGTCGAAGATCGGTTCCCCGAGCCCCGGCGGAACCCCGACCGCGACGAGTTCGCAGATTCCCCCGATCGAGTCGCAATTCTTCCGCACCTCGTCGATGTGGGCGATCATCTCGGCGGCTCTGCCGGGGTCGGGGCAGCGGACTGGCGTCGCTTCGACCTGTTCGATCGTCACGGCCGTCGGATCCGGAATCTCCGCGGCAACCGATCCGACCCGCGTGACATATCCGAGAACGCGGATCCCTTCCCGGGCGAGGAGTTTCTTGGCGACGGCCCCGGCGGCGACCCGGCAGACGGTTTCCCGGGCACTGCTGCGACCGCCGCCCCGGTAATCGCGGAACCCGAACTTGGCGTCGAAGGTGTAGTCGGCGTGGCCGGGGCGGTACTTGTCTTTGATGTCGCCGTAGTCGCCGCTGCGTTGGTCGGAGTTGCGGAAGGAGATTCCGATCGGGGTGCCGTCGGTTTTCCCCTCGAAAACGCCGGACCAGATTTCGGGCGTGTCGGATTCGTCGCGCTGGGTCGTGAGCTTCGACTGGCCGGGTTTGCGGCGTTGCAGGTCCGGTAGGAGATCTTCGACGGACAGTTCGAGTCCGGCGGGGCAGCCGTCGATGATGCAGAGGTAGCCGGGCCCGTGGCTGACGCCAGCGGTGGTGACGCGGAAGAGTTTGCCGAACGTGTTGCCTGCCATGCCGGGGCCGCTTCAAGTTGGAGAGAATTGTTCTTCGGGTCGGGAGTTCCGGTAACCCGACGCCGATATTACCCTAGTGGTATGGTCGGGCGGTTGGAACTCGAACCCTGCACCGCGAACTCGAAACGGGTCCTACCATGCGGAAGATTCTGATGCGGAAGTTCCTGTCGCGGAAGATTCTATCGCTGGTTGTGCTGGCCGGGGCGTCGATGATGGCGCAATCGCAACCGCCGGCTCAACCGGTGGTCGGCGTCCCGCCGGTCCGCTACGGCATCACCGTTAGCCCGGACGCGTTCCCACAGAACAACCCGAAGACGGCGCTTTCCTCGGTCATCCGCGCGATCGAGAAGGGGAAAGCGGACTACCTGGCGGCCCACCTCCTCGACCCGAAATTTATCGATGCCCGGGTGGCCGAGCGGGCGGCGGAATACATCGTCCCCGCCGAGCGCGACCTTCGGGCTCTGCGGGATCTGCAGCGGACCGACCCCAACCTTCCGCGGTTCCGGCGCGTTCCAGACGACCCGGTCGGCTTCTCCCGGGCCGTCGCAGAAGAAGCGCAAAACCGGGCGTTCCGCGTCGTCGTCAAGGACATCGCCGACAACATGGCGGAGAACCCGGAACGAGTTCGCGACCTCGCCAAGTTCCTCCGCGATGGCCAGCTGACGCCCAACGAGGACGACGCCAAGTTCTCC
>CAZKIQ010000066.1:0-29162 GCA_964552815.1 uncultured Alcaligenaceae bacterium | reverse complement strand
TCTGGCGACGGGAACCACCGGACCAGAACAGGTCGACCTTGTTCCCGGTGGTGAAACCGTGACCGCTCGCCATCGTCGCGACGCCGGTGTCGTTGTCGGTGCGAGTGGACAGGCTCCCGCTCTTCGCGGCTGGGACGGTGGGAGTGGCTCGTTCCAGGGCGGAACCGGACACCTCGAAGTTCTCGCTGAACGAGTCAGACCCCTGGGTGCCGATGATCTTGAGCGAAAACGTCTCGGGCATCAGTCGTACCCTCCAGTGTTGAGTCCCGCCAAGAGCCTGACTGCTCCCGCCGGGAGCCCCATGTGTTCAGGAACCACCGGACGAGCATCGTCGCCCCGGTTTTCGTACCAGAAGCCGAGACAGAGGAGCATCGCCGCGACAGCGTCTGTCGGAACGGATGAGGCTCCCCCGTAGCCGGCCGTGACCTCGATCGAAACCGCATTGAGTCGATGCTCCTCGGTTTCGAACCAGTCCGCTCCGCCCGACATCGCGACCAGAGGCGGGTTATGTGCCGTCCACGCTTGCCAGGCCTGGTCGTCCGCCTCGACGTCGTTCCCGTCGGCGTCGATGTAGCTCACTGAATTCACTGCCGAGATCGGCGAAACCGGCAGGCGAAGTGGACAGCCATTCGGTGGGAACCGGTTGGTCGACAGCCGAATGGTCTGGGTGACCCATCGTCGGTTCGTGTGCTTTTCCGTCATCACCCTTGCAGACGCGATCCACAGGGTGATGAGAGCGTCGTCGGCCGTGTGCTCGACGCGAAGATGGTTCTTCGCCAGGGCGAGCGAAATCGGCTCTTCGGCCGGCCCGGTGATGATCTCGATGGACCACACAGGTTACCGACCCCCCTGCCGCCTGGTCGGATCGGTCGGCGGCTTGGCCTCCGACTTCACCTCGCCGGGCTTCTCGGCGGCCTTGTGGCTTTCCTCGGTTTCCGGGGGCGAATCTTCCTTCGATTGTTTGCCCCGCGACTCGTCGACCAGCACGGCAGCACCACGGCTGATCCAGTGCGTGGCCGCGGAGTCGGAGACCTCGTAAACCCGTCCCGCCTCAAAGACGCGAGCCTTCGCGTTCTTCGTGACACGTTTCTCCAGGAACTTGATCTTCGGCATGGTGAACCCCTTGAAGCGGGAAGTCGGGTCGCGTGTCTGCGACCGAGTCAGTCGACGATCGGGCTGGCAAGGTCTGCGGGTTTGCCCGCGTATTTGGCTGGCCAGAGGATCGCCAGGACGGTGACCGTCGCGGCGGTGGCGTTGCCAGTCCCCACACCGACCACGTCGAACCCGCCATCGACATCGAGCATGTCGGGCGTCACCTCGATCGCGTAGAGCAAGTTCTTCGAGTTGGTCGCGTCGGTCGTGAAGGTGTTGGAAGTGACCGCGAACTCGGCCAGGTCTTGCCCGGCGGCGAGGTCGAGGTTTCTCCAGGCTTTCGCAAACGAGACCGGTTTCTCGGAACCGCCGGCCACCGTCTTCGACTGGTTCAGGGTGATGGCCGAGCCGGTCACCGTGGTCGCATTCTTGACCAGGATCAAGAACAGAACCCGCTCGTAAGCCTTCAGACTCACACGGGTCGGGGTCGAGGAACTGGGCACCGTCGCGACCAGCGAGGCGATGACCTTGGCCCATTCGGTGAAGTTCGCGTTGATCACGGATCCCTCTTGGCGGATGGTTCAATATGGGGTGAAACGACTCCGGTGAGACAGCCTTCGCTCACGAGCCGTCGCGTTCTTCGAGGGTCACGAAACAGGAGAGCGGGTTGGCCCCCTTCGCCCGCTGCACGGGGGACTTCCACCAGGGCTGGCCGCCAAGCCGGAAAATGAAGCGGAACACCTGCAGGTCGTAGTCGAAGTACAGGTGGATCGACACGTCCTGGCGGAGCCCGGCTGTCTTGGTCACAGTCAGGTACTTCGAGAAGTCGCACAGAATGATGTCCCCCTCGTCGCCGAGAGCGGCACAGTTTTCCAGCGGGATCATCTCCCGACCGCGAAGCGTCGAGTAGCGGGCATTGGCCAGCCCGCCTGGCGGAAGGTACAGGGGCCAGGCGGACACGCCCGTGGTCGAATTGGTCACCGACTGGTTCATCACATCGAGTTGCGGCTCGACATCCTGGTTGTAAACCCACACTGCCCGCTGGCGGCAGGGGCCATACATCCGGGCCCACATGTCGATGATGTTCTGACCAACCAGGGTGTCCGCCGCCTGGGCCAGTTCCGGGGCCCGCACCTTCGCCCCCGAGTTGATCACACCCAGCGGCATTCCCACGCCGGTCCCGAACAGGATCGCCTCGTTGATCTTGAAGGTCATCGCGTCCGGTGCCTTGCGACGGATGAACGCATCCATGGCCGGCGCGTCCTCCAACAGCTCGTCGGTCATTGGCACCAGGGCCGCGAGCTTGTGGAGCTTGACCGTGGTTTCCTGAACTTGCGGCTTCGACTCCGTGATCTGCTTCCCTTCCCCGGTCCAGTACGCCCGCACCGAGCCCGTCCCCCACGGCTCCGCCTCGTCAATTGGCAGCGTCAGGCTGTTCCCCGATGTCGTCAGCTTGTCCGTGAAACGGAGCAGGGATTCCTCACCCATCACCTTGGACGTGATCTCGTTGCGGAAGTCCGGCGGAATGGCGAAGCCCCCATCCACCCCGGACGATTCGTTGCCATAACTGGTCGGAGCCAGCGCGTGGAGGCGGTTGTCGATCTTTCCGCCGTCGGCACAGGCCTGGTGCACGACCTGGCAGAACTCGCCCATCGAGCGAAAGCCCAGCTTCCCGTCCTTGAGTTCTGCGGGAAGGCGGTGCGGGTCCCGAGGGGGCTGGCGAAGATCGCGGTCGCGGTTGTCGGCCGGGGTCGGGGTTGGCTCGCTCTGCCGACGCGATCGGTTGATCGCCTCCTGGTTACGCTGGAGGGCTTCACGACGTTCGATCTCTTCTTCGGTGCGTTTGATCTCCGCCTCGATGTCCCGGAGATCCTTCATCTCATCGGTGGTGAGGTCGCGATTGTCCTTGTCGGCCAGGGCGACGATGGCGACAGCATTTTGCTGCAGTTCGCCCAGCCGATCCCGAAGCTGTTGGATCTTTTCGTCCATGGTCATCCCCAAACGAAAAAGGCGTGGAGCCGTTCAGTCATCCCATTTCGGGAGACCGAACGACCCCACGCCTATGACTGGTCCCAGGTGTGTTGTCGCTCCGCTGTTCTGGCTGGCCAGGCGAGCGGTTGATTCACTGCTTGAGTGTATTAGGGGTCAGCCGCAGAACTTTGTCAAGCCACGGCAGCAGGAATCTGTCCGGCAAGAGCTCGCCCAGTTTGGGAGCGGAGAGCCAAGACTGGAGAAAAGTCCGCCGATCACTTCGGAAAAATGTTGCGGTCAAGGTACAGGCCACGTAATCTTCCGAATACACTTGGAAGATCGAATCTAATCGGTAAATGCACCCTGCAGGTATCGGTCTCGCAGGCGCTGCTAAATACAGGTTCGGCCGACCGCCCTCCCGGGGTGCGGAGTCGATGAGGTGGCAGCCTTCGGCCAACGGGCTGTTAATGGGCCGCTCCCCCTCAGATCCGCGGATGCGGGCGTTCCGACTCTCTCGATGCGGCGGTCGAACAAATCGCTGCGGCTGCGGGCGAATCGCGGAACCTGCCTGACCGCGGGGCGGTGAAAAGCCCGGCGGACGGTCTGGGGTGCCGGGCGAACGACTCGCCCGGGCCCGTTGTGCGGCAAGGGGTTGTGAAGCGTCGCGGCGGGCGGATCTGTTCGTTTGTCAACCGGATTTAGTCTGCGCGGCGCGCAGACTAATCCATGTTCGGCGGCAGAAGGAGAACATCGAGATGGGCAGTTTCGTCCTGAAGGCCCTCGACTACGGCGTCCTCGGCCTCTGCGCCGTCATGGTCGTCGTCGCGGCAAGGGTCATCTACCAAGAGCAGTCGCGTGAGGGCAGCCCCCGAACGGCGTTGCTGAAGTACGTCTACTCCTTCATGGTCTTCTGCCTCCTGCTTGCCGGGCTGAACGCATATGTTCAGTTGAGCCAGCGACCGGACGCCACAGACGAGTTGACGCACCTGAAGGCGGAGATTGCGAGGCTGTCGGCCGATGTCCAGGCGAAGGACTCACAACTTGTAGCCAAGGACAAGGAGATCGCAGCTCGGGACAGCGATCTGCGGACAATCAAGCTTGCCGCCAACCCGATCCTGCGACTCCGTCAAGGACTAATCGAGCAACTGCCGACTTCAGCTCCCGAGAAAAAGGCACTCGGAGATTGCGTAGAGGAACTAAAGAAGCTGCTCAAGTGACGTGCATGGGAGAGCAGAGCCGCATCAGGAACTTGATTCTTCGGATCCGCTCCCGGTGAAAGCCCTTGTTTTCCAGGCTTTTGCCGGTTGCCTTGTCGCATCAAACCCGGAACCGGGCAAGCCTCCGGCCTCGCCGCGGTCCCTTTCCGACCGCGACGTGACGGGAGGTGTTCACATCGACCCGACAGAGCGAGCGAAAATCGACGTCGCCCGCGACATGGGGTAATTCTGTCTCGTTTCTACGCTGGTCTGATTCGCGAACTCGCGAACGGCGACCTGCAATGACCTTCACCACGCTATCCGGAGCTTCTCATCCCGTTGGGAAGGATATGCGGGAGAGTGGCGATGAATCGGGACTAGCCCTGCCCTTTTGCAATTGGTACCATGGGCGATAGACTTTTCTCGGGATGATATGCGGACCCGCATAATCACTTGTTCTGCCTTAAGTATCACCATGTCCGAACGTGTGAAGTGCATCGAATGCGCGAACATGATCCTCCCGGAAACGGCGGCGAGGAACGACGGACTGTGCGGGCAATGCGTCAAGATTTCGCCAAAGCTCCGCGCCGAAAAACGTGAGAATGAACGCCGACTTGCAAGCAGGCTCGTCCTAACGCCAAGCGATGAGGAACTGGCGAGTTCGTCAATGCCGAGCGAACTCGTGACGGGGCGATGGCAGCTGCAACCGGAATATTACGCGGCAAAGGACATGGACTCTGCCGTTGCTGCAATCGCTGAAGCCATGTCGGAATCGAACGGAAACGTCTTTCTCGTTACTGAAAATGGCGGCCAGCTTAATCTCGGCTTCACCGAACGCTTCGGCGTCTGCGAATTCCAGAATCAGGAGTGCGGGGAGTTTCGCTATGCCTACTCAGATGCCAACCTGCGCGACCAGGTGCCCAAGGAACTGCACGTCGTTCAGGCGTGTCCATGCTGTGGCGTAGGAATGCTGTGGTATCCGAGCCGATACCATATGCCGCGCGAGAAAGCGTTTTCGATCCTTGAGAATGCTGTGGCGAATCGCGTAACGCCAGATGTCCAATGGTTGGCGTCAATTGACGACATCTCGTACACTCAACCCGGGCGAGGGTGAAGGCAGAACCAGCGGATGAAGCTGACCGGGGCCGCCATCCTGGTTTCGCGCGGCATAAAGGTCTTGCAGGCGGCCCCGGCAGCTTATCCAAATTGTTCGGCCCCGGGGGGCCAGGAATCGTCGCGGCAACTTCCGGTGAATTCTCGACTCCCGTGCACCAGAATGCGGGTTGGTTTGTACACTGAGGGGATATGGCGATCCGAAAAATCGCTGGGACTGCCGATAGTCGGGCCGAGTTGCTGAACCTCCTAGAGGATCACTTCACGGACCTGAAGAGTGCTGCTATAGCGCCCGGTAAACTCCAGACGCATTTCGTTGCTTTCGCAAATTCTGATGGGGGTGAACTCTATGTCGGGATCGAAGATGGGAAGGTGGAGGGGGAACGTATCAGAGGGTTTGGCTTCCCAGAGCAAGCCAATGAAATGATCGGGGTGCTGCTTACAGAAACGAAGCCCAGTGTCGAAGGTGTGGAGATCGAGTTCATCGACCTTGCCCCCAACGGCTTGGTGCTACACGTAACGATACCAAAGAGTCAACACGTCCATAGCACTTCAGGCAATGATGTGTATGTTCGGGTCAATGCTAGTTCCCGTCGTATCTACGGCGAGCAAATCACTCGGCTCTCTTATGCCAAGGGTAGCTTCAGCTATGAAAGAGTGGCCGTTCCAGAGGCAGACTTCAATGAGATAACAGGAAGTTCGCAACTGGCAGCGTACTTGCAAGCGATCCGATCGAGTCAGACGCCTGTCGCATTCTTGAAAAAGCAGCAGATGGTCACAGACCACGAATCTAGGATGTGTCCAAACGTGGCTTGCATCTTGCTGTTCGACGATGAACCACAAGCAACGCTGAAGACCAGATGCGCCATCAAAGTATACAGGTTGCTGACTACCGAGAAGGAGTATAAGCGTGAGCACTTGGCGGAGATGCCAGCTACGATCGAGGGGCCGATCGAAGTTCAAATCACGAAGGTCATCGAGACTGTGGATGCCTTGCTTGAAGATGTCTCCGTGAACATCGGTGGCAAGCTCGTGAAGCTCGACTATCCGGCCGAGGCACTGAAAGAAATACTCGTGAATGCTGTGATCCACCGAGATTACAGCATCAATGACAATATACACGTAAGGATCTACGATAACAGAGTCGAGATTCAGAGCCCTGGCAGACTCCCTGGTTATGTCACACTTAAAAACATTCTCGACGAACGGTATTCGCGGAACCCCACGATTGTCCGGCTTCTTCACAAGCTTCCAGATCCCCCCAATCATGACATTGGCGAAGGCCTCAATACGGCCTATAACGCGATGCGCGATGCCGGTCTTGTCGAGCCACAAATCGAGGAGTTGGAAAACGCCGTTCTCGTCACCATCGAGCACCGGAAGCTCGCCTCTCTCGAAGAGACGATTCTCGACTACCTAAAGAGCCATGACGAGATCACCAACAAGATTGTGAGACAACTCACAGGAGAGGGATCCGAGAACAAGGTCAAAAAAGCGTTTCAGAACCTCAGAGACCAAGAGGCAATTGAGCCGGTCGATCCCAATGCGAATGCGTTCCGGTTCCGGTATCGGCTACGGAAGCCCTCTGCGAAGTAGGTTCCGCGTAGTTGGTGTGGTAACCGTCTATGATTCGGCCGGAGTCAAGCCCTGTTGATTTTGGAATCCCAATCCTCGATTTGCGCGGACCCTGAGTGGGCTCGAACTCGTCGAGCGGCGGAATCCTTGGTCAGATCCTCGACTGTCGCTTCTTGAGACTCGGTGGCCTTCGCGTCGGCGAGACTGGCGGTTTCGGTTGGTCCGGCGAGTCAGACACTCGCGGCCACCGTCTATTCGTGTCCCTTCCTCGATGCGAGGGGATCACCCTAATCCGCATACGCTCTCGAGCGTTTCGTCGAAACCTGATCGGGTCGATCTCCGAAGAACGACAACGAGCGAGCTTGAACTTCGGGCCCCTCAGGACCTTGTCAGCCCGCACCGGCGAAGGATTTGCCCGGCCAGTTCGCGGTTGGGCCGAGGTTGTGGGGTGGGTGTGGCTCGATCTCGGGACAGGTAACGCTCGATGTACGCCGAGCATCGCTCACGAATCACCGCGGGGTCCTGGCCTGCGAAGAGCTTGTCGAGGAACTCCCAGCCCTTCCGCTGGATCGAGTCGGGAAGGTCCGCGACCGACAAGCCCGCCGGCCCACCCAGCATCCCATCGACGGCATCACCCGTGTCGACTACATCGGTCGCATACAGTGCGAGCGGCTTCCAGAGCGGCGGAAGCGGGTTCCCCTCCGCGTCCCGCTGTCGGGTTCCGTCCGGATTGAGCCGATACTCTTCATCGGGCAGGATCACCAACGAGGTCGAGAGTGCATCCGGATCCTCGCTCGCCAGTCGCAGCACGTAACCGCCCAGGTCGCCAGACGGGGTATCGAACGACGATGGCGACAGGTGCAGGTTCGCCCGGGCCCGCCAGATGGAATCGGATTGATCCAACCAGGCGTCCCTGGCTCGGCCAAGGTACTTGCCCAGACCGTCTTCGCTGAGCGAAGGGTGCGTGAAGCGACTTCGCAGTCCTTTCCGGGCGGCGTTGGTCAGGCGGACGATCTCCGCCAGGCCGGCCCGGTCGAACTCGCCCCGACCCTCCGATTTGAACGGACCTTCCTGGGCCAGGACGTAGCCGCGGATCACCCTGGCCTCGCGGTCGATGCCGATCGGCCGTGCGGCCAGGTGCGGGATCCGCAGCATCTTCGGGGTCGCAGGGATGGGTTTCACGGCTGACATGGTGGCACCTCCGGGTAGAGTTTCTTCACAAGCAAGAGTCGGGCAGCGACCTGGTCGGCGAGCGGGCCAGATCGGGCCCCATCCCAGGCATCGGCCAGGCCGTCCACTTCCGCAACAGACGTCGACGCGGCGACGAAGGCATCGCAGGCGGCCGCGGATTCGATTTCAAGCACCAGATGCACGGCGGGCGTCAGGCTCCCACACAACGCTTCCGCCGCCGGCGTGAAGACTCGCGAAACGTAAACCTTGTGTTCGGCAAGGAACTCGGCCCGCCATTTCCGAACCTCCGCTTCCTCGGTGAACCGCTTCCGGGCGTCCGCCAGGCGGTGGGCTTCGCGGCGAACGACCCGTGAGGCGGCCTCGAGGAAGACCGGACGCAGGGCCGACGCCAAAAGATCGTCCGCGGTTCCTGGACCAGGATCGGGCGACGGTTCCGGTTGAGAGGGCGGGTCGTCATCGGGTGTCTGGCCCGCGGGCGGGGGCGTCGAAACCGGTTCCCCCTTCGCGGCCCGCTCAAGGGTGTTCCAGTTGGCGGGAACGAAGAAGGTTCCACCGTTCGGGATCGGGTTGAGGTCCTCGTATTCCCGAGCCTCGTCGGGCGACATGAGGGCGTTGCGGATCATCGTGTCGTAGAAGTTCGCCCGGGCTTGCGAGTCGCCACGAAGAAGGCCGGTGTAGAAGAATCGCGTGTAATAAATGCCCCGTTGTTTCAAGCCAAACAGCTTGAGGTTCGACTCCTCCTCGAGTCGCTTGCCCCACGGGACCAGGGTGCCCGTCACATACTGGATGGATAGCTGCTCGATGTTGGCCCAGGTCGCCCGGTCGAGGATGCCGATCTTCGGGGGCGGCATCTTGAACCACCGCGAGATATCCTCGGCCGAGAATCGGCGACTCTCGAGCAACTGCGCGTCCTTGACACTGGTCTGCGTGAGTTGGTGGAACTCGTCCCCTTCCTCCATGATGGCGATCTCGTTGGGATTGCCCGCATGAATCCGCTTCCAGTCCTCCCGGTATCGTTTCCTCGCTTCCTCGGACATCTTCTTGACACGTTTGATCCAACCCCCGGGCCGGCTGTCGCTGGTGAACGACTGGCTGGCTCGCCTGTCGCTGGCGAGGGCCAGACCCAGGGTACGGGCCGCGAACGAGAGGACCGAGTAGCCCCACACCCCGTCGCCAAGTCCCTTGAGGTGGATCACGTCTTCGGGATCCAGGGGCGTGTTCGGCTCGTGGTAGTTTTGCACATCGTAGTAGAGCCGGCCTCGCCGATCGCGTTCTGGACTCACCCGCCAGGGCTCGATCGGCCACAGCCAGACGGGTCGGCCGGCACCGTCTCGTTCGATTTCCGCAAGCCCGTTCCCGTGGGTCAGGACCCAGAAAAAGAGCAACTGGCGGAACGTGAAGGCGGTCATCTCGGGGTTGGGCTGGGCATGGAGGAGCCAGTCGACGGGGTGTTCCTCGGCGAATTCGCGGCCACCGCCCGGGATCTTTCGCATCGCCCGCCAGGGGATCGTCGCCAGGTCGTCGGCGATCGTGGTCACGCAGGCCCAGTAGGCCGAGATGGTCAGGGCAAGGGAGTCGGTGACACGGACTCCCGCCGACTCTGACGGTGGAAGCAGAGGACCGAAACGACGCTCGCCCGGCTGCGGCCGATCCGACTGCGGAGCGAGTTCGGCAGACTCAGTCGTCGTCGGGGTCGTATGGGTCCCGGAAGGCCCATGATCGTTCCCCACCTGTTTCGTCCGGCTTGCCGACAGGGGCTTCTGGCTCTTCTTCTTGGCCGGTGGCATCCGGCCCGATCGTGTCTTCGCCATAGACGCTCACCAAGCCGCGGGACTCGTAGACCGATGGACCGCCCGCACGGTCTGGATCGGTGAGCCAGGCTCCTATGCCCATGCACATTGCACAGATTCCGTCGATTTTCTCGGGAGATTTCCGCTTCTTCGGCATCACCCCTTCCAGCCCATCAATCTCCGCGGCCGTGTTGGAAGCCATCCACTGCAAGACAGGGTGGCCGCCATGACGCAACCGCCGGTTCGCCAGCCCGTCCGCCGCCATCCACTTCCACGGCTCGGAATAGTTCCGCTTCGACTGGTAGAACTCGACGACATCGAACCCGTCGGCCATCAGGTCCTGAGCCTGTTTTCCGGCGTTGGCGGGGTCGATCGCAACAGTCTGCAGGTCGAACTGGTCGCGAGCTTCACGCAGGGCGTCGTAGATGAGTTCCATGTCCGTCGAGTTGCCGTCGGTGACGACCAGGTGCCCGCCGGCGATGAAGCGGGCGGTCGGATCGGACCGCAGGTCCCGGCGGCCTGCCTCGGGGACCCAGAACTTCGGGAGGACGTAGACCGGGTCGGTCGCACCCTCGCCGGGGAAGACGAACACCAGGGCTGCGAAGTCGTCACGCCAGCCGAAATCGAGCCCGGCCCAGCAGGGTCGGCCGGCGAGGTCCTCGACCTCGAACGGCTCACCGCAGGCATCCCACTTCAGCATGTCGATCGCCCGTTCGACGAGCGACCGCGTCCGGACGTTGAGGTGAAGCCGGCGAAACTCGGGGTCGAAGGCCGGCTCGTCCTGGGCTTTGCGAGCCAGCCGGGCGAACTCGTCCACGCCGACGGAAACACCCAGGTTCGGGTTCGCCTTCTTCCAGGTCTCTGGCGAGAACGGGTCGGCGGTCGGTTCCGCCTCGTACACCACGGGCAGGAATGCGGGGTCGCGTTCCGGCTCGGCCTGCACCCGCTTCGCTTCCCGGTACTTCTCGTTGCAGATGCTCGGCCGGTCATAGTCCGCGGTGGTGAGGCAGATCATCAGCGACTGCTTCCGGTTCGCCGAGACCATCGAGGTTTGCAGGGCATCGACCAGGGTCCGGTCCTTCTGCTCGTGCAACTCATCCACGATGACCACGTGCGGGTTGCCGCCATGTTTCCCTTCGCCGTCCCCCGAAATGATCTTGAGGAACGAGGCGTCGTTCTTGACAAAGGACCGCGACTGGCCGGCGACCGCGTTTCCCCCGTACACACGGCACCGGCCTCGAAGCATCGGTTCCGCCTGAACCATCCCTTGCATCTGGCGGAACAGAAGCCCGGCCTGTTCCTTGTCCTTCGCGGCGATGTAGCCCTGCTGGCCCGGCTCACCATCGCAGAAGAACACGTACAGCCCGATCCCCGCACAGAGCGGCGTTTTCCCGTTCTTCCTGGGGACATACAGGAAGAGTTCCCGGTAGCGACGCACCACCCGGCCGAGGGCATCCTTTCGTTTCCAGCCGAACAGGTTGGCGACGACCGCTCGCTGCCAGGGTGCGAGGACAAACGGCTGGCCGGCGACCCCGCCCTCAATGTGACGCAGGCACTGGGCAAAGAAATCGCAGGCCCGGGCCGCCGCGTCGGCGTCGAACCAGCACCCCTCGGCCCCGCGGGTCGGATCGTACCCGGGGATGCCGAGAACCTCGGCTTTCCACTCGCTCGGGATGTCAGCCGACGGTGCCGAAGAACCGCTGCTCGCGGCCATCTCCGCCCGCCGTCCCCGCTTCGCCATGTTCACCCCCCACCACTCGCGACCGGGCCGAGGGGCTGAGCCCGAACTCGGCCGCGAACTGTTTCACGCGTTGCATTGCGTCCCGCTGTTGCTGCACCGCGGGATGAGCCTTCAACCGCTCGCCGATCTGGTTCCCTTCCTTGTCGAAGATGGGCCAGACGCAGACCCGGCCTTCCTTGTCGATCGTTTCGGTCGCGATCGTGAGTTCGGCCACCGCCTGGCAGTAGGACGCGAGTGCGGCGAGGTCGATCGCGGTGACAAGCCCGAGGGCTTCGAGTTCCGGGGCGATTCGTCGCCACTCCTGCTTGGCCCGCTTCGAGAGCCATGTCGGCATCCGGGGCACTCGGACGGGCGGATTCGGCTCGCGGCGGTTCAGGGGCCTTTTGCCGGGGTTTCCGGCGGCGGCCTTCAACTTGGTCGGCTTCGGAGCCGGTCCCCGGCGTCCCATCGTCGTCTCCGGGAAAAATCACTTTGAAAACCTGCGGCATTTTTCACGCGGCGACCTTGCGGTCTACGGCGGAGGCCACGCAAACATTTTGACCCCCATACCATCGTAGCTTTGCCGTGACAAGAATCGGTCAATGTCCTCGTGCGGTCTTTTTGTCATGGCAGCGCTTGCACAGCGACTGCCAGTTGGTGATGTCCCAGAAGAGGCGCTGGTCGCCTCGGTGCGGGACGATGTGGTCGACGACGGTGGCTTCGGCGACTCGGCCCGCCTGGCGACAGGATCTGCAGAGTGGGTGCTCGGCGAGGTAGGCGGTGCGGGCGGATTGCCAGTTGCGGTCGTACCCGCGTTTGCACGCCGAGAGACGCTCCACCTGGGGGCGGGAGGAACCGGGTCGATAGAGTCGGGGTCGCAGCGGCATGGTGATTCTCCTGCCACTAGTGTACATCAATTCCTGACTCCCGGAGCTTGGTGATCAGATCTTCGAGCGAAGTCACGACCAGGGCGAGGCCTCCCTTGGCATTCCAGGCCGCGATGAAGCTCGCTTGCTCGGGGGTTGGCTTCTGGCCTGGCCGCTTGAACTCGACGGCGAGGGCCCGGCCGCCGGGTAACACGGCCACGCAGTCGGAGCAGCCCGGTTCGGAATTCATGCGGACGAATCGCTTCCTGCCGTTCGAGTGACCTGCGAACGCTCCCGAGTTGATCCGGATCACGAAGATCCCGGCCAGTTTCATCCAGTCGATGCACACTCGTTGGATGTCCTTTTCGAGTGGTGCTTTCATTTGGAATCCCCTCTCAAGGCACACGGGTCGCAGGTCATGATGAACGGCGTTCCGGTGAGCCTGCCGCAGACCACACAGGGTCGATCCTGACACGTCCAGCAGACGAACCGCTCGTCGAGAATCTTCTTGCAGGACTTGCAAACGAGCCTTCCAGCCTGAATCCGGTTGACGATCTCGTCTCGATGTTCCGCGACGATGGGGCGGACGAGGGCGCGGGCCTCCGGACTCCCCCGGATGACGAATCCTGCATCGGTGGCGGCGAGTTCTACACCGCTCGATCGGATCTCTCGAAGGGCCTGGGTGATTGTCATCAGAAGGCCTCCTCGCCCGGATCGCTGTCACGCGATGGCACGCGATCCGGACTAACGCAGCCCGTACTTGGCTGTTCTTCGGCCTCGTTTCTCATTTCTTCCTCATCTTTTTGGCGCTCGCGTTGAGTTAGAAAAGCACGCGTGCCACTGCGTGCCGATGACGGTTCGGAAGAGGTGTCACGCGTTGGCACGCGTTCCGAGGTGGTTTCCTCTTCCCCCCAGTCGATGGGGTTTCGAAGGGCAATTCCTGCATAGCAGCGAACCCTTCCCTCCCCGCGGCGAGACTGTTGAACCTTCACATGTGGCACGGCTGCCTTCAGGTCTCGGCCGAACAGCTGCTCGGAGGAGACGCTCCGGTTCTGTTCGTCGTTCCAGCTTTTCCAGGAGGAATAAAGCTCGTGAACGTCGACTGAGTAGCGGGGCCCGATGCTGCACCGTTCCCGGATGAAGGCCTTGATCGGCGAGGCGAGGTCTTCGAGTTGCCGGGCATAATCCGCAGCCGTGGCGACGGGCGTGAACCGCATCCCGTTCGCCTTGAGCCGGCTCCATCCCGCCGCCGCCCAGAGCAGGATCCCGGGCAGTTCGGCCGTCAGCTTGTCTGTGAGGCCGTGATCCTCGCGGCCCAGGTAGGAGTTCGGGGTGTTGAGGATGTCGAACCGGGTCGCGACTGCGCCAGACGCATCCGGGAGACGTGGCACTTCGTTCGAGGCGATGACGAAGCGGGTCCGGAGCCGGGTCGAGATCGCCTGTCGATTCTTCCGGTTGACCGGTTGAGCATCCTCGCCGCTGACGCTCAGGAGCCGCTCCACGACGGCGACGGCATCGATCCTCCCGGACACGCGACCGTCCGGGATCACCGCCACTTTCTTCCCCAGAAGCGGTTCGAGCCCGAAGCTTTCCCCCAGTCGGGAGAACGAGGTCGAGGCGACGTTGCCCACGCCGACCAGGGCCGTCAGGATGCGGATGATGGTCCCTTTCCCCGACCGGGCCGGCCCCACGATCATCAGGATCTTGTGCACTTCGGTCGACGAGGAGAGCAGGTAGCCGAACCACTCTTGGAGTGCATCCATGCTCGTCTGGTCGCCGTTGAACCATTGCCGCAAGGAATCCAGCCAGCGGCTGGGTGGCGGCGACGACGCGGGCGGAACATCGAACGACAGGGCGTTCGGCGTGAAGTATCCGGGGGTCGGAGTATGGAACGCCGGCAGGCCCTCGGCGATGTCGCTGATGGTGAACAACCCGTTCGGAGCGGAGATCACCTCGACAGGATCGGGGCGATTGTCGGCAGCTTGAATCCAGAACGGAGCGTCCTCACCCCGGTCCGGCAGGTTCACAATCCCTTCGAGATTCGTGAGTGTGTCCCCCCGAACCCGGGACGTGACCGCCGGCAGCCTGATCGGTTTGTCGGGGTCCGGGTTTTCCGCAATGCGAATTGGAAGATCCGCCTCGAACACGGTCCGGCAATGCCTGGCAATCGAGGCCTTCAGGTCGGCTTCCGGGATCAGCGACCAGGCACCGCGGCACCAGGTGTGATACTCGGCACGCCAGTGGACCAGGGTCGACTCCCCCTGGGGGGTCCGGAACCGGGCGGCGAATGTCCGGGCGAGTCGGTGAGGATCGGTCCATACCTCGTTTCGCTGAGGCCGCTCGAACTCCCCTTCCACCCGTGGCGAAGGCGGTGCAGGCGGAGGAGGTGCACCACCTGGTTCAGGTTTTGCACCAGGTGCTTCTCCGGGCGAATCAGTTGCTTCACTTGTGCGGACCTCCGCACTCTTCGCCGAGGGTCTCGACCCAGGCGGGTAGGGGATCTTCCCTTCGGCTCGAAGGGCCTCGATCGTCTGCCGGTTCGTTTCGCTTGTGATCCGGCCGAACCGTTTGGACACCTCGAAGTCGAACGGGGTGTAGAACTTGCCCGGAGCGAGCCCGTACCAGTTCGGGGACCAGTTGAAGAGAAGTGGGCATCCCGATTCCTTGTCGAACCGGAAGCCCAGCGTCGCCGATGGTCCCGAGTCTTTACCCGGTCGGATCCAGAGGATTCCTGTTCCGGCCTTGGCCCCGTCCGCCCGCAGCATCGCCGCGAAATCCGCCGTCCGGTTGAAGGTCACCCAGGGGGGCTCGGAGTTGCCAAAATCCCGCCGGCGAGTTTGTTCTCGCGTGGGCTCCGGCTCCGGCTCGGGGAACGCGGTCTCGGGGATCAGGGTCCACGAGTTCCCCTTGTGACCCAGCAAGGTCGAGACCGAGGCGTCCGGGGTGAGCCAGGTCGACCCGTTCCACAAAACCGGCCAGTGGTCCCGAGTATGGTGACGGCCGGGAAGGCGGAGCCAGTTGCCGTACCTCTTCGAGGGGGTCAGAAAGGGTTGTTTCGGGTTCGCCTCGACGGCGGGAATGCCGTAGCTGGTGCAATCGGCAACCGACCAGGCCGCGAACGAGTGCAGGAGAGGCCCCGGGACAGGTGAGTCGAACAGAACCCAGACGTGGAACCCGCCCCTGCCGTTGGAGGAATACATCAACGGCTTGAAGCCCAGGGCGGAGAGCTTCGAGAAGAGGAACCTGGCATAGTTCTCGTTCCGGCCCACGTCGACCTGGTCGTCGTGGGCATCGACATCGAACCCGACCCACTTGCCGAAGCCGTCGGGCCCGAGGGCGTGGACCCCGACGATGTGGTCGGTGTGGCGGCCGCGGAAATGGGCGGTGAGCTTGGCCAGGTCGAGAGGGCCCGCGGGCGATCCCCCGACAACATCGTCCTCCTTGCGGGTTGTGGTGCGAGTCTCGGTCTGCTGGGTCGACTTGTCGAACTTGCGATAGTACCCGCCCCAGGCGTCGGTACGGTTCACCAGTCTTTCGAGTGCCCAGGCTGCCAGCCGCTCCGCGGCGATCGACCAGATGTTCCCCACCGGTTGTTGCTGCGCCATGTCCCGCCCCTTCCCTGCTCGTCCTGGTCTGAGCTTGTTCAGCCGGCCATCCGGGAGATCGCCACCTCGGAGAGGACGGACTCATCGACGTCGAAGAGGCCTTGGCGACCGGCGCAGACGATGGGAGTTTCCAGTGCAGTGGCATTGACGCAGAACCAGGCGAACTGGCCGGGCGTGAAATCGCCAAAAGAGAACTCGTAGTCCCGAGGGTATGGCGGAACCACGAACATCGGCGTTTCGGGCCGCTCATAGCTCTTGCGGAACGGCTCGACTCGCACGCAGTCGAGGACCTCGACCCGCCCGACAATCGCCCCAAACGGAAGGCCATTGGGTTTTGGTGGATTGCGGAATCGCCGGTCCGGTTTCCGACCGCTCGGGTCAGGGAATGCGACGCCGACGGATTCGAGGGCGGACCGGAACGGCTCAGACCTGCAAATGACATCGAGGTGAGGATTCCAAACCTTGGCGGCGTGGATCAGCAACAGACCTCGGCAGGGTGTGCCCCAGGACCTTGTCTCGATCTGCTTGAGCCCGTGCACCAGAAGCGATGCCCAGGGCTGCCACAACGTGATCGCTTTCATGCTTTGTCACCCCCATGACAAGCGTCGGCTTCCTTCATCCCCACGACGAAGGCATCGACCGAAGCCTGGTTCGTGAGCCACTTCCGGCCACTCCGCAACGCAGCGAGGCGGATCGTTCTCCCGTTGACCCGGTAGCCCTCGCGGCGAGCCTTCGTGACCGAGACCCAAGGGCCGAGCCGTTTCCGAATCAGCACCAACGCCGTGGTGAGACTCATCACCTGCTGGCCCCGGCGGAGGGCCTCGGAAATGCCGAGTGAAGAAGCCGGATCTATCGGTTCAGATTTTGACATTGGATCTCCCTATACCGTGTCCGACGCAATAACCGCAGAGCCCATGGGTGGGGGCGAAGCTCCGGCCGCACTGGGGGCACGGACGGAATCCGCGAATCTTGCTTCGGCGGGATCGAGCCTTGGGTTTCCGTTGCGGACGCTCAATGTCCGTCCGCTCGAAGGATTTCTCCTGGCGGACAGAGGGCCGACTCTGCTCGGCCGCCGCGACTGCGGAGGGTCGGTAAGCCACATGCGGTTCCATGGTTTCTCCTGATTAGGAAAGCTCATCGGGTTGATAGACGCACACCCGACCGCCCTCGCACTCGAGGCGGACCCAATCCGGCAGAATGTCTGGGTTCTCCCAGGGCTTGACGGCATCAGTGAGTTGAGTCATTTCGAACTTCCATCTTGGGTGCAAGGATCACAAACCAGTTCGGGGACTCCGACCCTTTCAACGTCGAGATGATTCGCAACTGGCGAAGCTGGTCGTTTGTCAATTCCACCCCTGGGACGAGCAACCCGGCCCTTCCACCCCGGTGCACGTAGCCCACACGCGGGCGGGTGGTTTCGGGCCTGGTCCCGACGAACTCGCATAGCAGAGATCCTTCGGGAACTCGGCCGACCTTGTCCCAGATGAGGAATGTCGCCAGGAGGGATTCCCCGGGTGGAAGAACCAGGAGCTTGGGAACCGGATCGCCGATCGGCCGACGCTTCGGCGGGGGCGAGTGCTCGGTGAAGTCCTCGACCTGGTCAGGTGCGGGCATCCGCGCCGCCGGTTTCCTCGGCATGGCTGGCTCCATTGGGTTCCTGAAGGACGATCACCAGGTCAGGGACGCCGAGGATCGGCTTCCCGTCGGGGTCGAGGAGTGCGGGCGGAAGTCGCCAGCCCTCGTATTCGACTTCGCGTTCGCCGGCGGGCCCTCGGACCACAAACCGCACCCGCGAGCAGGCGGCCAGGCTCGGGGCGTTGGTGATGGCCCGGAGCCGACCGGCGGTGATCGGTGACTTGCTCACTTCCGGCTCCGTTCTGGAAACTTCTTCTTGGTGGCTTGTTCCCAGGCCCGCCGCGACATCGCGTCGGCGTCCGTGTTGGAGTCCCGGGGGATCCACTCGAAGCGGACTTCGAACCCGGCTCCGGATAACTGATTGGTCAGGTCGAGACAGCGTTTCCGGAGCCCGGCCAGGTGCGACTTGTTGCAATTCCACTGACCGATCATCTGGTTGATGACCAGCTGGCTGTCTCCGCGGACGAGGATCGCAACCTGGGTAGGATCGATACCGAGGTCCTCGACGAGTACCAGCACTTCACGGAGGTATCGCAAGCCGCGGCCTAGAGCGTGGTATTCGGCGACATTGTTGGTCGCGTTGTCTCCGCCCTTCGCCGCGACGCCGCACTCCGCCGCCATCCTGTCGCCGTGGACCCCGAAGAGGACCCAGCCCCACGTTGCCACGCCGCCTGGGTTTGTGGGTTCGCACGCTCCGTCGAAATACAGGGTGAGTTGCATGGGATCCTCACAGGTGGCCGAACTTGTCGAGGTAGCGGTCAGGCGGAGTCGCTGGAGTTGGGGGTGGTGGTTCCCTCAACCGGGCAGCGAGGAAGGCGAGGGTTGAAACCATGACGTCGTCCTCGAATTCGGGCTTGTGACCCGAGCCCGTGGCTGCCGCTTGATATCCCGCCGCGAACGACTCGATGTATCGAGCACAACGTTCACGTTCGAGTTGAACGGCTCGATCAACTGTTTCGGTCGATCGCTGCCGCTCGATCCGGATCGCGGTTTCGATCGCGGGATGAACCCATTCGCCGTCACTCATGGAAGCCTTCCTTGGTTTCAGGTTTCGCGACTCGCAACCGGTCCGCCTCGACATCGATCAGGGTGGCCCGGCCGCGGAGCCGCGCCGCCTCGATCCGAACCTGTTCGCGAAGAAGGTCGAGTGCGTGGAGGTTCGTTCCGCCCCGATGCGACGCGGCCTTCTCCAGCCAGGCCGCCCGCTCCCGGAGCCACGCGACCGTCTCGGCGACAAGGGCATCAACATTCGCAGTTCGCTCGGCCACCTTGAAGTTGTGCACTTCGAGATGCTCGATCTGGGCTCTGTCGTAAATCTTGGTCGCACAGGAGACGCAGAAGAACATGAAGGGACGGCCGTGGCGAAGCGGGCTCGCTTCCGCTCGTCGAACGCTGAACGTGTCCGCGTGGACGGTTTTTCCACAATGGCGACAGGTGGCGGGGTACACCCCCTCCATCTGCTCACGGACTTCCTCGCCGGCGAGCGATGAGACGAGCATCACGGCATCATTCGGCCATGCAAGCAATGCAGGGGCGACCATTACTGTGCTCCTGTTGCAGTGGTTTCGGAAAGGAAGTATTTCGAGGATTCGTTGGCTTTGATCGCCACTTCGCGGAGCTCGGAGAAGAGTTCCAGGGATGCCCGGATCCCGGGTCGGAATCGGTTCTGGCCGATGAGGTAGACCTCGGCGAGCCCGAGCGCGGCCCGGACCTCGATCGGCTGGTTCGGAGGGTACTGGGTCGACAAATCGAGGAGAGACACGAACCCAATCGACACCAGCCGTTGGCACGTTTCCCGAACCTCCGGGATGTCGACCAGGTCGCGGGGATCCTCGCCGAACCCGTCGAACAGCGCGACGATGCACTTGGCCTGGTCCTCATCCCGGGCCCGCTTCATCAACCGCATCAGGTCGAGGATGTCGCCGTCGGCAATGCCATCGTGGACCCGGACGGCCATGACGCTGGCGGCGGTGACGGAAGACTTTTCAATCAGCGGAAGGTAGGCGTGCTGCCGAAGCTCCTCCGCGACTGCTTTGAGTTCGACGGCTCGTTCGAACGCCCCTTCCTGGGCGTGGCCGTTGGCAATCAACCAGAGAGCGAACTGCGGTGCGGCATCGGAATGGAGCATGCCGAGTTTCTCCTCGAACCCAACAAGGTCAGCCATGTCCGGCCGATCGGCGGCGAAAGCTCGCAACAGGGCGTTGATTCTTTCCGACATGGATCTCCTCAGTTTCAGGCCCGGGCAAACGCGATAGGTTCCCGTAGTACGCACCCTCTCCGCGGACGGCTTCTCTTCCGCCTGGAACACGGTTCAGGATTGGTTCAGGTTTGGTTCAGGTGGGGACTGGTCAGCGCCCCGCCGGGACTCGAACCCGGCTGCCCTTGGCGTCGCCCTTACGCCGAAGACTCTCAACCTTGACTGTCGGGGCAGCAATCATCTCTTCAACAGCCTTGCGATCTCCTCTTTATCCTGTTGCACTCTCGCAGCACGTTCGTTTCGCGTCTCCGACTTCTCTGGAATCGCGGGCAACCTTTCCCCCACCAGTGCGATCAAATCGCTCCCGAGGAAACGGTAAGGGGACCGTGACGATGTCCTCGGCAAGGTGCGAAGTCGACCGCTCTGGCACCAAAGGTAGGCGGTCTCCGGCGTGACGCCGAACAGCGATACTACGGTGTCAATCAGGTAGATCCTGTCAGGGACGATGTCCCGGATTCCGATCGTTGGTTCCTTCGAGGTCCTCATACTGTGTCCTCAATCAGGCGAACCACGTTTTCCCAAGATGCACTATCGCTGAGGAATTTCGCCGACTGCCGCGGCGTGCGGCCCGTTGGTTGTGCCACCCGACGGACGATTCCCCGTTCCACCGCCAGCCAGAGCCACCAGTTGCAGTCGTCGTCAACAAAGCGACCAGGCAGAATCACGCGTTTCGATTCTTGGCCCTGATGGTTTTGTCGCTTCGCCGCTCGCGGGGGTTGCATCTGCGAAGGAATCTACTCTCGATTTCGAGGTTCTCAACCGCCGTCATTCACTTGCGGTCGGTTTCCCCCCGGTTGCGGTCGGTTTCCCCCCGGTTGCGGTCGGTTTCGATTCGGCCATTCGCGATGCGAAGCGGATCCGCAACCGGTAGTAGGCGATCGCCTCCCAATCCCAAACCTGGGTTTGCTTCCCGATGAGCAATGGCGACGGAAACTCCCCTTCGGAGATCAGTCGCTTCAGAGTGTCTTCACTGACGCCGAGCAGTCTGGCGACTTCCGTGGCTGTCAGGAGATCGCCCGCGGGCGCGTCGATCGTCCTGGTTGTCCATTCGGGGAGTGGCATTTGTCACACCGAGTGCGTGTTGCCCCGTCGGCGACGGTTCCTGTCGACGGTGTCGGTTGTTGGCGATGACTTTTGGCTTCCGGAGATCCGTTCCGGAAGGAAATGTTTCCGTTCTTCGAGGTTGAACCCTCTCGAGAGATATATTACATTTGTATAGTGACAGGTCAACTCAGTTGGAATATTTTCCATGAACCGATTCGGAACCCGTCTTCGCGAACTACGTGAGTCGGCACGACTCAAACAGGTCGAGCTCGCGAAAAAAGCGGGTGTTTCCCAGTCGGCGATCGTCCAATGGGAGGCGGGAAATCGTTCGCCCGGCGTCGAACACGCCCGGAAACTGGCCGAAGCCCTCGGCGTTTCGGTGGACGAGCTCCTGAAGGAGCCCGAAGGGATCCCGCCACCTCCCAAAAAAGGTCGTCCCAAAAAGAACCTGAAACTGCTCGACCCTCGTATCCCCTGGCAAGGAGAGATTCGCGTGTACGGTAGGGTGCCCTGCGGACCACCTGAGCCATCCCCCGAGGGCGGGGTCCAGCCGGTCTACCTCATCGACGTCGGCACCCTGTACGGCGATACGACCGAGCTCTTCGGCGTCATCGCGACCGGGACCAGCATGACAGCCGCGAAGATCGAAGAGGGAGACCTCATCATCATCCGAGCCGACCGAAACCCGGACGTGGGCAGACAGGTCCTCGCCTGCATTCGCGAGCAGGATTACACGATCAAGAAGCTGGTGACCCGCGATGGCCAGCGAATGCTCGAATCCTGCGATGGGAAGAAGTCGCGGATCGAGGTCAATGAGGATGTGACGTTCATAGGTCGTGTTGTCGGATCGCTGCGAGGATACATCGAGCCCGAAGCCGAGAAGGCAGCGGAAGAGGCCAAAGAATAGTCGAGAAAATTGTTCCTACTGACTTCGAACAGAGGGCCACTCAGCTGTAGCATTTTCGCTCGCCGCGTCCGGCAAGGAATCCCCCTCATCATCCCTGAGTTGCCCCATGAAACCTCGAAAGACGGTATCGGTTGTGTGTGTGCCTGTCGTGGAAGGATCGGCGAATCTGGCGATTGACGACGTGAAATTGAAACGGCGAATCCGGATCGACCGCCTCGGTCTGGTCGCCTACCGCGAGGACGATTGTTCTCCTCCTCTCGTGCGATTGCCGGTCGTTCGCCACGAGCGGAATAGCGTTTTGGTCGAACTACCCGATGGGGGAACTGCGTGGGTCAGAGAGTTCGAGGACTAGATTCAGAGCAAATCATTGACGCGGTTCGAACGACATGCGATGATCGTCGCGTCCCCGTTTATCTGTAGAGTCACCTACCGCCCAGAGGTGTACCGTGCCGGTTCGTTCGTGCCTGGCGGCGATTGCTTCTTTGCCATTCGCGGTCGCCGCCGTCCTTCGTACAGCGTATATGCGATTAGTTGAACCTCCAATTAGCGGTCAAGACTATACGCCCATTTCTCCCGAATCGGAAATCCGCCTCCTACCGGCTGGCACCCAAGCGAAAATGGGAAGAACCTGCTCCAAGTCTTTCAACGGTTACGGATCCGAATTCGCGAGACGGCTTTCTCATTCCTCAAGCCGACGCTTCCCTACTCGATCGCTGCGTTCGAGATGTTGTGACACGAAAACTAAAGATTTCCGTGTCACACGCGCGATGTTCGTCGGACCCTAACGCATCGGTGATAAGACAACTCCATCCACCCCCCGGAGCCTTCCTTGAGCCACCGAGAGTATTACGCGCATTCCTCCCCGAACCGAAATGGGCCACCAGTCGGCTGGCAACCGCTTCGCGATCATCTGGCCGGGGTTGCGAAACTGGCCCAGGACCTGGCCGACGACACCGGAGTCGGAGACCTCAGCCCCGCAGCCGCAGCGGCCGGATGGCTTCACGATCTGGGCAAATACCGCGAATCGTTCCAGGACTTTATTCGCGGTTTGTCACCCCGAGGGTCGAAGCAACACAAGGAGGCAGGAGCCGCGTGGGCGGCGCGAAACCAAAATCTGCCTCTCGCTTTCGCAGTTCTCGGCCACCACGGAGGGATTCCCGACAAAGACTGCGCTGTCGCCGCCGTAAAAGGTCCGGACGGGATGGCCGTCGTGAAGGAGGTGGAAGCACTCGCGCTCCGAGAATGTCCTGAGCTGGGCGGCTTGAGCATCCCGAAATCGGGTGAAGCTTCCGCCCGAACCGATTTGTTCACCCGTGTTCTTCTGAGTTGCCTCGTCGACGCCGACTGGTCGGATACCGGCGAGCACGAGCGGGTCGTGAAGGCTTGGCCGCCATACCCGGTGCCGCCGAAACTAGAGCCGGCGGATCGTTGCAGGAAACTGCTGGCGTTCATCTCAGAGCGAGCGGACTCGACTCGCTCCCACAATCCCCACCTCGCTGGTATCCGGGCGAGGATCCTTGATGCCTGCCTGACCGCCGCGGAATTACCCCCGCAACTCTTCTCACTGACCGTACCGACCGGAGGAGGCAAGACCCTTTCCGGGTTGGCGTTCGCGATGAAGCACGCCGAAAAACACGGTCTGCGTCGGGTGATCTATGTCGCTCCCTACATCTCGATCCTCGATCAGAACGTCGACGTAATCCGGCGGGCGTTGGGAGTGGCGGAGTCGGATCTCGATGTGTTCGAGCACCAGAGCCTGTCCGAACCGCAAGGACCGCAACTGGCAGACGAAAAACAAACCTCGACGGCTGCTCGCCGGGCCGAGAACTGGGACTCTCCCATTGTGGTCACGACCAACGTGCAGTTCTTCGAGAGCCTGTTCTCGAATCGACCCGGCCGGTGCCGCAAGCTCCACAACATCGCTCGGAGCGTGGTGATTCTCGACGAATGCCAGACGCTGAATCCAGAACTCGTGAAACCGACCTGTCAGATGCTCAAGCAACTGACTGCCGAACTCGGTTGCACAGTGGTGCTCTGCACAGCAACCCAGCCGGCGTTCGATCACGAAACACTTGGCGAGCATCGCCTCATGGCGAAGGAGATCATTCCCAAGGAACTGGACCTTTTCGCGGAACTGAAGCGGGTGACGATCGCGTGGCCAAAAAACCGCGAGGATCGGTGGTCGTGGAATGAAGTCGCGGCCCGCATGACGGAACGCGGCTCGGCCCTCTGCATCGTCAACACGAAAAAGGCGGCACTCGATTTGTTTGCCGAACTTCGGCAGCGTTCCCAACAAGTCTACCACCTGTCGACGAGCATGTGCCCCGCACATCGACTGGCGGTGCTCGACAAGGTCAAGCAGCAGTTGGCTGCGAAGAAACCGGTGATCGTCGTCAGTACGCAGCTGATCGAGGCCGGAGTGGACATCGATTTCCCCCGGGTCTTCCGCGAACTGGCTCCGCTGGAATCGATCATCCAGGCGGCCGGACGGTGCAACCGCGAAGGACTCATTCCCAACGCGGCCGGCCAAGTCGTCGTCTTCCGCAGCGAGGAAGGCGAGACGAAGATCCCTCCGGGTTGGTACAGGATGGGTCGCGACGTGGTGGAAAACGCATTTCTTGCCGCGGGAAAGGAACCCACAGTCGATTCGCCCGACGAAATGCTCGACTACTTCCGTCGGCTCTACTGGACGGGAAATCTCGATCCAAAAAATGTGGTGGGGATGCGGGCAGGACTGAAGTTCGATAGTGTTGCCCAGTCGTACAAACTGATTGACGAGGATACCGTACCCGTGGTCGTGGCAACGTGGAAGGAACGCGAAGCGGAGATCGAAGGACTCTTGAACCAGGTTCGACAAGTCCCGAACCGTGCAAACTTTCGCGCCTTGGCCCCGTTCCAGGTGAATGTATTTCGAAGTCTGTGGGAAAACCTCTATCGGAATATCGAGCAGTGGGAGGAAATCGAAATTCGCATCTGGCGAGGAAAATATGACCCGGGCATAGGGCTGATTGCGGAAGGACTCGATGAACTGATCGTGTGAAAGAGAAAAATCTCAGCTTGGCGAACGACACAAGCTGATTTGGGTGAATGAGTTAATACATCGTGGTTTCAATCCGCGCGGCGAAAAATGCCGCGAGGGGCTGGATTTGCCCCATCCTGGAGGCTAAAGTTGCCCAAGAGGTATTAACTCATGGAGCCGATGATGAACAACCCTGATCTTGATCAAGACCTCGTTCGCGTGTTCACCGAGTTACGCCTGCCAGCCGACCGCATCGCGTGTTTCTTACCTCTCCGGGAACTATTCCTGGATAAGCTCTCGAAAACGACGAAGCAGCACCTCAGTGATGATGCTTTGATCTGGAGACTCGTTCAACTCCGAAAGCAGCAAAAATTACCCTCACTCCACCGGGATTCAAACTGATGTCGCCCCCAGTCTCCGTCACTGTTTGGGGGGAGTACGCGCTGTTCACCCGGCCGGAACTCTCCGTCGAACGTCTGAGCTACCCGTTCATGACGCCCTCTGCGGCCCGGGGGGTGCTCGACGCGATCCTTTTCAAGCCGCAAATGCGCTGGCACGTTCGCAAGATCACGGCTCTCCGGCCCCGCACTTTCCCCACCGACTTTCCACAAGCCGTCGCCAGCAAGCATTACCGACTCATCGGCGTGCGAAGGAACGAAATCCAGGGCACCATCGCCCCCCGCACCGTGAGTGGGTGGATCGCCGACCCAAACTCCTTCGAGCCGTACCTGGTCGACTCGGCCGGTCGGGAAGGGGCCCAGGGGCAGAACCGCACCCAACGGAACACCCTCATGCTCCACCACGTCGCCTACCGCATCGACGCCAGCCCGGTCCTGACCGCGAAGGCCAATCAACCCCGAATCCGCCCGGAAGACGACGAAGACCGCGGCCCGGACACGGAGGTCAAATACGCCGAGATGTTCAAACGTCGGGTTCGAAAGGGGCAGTGCTTCCACCGCCCGTACCTTGGCTGCCGGGAGTTCGCAGCCATGTTCGCCGTATCTACCGAGACGGACGAGATACTCACAGGGTGGACCGAATCGCTCGGGTTCATGCTCTACGACATCCGGTTCGATTCGAAAGGAAACCGTCCCGGGTTCTTCGATGCGAAGGTGACGAACGGCGTCCTTCACTGCGACACCGAGGGCCCGAACCCGATCCGCATTCACGGCTGGGACGCCGAGGGAGGCGAGAAGTGATTCTGCAACGACTCTACGAACTCGCGGTGAGGGAAAACCTCCTCGACGACCCGGCGTTCGAAACGTTGCCGGTGCCGTATGTGGTACTCGTGGACGAGAACGGAGGGTATTTGGGCTTCAACAGCATCCGCGGGATGCAGACGGTCGAGTCGAAAAAGAAGGGGTCGCCGGCGAAACAGGTACCAGACAAGGGTCGACCACTGAAGGTGCCGCGTCCCCACGGGAGCACCGCGAATCAGGGATTCGCCCGATTCTTCGTGGACACGCTCCCCCGCGTCCTGCCGCTGGTGATCGACCAGAAGGACCAGAAAAAAGCGGACGCGAGTCGCAAGACGTTCTGGGAACAGATCGATAGAGCTGCGAACGAGTCCAACGATCCGGCACTCCGCGGATTGCAGGCGTTCGGCCGCCGGTTGGACGAGTTCACAGAACGCATCCGAGCAGACGTGGGCAAGGAGGAACCGGCACTCACGGATCGGGTGACCTTCGCCTACCACCCGAGCGGGGGCCGAACGGTATTGGAAGAAGATTGGCTCCGACGCTGGTATGCGGATTACTTCGCGGGCGTGAACGCCAGCAAGAAGGACACCGGTCCGTTCGGCGTTTGTCAGGTGACAGGGACCGTCGGGCCCCTTCCTGCTTCGCACCCGAGCAAATTGCAGGGCGTGCCAGGTGGCATGTCCGTCGGCGTCAGCCTGATCAGTTTCGACAAGCCCGCGTTCGGCCATTACGGGCTCGATGGGGCCGCGAACGCCGGGGTGGGGTACGCCGCCGCCGACGGGTATCTCCGGGCACTCGACGCGTTGTTGAAGAATGCCCTCCCGAGCATGAAGGTACGCGGCGGGAAATCGAAACTGGTCGTCGGCGGGACTGCATTTCTGTACTGGACGAAGGAAGCCAGGGATACCGGGTTCGTCAGTCTGCTGGAAGATCCCGTCGACGAACCGCTGAACGTGCTGCTGAGAAGCGTGGCGTCGGGCAAGAATGCAGCGTTGACCGTCGACTCCGAACCGTTCTACCTCCTGGCTCTTTCCGGCAACTCGGCCCGTGCGATTGTACGGGGCTACCTCGAAACCACCCTGCCCGCAGCGAAATCGAATGTGGCAAAGTGGTTCGATGACCTCCGCATCGCCGACACGTCGAAGGAGTGCAGCGGAAGTTCGAATGAGAAATTCCCCCTCTGGCAACTCGCACTTGCGACCGCCTTCGATTCCGACGCGGTCGCCCCCGACACCGGCGAGCGTCTTCTGACCGCAGCCTTGACCGGTGGCCCGGTGTCAGAATCCCTGTTGGCACTCTGCCTCAAGCGATTGATCGCGCAAGGCTCCGAAGCGTTTCGAGCCAGTCGCATGGCACTTGTCAAACTCATACTCATCCGGAGGGGCATTCCCGTGTCCGAACAACTCGACCCCGATGAAAAGCACCCGGCATATGTATACGGCCGACTGCTCGCAGTTTTCGAGCAGATCCAGTACGCCGCCCTCGGCGACGTCAACGCGAACGTGGTGGACAAGTTTTATGGCACAGTTAGCTCCGCGCCAGCGATGGTGGTCGGGAGATTGCAAGACAATGCTCGAAATCACCTCCGCAAGCTGCGTGGCGACAAACCCGGTGCATACGTCTCGCTCGAACGACGCTTGATGGAAATTCTCGGCCTTTTGGGGGCCGCCCCGCCGCCCGCCCGGCTGAGCCTCCAGGATCAGGGACGTTTCGCCCTCGGATATTACCACGAGAAAGCCAAACGCTTCGAAGAGGCAGCGGATCGGAAGAAAGAGAAAGCCTCCAAGTCCGAAGTCCAGTAATTCACCGTCCCATCACCCACTCGGAGAACACCTTCATGGCCCACACGACGCCAGTTTCCAAGCGGTATGATTTCGTACTTCTGTTCGATGTGCAGGATGGCAATCCGAACGGCGACCCGGACGCCGGCAACTTGCCCCGGATAGACCCCCAATCACTCCAGGGCATCGTCACCGACGGCTGTCTGAAGCGTAAAGTGCGGAATGCAGTGAGTGTGCTCGCACCCGCTGAACCAGGGATGGATCTCTTCTTTCAGACTCAGGATGCAGTCTACGAATCGCGGATTCTGAACAAGCAGATTGCGAAAGCTTTCGAGCAGCAGCAGATTGAAATTGACCCGAAGACCGACAAGCCCAAGAAGCCTGAGGACAATCCAAAGAAGAAGGCCGACCAGACGGAGGTTGCCAGGAAATGGATGTGCCAGCAGTTCTTTGACATTCGCACGTTCGGTGCCGTGATGTCCACGGGGGCCAACGCCGGTCAAGTTCGAGGGCCGGTGCAACTGACCTTTGCTCGGTCGATTGATGCCATCGTACCGCTGGAATACTCCATCACACGCAAGGCGATCACCACCACAAAAGAAGCCGAAGACCAGGCGAAGAGCGATGGTTCCATCACCGGCACCATGGGTCGCAAGAACACCGTGCCGTATGGGCTCTACCGATGCTCGGGGTTCGTCAATCCTTACCTCGCCCGCGATACGGGGTTCTCCGACGCGGACTTGCAACTCCTCTGGGCCGCGCTCAAGGGGACCATGTGGGAGATCGATCGCTCCGCTAGCCGCGGCCTCATGGCCACCCGCGGGCTCTACGTCTTTGAACACGACTCCATGCTTGGCAATGCCCCCGCCCACGAACTCTTCGACCTGATTGACGTCCCGGCACTCGGGGCAGACAAGGCTCCCCGAAGCTTCAAGGAATACTCGGTGAAAGTCGGCGAACCGCCGAAAGGCGTGACCCTGCATCGCCTCGTGGGGTAATTTCGTGATCACACTTCCGCAAGTTGCCGAGGGCGGGGAAGATTACCCGCCCCTCTCCGCCCTCAACGATCTGCTCTTCTGCCCCCGGCGGTGCTTCCTGCACCGCGTCGAGGGGGTGTGGGTGGAAAATGCCCACACGCTCGTCGGGAGCCGGGACCACCGACGTGTCCACGCGGCTCGCGATTCGGTCATCGGGCCAACCC
>CAZKIQ010000065.1:0-29407 GCA_964552815.1 uncultured Alcaligenaceae bacterium | reverse complement strand
TCGGGCAGGAAGTCCGGCTCGGCGGGAGCCTCGCCCTCCCGTCAGATGCCCCAATACGCAGGGACACCCCCCTCCGCGGTCGACTGGTTGCGAAGCCCGGTGACTCCGGTGTAAGATGGGCCTCAGTCAAGTCGGCGAAGTCCCCATCGCCGTCGGAGCCCAGTTCCTCTCCATCCCGCCAAACTTCCGCTATTTCGGAGCGTGGAACGCGATGTCCTGCCGTACCCTGATGTCGTCGGTCGTACTGCTGTGTTGTCTCTCGGCTGTTCCCGCGATCGAACTCGCCCCGCCGCCGCGAGCCGCCACCGCTTCCACGCTGGATCGCCAGGTCATCGAGGAAATTCGACACCGGAACGAGCTCCTCCGCAACCTTCGACATCTCTCGGACGAGATCGGCAGCCGGCTGACGGGATCTGCGAATCTGGAAAAGGCGAACCGCTGGGCCGCGGACCGCATGAAGGAATACGGGCTGGTCAACGTTCGCCTCGAACCCTGGGAAATTCCGGTCGGCTGGGAGCGGGGCACCGCGAAGATGCGGATCGTCGAGCCTGATACCGGCCGGACCCTCGACATCGCCGCCCGCGGGTGGACCCCCGGCACGCCCGGCAAAATCACCGGCCCGGTTGTGCTCTTCGACGTCAAGACCAAGGAAGACCTGGCCAAGTTCAAGGGGAAGCTCCGCAACGCAATCGTCCTCCGCGGTGCCCCGACGGACGTGAAGCCGGTCACCGACCTGTCGTACGGCCCGCCTCGCCCGCGAACCGACACGCCAAGCTCCGGAACCAAAATCGGTCCCTCACCGAAGGAAACGCCCCGCTCATCCCTTTCCGAGATGCTGGCGTTCCGGAAAGAAGTGTCGGAATTCCTCAAAGCCGAGGAAGCCGGCGTTCTGGTCACCGACGCGGGCAAACCGCACGGCTTGCTCGTCACGACCGGGGCCTGGCGGGAAGGGGATCGAGGCACCGCGCAGGACCCGATGCCCACCGTCTTCATGGCCCACGAGCACTACGCCCTCCTCCACCGACTCGCCACCCGACCCGGAAGCCCGCCCACCCGCGTTGAGGTCGAAATCTCCAACAAGTTCATCCCCGGCCCCGTCACCGTCTACAACACCGTCGGCGAAGTCACCGGCAGCGAGAAACCCGACGAGTACGTCGTCGTCGGAGCTCACCTCGATTCCTGGGACCTCGCCAGCGGCACCACCGACAACGGCACCGGAAGCTGCGTCGTTCTCGAAGTCGCTCGCACCGTCGCCGCCCTCGCGAAAGCGGGGTTCCCACCCAAACGGACGATCAAGTTCGTCCTCTTCTCCGGCGAGGAGCAGGGGCTCCACGGCTCCAAGCAGTTCGCGAAGAAACACAAGGAGACGATGTCCAAAATGTCCGCGGCCCTCGTTCACGACACGGGAACCGGGGTCGTTCAGGGCTTCGGGCTGCAGGGCCGAGACGCGGTTCGCAAGGTCCTCGAACCGGAACTGGTCACGCTCAAGTCCCTCCCGGGCTGGAAGGGCGTCGACCTCGCCTCCATGGGCGGCACCGACCACCTCTCCTTCGAAGCGGTCGGCGTCCCAGGCTTCGCCTGCCCGCAGGACATGGACGAGTACCGCCTCACGCACCACACCCAGTCCGACACGTTCGACAAGGCGAAGGGGGACAACCTTGTGCAGGGGGCGCAGTGCGTCGCGGTGGCGGCGTTGCGGATCGCCAACCTTCCGAAGCTGCTTCCGCGGGAGAAACCGAAGAAAGACGAGCCGAAGAAAGCAGAGCCCAGGAAAACCGCCGTCGGCCAGTGACCTGTGACCCGTTCCGGACTCCGCTCAGGGCACCGCCTCGATCATGTCGACTTCCGGGACGTGTTTGCGAAGCTCGTGCTCGAGCCCCGTGATGAGCGTCATGATCGTCGCGGGGCACCCGGCACACGCCCCGGACAGCCGCACCGACGCGATCCCATCCGCGACCTCGACCACCTCGATTCCCCCTCCATCGAGTGCCATCGCCGGCGCCGCGTGCACCCGCAACGCATCCTCGACACGTGAACGAAGGTCAGGAAGTGACATGCTGGGATTCCGATCGCTTGAGTTCTAGGGAACCAATTCCTCACCGGCCCCCGAAAACGAGGGACATCAGTTCCCCCCGCGTGGTCGGGTTCGACTTGCAGATTCCCCGCAAGGCACTGGTGATGGTCATCGCACCGGGTTTGCGGACGCCGCGGATCGTCATGCACGAATGAGACGCTTCCAGGATGACGCCGACCCCGCGGGGCTTCAACTCCCGCATGATGAGCTCGGCCAGATCCTCGGTCATCCGCTCCTGCACCTGCGGCCGACGGGCGAGCGCTTCCACCACCCGGGCCAGTTTGCTCAGCCCCACGACTTTCCCGTCGGGAAGGTACGCGATGTGCGCCTTCCCGATGAATGGCAGCAGGTGATGCTCGCAGCACGACGCGAATTCGATGTCCTTGACCAGAACCATCTCGTCGTGTTGCTGGGTGAACGTCTTCTGAAGGAACTGCGCCGGGTCCGTGTGCAGCCCGGAAAAGACCTCCGCGTACATCCGGGCCACGCGGTCAGGCGTCTCCAGAAGCCCCTCGCGGTCCGGGTCCTCGCCGATGGCCGCAAGCAGTTCCCGAACCGCCCGGCGAATCCGTTCCTGATCCATCCCCGCTGGCGGAGTCAGTTCCGGTGAAAGAGGGGGAGGCCCATTTTTCGATTTCGTGGCCAACGTTCCGTTCCCGAAAAAAGGTCGTGTGTAGAGTGTTCGATTTATAGACTCCTTTCCGTTCGCGAACCACCTGCATTTTACCCTGATCGAGGCATAGAATACCGGAAACGGGCCGCCGAACCCATTTGTGGGATTGGCGGCCCGGTGCCTTTCCCACCTCCATTTTTCGAGGTTCTTCCATGGCCCTGACCGCATCGCAAGTCGCTGAGCAGAAAAAGCAAGTCGAGGAACTTCTCGCCGGGGCCGACAAACTCGGGTTCGCGAAATCCCTGTTCTACGGCCGGGTTCGCGGCGACCTGCTCTTCCCGTATCCGACGCTGCCTGCAGATCAGCAGGCCGCCGCCGACCAGGCCACCGCGAAGGTCAAAGCCTTCGCCGACGCCCACATCGACCACATGAAGATCGACCGCGAGGCTCGCATCCCCGACGAAGTCGTCCGCGGCCTCGGCGACCTCGGCGTGCTCGGCATGACCATCCCGAAGGAATACGGCGGGATGGGGTTCAACCAGCAGCAGTACCTCCGCACGATGGAAATTTTGGGCGGACACTGCGCCAGCACAGCCGTTTTCGTGAACGCGCACCACAGCATCGGCTGCCGGGCACTCGTGCTGTTCGGCACGAAGGAGCAGCAGGAAAAGTGGCTGCCCGGCCTGTTGAACGGCACGAAGCTCGCCGCGTTCGCGCTGACCGAACCGGAAGCCGGGTCCGACGCCGGCGGCGTCCGCACCACCGCGACACCCACCGAGGACGGATCGGCGTACCTCCTCAACGGAATCAAGCACTACATCACCAACGGCGGCATCGCGGACGTGCTCACCGTGATGGCCCGCACCCCGGACGGCAAGGGCGGTACGAAGGTCACGGCGTTCCTCGTCACGCCGGACATGCCCGGCTTCGAGGTGGTGGAAGCTCGCGCCGAGAAGTGCGGCATCCGCGGCACCGCCACCGGCAAGATGAAATTCACGGACGTTCGCGTGCCGAAGGAAAACATCCTCGGCCAGATCGGCCGCGGGCTTCAGGCGGCGCTCACCGTTCTGAACTACGGCCGGGTCACGTTCGGTGCGACGTGTACCGGCCACGCGAAGGTCTGCCTGAAGGCGATGGTCGACCACGCCAAGACGCGGGTGCAGTTCCAGCAACCGCTCGCCGAGTTTCAACTCGTGCAGAAGAAAGTCGCGTTCGCGGCGGCCCACACCTTCGCGATGGAGGCGATGACGGCCCAGTGTGCCGCGTTCATCGACCGCGGGGCCGACGACTACATGCTGGAAACCGCCATCCTCAAGGTGTTCGCGACGGAGCACCTCTGGACGATCGTCAACGACACGATCCAGGTGTGGGGCGGCAAGGGGTACTTCTGCGACCAGCCGCTCGAACGCTGGATGCGCGACGCCCGCATCAACACGATCGGCGAGGGGGCAAACGACGTGCTGAAGGCGTTCGTCGCGGTAGTCGGTTGCCGGGCACCGGGCGAGTACCTCAAGGGGTTGCGAGACGACCTGTTCGCCGGGAAATGGAGCCTCCGGAAGATCTTCGGCGGCATCGGTGCCGGGGCGAAGTTGGTCGTCCCCTGGGTGGCGAGCACCCCGCACGTGCCGGTGGCAACGCCCGATTTGTTCGACGACGCCCGCACGCTCGGCGCGTTGGTGAAGCAGTTCGGCACGACGTTGCCGCACGTCTTCTTGCGGCTCAAGGACGAGGCGACGTTCGTGCAGGCGCAACTCGTCCACGAGCGGATCGCGGACATCGCCATCGACCTGTACGCGGCGACGTGCGTCCTCAGCCGGCTCGACTTCCTGCTCCAGAAGGCGGCGTCGAACGGCACGGTCAGCGACCCGTTCGCCGACGTGTCCGCCGGCCGCTACTTCCTGAAACTGTCGTACCGCCGCATCGCCGGCCACTTCGCGGCGCTGGAGTCGAACGATGATGGGGAACTGCTCGCGTCGGCGAAGGCGACGCTGGGGAAGGTGTAGAAGAGAAATTCGCGAGTGTGGTAGAATCACATCACTCGAACGAGTCGCCGCATGCCTGAAGAATCATTCTGGAAAGTGCCGAATGTCTACGATTCCATCGGGGTGGTTGGTCTGTTCATTGGCGTCGGGTCGGTCTGGTTTTCGTGGTGGCTGGCAAAACGCGATTTGCAGCAGCGGATTGCGGATGCGCAAAAGCAAACGACGGGCTTGATTCATCGCCTCGTTGTCGCCGTGATCCAGAATGATGCATCCGAAGCGTTGCGATGTATGCGAGATGCGAGGCAAGCCATTCGGCAATCGGACTGGGCAATCGCAGTGACCCGAATCGACGACGCGGAACACTATCTCGCTCGGTTGTCTCGGACGCATCTGTCCCTGCTTCCCGAAGACACGGAACTGGTCGCCCGAGTGATTGAAGGGCTCACCACGCTTGTCATCGCTGTCCGAAAGGCCGCATCCCCAAGCTCGAAGACAGTACGGGTCAGCGACGCACGGTTGATTGAACTGGACACCTGGATCAAGGGCATTGCCATCATCGAAGCTCGGCTTCGTGGTCACATATTGGAGGGCGGCAGCGATGGACGATAAGCTGGCGACGATTCTGAAACTGGCTGCCGAGCGAACTCTGGCGGGTCGGATCGAATGGCAAACCCCTCACGGCGAGCAAGTCATTCGCACCAAGATCGGCAACGGAGTCTTACGCATCCAGCAAGACACGTTGCACGATGAGGTTTCTGGTGAGAGCAAGCCGATTTACGAAGTCTACATTCTGGAAGGCGACGGGCTCGTTGTGGAAGACTACACCATCGACAACCCCGTCGAGCCGACTTATCTCGTGGTCAACGACCTCTATGCCCGTGTGATGAGCCAGAGGAAATCCCTTGTTCTCGATTCGATGCTGACAGCACTGCAATCGAGTGCGTGAAAACGGGTATCGTCGGCGAAGGCGACGCTGGGGAAGGTGTGATGGAAGAGGAGACCGTTCCGAAGTCTGCTCTTTGGGAGCATTGCTCGACTCCAGAGGCACTGTTTGAATTGGTTAATGGTGTATCATCGCGAAGATATTTGCTGGTCGGTGTTGGATGTAGTCGTGTAGTCAGGTCGCGGTTTCTTGTTGGCGTTTGGAAAGCGATGCGAACGCTCGAAAAGCTGGCGGATCAGACCACGACTCCGGAGGAACTCGCTGTCAGAAACAATGACCTGCGTGGATTTTGGGAAAACGTCCAAGCTCATCGGCTAGGTCCGCGAGGGTTACGGAGCGGGATAACTCAATCACAGTACGATACCACAGTCGCCACTTTTCAGTTGATGCAGGATGCATGCAACGGTTGGCGGGAGATCAGTGCGAAACGCTCGATTAGTAACTTTATTCGCATGATCCGAGCTTCAGTAAAGGGTGCGATTCCCGACCAGATGGCGTGCATCCGCGACATCTTCGGCAACCCCTTCCGCCCCGTGACGTTTGCCCCCGAGTGGCGAACCTTAACCGTCCTCGGCATCGCGGAGACGATCTACGCCGACCGCGCATTCGGCAACCTGCCCGTCCTCGCGGACGCCCTCGAAGACGCCGGCTGCGACCACGCCGACATCCTGTCCCACTGCCGCGGACCCGGCCCGCACGTCCGCGGCTGCTGGGTCGTCGATCTGGTGCTCGGCAAATCCTGACGGTACGCTGCTGACAGGAGGCAAACGATGTCCACACTCACCGCTCTCGTCCCGACCCCGCGGCCGACCGTCTGGACGGTTCAACGGTTCCACAACGTCCGCGAAGCCGGCCACTGGGACGGTCGCCGGGCGATTCTGCTTCGAGGCACCGTCTGGGAACTCGGACCCATGAACCCACCCCACGCCGTCGCTGTCACCCTCGCGATTGAAGTCCTTCGCCTCGCATTCGCAACCGCGTTTCACCCCCGGGTGCAACTCCCCCTCGTCCTGAGTCTCGACACCGACCCGTTCCCGGATGTCGCGATCGTGAAAGGGGCCGCACGTGATTACCTCACGTCGCACCCCACGACCGCGGAACTCGTCCTGGAAGTCGCGGATACTTCGCTCGATCTGGACATCACCGTGAAGGCGGAACTCTACGCGACCGCGGGTATCGCCGACTACTGGGTCCTCGACCTCGAAGGCCGGCGACTCCTCGTCTACCGCGACCCGACCCCGCTTCCCCCCGGGGGTGTGGCGTATCGGACGCAACTGGTCTACGGCCCCGCCGATTCCGTTGCCCCGGTGGCGGCACCGAACTCGCCGATCCGAGTTGGGGATTTGTTGCCGTGACCCCACGTCCGCGGGTGCTGGGTCCTCGATCTGGTTCTCGGCAAATCTTGAATGTAGAATCCGAAGATGGCCACCATTTTGATCCCGCCCCGACCCATCCGCTGGACCCGCGACGAGTATCACCGCCTCGGGGAAAAAGGGTTTTTCGCACATCGTCGTGTCGAACTCATCCGGGGCGAGGTGATCGAAATGAGCCCGATGCGGGAGCCGCACGCGTGTGCGATCGCCCTGACGGCCGATGTGTTGCGGGCAACGTTCGGGCCGGGGTTTTACATCCGCTCGCAGGTCCCGTTGAACCTCGACCCGGACGAACCCGAGCCGGATGTTGCGATCGTTCCCGGTTCGCCGCGAGATTACTCCGACACGCCGACTCATGCGTTGCTGGTGGTTGAAATCGCCGATAGTTCGCTCACCTTCGATACGACGGTGAAGGCGGAACTCTACGCGACGGCCGGCATCGCCGATTACTGGGTCCTCGACCTCGAAGGCCGGCGGCTCCTCGTCTTCCGCGACCCAACCCCACTTCCCCCCGGCGGCGTGGCGTATCGGACGCAACTGGTCTACGGCCCCGCCGATTCCGTTGCCCCGGTGGCGGCACCGAACTCGCCGGTTCGGGTTGGGGATATGCTGCCTTGACCGCACGTCCGCGGTTGCTGGGTCGTCGATCTGGTTCTCGGCAAATCCTGACGGTACGCTGCAGGGAGGAGGCAACCCATGTCCGCATCCGCGACTCTACCTGCATCGACCGTCGCACCCCGGCCGTTTCATTGGTCGTGGGACGACTACATGCGTGCCGCCGACGCGGGCGTCTTCGACGGTCAACGGGTGATGCTTATCGACGGCGAGGTGCTCCAGATGTCTCCGATGAAGGATGCACACGCCCACGCCGTCGTCCTCACGAGTTACGCACTCGCAAGCGTGTTCGCAACGGGGTATACCCTCCGCTGCCAGTTGCCGATGAGGCTTCTGGGGCAACACGATCCCGAACCGGACTTGGTCATTGTTGCCGGCCCGCCACGCTCGAACCCGACCCATCCGACGACGGCTCTTCTTGTGGTCGAAGTGGCAGACACCACCCTTCGCTATGACCTCGGCGACAAGGCGAATCTCTACGCGGCCGCCGGCATCGCAGATTACTGGGTGGTCGACATTATCGCTGAGGTTCTTCACGTCCTCCGCGATCCTGTGCCGGATTCGTCGGCTCGGTTCGGGCACGCTTATCAGCTTCAC
Source organism: uncultured Alcaligenaceae bacterium (assembly GCA_964552815.1). Taxonomy (GTDB): domain Bacteria; phylum Planctomycetota; class Planctomycetia; order Gemmatales; family Gemmataceae; genus CAYUHJ01. Next base: position 21,210 of record CAZKIQ010000065.1, on the reverse strand, counting down.
ACGATACACGCCCGGACTGCAAGCATCGCGCCACTCGCCGAACCGGCTTCGACTCTTCCTGTGGCAGATTTGCTGCCCTGAAATGGAAGAGAGGCGACCCATTTCTATACTCACCGCCGTCACTGTGACCCGCCGTCGCTTCCCCCGGGCGTCGTGGCGTATAGAAACCCACACATTTTCGGCCCCGCGGATTCCGTTGCCCCGGTGGCGGCACCGAACTCGCCTGTTCGGATTGGAGATATGCTGCCGTGAAGCCGTGTGGTGAGCGAGGAATTTGTCGAGCCCTCGCTCACGTCGGGCTAACCTTAGCAAGCTGCCAGAGTCGTGATGGCGGGAATCCTGTAACCTGACCGGATGGCTGTCTACTTCGCCACCTGTGCTCGCGGGTTGGAACCGATTCTTGCCCGGGAATTGTCTTCCCTTGGCGCGGCGGGCGTGGAACCGGGTCGGGGTGGGGTCCGCTTCGCCGGCGAGCCGATCCTCGTTTACCGAGCGAGCCTCTGGCTTCGCACGGCCGTCCGCATCCTCCGACCCGTCCTGGAAGCTCGTGTCCGGAACCCGGACGAGTTATACGACGCGGTGAGAAGCATCGACTGGTCCGAATACATGACGCCGGAACACACGCTGGCGGTGGATTGCAACGTCCGCGATTCCGGGATCACGCACTCGCAGTACGCCGCCCGACGGGTCAAGGATGCGATCTGCGACCAGTTCCGCGAGCGGGTCGGTCGGCGACCCAGCGTCGACACCGACCGCCCGGCGATCGGGTTGAATCTCCACATTTCCCGGGACGAGGCGGTGCTGAGCCTCGATGCGTCCTGGCATTCCCTGCACAAGCGGGGATACCGGCCGGTGCAATCGCGTGCTCCGCTCAACGAGGCACTCGCGGCCGGGTTGCTGCTCCACCTCGGGTACGACGGTTCCGCCCCGCTCGCGGATCCGCTGTGTGGCTCCGGGACCTTCCCCATCGAGGCGGCGTGGATCGCGTTGAATCGGCCACCGGGTCTGACTCGCCAGTGGTTCGGGTTCTACGGCTGGCCGGAATTCGACCGCGGAATCTGGTGTGCCGTCCGCGAGGAAGCCCGCCGGGGGGTGAAGTCGAACCTCCCTTTCCCGGTGGTCGGCTCCGACGAGCGATCGGACGCGATCGAGTTTTCCCGGGGAAATGCCCGTGCCGCGGGGGTGGGGCACGCCGTCACGTTCGAGCGGCAGGATGTGCGACACGCCCGGCCACCCGCTGGCCCGCCGGGGTGGGTCATCTGCAATCCCCCGTACGGCGAGCGACTCGGCGAGGAAACGGAACTCGCTCCGCTCTACCGGGCGATCGGCGAGACCGTCCACGACTTCTGGCCCGGCTGGCGGCTCGCCATCTTCACATCGAACTCGTACCTCGCCAAGCGGGTGCCGTGGAAGGCGAGCGGTTCGACGGAATTCTTCAACGGCAGCCTGACGTGCCGGCTCTGGATCTTCGATCCGCGATGACCACTCCGGAATCCGCCGGGATCACAACCCCTTGGTGGGCGTGATTTCGACACGCGTTTCCTTCCCATCCCGGATCAGGACGAGGGTCGCCTTCCGGCCGGGTTTGACGAGAGCGGCGGCGGCATAGGCGTCGGAAACGGTATCCGCCCAGCGACCGTCGATGGTCAGGATTCGGTCGCCGACTTTGAGACCACCGGTGGCGGCGGGGCTGGCGGCGGAGACGCTCGTCACCACGACGCCGCCGGCCTCGTCCTTCTCGGGTTTCGAGACGGCGAAGCCCCACATTCCCGCGGGAACCACGACTTTCGGATCCTTCCCGGCCTCGGCGGCAGTCGTGAGCCGGGCGACCAGATCCTGCATGTAGTCGCCCGGCTTGTAGCCGCTGGGGGTAAGGGTCATCGTCTTCGCCTGGTAGTCGATCGTCATCGTATACCGGGCGAAGAACGGGAAGCCGACGATTCCCTCGATGGGGCCGTGCTCTTTGAGGAAGGCGGTCGAGATCGCCTTGACGGTGGGGTGATCCATGACCATGACCGGGACCTTCTCCGCAGTGACGTCGCCGATCTTGATGGGGTCGGCGGTTGCGGTCGGTGGGCCGCCGAAGAATCCGCCCCCCTTGGTTTTGAGCCCGGCGTCCTTGGCGAGTTTCGAACTCACAAGGTTGAGCGGGGCCCCGGTGTCGAAGATGAGCTTGTAGGGTCCCTTTCCATTGATCTTCACGTCGAGCACGATGTGCCGGGACGGAAGGGTCTGGAAGGGGACGACGATGGGCTTGACAGCCTCGGCGGGGGCGGTGATCGAGATCGCGAGGGTCGCGATGGTGGCGAGAAACGGCATGGTCACAGGCCCTCCCCGAGCGTCACGGTCATGGTTTGTTCCTTCCCATCGCGTTTGATCACGAACTGGACGGCGTCTTTCGGTGCGGTCTTCGCCATCGCCCGTTTGAGGTCGCGGGGATCGTCGATGTCGACGCCGGAAACCGAGCGGATCTGGTCGCCGGGTTGGAGGCCGGCTTTCGCTGCCGGGCTTCCTTCGAGGACGGATTTGACGAAGACGCCATTGTCGCGCTCGTCGAGTTCGATTCCCACGAATCCGCGGTGTCGGGTTTGGAAATTCGGGGTGATGCCCATGAATCCGGCGAGCATTTTCATCACCGGGCCGAGGATTTCGAGGCCCCCCTGTCCGCCCTTGCCGACGCCCTTGATCGGCGGCGGATCAAACTCGAGCGGCACGAAGATCAGCTTTTCGGCGGTGAAATCGTAGGTGATGCGGTACTTGGCAAGGACGTTGTAGCCGATGACGCCGTGCAACTCGACGCCGGCGAGGCCGAGGCCGTTCATCCCTTCGAGCTGGAACAGATCCTCGACGCGGGTGCGGGCTTTCTCGGAGACGAGCCCCCCCTCGATTTCGAATTTGTCGAAGGTGCCCCAGCCGTCGTCGCCGAGTTTGACGCCGGCTTTCTCGGCGACCTTTTTCGGGATAAAGACGGCCGGGGCGCCGGTGTCGAGGATGAAGTTAAACGGGCCTTTCCCATTGAGCTTCGCCCGGACGAGGATGTGCTTCGTGTCGGTGAGGCGATACGGAATCTCGAAGCGTTTGGCCTCGGGTTTGGCGGCGGGTTTTGCGTCCTTTGCGTCCGGTTTGTCCAGCCGCGGCGGCGATTTCAGGACCCGGATTTTCCCCGGTTTGTCGGAGGTCGCCCCGAGGAACCCGAAGAGCATCTCGTTGGTGGTCTGTTCCCCGAAGCGGACGTCTTTCGGCGGGTTGTTGGGGTTGTTGGGGTTCGACCGGGAGTTGTCGTAGATCGCCTCGACGTCGAAGCGGGTGCCGGCTTTGGCGTGGATGGGTTTCTTGAGCCAGTAGCTTTCCTGCCAGTTGTAGTCCCAGTCCTGGATGTCCACGAGGGTGATCGGTTCGGATTCGGGCGGTGTCATCGTGACCTTGATCTTCCGGCCGATCAGGTGCATGTGCGGCATGACGCTGTAAACGGTGGCGTCCGAGCCGAGCCAGACGCTCCCCTTCGCCTTGTGGGCGGCCTCGCCCGCGGGGATGGACGCGAACGGGGACATGCCGTTGATCACGATCGACTGGTAGGGTTTGTCGGTCGGTTTCTTCGCGAAGTACAGGCCGACGCGGAGGCGGTCGGTTTCGGGTTTGCCGGTGCGGTGGTAGTGGGTCTGGATGACGAGGTCAGCGCCTTTGGGGAGGAAGTAGGCGGTGCCGGCGGGAAGCTGGACCGGTTGTTGCCCCGGTGCCCAGCCGCCGATCGCGCCGATCGGGGGGACGTCCGGGCGGGTGCCGTCGGGGATGGGGAAGAAGCCCAGCCCCATGCTGACGGAGTAGCCGGGCCCGCGATCGGCGGCATTGGCGGGCTTCTTCGCGTCTTGCTCGTCCTTCTCCAGCTTGCGAGCTTTCCCGGTGCGGTCCCAGAAGTTGAGCGTGTGGTGGACGACCCGCGGGTTCCCGGGTTTGACCTCGTACCCGACGACGTAGGTGTCTTCCGTCAGGCCGGTGGGAAGGACGAAGCAGCGGAAGACATCCTTCCCGGCGGCCCCGACGTGGAAGTCGTCGGACGGGGTGAGGATCAGGTCCGGCTTGCCGTGGACCCACTCGTCATCGGCGAACTTGACCGGGGCGGGTGCGTCTTTCGGGTCCCCCTCGGGGCAGCCGGCATCGGCCCAGGCCGCCAGGACGGCGATGTCCTTTTCCGGCATGCTCCGCTCGTTCTTGAAGGGAACGCCGGCGGTCGGCTTCCACGGCGGCATCTTCTTCGACTTCGTGAATTCCTTGATGTCCTCCGCCCAGTTCACGGATTGCTTGTAAGTCAGCAGCGAGAACGGCCCCACCTGGCCGGGTCGGTGGCAGCCCTGGCAGTGAGTTTGCAGGATCGGCAACACGTCGCGGTGGAACGTGACCTTCGCCGTCCCAGCGGTTTGGGTCCCTTCCCGACGGTCGACCGGGCAGCCGATCGGTTTCGTCGCCGGGACGGGGATATCCTTGCCGTCCAGAAGGGCTTCGAGGGAAACTCTCAAATCGTGGGAAGTGATCGTCGAGTTGCGGCGAAGCCGGGCGGAGTAGGCGTTGTCGATCCGGCCGCGGTAGCGGAGGACGCCGTTGTGGTCGAGCAGGAACGCTTCCGGGGTCGTGGTCGCCTTCACCGCCTCGATGGCGGCCAGTTTCGGGTCGGCGAAGAGGGGGAATCCGACCTTGTACTCCTTCGCCAGTTTCGCGATTCGGGCGGGTTCCTCGCCGGGGACGACGCCAAGGAAGCGGATCCCCTTGTCGCCGTAGAACCGGGCCATCTCGGTCAGCGGTTCGGAGTAGCTGGCGGAAACGGGGCAGTCGAAGCAGAGGACGACCAGGACGGTTCCTTTTTTGCCCTGGAGGTCGGCAAGTTCCGCGGTTTTCCCGTCGGTGCCGGTGATGGTGACGCCGGTGATCGGTTTGTTGAGCTTGTCGACAACCGGTTCGCTGGTGGGTTTGTCGGCCGCGAATCCGGGGCGGGAGATGCTGGCGGCGAGCAGGGTCAGAACGATTCGCGGGAAAAGTCGCAGCATCCGTCAGCCTCCTGGGGCGAGTGGTGTCGGCCGGGCTCCGCGTGGGATCCGGTCGCACTCCACACCATTCATAATTCGCAGAGGCAGTTTGGGTTTCAACGTTCCGGCCGTTCCCAGCGATTTCTCATCTTTCGGGACCGTCCTGGCAAGTCCGGAAAGGGACGGGGTCTGCGGTGCGCGGATTCGCTAAAACACCGGAAAAACGATTTCCCACCGGGCCGGGATGGTGTAATTTCGAACATCAGCAAACCGGAGGGATTCGCGAATGTTGGCGTCCCCGCGTGATTCTTCGCCACCGGAATTTGCCCGCCGATCAATGTGGCGGCGGTGGTTCGGGCAGCGCTCGGAACGGTTCGCGGCCCGGTTTCTGCAAGCTCGCGGGTTCCGGGTCCTGGCGGCCAACGTTTCCGATCGGCGCGGCGAACTCGATCTCCTCGCGGTCGATCCGGATGGTTCGACGATCGTCGTGGTGGAAGTGCGTTCCATCGCCGGCGAGAATCCGCACATGGCGGCAGAGACGATCTCGCTCCCGAAACAGAAGAAGCTGACTTCGGCGGCACTGCGGTTTGTTGCACGGCGGAAACTCGTCAACGTCAATGTCCGGTTCGACGTGCTGGCCCTGGCCTGGCCGTCGGAGGGTCAGGAACCGATCGCATTGCACATTCCGGGTGCATTCGAGGCCGTCGGCCGATTCCAGATGTGGAGCTGACCTTGGCCGACCTTCCGAGTCCGCTGCTGTGGGTGGCCGTCGCGGTGGTGATCGCGGTCACGGTCGTTCTGGCGGCACGCTTTCTCTTCCCGCCGCCCCCGGAATCCGTGGAAGATCGGCTGGCCCGGGAACTGGCCGAGCAACCCGGCGGTCCGCCCCGACCCACGCCGCAGGAACTGGTCGGGAAGGTCCACGCCCGGCTCATCGCGGAACTCCAGGCACTCGACATCGACCCCCGCGACCCCACCTCAGAGCTGCTCATCCGCGGGGCGCTAGAGCAGCTTCTCGACGAGCACCCGCTTCTGGCCGGGGATGAGCGAGCGGAGATTGTGGCGGGCGTGCAGAAGTTGCTCGCATCGGCGGGGGAAGCGGGATAGGTTCCGGGCCGGTGTCGGTCATTTCGCGGGGGGTGAGCCGAAAAACTCGACCCACAGGCTCGGTTTGCCGGGCAGCGTCAGGCCGGGGACGGGAAGATCCTTCTTTTTCGCGAGTTCCATCACCCGACGCGGGTACTCGGGCCACTTTCCCTCGAGCTTCTTCAAGCCGTGGATTTCCGTTTCCGTCAGTTTTGGCGTGAGCGTTTTGCCCAGGAACTGCTGGAAATGTTCTGTAAACTCGGCGGGTTTCGCGGGGCCGAGGTCGGGGACGGTCACTTTTGCCAGGCCGGCCGCGTGGCGAACTTCGAGTGCATACTCGGGCCATTTTCCGAGCGACGAGGGTCGGCGGAGATCCATCCGCGACTTTTTTTGGATCTCATTCAGAAGTTCCTTGGGCAACCCCGCGGAGTTCACAATGGGCAGTTTTCCGGCGGGTTCCGGTAAGGTGGGGTGACGCTCCTCGAGCTGGTGCAGGAAGGCGGCGTAGTTGAGCCAGTACCCCTGCCGGGTCGCGGCCTCGTAGCGGGAACGCAGCTCGGCAGCCTCGTCGCGGGTCAGCCGGCAGCCTGCTGACTCCTTCCCGGAAACGGTGCACTTCAAGCTCGCCCGGAGAAATTCCTCGATCTGCCGCTGGGCCGTCGGGTCGGAGAACGGCCACGGCTGGGCATCCGATCCGCGCGGCATGCTCGACCACTGGCGGAGGGCCAGCGCCCACTCTTCCCGCCGCGCCAGTTCCGTCGAGCGGAGCTGGCTCAGAAGCCCGAAGCGCTCGGTGGTGTCGGAGGTGGAACGGAGGTGATCCCGGACCACCGTCGGAAGCGTCTCCTTCCACAGTCGTTCCTTGACCCGGGCGATGGCGGCGACCCGAGCGTCCGGATTGGCCGCGGACAGCACCTCCTTGCGGTCCGGGGGTGGAAGGCGATCGAGCCAGTCGGCGTAGGTTTCGAGCACCCGGACAAGATGGGTCCGTTCCGGGGCAGGAAGCTGGCGGATGCCCGCGTCGAGGGTGCGGAGTTGCTCCTGCCGGCCGGAGGGGAACTGGAGGTAGAGCGCGGTCAGTTTCGCCTGGGAATCCCGAGGAACGGTCGGGATCGGAGATGGTTCCTCGTGTGGGGATACGCTCTCGGGTCGGAACAGGTCGGGGGAATCGAGCCGTTTCGCGAATTCCAGGTTGTCGACGCCGAGGTAGAGTGGCAGGGCGTCGATGACCCGCTGGTCGGCCTCGGAGAGCGGGTCGGGTTCCCGGGTGGGAGGGGGTGCCTGCTCACCGGCGAGCCAGCCGTGGGCGAAGAACCCGACGGCGACAGCGACCACCCCGGCCAGCAGCCAGGCGACGCCTCCAAACCAGCCCGAACCGTGGGGATGCGGATACACGACCACCGGTTGCGACCCAGACGGGGCCGGTACCAGAACTTGCGTCAGGTCCGAGTTGGCCGGCGTCGCGGGCAGATCCAGGACCGGTTGCAGTTTTGTCAGCGTTTTCGTCGCAAAATCCGGGGACGGCTCGGTTCGCGGCAGAAAATCGAGCAGGTCGAAGGTCTTCTTGTAGGCGTCCACCTTGGCACGGGCGGCGGAATCCCGGGCCAGACGAGCCTCGACGGCACGGGCTTCTGCGAGGTCGAGTTCCCCGTCAAGATACGCGATCAGTTCCGCGTCCTCGGGCGGGTCGGGGTCGTCGGGAAGTGCGGATTCGGACATTTGTCAGGACTCATTTAGTGAGACGCACACGGGAATCGGGATGGCAGTTCAAGTATTCACCTCGATCTGAATCTCGTCGGTTGGATGAAATCGAAAACCGTTCGGTCCAGGCATCAGACCATTTGGAACGCCACGCCGCGACAGATATTCCAATGTTGATGAAGTAAACTGGAAAGCAGACTTCTTCAGCTTGACAGAGTCCTCAATCACGCTGATTTTCACTCCCTTGCCGTCGTCCCTTCTCCCATGAAATATGATGTCCATCGAGTCCTCCGAATCGCTGTCATCCGCAGCAATCGCGTAATAGGTCTTCTCGACCGTTTCGTGTGTGTAGAGTACAACGACGACGTTTTCAGCGGGTACATCTGGGTCTTGATCTGAAGCATGTGGTTCAAGGTCGTCACTTTCGCCGAAGAACCAGCACGCGAGATTGTGGAAATCGTATCGAGGCATCTCCGACGGAATCCCGACCAGTACCCAGCCCGAATCAAGGTTGCTGACACCCAATGTCACGGGCTTCTTTTTGCCCTTAAACACCGGATAATCGCGAATCTTGCGATATATGTATTCAATCGGCACATGATACAGCAGTATCCCGCGGTTGGATTCAAACATGGCTTCTCCACAATTGGTGGTCATGCACCAGAATCTTCATCGGTTGTATCTAGGGGTGGTGCCCCGTCCATGTAGATGTACGCCTGCAGTGCCTCGCGGAGCTTGCACCTTGCCCGGCTCAGGAGCGATTTCACCGCCTTCTCGGTGAGGTCCATCACTTCCGCGATCTCGGCGTAGCCCATGTCCTCGAACTTGTTCAACACCACGGCGACCCGCTGGCGGTCGTTCAACTCGTCGAGCGCCTTCCGCACCACGTCGGCGAGTTCCGTTTGCTGCAGGTTGTGCGTCGGCGGGGCGTCGCGGGCACCGGGGACGTTGCCGGCCATGAACTGGCCGCTGGACGACGACTCCCGCACGTCCAGAGGAATCACGGGCTTTCGCTGGCGGTCCCGCAGCGAGTTCAGGGCGAGGTTGTTGGCGATGGTAAAGAGCCAGGTGGAGAACTTCGCCCGCGGGGTGTATTTCTTGCGGTTGCGGTAGACGCGGAGAAACACTTCCTGGGCGAGATCCTCGGCCTCGTCGCGGTGGCCGACGAGGTGGTGCATGACGCCGACGAGGCGGTGCTGGTAGCGTTCGACGAGTTCCCCGAACGCGGGCTGGTCGTCGTCGCGGACGCGGAGCATCAGCCGGATGTCCGGGTCGCGGAGGGCGAACATCGCGCTGGTCTGGCCGGTCGCCAAGGCGGCCCCCCAACCGGAACTCGACGCCCGGAGATGGGAACAGAGGGAAGAGCAGGTAGTTTTACAGATCCGGCGTGATTTCGGCGTCCTGGGGATTGCCGGCGATGGCCGCAGCTTCCGCTTCCCGGCGGAGTTGGCCGCACGCCGCGTCGATTTCCGAGCCCTTGCGTTTCCGCACCTTCACGCTCACCCCGGCCCGGCGGATCTCCTCGATGAAGCGGGTCAGATCCTCGTCCGCAGGTCGGCGATAGGGCAGACCCTCGACGTCGTTCCAGGGTATCAGGTTGACGTGAGCCTTCCGGCCGCGGAGCAAACCCGCGAGTTGCCGGGCGTGCGGAAGCTGGTCGTTGAGTTTCCCGAGGACAACGTACTCGTACGTCACCTGCCGGCCGGTCTTCTCGAAGAAGTAGTCGGCGGCGGCGAGAATGTCGGGGATTCCCGTCTTCGCGTTGGTCGGCACAATCTCGGTTCGGAGCGCATCGTTGGGGGCGTGCAGAGACACCGCCAGGTGGTACTGCTTCCCGAGGTCCGCGAGTCGGCGGATCTTCGCGGGCAGCCCGACCGTGGAGATCGTGACGTGCCGGGCACCGATTCCGAGGCCGTGTTTGTCACCCGCGACGGCCAGGGCATCGAGCAAGTTGTCGAGGTTCGCGAGCGGTTCCCCCATGCCCATCACGACGATGTGCGAAAGCCTCGGAGCCGGGGGGTTCTCAGTTCCAAGTTCCGAGTTCCCCGCTCCCCGCTCCGAGTTCCCCGCTCCGACAAGGTTTCGCAGCCGGACGAGTTGTTCCAGAATCTCGCCGCTGGTGAGGTTTCGGGCGACGCCGTTGATCCCGCTGGCGCAGAAGACGCAGCCCATGGCACAGCCAACCTGAGTGCTGATGCAGGCCGTCGCCCGGCCCTCGTCCTGAATCAGGACGCACTCGATCATCCGATCGTCGCGGAGTCGGAGGACGAGCTTGTGGGTACCGTCCGAGGCGGCGAGGTGCCGCTCGACGCGGGTTCCGAGGACACAGAAGTGGTTGGTGAGTTCCTGGCGCAAATTCTTCGGCAGATCCGACATTTCCTCGAAGTCGGTGGCCCGGGCTGCGAGAACCCACCGGCGAATTTGTCGCACTCGCATCGGTGGCTGACCCCGTTCCGCGAGCCAACCCCGAAGTTGCTCGGGTGGGAGTTCCAGAAGGGGAACTCGCTCGGCAGGCGGATCCGGTTTCGCGAGCGTCGGAAGCGGCACAGTGGCAGACATGAATGTAGTTTACTCGCCACTCCGGATCCGTGGAAGCGGGCCGATGGGGGTGTGTCCAGTTTCAAGTTCCAGGGTAGCTCACTCGCTCCGCGAGTGACCGCAGCCAGCACCCCCGGAGCGAGTGATCCACTTGGAAACTCCCCGGAAGAGAACGGATCGAGTCGCGCTTGCGTCTGACGGAAGGCGTGGATATACGGGCGACTCGCGATTCCCGAAGGAAGTCAACAACCCAGTTCGGACGCGGAAGCAGGATCAGCCGGCGTGGGGGACGTCGGTTCGAGAGAGCGATCCCGCGTCCACGGCTCGCCGCACGCCCGGCAGCCGACGGAGGGGAAATGCCTGTTGCCGCCGATCCGCTGATCCGTGATGTGCTGTGGGACGAGTCTTTGACCCGGGGTCTGGGCGACGAGGAAGCCCGGATGCTGGTGGAATGGGTGGTCGACTGGGCGGAGTTGCTCGCGGAGGCCGCCCGGACCCACACCGACGCCTCGAATCTGGTGACGCGTCTGCGCCGGCGTGCCCGAGCGATCGGCCGCTTCGTGCTCCTCTGGTGCGAGCAGCGAGCTCACGGGGCGGCGGTCCAACTTGCCGGGGTCGAGCGGTTCGCCTGGCCCCTCCCGACGGATCCAGAAATGGATGCCGCAGACCTGATGCAGGCGATTCTGGCGTGGGAAAATCAGCACCCGCCGGGGTGATTCTCGAGCCAACAGGTGCGAATTTCTTCGATTTTGCAATTGTTCCCGGTGCGGAATCTGGGAAATTTCTGAGCCGTGGAACGGGCGACTTTATTGCGAAATGACCGAAACTCGGGAATTCCACTGCAGTTTCGGCGCTTCCGCCCGGAAGATGCCGTCGCCCCCTCCGCTTGCTCCGGCAGGGTCGGAGAAGGTATGATGGCATCGTCTATATCGATTTTTCTCAGTTCTCGCAATCGCCGAGGTTCGCCGTGAGCACCAAGCCTGCCGAGTCTCCCGAAGCCACGGCCAATGCGCGGTCCCGCTACAGTCGGGCGATTGACGAGGCGTTTGAGGACGCGTCGAAGATGTCGGGCTCCAGCCTGACGCCGGCAGAGTTCTACCAGCAGTTCCTGAACCGGACGCTGTCGGCGATCGACGCCCCCGCCGGCGCGGTCTGGCTGCGGACGCCGCAGGGGTTCCTCCAGATCGCCTGCCAGGTGAATCTGGACAAGGTGGGGCTCGATAGCAAGCGTGGCGGTCGGCAGTGCCACAACGAGATTCTCCGCCAGGTCTTCCAGGCCAACCCGCCCCGCCCGGTGATGATCGAGCCGCAGGGCCGCCTCACCGGCATGACCTCCGAGCCCGGGGCTGTTCCCGCCGCCAACCTCACCGACCACTGGACGCTCTTCGCACCGATCGTCACCCCGGAAAAACAGTCTTTGGGTCTGCTCGAAGTCTTCCAGGACGCGACTCACGACGCCCGGCTGTACCCGACCTTCCTGAACTACACGTTCCAGATGGCGGGGTACGCCAGCCAGTACCACACCTTCACGAACGCCCGGCAGGCCAGCGGTCTCGAGAAGGTCTACTCCCAGATCGAGAACTTTGCCCGGGTCATCCACACCAGCCTGAATCCAACGGAAGTCGCCTACCACGTCGCCAACGAGGGGAAACGCCTCGTCGAATGCGATCGGCTCTGCGTCGGGGTGCGGCACGGGCGGAAGGTCACCGTCGAGGCCGTCTCCGGGGCGGATGTCGTCGAGAAGGCGAGCACCCAGGTCCGCCGGATGCGGGCGCTGCTCAACGCGGTTCTGAAACTCAACGAGAAACTGGTCTACAAGGGGGAAAAGGACGAGGGTCTTCCGCCCGACCTGGCCTACGCCCTGGACGAGTACCTCGCCGAGACCCAGCCGAAATTCCTGGTGGTTCTGCCGATCCGTGACGAGCGGGAAAAGGATCCGAAGAAGCCGGCCCGGTCGGTGCTTCTGCTCGAGTGCTACAACCCGCCGGAACAGACGGAACCGATGGTCCAGCGGCTCGAGGTGGTGGGCAAGCACGCCGCCGGGGCCCTGTACAACGCCGCGGAACTGAAGCGAATTCCCTTCGGTTTCCTCTGGCGGCCGCTCGGCAAGATCCAGGAAGGCCTCGGCGGCAAGAACCGCATGTACGCGATGGGAGCCGCCGTCCTCGTCGCCCTGCTCGCCGTCTGCCTCGTCCTCATTCCCTACCCGCTCAAGATGGAAGCGAAGGGGGAATTCCTGCCCGAGTACGTCAAGAACGTCTACTCCCCAACGGATGCGGAAGTCCGCAAAATCCTGGTGCAATCCGGGGACCGCGTCGTGGCCGGGCAACCGGTCATCGAGCTCTTCTCGACGACATTGCAAGAGAAGTACACCACCGCCGAAGCGGAGATGCTCAAGTCGAACTACCTCGTCTCGGACTACGACACCTTGATCGCGGCCCCGAACCTGCCGCGAGAACGCACCGACGAACTCCGCCAGCTCCGGGCCAAGGAACTCGCGACGGTCAACTCCCGGCGAGAGCTTCTCTCGCAGATGCGGTCGATGTACAACCTGGTCGACGGGCGGGGCAAAGCCGGCTTCCTGACCGCCAACGCGGACCGGTTCGACGCCAACGTCCGTGGTGGAACCGACGGCCGACCCGCCTGGATGGTCCTCTCCGCCACCAACAACAGCGAACTGACGCACAAAACGGTCCGCCCCAACGAGCCTCTTATGCGGCTGGGCTACATCGAGGGTCCCTGGCGGGTCGAACTCAAGATTCCCCAGCGAAACATCGGGCACACCCTCAATGCCCTCTCGACTCCCGGGATGTACAAAACCGATCCGAACAAGATCGAGAATGGCAAACCGGCCCCGTACCTCGATGTCGACGTGCTCCTGACCAGTGCCCCCGACACGAGCTACCCCGGCCGACTCTACGCTTCCGATATCGCCGCCGAGGCGATTCCGAACCGGGACGACCACAACCAGTCCGATCCGATCGTGCTCGCTTACGTCCGGGTCAACCTTCCCGAGTTCCCCGCGTCCCGACACATTCCCCGGCAGCTCTTCGTGGCGAACCAGGAAGTGCACACCCGCATCCGCTGCGGCGATCACGCCCTCGGTTACTCGATGTTCCACGGCGTCTGGGAATGGTTCTACGAGAAGGTCGTCTTCTTCTTCTGATCTGTCGGACCGATCCGGGGCAACCTCCGGATTCCCCGCAACCCCCGCCGACCGGACCGCGGCCCACCGCGAACTCTGCCGGCATCCCCAACAACCCGCCAGAGCTTCCCGCTCGGCCGACTCCCTCGTCACGGAGATGTTTGCGATGACCGGTTCCCGAATCTGGACGGCGATCGCCGGTGGTTTCTGTCTCGCCATCTCGGCGTGCAACAGCAACACCACCACCCCGCAAACGTTGAACCCCACGGATCCTGCGAAATCCGCCGAGATCGGTCGCCCGATCTACGTCGCTGCCAAGATGCCGGAACTCCCCCGGCCCACCGCCACCGCCGACCCCATCGTCATTCCCAATGCGGTGGTCCACTTCGACCTGAAAGTCCAGATTCCCGCCCAGGTCGACGGCCTGATCGAACTCATCGCCACCCCGGTCACCGGCCAGGTTGACCCCAACGATCCGCTGATCGTCTACCACCCCCGCGACACGGAACGCAAACAACCCTACCGCCGGCTCCGCGAGCACGATCGCGTCGAGCGCGGGCAGACGCTGGTCCGGCTCGACGAGCAATCCGTCGCCGTGCAAATTTCTGTCGCGGAGAAGCAAATCGCCGCCTCCGCCGACGCGATCAAGTACGGAATGCAAGCCCGGGATTCCTACAAGATCCTGCTCCAGAAGAGCATCGACCTCCTCGAACGCGGGACGGGATCCATCGCGGAAGTGGAGGCGAACAAGGCCACCGTCGCCCGTCTGACGGAGAACGTTGTCCAGTCGGAAATGTCCAAGGCGAAGTCGGAGGGGGAACTGCTGCAGGCCCAGACGCAACTCACACGGTACTGGTGCCGCAGCCCTGTCAACGGGCGGATCATCAAGCTCCTCAAGACGGCCGGGGAGTACGCCAAGGCCGGGGAAACGATTCTCGAAATCCAGTCGACCGACCGGGTCCGCGTGGAAGGGAAACTCGATTCGCAGTACGCGAGCCGGGTGAAGAAGGGGATGGTCGCGGTGGTGGAACCGGTGGTTCCGTTCGGGCCCGCTCCGTTTTCGAGCTGGCACCGTCAGGAAGTCACCTCCGTCGCCGTCATCGCGGCCCAGCCCGGCCGACCGCTGGTGATTTCCGGCGGGCTCGATTCCTCGGCCCTGGTCTGGGACCTGTTCGGAACCAAGCAGTCGCATCGCCTGCCGCACCCGAGTGGCGTTGCCGTCCGGTCGGTCGCCTGCACGGCACCGGGCACCAAGGTCGGGCACCGCGTCGCCACCGGCGGCGACGACGGCAAGATTCGCCTCTGGGATCTCTCGAATGCCGACAAGCTTCCCCGCGAACCGCTGGCGGTCATCGAGGATGGCCTCTCCGCCGTCACCGCGACCGCGTTTAGCCCGGATGGTCGGCTCCTCGCCGTCGCCGCCGGACGGGATGCCGTCCTCTGGGATGTGTCCCAGACACCGCCGGTGAAGAAGTACAGCTTCCCTCAGGAACACCGCGACGTGGTGACGTTCCTCCGGTTCACCCCGCAGGCGACGCTGGTCACCGTGTCCCGCGATCGCACAGTCCGGGTGTGGAAATTGGGGGAAACCGGTGCCGCGGTTACCGACCCGTTCATCGACCACCGAATGGGTTCCCTCGACGCACTCGGGGTCTCCTCGGATGGTTCGAAAGTGCTTTTCGACAAGGACGGCGGGCGGATTGACGTTCTGAGTTTGCAGGACGGCCGGACCGTGGGCAGCGTCCAGAACGCCGCCTCTTCCGCTCGGTTCATGGGATTCGCGCTCTTCAACCCCGACGATTCCCTCATCATCACCGCCGGGGGCGATGGCGAGGTCAAGGGGGAGATGCAACTGTGGGAAGCTCCCGCTGTCGGTGGGCGGGCCTCGGAACGGCGACGTCTCGTCACCCCGGGTCGGGCACCGATCACCTGTGCCGCCTTCTCGCCTGACAAGGACAAGCCGTTCGTTGTGGTCGGCACCCAGGAAGGGGGCGTGCACTATTGGACCCCACCGGGGCCCGATGAGAGGGCCCGAAAGTGGGTCGGCCAGGTGGAGGCGGTTCTGCCCTCGGATTCGCGATCGGTGCAGGTTCGCGTGGTGATGGAGCTTCCGGACAGTGACGAGGGTCTGCAAGACCGCAGCACCGCGACGGTCGTCATCAACCCCGATTGGGTCGCCAACCCGGCGGGCGGGATCGCTCCGGCTCCGTCGCCCCGGCCGGCGACCAAGGGGGCGGATGGTGCGTTCGTGGCCCCGCCGGCTCCGAAGGTGCGACCGGTGGAAGCCCGGGAACCAACCGGCGGGATCGTTCCGGCAGGAGGGATCGTCAGTCAGCCCGTGCGGGGAGTGCCGGCCTCGGCTGAGCCGATCCGCTCCGCACCACCCCAGGGAATCTTGACCCCGATGCCCACGCAACCGGCGGTTCCCCTTCCCCCCGCCACCATTCCCGGGCGAAAATAACGTCACCGCGTTGCCGGGCAACCCGCACCCCGGTTGACCCGGCTTGCCCCTTCCACCGCGGAACCGATGTCAGAGTCGGTTCCACCGGCTGCCCCATCCGAGTCCGCGATGAATCCAGAGCTTCTCAACAACCCGGCCGAGCGGCGGAAACAGGTGCGGTTCCGCGTTCGCCCCGACCTGCAAACCACCGAGCAACGCTACGAAGGCAAGATTTTCCACGTCGTCAAGGATCCCGTTTGCCTTCGCTACTACCGGTTCAACCGCCAGGAATACCACGTTTTCCAGCTTTTCGACGGCAAGCACACCCTCGAAGAAGTTCGCAAGGCGTTCGAGGACGAGTTCCGCCCGCACCGGCTCGAGTTTCACGACCTCGAAGCATTTGCCCGGCAACTGGTGATGGCGGGGCTGGTTCAGGCGGAGCACGCGGGGGCGGGAAAGCACCTTTTCGAGCGGCGGGCCAAGCAGCGCCGCACCAAGCGAATCGCCGCCGTCACCAATGTCCTGTACTGGAAAATCCCAGTATTCGACCCGGATCGCATCCTGACGTGGATGTATCAATACCTGTGGTGGATCTTCACGACGCCGTTCTTCGTGCTCAGCACCATGTTCATGATGGCGGCGGTCTTACTGGTCACGGTGAAGTTCCAGACCTTCTACGACAAGATGCCGGCGTATCACGAGTTCTTCGCGTTCCGGACCGTTTTGTATATGTGGATCAGTCTCGGGGTGGTCAAAATCATCCACGAGTTCGGCCACGGTTTGAGTTGCAAGGCATTCAAGGGGGAATGCCATGAGATGGGCGTATTATTGATGTGCCTTTCTCCGGCATTATATTGCAACGTGACCGACGCCTGGACCCTGGCGGACAAGTGGAAGCGGATCATCATCAGTTTCGCGGGAATTTACGTCGAACTCTGCATGGCGGCGGCGGCGACCTTCGTGTGGTGGTACACCCCCCACCTGCCCGTCGTCAATAATATCGCGCTCTGCCTGATGGTGTTATGTTCGGTGAGCACCGTGATGTTCAACGCGAACCCGCTCATGCGGTTCGATGGATATTACATGCTCGCGGACTGGTTGGAGGTTCCCAACCTGCGGGACCGGGCGAACCGCTATCTGGTCAACAACTTCCAGGAATTCTGCCTGGGTATTGAAACACCGCCCGAGCCATACATGGCCCTGGGCCGGAAGATCCTGTTCGTCACCTATGCGATCGCGAGCTATGTCTACAAGTGGGTGATCATGTTCAGTATCCTGTGGTTCATGTCCGACATGCTCGGGCCACAGTTGAAGGTGATCAGCCAGATGATTGCGGTGGTATCCGTGGTGTCGATGTTTGTGTGGCCGACGTATCGTATGGTGAAGAATTTCCGACAACGGGGGCGTCTGCCAGACATGAAACCGAAACGGGTGTATGCCACGGCGGCGGTGGCGTTCGCGCTGCTGGCGGCCTTCTTCGTTGTCCCGCTGCCGATCAGCCGGGTCTGGGATACGGGGCTGGTCGCAGTTGACCCCGACCATGCCACGCCCGTCGGCCTCTCCGATCCGGGATACCTCCTCGCGTTGCGTGTGCAGGAGGGCCAAACCGTGAGTGCCCGCCAACCTCTGGCTGAGTTCGACAGCCGGGAACTCAAGGAACAGAAAGCCCAGGCGGAATCCCGCTGGCTCGAACAGCAAACTTACGCCACCGCCCTCCGCGACTCGGCGACGGACAACCCGAAAGAACGGGATCAGATCGACTTCCAGGCCCGGGCCGCGCTTGCCCACGCGACGCAATTCGAGCAGGAGAAGAAGCTCATCGAAACCCGTCTTTCTTCGATGAATCCGCTGCTTTCGCCGGCGAGGGGCGTCGTCATGGGGCTGCCGAAGCAGGACGAGGTCGGCAAACTCTTCGACCGCAACTACACCCAGGGCCGCCCGATCTGCACCATCGCCGACCCCACGAAGCTGATCGTGAAGGTGCCGGTGGTGCCGATCGATTACCGACTTCTCCGGGAAGACCTGCCGCCCGGCGGGTCTCTCGACGTCACGGTCTGCGTCAGTGGCCGGACCGACCGGATGTACCATGGCAAGCTTCGGAAACTGCCGGAATCGGACGCAAAGCAGGTTCCGTTCGCCCTGACGCAGCGTGGCGGTGGCCCGCTTGCCGTCAAGCAATCCGGCGAAGGGGGCCAGGATATGACCCCGGTCGCCCAGGTTTACGTGGTCGACGTGGAGATCACCGACCCCGACGTGACCGTCCGCCCGGGTGCACTGGTGCAAGTGAAGATCCACTGCCAGTGGCGATCCGGTGCGTGGTGGGTAGGTCGCAAGATCTCGGAAATGCTCGACATCGGGCTGTATTGATTCGATTCGGTGCATATCGCGATCCGGCTCGCAAATGAGATGCGAGCCGGAATCGGGGAATCCCACTATTTCAACGTCCCCTCGGGAACGTCGGTCTTGTTCGCGAAGGCGTTTCCGAACAGGGTCGTCCCGGTGCCGCCAACGACGCGGACCGAGGCGGCGTCGGCCCGTTTCTCGCCGTCGTGGCGGATCACGCAGTTGCTGACCCGGCAATTCCTGGGTTCCACAAGCGACAGGGCGACGCCGTCGCAATCCAGAATCGTGCACCCGGTGACGTGGAACCGGTCGCATCGGTCGAGCGTGACGGCGGCGGCGGAACCGTGGACGCCCTGGATGTGCAGGCCGGTTAGCGTGCAATCCCGGCACTTCGTGAAGAAAATCGCGTTCTTCGTGGTCTTGCTGGTGCCGTAGTCGTACCCCGGGTTCCGCTCGAAGGCGTTGGGTCCGACGACGATCTGCTCGCAGTTCTCCGCCCGGATATTGGCCTCGTAGCCCATCCAGAAGGTGTTGCCGGTCACGGTGACGCCGCGGGCGTTGTGCATCTCAAGGTTGACGGCCACGTCGGAGAAGATGTTGTCGCCGATGGTGATGTGCCCCCACTTCGCGGTGGTGTCCTTCTTCGGGCCAACTCCCTCGCCGAGGATGCGGATGTTGGCGGCACCGGGGACATTCGCGTGCTGGATGGTGCAGCCGGTGATCGCGACCTCGGCGGTGGTTCCACCGGTGGAATCGAGGAGGATATTGGCGGCGGGTGGCCCGTTCTTGGCCATGTTCCCCTCAATGTCGCAGGTTCCGATCTGGAGGTTGCGAACCTGGCCGGCCTTGCAGACGACCCCGCCGCCGCCGCAGTAGGAGATGTGCGAGCCGACGATGTTGATCTGGTGGAGGTTGACGTCGTCGAGGAAAACGCCGCACCCGGTGCCGTTGTAGATGTGGCACGCGGAAATCAGGACGTTCCGGTTGCGTTTGACCAGGTGGATTCCGTGCCGGCACTTGCGGATCGTCACCAGGGATGCGGTGAGCTGGAAGGTCCCGTCCGCCTCGATTCCGTCGGCTTCCGCGTGGTCCCCGAGGATGTCGAGCCCCTCGATTCGGGGGGAGAACTGCCGATCCCACACGGCTGGTTTGACGGTGCTGGGGGCAGCGGTGCCGTCGTGGGTTCCCACGAAGCGGATCGCCGGGCCGGCGCCGGCCATCTTCAATGTCGCCCCGCCTGTCCCGGAAATCGCGACGGTTCCGACCTTGTCGAGGTCCACGACGATCGGTGCCGTGATGCGGTACACACCTCGGGGAAAGTCCACATCCCCGGTGGCGGCAGCGACCGCCTTCTGGATCGCCGCGGTGTCGTCGGCGGTGCCGTCGCCGACCGCGCCGAAATCGCGGACGGATTTTCTCGGCGGGGAAGAAGCATCCGCCGCCACCGGAATCGACGCGGACCTGGCCAGGAGCATCGCCACGAGGCTACAACCGACCGCCACCAGGAAGAGGAGAAAGACGCGCAGCATCGGTGGTCCCGGCAGGAGAAGAGGGAATCCGCGAAGAGTTTGATTCCGCCGATTCTACAGAGAAACCGACCGCGAGTCCGCATCGGGCAAGGCCAACGCATCGTTTGAGGTTCGGCGAAGATCGTAGCTCACTCGCTCCGCGAGTGAGTGCGATTCATCATCCCTTCACTCGCGGAGCGAGTGAGCTACTTTGAGGAACCGTTCGACACCTTCCCGCCCGGGGGTTCGCCCGGAGTCAACCTGAGTCTCGCTCATTCGGATTAAACCTCCGGCTCCGGGTGGTCGATACATTCGGCAACACGACTCGAACCGCGCTGTCCGTCGGAAATGGCGAAGACGGTGCGGTCGGCGGCCGCGGGGGACGGTCGCCAGCGGGCGGAATAACACACTCGTGGGACGGAGACACGGTATGCGACTCGCTCGCCGTCTGATGGTTCGGGGAATCGCGGGGGGAAGCCTGCTCGGGCTGGCCTTCGCCGTCACCGGGTGCCAGACCTACCCGGCCGGGTTCGGCGGTCTGACCCTCCCGAGCCCGCACTATCTCAAGCATTACCCGCAGTACTTCCCGCCCGACCCGCCGTTCCCGCTGCAACGGGAACTGGATTCGATGCAGGATCCGGATGGCCTGATCCGCCGCGGTGGTGCGTTGCCGGGCCCTGCCGCACTGCCCGCTCCGGGTGCGATCGGTCAGCCTGCCCCGGCCGGCCGCAACTGACGGCTTGACAGGTTCCGAGGCCGCCTGTAGAAGCCCCGCCTACCGGGCAGGGACGCCCGCCGGGAAAGAACGGCACGGATGCCGTTCGCCCCGGACCCGTCTCTGCGACCACGGGGAACAGGGGGTCCGATGACGCACGGGATGCGAGCCGGGTCGGCCAGGATGAGCCGACTCGGAATCGGGGTGCTGCTCCTCGCCGGCATCTGGGGCTGTTCCAGCACCGACAAGAAGCTCGTCAACGAGACGAAACCGCCGATTCCGCTCCCGTCTCAGTTACCTGCGCCGATGGTGGGGACCGCCCCACGCAAAGACGCGTCGGCGTCGGGGATCCAGCAGGCGTCCGCCCGCGTTTCCGATCCGACGATCCGGACCAGCGCCCCGACTCCCGGGTCCGCACCCCCACCGTTGCGACCATCTCTCGATGCGATGCCGGCCCAACTCGGGAGCGGCACGCTCAGCAACCCATCGATGGCCCAAAATCCCGCGTTGATGCCGCTTCAGCCCGCGGTCGGAACCGGCCCCACGGCGATGCCCGTCCGCGCGACGCCGGTGAATCCGGTGATTCCCGCGTCGGCCGCGATGCCCGCTCCATCTTCGGGTCCGGTCGCCAGCCCGACCGCGATTTCCCCGCATTCCGCGATGTCGCACCTTCCGGAAGCGGTCCCAGTCTCGCAGCCGAAACTGGTCGCGCCGAC
>CAZKIQ010000064.1:0-30001 GCA_964552815.1 uncultured Alcaligenaceae bacterium | reverse complement strand
CCTGTCGGAAAACCGCATCTTTCGAGAGCCGCGACTGCCAAGGAGCGGCCGCTTCCAGGGGGGAATCGCAGTCTTCCACACCGGTATTTGCGAAGGGCAAAAGTCGCTTTACCCAGGAAGTTGCCGCTCCTTGGCAGTCGCGGCTCTCCCAAAAAAAACGAACCTGTCCGAGGACTGCCTTCTTACTCCTTCGCCGGCTCGTCCTTCTTCTCCGGCTCCTTTTTCTCGGCCTCGGACTTCGCCGGTTCTGTCACCGGTGGGGTGGAAATCACAGGTGAAGAAGTCGCTGCCGGCTCAGCAGTTGGCGAGGGGACCGGGTCGCCGGCCAGAGGAAGCGGCTTGGTTTCCCCCGCAGGCGGAATCGCCGGGTCCGGGGCCGGTGTCGGAGGGGTCGAAGAAAACGGCAACGTCGCCGGCGGAACCGACGCGGTCGGGGCAGGCACCGTCGGCAGAGACGTCGCACCCGGCGAAACCGGTGCATCGGTCGGCTTCGACATCGGAGGGGCAGGCGGTTCCGGCAGATCCTCCTCGATGTACACCTCGTCCAGTTCCGTCTCGTCCACCTTCTTCCGCATCAGCAGGTAGATCATCGTGCTCGCGGACCAGAAGTAGCTGTAGCTGAAGCCGAGCATCAGCAGGAAAATCAGCGTCAGCCAGAAGGTCACCATCGCGGCACCGACCTTCTCGATTCCCCAGAGGCTGCGGCGGTACTGTTCCGCTGCGGCGGGATCGCGCTCGACAACCACCAGCCGGGGCCGACTCACCTCCGTCGAGGCCACAGGATCCACCGGAAGCTTGGCCGCCATCGGAACTTCCCGGCGAATCTTGTATTCCAGCGGGCTTCCCTTGAGGAAGAGTTCCCGCCAGCCGAACGATTCCGGGGCGTAGACGAACAGATAGTCCGGTTTCCGGCCGCTCGACTCGCTCCACGGAGCCTGGCAGATCGACCACTTCGCCAGGTACACCGTCAGCGACGCCAAAAACACCACGAACAACGTCACCGCTGCACCGTAAAGCACCGCGATGAAGCTGTACCACAGGTAGTTCCACGGCGACTGGAAAACGTAGTTGTACGATCGGCTCAGGGCGTCGAACGTGTCACTCCCCTCAACGCTGATCGTCGCGTACATCAGCGGATACCCGATGAGCCCGACGAAGAGAATCGCCATCACCAGCCCGCCGAGAATGATCAGCGGGAAGAGCAGGCCGTAGAGCACCAGATCGCCAACGCCCGGGATGAGGGCGATCAACCCGTACACGGCCAACCCGACGACGATAAAGGCGATGATCCCGACCGGCACGATCGGGGACAGCAGATACGAGACGTACCGGTTTGCGACGAATTTCACGGCTTCCTGCAGCGTGACCCGGTCTTTTCCGGCCAGCTGGATCGCGGCGATGCGGGTGATGACGCCGCCGGCGAACGCCCAGGTCGCGAAACTCCAGACGAGGCAGAGCAGCAGGTAAACGCGGGTCCAGAAACTCGTGGAAGCGTCCACGAATTTGATCACGGGGAGAATCAACTTCACGAGGGGTTCGATCAGAACTGGAATGGTCGCGGTGAGGAACTCGGAAAGCGAGCTGCTCCGTTCGACGGGGTCCCCGGAGAAGAGACTCGTCATCAGGAGGTACGGATTCGGCCCGCGGTACTCGTTCCAGGGCATGCTGCGGAGTCGGCCACCGGGTCCGGCCAGCTCGTCGAGGGTCTGCCACTGTTCGAGATCGCGGTCGTAGATTCGTCGGGCTTCGATGGTCAGATCGTCGGCGGTGACGTCGACCTCTTTTCCGGTCGCGTCGATTTTCTTGGCGCCGAGTTTTTCCTTGGCGATGGCCTGGTATTCGTCGTTTTTGAAGGTCGGCCTGGGTGACCAGAAGATCGCAGAGAGAACATACCATCCGAACGACATCACGAGGATGCCGGCGGCAGCGACCAACAACTTCCGCGGATCCAGGGCTACCTGGAAGCACCGGAAGATTTCCGTCCACAGAAACGCTTTCCGGAAGCTGAACGCGGGTGCGTCGTCACGCCCATCGGCCATGCCTGCTCCTCAGTCAGGGACAAATTCTCCCCCACGCGTGCGGTGTTTCCGCCGTGGACAGGGTGAGATTGTAGTCCCACTCGCAGAGCCGGCAATCTTTCCACAACCGGGCGATCCTGCCCCGTCGATCTGGAAGGGATCGACGGGGCGATGGGGAGCTCGGTCGTCAAGTTCGCTGCTGGGTCGGGTTTAGAAGAACAACCCCACCCCGGCGTTGATCCCGTGGACGATCCGGAAGACCTGCGTGTTGTACGCCGGGTCGATCGAACCGTAGTTGAACCCGATCGGGTACTGCATGTTCTTCGTGTTGAAGAACGTCCAGGCGTTGTAACCCAGCCGCAGTTCCACGCCCTCGATGGGGTACCACATCAGGTTGAGGTTCGCCGTGATCGACGGGACCACGGTGTACTCGTCGCGGGAAAGCTTGTTCTGGATATCGTTGGATTCCAGTTTGTACTTCGCCCGCTCCTTGACGATGTTCAACAACCCGGCGGCGGTGATGTCGGTGCCGAGCGAGAACCGGTTGCCGATATAGATGTCGTGGCCGCAACCAATGTAAGGGCCGTACATCCGTTGCGACAGTGTGTTCTGATACCGGGCGGTGAAGATGGGCCCGGTGTTCCCGAGAGAATCCAGCTTCTGGGTCCGCCACTCGAACCGCTCAAAGAACCAGTCGAAGCGGCCCCCGGCAAGAGCGTAGACCCGGCTGTATTCCGTCTGGAACATCGGGACCCGGGCCCCGATTTCGCCCTGCTGGAACCGCTGGTTGAACTTGATGTCCATGACCTCGGCGGCGTTCCAAATTCCGTAGAAGATGTTCCCACCGACGGCATCTTCGAGCGGCGTCGTGGTGTTCGGCCCCGCAAACGGTGGCGGGAAGTTGTACACCCCGGATACCAGGTAGGTATCGGCGAGGTCGGTTCGGCTGCGGAAGAAGGGTGCAGCTGCGGTTGCCCCGGCGTGGTAGTTGCGGTCCATCAGGTGGATGTAGCTGAAGTGGACGGAGGTTCCGTCGTCCAGCTTGTATCCGAGCCCGATGTTGAAGCCGGGCATCCAGGATCGACGCGGAAAGTTGTTGGTGTTGAGGGCAGGCACACCGCTTCCGATGTAGGTCCCGGGAATCCCGGTGGCCCCGCCGGTGGCGTCGACGAGGCCGCGGTAGGCCACCACCTGATCGCCGAGCGTCCAGGTGGTGGTCAGTTGCATAAATTCGAAGAAGGTGAAGAATCCGTGTCCGCCGGGGTTTCCGGTTGGGATCGGAATTCTCTCGGCCGGCGTTCCGGGAATCGGATAATCGCTGGCTCCGTACCCGCCGTAAGCTTCGCCCAGCGGGCCGGTCTGGGCCATGGCTGCGGGCGAGCCGACCATCAGGGCGGCCGCCGTCAGCAGAACAGTTCCCCCGTACAGTCCGTGGCGCTTCATCCGGTTCCCCCTGTTTGCCGAGGACGACCATCCCAGGTGAGGCTCCCCAACCTCGTCCCGGGTTTCGTTTCCTCTGGCGACCGCGAGCCGACCGATCCGGAAACCGGGCGGCTCGAACGACGACTGAGCTAAAGTGGCGGCGGACAATAACGGGTCGTCCGCGGCGGTCAAGCCCATCTGACCGGAAAAATCGGAACCCCGGCGAGAAAAAATGAGTCCGACTGCCAACGAACCGGAAAGTCGTCCGTTTTCCCCCATACTGGGTCAGGGTTCATGCGGTAGCGGTTCTGTCGCCCGGAACAGCCTCGGCTCGCGGTTGAGTCAAACTGGGAAATGTTCGCAATTGACGGCGCAAGTGGGGTCGGCCAAACTGTCTAGTATCGCGGCAGTCTGGCTGCTTCGGATCAAGACTCGACGAGACTGGCGTTCCCATGGCGTCTGTTTGACCGTCGGCCGGCCGTCCTGACCACCCAGGTACCTTCTTCCTCTTCTTATGAGAGTCGTACTATGTTCCGGAAGCTGGCTCGGTTCCTCGGTGTGTCTGCTGCCGTTCTCGGCGTGGTTTCGATCGTGCCGATGACGGCCGACCGGGCCACTGCCCAGTTCCCCCCCGGCGCCCTGCGGGCACAGGCCGGCGGCTTCGCTGGTTACCGTCCGATCCCGCCCCTGCGACCCAGCGCCCTCATGGGCCTCGGGCAACTCGGCGGTGGCCAACTCGGCGGTGGCCAACTCGGTGGGCAGCTGGGTGGCCAGCTCGGCGGTCAATTGGGTGGCCAACTCGGTGGGCAGTTGGGTGGCCAACTCGGTGGGCAGTTGGGCGGTCAATTGGGTGGCCAAATCGGGCAGTTCGGCCAGCTTGGCGGACAACTCGGAGGCCAACTGGGAGGAATCGGAGGTATCGGCGGAATTGGGGGAATCGGCGGCATCGGAGGGATTGGAGGCGTCGGCGGAGTTGGTGGGATCGGTGGAGCCGGCGGGATCGGCGGCTTCGGCGGCGGCGGCGGGATGGGCTTCAACGCCATCGGGATCCAGCCTGTTCCCGTCTTCACTGCTGGCGGTGCCGCTGGGTTCGGCGGTGGCGGCGTCTTCGGTGGCGGTGGACAGTTCGGCGGCGGCCAGTTCGGTGGCGGTGGCTTCGGCCAATTCGGTGGTGGTCAATTCGGTGGCGGCGGATTCGGACAGTTCGGCGGCGGCCAGTTCGGTGGCGGATTCGGACAATTCGGTGGGGGTCAATTCGGCGGCGGTGGCTTCGGACAGTTCGGCGGCGGCCAGTTCGGTGGCGGATTCGGACAGTTCGGCGGCGGCCAGTTCGGTGGTGGCTTCGGCCAGTTCGGTGGTGGCGGATTCGGACAGTTCGGTGGTGGTCAGTTCGGTGGTGGTCAGTTCGGTGGCGGTGGCTTCGGCCGGTTCGGTGGCGGCGGGAAGGTCGGCTTCAACGGCAACAGCGGCCTGTAATCCGAACTGCTTCGAAAGTTGACTCACATCGGCCCGCGCTTCGGCGTGGGCCGTGCCTTTTCCCACGGTGTTGCCGTGATCTTCCGCAATCTGCCACTTCTCGCCGCCCTTCTTGCCCTCGGACCCGCTCCCGCCTCGGCCACCGACCCGACTCCGGAAGCGATCGACAAACTCGTTACCGATACCCTCCGGGAATGGAACGTCCCGGGTGCTGCGGTGGTCATCGTGCGGGACGGGAAGACGGTCCACCTCCGGGGGTACGGCACAAAACAGGCCGGCGAAAAAGCCCCGGTCTCGGCGGATACGCTCTTCCCGATTGCATCTTGCACCAAAGCCTTCACGAGCGCTCTGATCGCCTCTTTGGTGGACGACGAGAAACTCGACTGGGACGACCCGGTTCGCAAGCATCTGCCGACGTTCCGATTGTCAGACCCGAAGGCGGACGCGCTGGTGACGATCCGGGATTTGCTGACGCACCGGACCGGAGTCGGCTCGCACGACATGCTGTGGTACCGGGCCCCGTGGAACCGGTCCGAGATTCTCCGCCGGATCGGGAAACTGCCGCTCTCCGGGCAGTTTCGCGGCAGCTACCACTACTCGAGCCTGATGTTCATGGCTGCGGGGCAGGCGGCGGTCAACCGGGGGGATGCACCATGGGAAGATCTGCTTCGAGAGCGGATCACCGGCCCACTCGGGATGTCCGGGGTGACATTCTCAACGGCCGAGCTCGCAAAGGCGAAGGATCGGGCATCCGGACATCGCCGGGGAAGCGACGGGAAACCCGAGCCGATGCCCCCGTACGAAGCAGCAGAGCCGAACCCGGCCGGCACCATTTCCGCATCTGTGCAGGATCTCGCCGCCTGGCTGAAGTTCCAGCTCGCGGACGGAAAAGTGGGAGAGAAACAGATCGTTTCCGCAAAGAATCTCCGGGAAACACGCATCCCCCACACGCCGATCCGCCGGGATGCCGGGGTCCGCGCCCTCTACCCGGAAACGGTGCAAACCACCTATGCGATGGGCTGGGTCGTCTTCGACTACCGCGGAAAATCGGTCGTCGCCCACGGCGGAGCGATCGACGGCTTCCGCACCCAGATCACGCTTCTGCCGGAGGAGAATTTCGGAATCGCGATCGTGAACAACCTCCACGACACAAAAATGAACATCGCGCTGACCTCCGCCCTGATCGACCGATTCCTCGGGCTCGAAACAAAGGACTGGAATGCGTACTACCGCAAACTCGAGGCCGACGAGCGGGCCGCGAAGCAAGCCGCGACTGAGAAGCGGGACCGCGATCGGAAACCTGACACCCGGCAGACCCACCCGCTGCAGGCGTACACCGGAGAGTACCTCAACCCGGCCTACGGCACCGCGAAGGTGACCCTCCGGGAGGGGAAGTTGACGCTGGAATGGTCCAGTTTCCGGGCCAACCTCGACCACTTCGAAACCGACACATTCCGAGTTTCCGACGGGTTCCTGACCGATGAGCTGGTCCCGTTCCATCTCCGGTCCGGCCGGATCGCGGGGCTCACGCTGCTGGGTCAGAATTTTGTGAAGCAGTGATTCCGGACACAGTTCTCCGCGAATGGCGCAGCACCCCTGTTCGTGTTCTCCCGCGGAATTTTGATTGACACCGCGGCAAGGAGCGGAAACACTAATGCAAGCTTGAAATCCCACCGTCCCGCACGCTGCCACCTTTCCCCGGCCTCGCCGGGAAGCGGGTAACTCATGTTCGATCTTCACACCGGCCCCGCCGCCGATTGTTCCACACCGTCCCGCCGGGCGTTTCTCCGGGTGGGGGGCCTTGCTTCCCTGGGGCTGACACTTCCGGGATATTTGCGAGTTCGAGCCGCCGCCCCGGCGACTCCGGTCAAGGCGAAGCGCTGCATCCTCCTCTGGATGCAAGGCGGGCCCAGCCACATCGACACCTTCGACCCGAAACCCGATGCACCCGCCGAGATTCGCGGCGAATTCGGGACCGTCCCGACTTCTCTCCCCGGCGTCCGATTCTCCGAGCACGTTCCCCTTTTGGCGAAGCAAGCCCACCTGCTCGGAACCATCCGCGGCCACGATCCGAAGAACGGGTCGCACGGCGTCGCGGACCACCTGATGATGTCCGGGCACAAGTTCAACGCCTCGCTGCCCTTCCCCTGTTTTGGCTCCGTGGTGGCCAAAGAACGCGGGTTTGTCGATGGAATGCTGCCCTTCGTGCAACTCGGCAAGTCGATCGATCGCCGGTTCAACGGGGGAATTGCCGGTTTCCTGGGGGATGAGTTCAACCCCTTCGAGGTCCACGAGGACCCCAACGGGAAGGTCTTCAAGGTCCGCGATCTCGGCCTTTCCAACGATGCGGAACGGCGTCGGTTAGATCGGCGGTACCAGATGCTGCACGAACTCGAGGCGTACCAGAAGGGCGTCGAGTCGTCGGCAGTTCCGGTGCGGGCCCGGGACACGTTCTACGAGAAAGCCCACGGAATCATCACCAGCCCGGCGGCGAAAAAAGCCTTCGATATGACTCTGGAATCGGACAAAATTCGCGACCGGTACGGCCGTCACCAGTTCGGGCAAAGCTGCCTGCTCGCCCGCCGCCTGATCGACGCCGGCGTGCAGTTCGTGACCGTCACCGATGGCGGCTGGGACACGCACCAGAACAACTTCAAGAGCCTCAAGGAACGGAAACTTCCACCCCTCGACCAGGGCCTTTCTGCGCTTCTGGAAGACCTCAACCAGAGTGGATTGCTCAAGGAAACGCTCGTGGTTTGGTTCGGCGATTTCGGGCGGACCCCCAAGGTCAACCCGTCCGCCGGACGCGACCACTGGAGCACCGCGGGGGTCGCCCTGATGGCCGGCGGCGGCATCAAGGGGGGCCAAATCATCGGCAAGACCAACGCCCTTGCCGAGTATGTCACCGACAGCCCCGTTTCTCCGCAAGACCTCGCTGCCACGATCTACACCGTCCTCGGCGTCCCGCTTCACACCTGGTATCGTGCCCAGGACGGCCGACCGATCGAACTCGTGCCCGAAGGCAAACCGGTCCGCGAGCTCGTGAGCTAACCCGTATCCTGTCGAAGTTCCGTGCGTCGGCGTTTGTTGGCCCGACGCATGAGAAGTTGGTTCAAGTGTATCCCTCTGAGCCACCCCGAGAACGGTCCGTACAACAGAGGTGATTCCCTCACCCTGACGGATCCAGCCATGTTCCGAATCTCCGCGTTTGCCGACGAAATTTCTCCCGATCCCCGCGAGCAGGTCGCAGTCTTGAAGGCGTGCCGGGTGCGCTTCATCGAGTTCCGGTCGATCCACAAAACCAACGTGCTGGCCCTCAGCGACGAGCAGATCCGCGAGTTCAAGAAACTCATCGATGGCGAGGGCATCGGCCTGTCGGCGATCGGGTCGCCGGTGGGGAAGTACCCCGTCGACCAGCCGTTTGAGCCGCACTTCGACAAGCTCAAGCGGGCCGTCGAACTTTGCGGCGTGTTCGGCACCCCGAACATCCGCGTCTTCAGCTTCTACCCCCCGGCGGAGTTTGACGGAAACTGGACCCCGCACCGGGACGAGGTCATGCGGCGGCTACGGGCCCTGGCCGAGTTCGCAGAAAAATCGAGAGTCACGCTGTTCCACGAGAACGAGCACAAGATTTACGGCGACACCCCGGAACGCGTCCTGGATGTCCTGCAGACGGTCAACAGCCCGGCATTCCGCGGTGCTTACGACGCGGCCAACTATGTCTACGTGGCGTCCGACCCCATCCGTGGGTGGGATCTGACGAAGGAATATACTTCCCACTTGCACATCAAGGACTGGAAGGGGACCGGCGAGGAATCGCACACCGGCTGCATCGCCGGGACCGGGGACGGCCAGATTCCGTACAGCATCGCCGACGCGGTCAAACGCGGCTACGACGGGTTCGCGGTGATGGAACCGCACCTCCGCGGCGGCGGCCCCACCGGCGGCGTCACCGGCCCCGATCTGTTCCCGTATGCCGTCGAAGCGTTCCGGAAAATTCTTCAGGATGCCGGCGGGAAAGAGGGGTGAGCCGTCCCGTTTCACGCCTGTCCGAGGTGATTCGGAACCCCGTCCTCTGGAGCTCCCCGCAGCGATGTTGACCATCCACCTTCGAGTCACCGAAGCGGCGACGGGGAAGGCGACGCCGGTCCGGTTGCAGATCTCAGGGCCGGCGGGGGAGGTCTATTTTCCGTTTGGAACCCACCACGAGTTCCCGGTCGGCCGGAACGAGGATGTCGGCGGCCGGGTGCGGATCGGCCGGGACGCATGGGTTCTCATCGATGGGTCGTGCGAGATTCGACTTCCCGCCGCCGTCCCCTTGCGGGTGCGAATCGAGAAGGGGCCCGAGTTTGCCGCTGTCGACGAGTCGGTGATTCTCGGTCCCGGGCAGATGGCCCTGCGATTCGCGGTCGAGCGGTGGTCGAACGTGCGGGAATCCAGGTGGTTTCCGGGCGATGTGCGATCCCATTTCCTCTCCCCGCAACTCGCGTTGCTCGAAGCCGCCGCCGAGGATCTGGCTGTCGCCAACGTGCTGGCGTGCGAGACGGCGGTTCCGTCGCAGGATGGGCAGACGTATTTGACCGTGTCGAACCTGGCCGCGTTTTCCGGCGAGTCGCCGGCACTGGAAAAGGACGGCAGCCTGGTGGCGGTCGGGACGCTCAACTCCCATCCGGTGCTGGGGAGCGTCGGGTTGCTGCACACCCACCGCGTCGTGTTTCCCATCCGGTTCGGCGAGCCGGACTACCCGGACGACTGGTCCGTGTGCGACTGGTGCGACCAGTGCCACCGGAAGCATGGGCTCGCGGTGTGGGTCGATTCGTGTGCGTCGGGAACGGGCGGCGAGGCACTGCTGGCGGCGATTCTGGGGAAGCTCGACGCGATCGAGTTCGACGGCCGACCACGGGTGTCGGCGTTTCTGCCCCGACTCTACGACCTGTGGAATGCCGGGCTCCGGATCGGGCTCGTGGGCGGGAGTGGGAAGGATTCCAACCGTGTCCCGCTCGGGAAAGTCCGCACCTTCGCGGAACTTGGGCCGGGGGAAACGCTCTCGTTCGCGAACTGGATCGAGGCGGTGCGGGCGGGTCGGACGTACGCCACCACCGGGCCGCTGCTGACCCTCACGGTCGGGCCGGCCGGTCCCGGGGAAGCCGCGGAGTTGCTTGAGCCTGGCAGGCTTCCGATCGTCGCACAGGCCGAATCCCGCACCGCTTTCGAGCGGCTGGAACTCGTCGCCAACGGGGAAGTCGTCGCTTCTGCGGCGCCCCGGGAAAAAGACGGGCGCTGGCTCGCCTTCCTTGGCTTCGAGCACGAGCCATCCGCCTCCGGGTGGGTGGCCGCCCGTGTCATCGGAACCGCAGCCGACTCGGCTTTCGCGCACACTTCTGCCGTGTGGGTCAATGTTGCTGGAAGACCGCCGAGTTCCCGGATTTCCCGAGCCCTCACAGATTCGATCGCATCAACCCGGAACTGGGCGGAAACGGTCGCACGCTACACCGACCCGAAGTGGCGGCTGCAACTCCTGGCGAACTGCGATGCCGCCTGGCGGAGACTCGCCAGCGCTCGAACTTCCCCTCCCACGGGGGAATCATGAGCCGCCCCAAACCTCGACGACCACGCGGAATCCGGGCCCTGACTGCCCACCTCCGGCATTTCTGGAGAACGATCCGACACGCCACTCCGTTGCCGATCTGGCGATCGATTCTGATCCCGATCGTGCTCCTCGCCATCGGGTCCGTCGGATATCCCATCATCGAGGGGGGTGATTGGTCGCTGTTCGACGGCTTCTACATGACCGCGATCACCCTGACGACCATCGGTTACGGCGAAGTCCACCCGCTTTCCACCGCCGGGCGTGTCTTCACGGTTGCCCTCGCGTTCGGCGGGATCTTCGTCCTCGGCTACTTCGCGTCCGAGATTGTCCGCTCGGTCGTTTCCGGTGGGTTGCAAGCGTACCTCGGGAGGCAGCGGATGGAGGAGGAACTGGCCCTGCTCGCCGGCCACACCATCGTGTGCGGGCTCGGCCGGATGGGGAAAATCGTCTGCGACGAACTCGAACGTCAGGCGGTCCGCTTCGTGATCATCGATACCGAGACGCCCGGAAAAGATTGGCCCTACACCTTCGGCTTCCGCCTGCACGGGAACGCCACCGAGGACGAGATGCTCCGCCGGGCCGGTGTCGAGCGGGCGAAGGCCCTCATCACCACCGTCGGTTCCGATGCGGACAACCTCTACATCACGCTCTCCGCCAGGTTGCTCAATCCCAAGTTGAAGATCGTCGCCCGGGCAGAAGAGGAAGAGGCGGAGGGGAAACTGCGGAAAGTCGGGGCGACCA
This sequence comes from uncultured Alcaligenaceae bacterium, assembly GCA_964552815.1. Lineage (GTDB taxonomy): Bacteria > Planctomycetota > Planctomycetia > Gemmatales > Gemmataceae > CAYUHJ01. The sequence goes on along the minus strand of CAZKIQ010000064.1, from coordinate 18,754 downwards.
AGGTGATTTCGCCGTACCTGGCGGGCGGTCACCGGGCGGTGCAGGCGGTGTTGCGGCCATCCGTGCTTCACTTCATGGAGATGGCGACCCGGCCGGAGTTCCTCGACCTCCAAATCGAGGAAGTTCGCGTCGATGCGGAAAGCACCCTCGCCGGGGTCTCCCTTCGCGAATCCCGCGTGGGCCAGGAACTTGGCGTCATCGTCGTGGGAATCCAACGGCCAACGGGGGACCTCGTCTACAGCCCCACCGGCGATGTCGTCCTCGAGGCGGGATCCACGCTGATCGCGATGGGCCGACGCTCGCAACTCGACCGGCTCGAGCAACTCGCCGCCGGAACCGAACCGACCTGAGGAGGGAAAAAACTTCCTCTGTTCAATCGAGAGTTTCAAGTCCCAGCGTTCTCAAACCACCTGGAACTTGAAACTCTGGAACCTGGAACGACCAGTCGCACCCGGTGGTGTAAATCTGGGAAAGATTGGTCAAGTTCCGACGCCATCTCCTCCGATGACAGATGATGGAATCGCCAGGAGGGGCGAAGGATGCGAGCCATCGCGTGGGTATGGACATCGTTCGTGGGTGCGACGATCGCACTTCCTGCGACGGTCCGCGCGGCCGACCCTCCCGCTCGACCGAACCCTGCGGCCTTCCTGCTTCCGCCCGTGGCCGCACCGTCTTCCGCCGGAAACTCCGGGACATCCGGGAACTCTGCCAGCCGCGATGACTTGCCAGCCTCGCCCCGCGAACCCGGTGGAATCCGGGAACCGGCCCCACTTCGCGAACCGACTCCGGTGCGGGAATCGGCTCTTCCCCGTGAGTCCGCAGCGAGCCAGGACGATCGGATCGTCCCGTTCGCTCCGATCCGGGAGAAACGAGAGACCCTGTCGGAGGAGCGGCCTCGCCCAAGGGATCCGGAAGTTTCTCGAAACTCCGGAACGGCCGGAGTGACCCTGGCCCCGCCGCGGGACATTATGCCAGTGTCGGCCCAGGCGATCGAAGATTCCCGGAATGCGGGGGAGCGTGAGCGAAAGACGGAGAAACCGGTCGACCTCATCGACTACCTGTCCGGCCGGAACGACTTCGCCCCCACCGCCCGGAAAACGCCCGCCTCGCGAACGTCCGACCGTTCCGCAGGTCGGTTCGGCGATCGGGTCATCGACGCCGTTGACGCTGGCGGGGGCGGGCACAAGTGGTTCCAGAGCGATCACTGCTTCGACGCCTTCGTTTCGCCCATGACCAACCCGTTCCTCTTCGAAGATCCGCGTTCGACCACCGAGATCCGCCCGATCTTCATTTACCAGCGGGTACCCAGCCGTGAGCCCGTTTTCCAGGGCGGAAACATCACTTTTCTCGGCGTTCAGGGGCGGGTCGCAATCACCGAACGATGGTCGTTCGTGATGAATAAGCTCGGCGGAATTGGGGTCAACCCGAACAGCGCGTTCCTCAGCGACGAGACCGGCTTCGCCGAAATCTGGCTCGGGCCGAAATACACGTTCCTCCGCGACCAGGACAGCCGGAGCGTCGCCGCCGGGGGGTTGACGTTCCAGATTCCCGCGGGGTCATCGAGCGTCCGCCAGGACACCGGCACCCTGTCGTTGGTCCCGTATGTCAGCTATGCCCAGAACTTCTGGGACACCCAATTCGGGAGCTTCAACGGGATCCTCGGCACCGGGTATTCCTTCTCCGTCAACAACGAACGCAGCGATTACTACTACCTCAGTGCCCACCTCGACTTTGACGTCATGAACCGGCACCGCTTCTACCCGTTGCTCGAATTGAACTGGTTCTACAACACCACGAATGGCAACCAGTCCCCGTACCGATTCGAGGGGCGAGACCTCGTCAACTTCGGTTCGCAAGGGAAGGGCTCGAACCTGCTGACGGGTGCGATCGGCACCCGGGTGAAGATCACGCAGAACATCGAGACCGGATTCGGTTTCGAAATCCCCCTCGCGGGCAACCGCGACCTCTTCCAGTACCGCTGGACCGTCGACCTCATCTGGCGGTTCTAACGCCGGGCGAGCTCAGCGGGCTCAAGCCAATGGCGAACGTCTAATAGCTAAGCGCGGGAATGAAGAAGGTCTAACGTTTCTGCATTCCAGCGATTGACTGTTCGACGGACCAGTCCAATCACTTGCCACCCCATCGGACGCACCGACGCTCGCCTTGACCCGATTCCCGCTGGCGTGGTATCACTCGCTCGATCTCCAAAATCTCTCGCGGAGAGGGACGATGCGCGAGTCGGTCACGGTCGTTGGCGGGTGCGGGCAGGTCGGCTTGCCGCTCGGAATCGCGCTGGCGAACGCGGGAACTCGGGTCACGCTCCTCGACGCGAATCCGCTACGCGTAGAATCGGTGCTCGCCGGCCGGGCGATGTCCGCCGAGAACGACGCAGAAGATGCCCTCGCCGATGCAATTGCCTCGGGCCGACTTGCCGCAACCACCGATGGGGCTGCGATCCCGACCGCCAATGTGGTGCTGCTCGCGCTCGACCCGGAATTGGGGGAATCCCCCGATTTCGAGGAAATCCTCTCCCGAATGCGGCCCGGGCAACTCCTGATCCTGCGATCGACCCTGTCACCCGGCGACACCGACCGGCTCGCCGACCAGATCGCCCGTCAGAATCTGGGAATCGAGCTTGCCTACTGCCCCGATCGAATCCGGAGAGGAAACGCGTTCCGGGAACTGCCGCAGGTGCCGCAACTGGTCGCGGGTTCTTCCCCCAGAGCCTTCCGACGAGCGTCCGACACGCTGGGTGTCCTCGGGATGCCGATTGTTGAGGTTTCGACACGGGAAGCGGAGCTGGCACAACTCTTCGAGAATATGTACCGCTCCGTCCAGTCCGCGGTCGGCAACGAGTGTTTCCTCCTTGCGGAAAGTTTGGGTGTGGATTTCCACCGGATTCGAGACGCGATCGGGAACGCGAATCCAGCGATGGCTTCCTTCCCGCAACCCGCATTTCTTGGGGGGCCGCGGCAGGCCGAGGATGCGCTGCGGCTGGCAGGGGTCGGCTCAGGCGGGTTCCCCCTCGGCGAGGCCGCGATGACTGCCCACGACGAGTTGCCGGCCGCGCTGGTCGATCGGGTCGCTTCCGGTCGCGACCTCCGCTTCGACACGGTCGCGATCCTTGGCATGGCCCCCCGGGCGACGCACTCCGCAAACCGGGAGACGCTCGGATACCGTCTCCGCCGACTACTTCAAGGAACCTGCCGGGAAGTGCTCTGCACAGATCCGTACCTTCTCGATCCGAGTTTCGTATCGCTCGGGGCGGCCATCCGTCGGGCCGACGTGATTCTGGTCGGGGAAGGGCACGATGCCTACCGCGGGTTGCGGCTGACGCAACCGGTCGTGGATCCGTTCCGCGTGGTGGTGCCGCTCAAATCCGCGACGACGTTGCCCACCTTGCGAAACGCGGCGTAGCAACTCATTTCTGTCGCTTTCCTGTCCCATCTCCGGAAATCGGGCCAGAATCGGGAACCCGGCGGGGTCGGAGCGTGTCTCTGACCCGGTTCCCTGGTGGTATCCTGATCTTGGCTTCCTTCCCGGAGGTGTCGATGGATCTCATCGAGGCCAGGTCGATTTTTTCGCCTGCGACAGGTTTTATCCGCCGTGGTGGGTTTGACTGGACCTGCAATCCGTATGTGGGTTGCACCTTCGGGTGCAGCTACTGCTACGCCGCGTTTCTGCCACAGAATCGCCGGCCGGCGGAAGAATGGGGCCGGTGGTTGTCGGCGAAGAAAAACGCGGTGGAACTGGCCGTGAAACAATCTCGGAAAGTCGCCGGCGCCGCCGTCTACATGTCCAGTGTCACCGATCCGTACCAGCCCGTGGAGCGGTCTCTCGCCCTCTCCCGCGGCATCCTCGAAGCGATGATCCCCCACCAACCGCGGCTCGTGATCCAAACCCGCGGCCCGCTCGTCGTTCGCGACATCGACGTGCTGTCTCGGTTCGCATCGCTCCGGGTCAACGTCTCGATCCCGACCGATTCGGAGAACGTGCGGATGCGGTTCGAGCCCAAGGCTCCGCCCCTGGAGCGGCGGTGGCTGGCCCTCGGGGAATTGCAGTCGGCGGGGATCCCGGTCGGGGTGTGCGTGACGCCGACGTTGCCGATCGAGAACCCCGCCGAGTTCGCGGATCGGCTGGCGAATTTCGCACCGGATGTGCTGGTGACCCAGGATTTCCACGACAGCGAGGGGGGCTTCGGCGCCGACACCGCAGCCGAGGCATGGCGGGTTCGCGCGGAACTCCGCTGGGGGGCGGAAGAATATCGCCAATTCGTGGAACTGCTTCGGGCCCGGATTCCCCAAGTCCTCGAAGCGGAAGCCGGGTTCTTCCCACCCGGCTCGCCTCGGTCTGAACCTACGCTTTTCTCCGGCACCTGAGCCGATCGCAAAATCGAGGTGCAAATCCCCGCGTTGACATCGGGTTCGTGCAAGGGTACGACCCGCCCGGGGGGAAGAATATCCAACTCTGGGCAATACGGGGAATGCCATGGATCGGCACTGGGGCCGGGTCACGTTTTGCGTGATGGTCGGGCTGTCGGTTCTTTCGCAGGGATGTGCGACGGTGGCAGGGGGTGCCAAGGACCAGAAGGTCAAGATCACCAGTGATCCGCCGGGAGCGGCGGTCGTGGTCGATGGGGCACAGTACGGTGTGACGCCGGTCGAGGTTCCGCTCAGTCGAGCGTCGGAACACACCGTGGAGTTGCAGCACCCCGGTTACGAACCCGTGCAGGTCACGCTCCGGCGGACGCTCAATCCCTGGCTTCTCGGAAATGTCGTGATCGGCGGCTTCCTGGGTCTGGCGGTCGATGTCTGCACCGGCGCGACTCACAACCTGACACCGGACACGCTGCAGTTGCACCTCAAACCGCTAGGGGCCCCGAGTCCGCTGCCAGCGGCGAAGTGAGCCCCGGGGTTCAAACATCGTCGGACCTTACGGGAAACTCACACGCACGGGTTGGCCCACCCGCAGCGGTGGTTTGCCCGCGGGTGCCGGGTCCGTCACCTCGATGAGGCATTCCAGCACCTTCGACGGGTTGACCGTCAGGGTGTCGTTGGAGGATCGCTTGGTCAGGTAGGTGGTCCCGATTCGCTTGACGACGCCGGGGTAGGTGAGGGCGAAGTTGTTGTGGTCGTAGACGGTGACCGGTTTCCCAATCTTGTCGGCGATTTTGTAGGCGAACTCGGCCTCGACCTCGGCCCGGACGACGCGGGTTCCGGCGGGGACGAGCCACATCAGGGCGGCCCGTGAGGAGGGGCCGTAGGTGGTTCCGGGTGCGGCCGTGATTTGCTCGACGACGCCGGCAATCTTGGCCCGGATCAGGAATCCCTCGACATACGCCTGAGCCTCGTCGACGGTGGCCTGGAGCCGCTCGACCTTCTTCTGGGCCTGGCGATAGTCGATCTCCACCGGCGTCAGTTCGAGGGCGGCCAGTTTTTTCCGCTCGTCCTCGACCTTGACCTTGAGGTTGGCGAGGGTGTGTGCCCCCCGGCGAAGTTCGAGGTTTTCGTTGCGTTTCTTTTGTTTCTCCGCCTCCGAGAGCGGCTGGCTGGTCGTGAAATTTCGCTCGGCGGCGAGGACTTCCTCGTACTGCTGGACGCCGATGTTGTAGATCTCGGTGGCCGACCGCAGTTCTTCCTCCGCAGCCTTGATGGCGGCTTTCTGGCGTTCCACGTTGATTGTCAGGAGCTTGCGCTGGACTTCCGCACGGTTCCGGTCATCCTCGGCGGCGGCGAGTTCCGCCTGGGCCTGCCGAAGCTTGGCCTGGGCGATTTTGTCTTCGAACTGGACCAGCTGATCCCCGACCTTGACCTCCTGGCCGTCGGTCACGAAGACTTTTTCGACGGTGGAAACGCCGGCGACGGACGGCGGGCCGACCTGCACCGGCGACGGGTCCGAGTCGACGGTGCCGAGGACGACGGTGCCCCCGGGCAAGGCAGGGGATGCGACGGTCGGTGCGTGCTTCCCGCCCCCGTCACCGCCTGCCGGTGATTTTGCATCAGTTGGGTGGAGAAGCCGATTCGCCCCGAGCAAACTCGCGGCGAGCAGGCAGACCCCGAGCACCCAGGGGAGGGTTCGTAGTCGGTTTGGGCTCATCCGGCACCTCCCGTCAGGCCCGCGTGAGCGGGACGATCCATCGTTTCGAGCCGACCATCTTCCAGGTGGTACGCTACATCAACATATGGAAGAATGCGGTGGTCGTGGGAGACGACAAAGATCGTCGCCTTCCGATCGTGGGCCGCGTCTCGCAGAAGTTGGATCACTTGCTGGCCGTTTTCCCAGTCGAGTGCAGAGGTTGGTTCGTCGGCGAAGATCAGGGCGGGATCCTTGACCAGTGCCCGGCCGATGGCCACGCGTTGTTTCTCGCCGCCGGAAAGCTGGGCCGGTTTCTTGTGCGCCTGCGGCCCGAGCCCGAGCCGTTCCAGCATCGCCACCGATTTCCGGCGAGCCTCCGAGCTCCCCAGTTCCTGGCCCCACTTCAAGACGATCTCCAGTTGTTGGGTCGCCGTCAATGCGGGAAACAGGTTGTAGCCCTGGAACACGAAGCCCGTGTGGCCGAGACGGTAGTTCTCGCGGGCGGTGTCGGGAAGTTCCCAGAGATCGGAGTACCCCCCGGCGGAGTTGGTCGCTAGCACCTGCCCCGAGTCCGGCTTGAGGAGCCCGGACAGAATCGCGAGCAGCGTCGATTTCCCGCTTCCCGACGGCCCCATCAGGAGGGCAAACTGCCCCGGGAAAAGGTCGAAGGAGACCCCCTGGAGGGCGACCCGGCGTTGCGCACCATCCCCGAACGTCCGCACGAGGTTGACGGCTCGAAGGCTCGGACTTTCGGAATTGCCGGCCATTCCCGTTACCTCAAAAGACTCATCGGTTCGATCCGTCGCACCGATCGGAGGGCAAAGACGCCCGCCAGGACCGCGGTTGTCATGGTGATCGCCGCCGCCCCGGACAGAACCTCCCAGCGGAGAACGACCCTCGTCCCGGCCTGCTCGGCTCCGAGGGCGAGCAGCTGGACCACCGGGTACGCCAGCAACACCCCCGCGACACCGACCCAGAAGGACTGACTCAGGACCATCCGGTAGATCCGCTTCCGGGGAATGCCGAGGGCGAGCAGGGTCGCAAACTCCTTTGCGGAGGCCATCGTCGCAGAATACAGCGTCTGGGCCGTGATCACCGCCCCAACCAGCAGGCCAAGCAGGGCGGCGTAGCCGATCGCGACGCCGGCCTTGGTCCGGGTCAGCCAGTACACCCGCGATTTCGTGGAGAAATCATCGGCCGTGTAGGCAGACATCTCCGGATATTCGGTTCGCAACTCCCGGACCACTTCCTTCGCCCGCTCCTTCGATTCGCACCGGGCGAGGAGGTAAGTGGTGTGGTTCGGGGGGGTCGTGATGCTCAGAACCTCTCGGGCGGTGGTCTGGGAGCAGAAGACCCAGGGAGCGGCGAGAGATTTGAGGCCGGTCACGGTGCCGACGCAACGAACTTCCTTCCCGTTGATCTTTCCCTTGTCCCCGACTTGCTGCATTCCGAGGCGGGGGAGGTCGGAACGGTCGACGACGACGGTCATGGGCTCGGTGAGGGCCGCCTTGAGTTCCGGGGTGAGGACATCGGCGGTGCCGGCGTTGTCGGAACCCATCCCGCTGCCGATGACCATGCAGAGGTCGGTGCCGCCCTGGGATTTGGTCCAGTTTGCGAACGAAAGGTAGAGGAGTTCCGGCATTTGCACGCCGGGCTTGTCGAGGCGGGCTATGTGGCTGACCGGGATCGGCCGACCGAGGTCGACGCTCAGAACTTCGCGGGAACCAACCCAGATATCGGCTGTGGTGTGGTCAACGGGGATGCTGGTGATTTCGAAGAGTCCGAGGAGCAGGCCGACTTGCAGAGCCATCAGCACCGCGGAGAACGCAACGGCCCCCACCCCGGCCGCGTAGCGGGATCGTTCGTGCCAGAGGGTTTGCAGGGCGTAACTCAAAGCGATCCCATCGATTTAGTTTGTGGTCACCGTCGGCAAATCACACAGGTTCCCAGAAATATACAGATGGTGCCAGAGTTGTGTCGCCGTCACCGCGGAGAGACCCATCTCCAACCCCGTTCGGGCCACGCTTCGCCGCATGCCGGGAACGCGTTGCCGGGCTGCCGCCACCGCCTCGTAGTCGAAGTACCCCGCCTTCCCGATCGACTCCCGGGAAAGGACCTGCTCGATCCACCGGGCATCGGTTTGCCCGGAACCCACGTGGAAGGAATCCATCGGTGCCCGGAACATTTTTTTCCGCCGCCACGCGACTTCCCTGGGCAACCACCGTTCCGCGACCTTCCGCTCGACGAACTTGTCCTTGAAGAGGCTTCGGAGTTTCCACCGCGGGTGCAACTTCGCCGTGTATTCGAGCACCGCCTCGTCGAGGAAGGCGTAGCGCGTCTCGACGGAGGAGTGCATCGCGATGCGGTCTCCCTTGCACGTCAGTTGGTGGCCGGCGAGCATCACGCGGGCCCCCAGATACATTTGACGGTGGAATGGGTGCCAGCGGTGCAGGTTCGGCGACAGTTCGAGGTCGTCGTACGGCGACTTCGCGAGCACCTGTTCCTTCAAGAGAGGGGAGAAGAACCGGAGCTTGCTGAGGGAAATGATCCCGTACAGATCCAGCCAGCCGTTGTGCCCGCCGACGAGGGCGTGGACTTTTTTCACGGTGGCAGAATCGAATCGGGGTTGGCCCGAGACGGATAGAACCGCCCGTCGGAGGGCATATCCCACGCCGACCCCGAGGGTGGAGAGAGCCCGGTGGATCTTGAACCAGGGGTAGCCGCCGAGCCACTCGTCGGGCCCTTCGCCGGTGAGGGCGACCTTGAAACCCCGGGAATGCACCGCTTTCGCGAGGTTCATCAGCGCCAGGCAGGACGTATCCATCACCGGGAACTCGGCGGCCGCGATCAGTTCCGGGTAGCCCGCCCGCAGGTCCGCTGGCGTGCAATCGACGACCACCGGCTCGCACCCGAGGTACTTCGCCACCCCGAGCGCCTCGGATTCCTCGTTGAGACCCTCTGACTTCACGGAGATCGTGAACGTCGGAATTGCCCGGCCGATCGACTTGTTCGCCATCGCGACGACGAGGGAAGAATCGACCCCGCCAGAAAGGTACGAGACGACCGGCACGTCCGCTCGCAACCGCCGCTGCACCGCCGCCCACAGAACCGCCTCGTACCCATCGACGACTTTTTTCTCGTCGCCCCCGTAGTCCTCGTGGCCGAGGTCGGGGTACGAAATCTCCCAGTATTTCCGCTGCTTCAATTGCTCCTCGACCGGCCCGACACCCGGGCGGAACCGTAGGTAGTGCCCCGGCATCAGGCTCGAAATCCCCGCGAAAACCGTCGGCGGACCCGGTTGCCCGAAGAACGTGAAGATGTGGTTGATCCCGACCGGGTCCGCCTTCGCCCGCACCAACCCGGACGCGAGAATCCCCTTCATTTCCGACGCGAACAGCAGCCAATCCGTCCCGTCGAGCTTCACCGTCGCGAAATAGAGGGGGCAGATTCCGTTGCGATCCCGGGCCAGCACGAACTCGTCCGACCGCGAATCCCACAGGCAGAACGCAAACTGCCCGCGGAGGTGGTCGAACATCTTTTCGCGGTGATCGTCCCACAGGTGCGGGATCAGTTCCGTGTCGGTGGTGGTGCGGAAGACGTGCCCCTTCGCCTTGAGGGCATCCCGGACCTCGACGTAGTCGAAAAATTCCCCGTTGAAGACGACCCAGGCGGTTTCGTCGGCATTGGCGATGGGTTGTCGGCCATCGGCAAGGCCGACGATGGAGAGCCGGCGGTTCGCAAGGTGGAACCCCGGCCGCTGGAGGAAGCCATCCTCGTCGGGCCCGCGGTGCAGAATGGCCGCCGCCATCCGCGCGACCACTCCTTCCGGCGCGGGCCGACGCTCGGCGGACAGGTCAATCATCCCGGCGATTCCGCACATTCGGAGGCGTCCTTGGTCATTGGTCCTGAGTCAGCTGATCTGGATGAACTACACCCAGCATCACCGCAACGGGAAGTTCCGTATCTTCCTGCTCGTACCAGACACACGCGAGAAACTCATCTCGTCGCCAGTACGCAACACGGATCGCCAACTCGACCTCAATCTCCGACTTCGTCGGATCACCGATGTAATCTGGAGGCCCCCATTCCAATTCAACCTCCGCGACCACCGCCAAAAATCGATTACGGGCCTCCTTCATCGCGGCTTCCCACAGTTTCGTTGAACGATCCTGAAAGAAATCTCGCGATGCCCAGACCTCGTGCATATACCAGGTTTCCGGGGATTTCTTCGCTTCTGCCAGCAATTCTTCCAGCCTGTGTGTATGGGTGTTCACGTGTGGCGATTCCTTGGTTCCTCTCCTCGCTCCGCTTCGCGTCGCGGCTAAACGGGGGACTCGAATCACATCGTTGCGAGCCGAAGGACGGGTTTGCCCAGTTCCTGCGACTTCCGGGCGAACTCGGACATTTCCCGCAGCAAAACTTCGAGGTTCTTTGCCGACCAGTCCTCCATCTCGTCGTCTCGCTGCCATTGCTTCGCCATCTTGGGGATGGTGGCGTCGGTCAGGTTCGCCAGGACGGTGATGAACTCGGGAAGCAAGCTGTAGACGTACACCTCTGTGGTGTCGTCGGGTTCGTCGGGGTGGACGAGTTCGTCGACGATGGAAACGTGGGAGCCAGGCTTGCCGTGGAGGATGCCGAAGAGGTTGCCGAGGGCCGTTTCGGAGACGTCGCGGAAGCCGAGGTGCGGCCAATCGTGGTGGGAATGGTCCTCGGTCTCGACGCTTGCCGCGACGGCGGGTGCGTCGGTGGTGTCGGCAATGTACCAGTCCCCGAGAATGCTCATTTGGAATCTCCCGTTCTCGCGGCGAATTTGCGGACCTTTCGTTGCATGAACCAGCGGACGCCGCGGGGCCAGCAGCGTTTTCCGAACCAAACCCACCAGCTGGCGAAACCGACGGCGGCTTCCGTGCGGTTGCGTTGCAGGCTTCGCACCACGCTCGCCGCCACGTCCTCCGGTCGCTGGGCTCCGTCGAAGTTCAGGTAGATCTTGCCGTCGTTCCGCAACAGGTGCCGATTTAGGTCGTCGCTGCGGACCACTCCGGGAAGGACCAGAAGCACGTCGATTCCGAATCGCACAAACTCGGCTCGCAGGACTTCCGTCAGTCCGACCAGGGCGTGCTTGCTGCCGCAGTGTTCCGGGAGACTCGGGATTCCCCACCGTCCGCAGATGCTTGCGACATTGAGGATCGCGGGTCGGAACCGGTCGGGTTGCTGCCCGGCCCGGGTCAGGTGCGGGACGGCGAGCCGGATCAACTCCGCGGGTGCGAAAAAGTTGATTTCCGTGACTTTGCGGAGAATTTCGGGCGTGGAGCTCGAAAATTCGCCGAAACTCGCCACTCCCGCGGCATTGACCAACACCTCCAGTTTGCCAAACTTTGCCAGCACCCCGGCAAGGAGTTTCTCACGTTCCGCGGGGACAGTCAGGTCAGTCGAGAAGATCTCGACGGTTCCGCCGTGGCCTCGGATTTCCGCGGCCAGTTTCTCGAGTTCCTCGACGGAACGGGCGGTAGCGGCTACCTTTGCGCCGATTCGGCCGAGCAAGAGCGCGACCCGTCGGCCGATGCCCCGACTCGCCCCCGTGACCAGCACGACCCTTCCCGTCAGGTCCCGCCGCATGCGTAATCCCTTTCATCGGCTCGGAAGATCCTGCCACTTCGCGCGAAACCTCATTTTAGGACCGCTGAGGTGGTCGACCAAGCGATGTCGGGGCTCGTGTGGCGGCACGTTTGGCGAGGCAAGAATCAGGAAGATCGCATCGGACCTGGCCGTTCCATTGCCCCGAGAGGAAAAGCGGAGTATGATCCGGTTATTCTCCTTCCGGAGGACACCCTGTGACCCGGCCGTCGCTCACCGTGGTCGCGATCGTATTCGCCACGTTCGCCCCTGCCCTTGTGGCAGCGGAGACGCCGCTGGAACGCGCTGAAAAAGCCCTGGAACAACGGGATTTCGAAGCCGCGGCCACGGAGGCTTCGAAGGCCATCCAGGCGGACCCGAAGAACGCGAAAGCCCACTTCTACCTGGGGGTCGCCCAGCTTCGACTTCGGAAGGACGCGGAAGCCGTCAAGGCCCTATCGGACGCGATTGCCCTGGACGAAAAATTCGCCGCCGCGTACGACCGCCGGGGGGACGCATACCTCCGACTCGCAAAATTTGCCGAATCGGCAGCGGATTTCGACAAGGTCGTGGAGCTGGAACCAAAAGTTCTACCCGAGCACTGGCGTCGCGGAATCGCCCTCTATTACGCGGGCCGGTTCAAGGACGGGGCCAAACAGTTCGAAGTTCACAAGACGGTCAATCCCCAGGACGTCGAAAACGCGGTCTGGCACTACCTCTGTAATGTGCGAGTGGTCGGCAAAGAGAAGGCTCGCAAAGAATTGATCGACGTGACCCGGGATGCTCGCGTTCCGATGGCGGAGGTGCAGAAGCTCTTCGCGGGGAAGGCAAAACCGGAGGACGTTTTCGCCGCCGCCGAGAAACTCGACGCCAAAACCGACGCCGGCATCGAGGCACGTTTTTACGCGAATCTCTACGTCGCGCTCCACTTCGAGGCCGGAGGGGATGCGGCAAAGGTGAAGGAGTATCTCGCAACAGGTGTCGAAAAGTACAAAATCGGACACTACATGTGGGACGTGGGTGCCGCCCACCTGCGAAGTTTGGCCCCGAAGAAGTAGCCTCTTCCGCCCTCCTTCCCCGCAAATCCCAGCGGGTCAGGATGTCTCGGTTCGATGGGGAGCGACCTGTGGCCGCCCCTGGGATTTTCTCCGCGAGACCGGCCGTCACCCGGTTGCGGAGATCCTCGAAAGTCGGGTAAACTCGACAATTCGAGAGTTGTGGCAAGACCGAAACGCGTACCGGTGCCCTGTGCCGAATCCGGCTACACTCCAGACCGAAGAAGAACGCCCCTACGGCATGCGGGCCGGCATGGAGCCAATCCCAGGCTACCGGCTGATGCACCCGCTCGGCCGCGGCGGTTTCGGCGAAGTCTGGAAATGTGAGGCTCCCGGCGGCCTGCACAAAGCCGTCAAATTCGTCTTCGCAGACGAGGATTCCCCCGGCGGAGACGACACCTCCCTCCGCCAGGAATACGACGCCTTCCAGAAAATCAAAACGATCCGCCACCCCTTCCTCCTGACCCTCGAACGGGTCGAACTTGTCGATACGACGCTCGTCATGGTGATGGAGCTCGCCGACGAGCATCTGATGGATCGCTACAACGTCTGCCGACAGAACGGACAGTTCGGCATTCCCCGAGAAGAATTGCTCGGCTACCTCGCGGACTCGTCCGAGGCGCTCGACTACATGAGCACCAAGTTCGGGCTGCAGCACCTCGATGTGAAGCCGGCGAATCTCTTTATCCTTTCCGGACACGCCAAGGTCGGGGATTACGGTCTGGTTTCCCAGCAATCCGTCGCCGGGAAGGCCGGGAAGCAGAACCGCGGGCTGACGCCTCGCTACTGCGCCCCGGAAGTCGTCAAGGGGCAGATCGACCCGCGGTCGGATCAGTACAGTCTGGCTCTCGTCTATCAGGAGTTGCTCACCGGGACGTTCCCGTTCCAGGCGAAGACGGTGCAGCAGATGCTTCTGCAGCACGCGATGGCGGAACCGGACCTGACCGGGCTCCCGGATCAGGATCGCTGGACGGTCCGGCGTGCATTGTCGAAGAACCCGGCGGACCGGTTCCCGACCTGTGCGGATTTCATCGGGGAATTGATGGGTGCCGGGGTCGACCCCAAGGCGGACCAGTGGAATTCCCAGCAATCCAGCCTGAACATGCGGCGGAACCGTCTTGGCCGATCTGGGAACCTCGCTGCCAATGCGGGTGGTCCGCCACCCGAGGACGATTATCCTGGCGACAACACGCCTATGCCAGGTGATCCGCTTCCGAACCCGTCAGCGGGGGGAAGCGGACCGCGGCTGGTGACGGTGCAGCAGCGATCTGGTCCTGGTTCGAATTTGATCCGGCCAGGAAGCCAACCTGGCGGCGCTCCCTCGCTGACGACTCCAGGGCAGGCCAATCGAGGTGGACCGCCGTCTGCATTTGCACCTGGAAGTGCGAGACCCGGTGCGCCTCCGGGCGGGTTCCCCCCGCAACCGGCCGGCTATCCGCAAGCACCCGGTGGGTATCCCCCGCAGCCAGGAGGCTATCCGCCCCAACCAACCGGGTACCCCCCGCAACCAGGTGGCTATCCGCACCCCGGTGAAGGGTATGGGGCCCATCCTGGTGGGTATCCTCCGCAGCCCGGGTATCCGCCGCAACCGGGAGGATATCCGCCCCAGCCGGGATACCCCCAGCAACCCGGATACCCGCAGGCACCAGGAGGTTACCCTCCGCAACCGGGTGGGTATCCGCCGCCGCCCGGGTACGGACGCGGAAGCGTCAACGACATGGTCGATCTCGTCGCTTCCGGGGCACCGCCGACACCGTCCACGATCCCGCCCATGTCGCGGACCGATCGCTCCATGCCCCCCATGTCGCGGACCGATCGCTCCATGCCCCCCGGTGCACCCGGCGGGAACCGGATGGATCGCACCCTTCGCGGCGTCCCCAACGCCCCGCTGACGATGAAGCAGCGGCTGAGCGAACCGGTTACCCAACTCGAAGAAATTCGCTCCCTGACCGATGTCGGCCGGCTCATGGGGCAGTACGGCAGCGAGATGCGGCCACCCGACCTCAACGCCTACATCGAGGCTGTCCTCTGGGGTGCGTGCGGCGGTGCCGGTATGCCCCGACACGCCGGCGAACCGATCCCGCTCCCCGACGGTTCCTGGACCTCCCGCTTCCCCCTCAAACCTGTCGCCGGCGTCGTCCGACTCAAACTCGACGTCCTCCGCGAACAGTGGAAAGCCGAGATCACCCAACCGGACCTGTCGACCTTCGTCATCCGCCGACACATCGAAGCCGGGGGATGGTTCTCCTCCAAGAAAGGCGGCCTGGAACTGATTGTTCGCCTTCCCGGCGGCGTCGTACCGATGGGGGAACTCGAAGTCATCGGACGCGTCTTCGGGCAGGTTGAACCCCAAGTGGCCCAGCAGTCCCTCCACACGATTCCCGTAATGATGGAAGACGTCCGCAAGCAGTTGCAGAACGTCGAGGATCGTCGCCGGGCCGTCCGCATCCTCTACGAGGGCGGGTTGACCCTCTTCCCGGTCCACGGCGACGGCGTTGTCCTCCGCGCAGTCGAGGCTCGCTGCCGGGACATCTCCGTCGGCGGGATCTGCTGTGCGGTCGGCTCCCCGATCGAAACCAGCTACGCATTCGTCTCTTTCGATGCGGTCCCGTCCGTCGCCGGCTGGGCGCTGCTCGCCCGCTTCACCCGGAACCACCCGGCCGGGGGCCAGCTCGTCCTCGCCGGCAAGTTCCGCACCGACCTCTGACCTCGAACCCGGCCTCCTCGCCCGATTTTCCCGAGGAATCGCGATGCCTGCTTCTCTTTCCCGGCGCGATCTCCTCGCCGCCGGCGCCGCCTCCGTTGCTGCCACCACTATCCCAACCACCCTGTCGGCCGCTCCCTCAGATTCCCCCGGGAAACCCTCCGATTCCTTCGGCTTCTGCCTCAACACCAGCACCGTCCGCGACAACGGCAAGTCCCGCCCGATCACCGAACTGATCGAAATCGCTTCCAAAGCCGGCTACAACGCCATCGAGCCGTGGGTGGCGGAACTCGACGCCTACATCAAGGCCGGCGGTTCGGCGAAGGATCTCCGCAAACGATTCGCCGACGCCGGCCTCGCCGTCCCGGATGCCATCGGCTTCGCGGAGTGGCTCGTCGACGACGACACCCGCCGGAAAAAGGGGCTGGAACAGGCGAAGCGAGACATGGATCTCGTCGCCCAGGTCGGCGGTGTCCGGATCGCCGCACCCCCCGTCGGGGCCACCGGCGGCGGGAGCAAACGGGACGACCCAAACCATTCGAAACCCGTCACGGACCTGCTCGTCGCCGCCGAGCGATTCCGCGCCCTGCTCGAACTCGGGCAGTCGATGGGCGTCACACCGATCGTGGAATTGTGGGGTTTTTCGAAATCCCTCAGCCGGCTCGGCGAGACACTGATGGTGGCGGCCGAGTGCGGGCTCCCCGGCGGTTGCGTCCTGCCCGATGTCTACCACCTCTACAAGGGCGGCTCCGACTTCGCCGGTCTGGGTCTTCTCGGGGCCGCCGGCATCGGCATCTTCCACGTCAACGATTACCCCAAAATCGAACGCGGCAAAATCACCGACGCCGACCGCGTCTTCCCCGGCGACGGAATCGCACCCCTCAAAGACGTCTTCCGCACCCTCCGAGCCGTCGGCTACCACGGTTACCTCTCCCTCGAACTCTTCAATCGCGACTACTGGAAACGCGACCCCCACGAAGTCGCCAAGGAAGGCCTCCAGAAGCTCCGCAAATCCACTCAGGCGTGAGGTGACACTCCAACCAAAATACGACGGACGCACTTCACTACGACGAGTGCGTGCGACAACTCCTTCCACAGCAAGCCCGTAACAGCCAACCCAGCCGGTGATGCGCCCGAGTAGCGATTTCCCACACCGTCGGCTGCCCGGAGTGGGGGTTCGGGGTCTGGGCGCACAATCAGTACGATGCAAACCGAGCAGTCAACGCTCAAATGCGGCGAGAAGTAGTCGAGGGGTTGATAGCACGAGGCTTCTCCAAGACCGAGGCTAGAGCAATCGCGAAGGCAGGAGCAGTACCTGGTGCGAATGGTGCTGCACTTCACCAAGCGGTAGTCAGTGGCGAGGTTACTCGGAAACTCGTTGGTGTTGGCAAAGATGCTACTAAGTCCTGGCTACAAGATATTGTTCATCCTCTTCCTACAGACGCCGCTGGCATACCAACGTTCAAAAGCGGATTTGACCAGTGGTTCGACAGGCTAACACCAGATCAAGTAGAACGGCTCTACTCAGATAACATCCTACGAGATAAAATCGAAACACAATTGCGTGGAGGCGGTGGAGAGCATGAGTTTTTAATGGTCGCAGAAGCACCGAAATGGAAAGAGTGGGGAATCAATATGGCTGAATATCGGCAGATGACTGTTGCGATTTCAGATTTGAACAAGCCAGGAGGGCTGGCGGTCGGTTGGAAACATTCTACAGGCTTGCCAGGTTCAAAGTCGCCGAATTCTCCGATGGTTCACAACCAATTGCAAGCAATCATACAACAGTCGTCAAGCCTATCGGAGTTCAAGGCGAACGTTGTGCCTTGGGCGAAGAAGTGGTTGAAGGATGGAGCGCAGTCATTACCGCCCGCCCTTCAGTAATTGCAAACTCATTCTGGCAGGTGCATAAATGGTTAGTTTTCGCGAGAAGGGGTTGGTATCAATATGGGCTGGCAAAACTAAGCCCGATCCCACTGTGGATATCCTGAAAACGCTATGCGGAGTGGAGTACTACGATGTTGACAAGCAGGCAGTTTTTTTCGAGGATGATTGGACTGCCAAGTCGCTCTCACACATGCTAAAAGAGATATGCTATAGCAACTCGTTTTTGGACGCAGCAATCGCTGCATCTAAAGAGTTGAAGTTGCGCAAATGCTATTATGTCGTGTGTCAATTCGATTTCAAATATGACCCGCAACTCGTCGAGGGTGAAGTCGCAAGCGACCCCATTTTTCTAGGGGCATTTCCTTGGTCGGACAGTGATGCATAAATGAGCCACCCGTTCCAGCCCTTGCCTTCCCCTGGCAGGTCGGCAGATTTGCCACGGGCAGTTGCCCATCACCGAGATGAGAATTTTGTAACAACGATTGCGTTGGGGCGGTGGGCAGAAACGGCGTTGCGGATAAGAAGATGCCCCGCCTTCGGCGGGAAGAATGCCCACCCGCTACGGGGTGGGCGATTGTTGTGAAAAAGAACTCCTGCGGAAAAGAAGAGTGCGGTGCAGTGAATTTCCTCGAAGAGTTTGTGATTTGTGAACTGTTCACGAAGTGATTACGGAAAAGAGGTATGCGGAAAAGAAGACCTGCTGTTATGCCGAACTTCTTCTCCGCACTGTTATTTTTCACATCACCTGACGAGTTGTCATCTGGGATCGAACCACCCCTTGGGTTGTTTTTCGCCTTGTGTCTCGTCAACGATCAGGGGAGAGGGGAGTTGCGGACAGTCTTCGGGATCAGGCTCAAGGACACCGCCATCGGGTCGGTGTCCAGGAAACCATCGCTCAAGCGGACGACCGCCCGTCTGTTCGGTTTCACAATGGCAACGACCGTTGTTCACCAGCCAGTTAAGGATTTCGGTCAACTGACTTGCAGGTATCCGAAGTTTGTCCCAGAATTCAGAACGTCGAACTCCTGGACTTTCGCAGATGAGCCGTGCAACACGATCAAAGTCATTCTCCGGCTCTGCGATCGCTGAGGACGAAGCTCGTTCGTGAGGCGTGCAGTCGAACAGAGTTTGTGCTGTCCGATTGCAGCTCGTGTCTGGGGAAAAGTGACGTGATGCCGCTTCGTGGGCAGTTTGCGGCACGCAGAAGGCGTCAACAGGGGAGTTGATCGTGGTCGCAACCCGTACCGGAAACCGCATGATTTGCAGGGAAAACGGCGTCGAGCGATCGGGGAGGTGTTCGACACCGGTTGCTGGGAGACGGTGTACAACCTGCGGGTTGCGGACTTCCACACGTACTTCGTCGGCTGGTACTTGTTTAGCGACCCAGCAGTAGCTGAGGCCGCGGCAGCAGGGGGTTGCC
>CAZKIQ010000063.1:0-30267 GCA_964552815.1 uncultured Alcaligenaceae bacterium | reverse complement strand
CCACCAGAAACTCCACGAGGAAACGACCCCACTGCCGCTTCGGCCTTCGTTCAACGCTACTGTTGCGATCGAGGATACGAACACCTTTTCGGCCTTCGATGACCCGCGGTCGATTGACCCCCATTTTCGGTCGATGAAGATCTTGACTCTCGAGGAAGACCCCGTGTCACGGGTTACCTCCCTGCAATCTCTGCCTCTTTTGGAGTAAGCAAGCCGTCCTTGTCCGCGTCGAGCTTGTCGAACGCCGCCGGGTCGCCCGAGAACTCTTTCCTGGACACGTCGCCGTCGCCGTTGCGGTCCATCGCCTGGAACCATGCGGGGCCGGTGCGGACGCGAGGGGCCAGGGCCGGGAGCGGACGGCCGCGGGCGATCACCACGAGAGACGTGTGCGGAAGTCGGTCCGCGTCCACGACCCCTTCCCGGATAGCTCCCGCGGCCTTGACACGGGCGGCGGCCGACCGCAGCTCGCGCAGTGAGAGGAAGCCGTCCCGGTCCGCGTCGAGTAACTCGAAAAGCCCGCGGCCGAGGTCGGTCACGCCGACGACCACGCCCCCGGCGACGAGCTTCGCCTGGAGGTCGAGCCAGCCGTCCAGTTCGGCCCGCGAGAGCTTCCCGTCGGCGTCCCCGTCGGCAAACGCCAGCAGCCCCTTCAACCCGGTCGCCCCCGGCTTCTCCAGTTCGACCGGGTCGAGCCTCCCGTCAGCGTCCCCGTCGGACCCGCCGAACACCCGTCGCGCGGACTTCGCGGCGGCCGCCACCCCGTCGGCCGCCCGGTCGGCGGGGCCGGGCCCGACCTCCCAGACGCTGTCGGCCTGGACGACGAGCCGGTCGCCCGATCCGCCCGGCCGCTCGAACAGGGGCTTTCTGTCGGCCCGCTTCCCCAGGCGGACGGTCCACGTGTCGGCCGGCTGATCGGGACCAGGCTTCGCGAACGGAACCAGTGTCGGCCTCTTGCCCGTGGGGTCGGGCGAGACGTCGGCGGACGGCGGGGTGATCGCGGACGGCGAGCCGCCGGGGTAGCGCAGGTCGGCGACGAGTTCGCCGGGCGAGACGAGTTCGTCCCCGTTCCGGTCGAGGGCGGCGAGCGCCTTCGGTGCGGCGTCGAGTTCCGCCGCGGTCAGCTTCCCGTCGGCGTCGGTGTCGAGCGTTTTCCAGAGGGCGGCGGAGAGTTTCGGCGGCGCGTCCGGGCGGGACGACATGAACAGGACGCCGCCGAACCGTAAACGTCCGGTGAGGAGGCGTCTTGTGTCGGGGTTTACTCTGGGGGTGTTCAGTTTCACCCTGGAGCAGACCCCAATGTCCACGACCGTCCGAGTCGGAAATCCGACCCGGCGTGGCGTTCTCGTCTCGGGTTCGCGGTTACTTGCAGTACGACAGTGCCAGCAGGGCAAACGACGTGGCCAGTTCCGGCATCGCTTCCATGAAGCGGTCGGAAGGGTTGGCCCAGCTCCCGTCGGATTTCTGCTCTTCCTTCAGTTTCTGAAAGAGTTCTTTTTTCCAGGCGTGTTTTTTCCCCTTCGCGTCCTCGAACTGATCGTCGCCGAGGGCGGCCATGGCCTTGGCGAAGGTGTGGTAGTAGTAGTAGAGGCCGGCCTTGCCCATGCCGGGGTTCTCGTCGACGGTGTAGTGGCGTTTGATCCAGTTGAGGGCAGCCTTGACGCGGACGTCGTCCTTGCCGACGCCAGCGTAGAGGAACGTCTTCAGGCCGGCGTAGGTCATGCCGCCTTCGCTGCGAAGGCCGCCCGCCGCGGTCGCCTTCGGGTTCTTCTTGGCTTTCGGATCATCGGTCGCGCTGTACACGAACCCGCCCTTGTCCTCCTCGGAAGTATTCTTGGCGTACTCGAGGGTGTTGAACTCATCGCTGGGCAGGTTCTGGGATCGGCTCACGAACGCGAGGGCTTTCTTGATCGCGGGGTCGTCGGGCTTGGCTCCGGAAGCGATCAGCGCCTCCACGAAGAAGTGCGTATTGGAGAGATCGGGCCGACCCTGGCCGGCGTACCCGGCCCCACCGTAGCCTGGATCCTTCTCCTCCCCGCCGGTCTGCAGGGTGCGGATGTAGTCGGAAGCAGACTTGATGACCTTGTCGTACTTGCCGTCGGTGTTGGCTTCCTTGAAGGCCATGATGGCGCAGCAGGTCATGTAGTTCTGGAAGGCCTGATCGTGGACGCCGCCGTCTTTTTTGACCTTGGATTCGAGGAACTTGATCCCCTTGGCGACGACGGGATCGTCGGGCCCCTTGCCGTTGCGGACGAGGGACGCGATGGCGAGGGCGGTGACGCCGGTGGCGGCGCGTTTGTCGCCGAAACTGCCGTCGGCGTTTTGCTTGCCCTTGAGGAAATCGTATCCCTTGTCCACGACCGCCTTCAGATCAGCTGGAGCCGGGGCGTCCGCGGCCGGGGCCCGGCTCACCGACGTCAGGGCGAGAACAACCGCCGCGAGGGACAGAACGAACCGCGAGGAACTCATGAAATTCTCCAAGGTGAGAGTCCGGAACGAGCCAATGTTGCGGCAACCGGCGTGCCGGGACTGAGCTTCGGAATTCCTGGGAATTCTGCGACCCGGCTCTGGCAGCATGGTCACGCCGTGCCCAGCGGCGGGCATTTCACGGTCAGCGACGGAGGAGAAACCGCCCGGCAACTGCGCCGCCTGATTGGAGCCTATCGAGTCAGTTCGTATAATTCTTGAGAAATCTGTCCCCGCCACACACAGGCCCCAGCCCCGCAGAAGAACCAGGAGGGTTGAGGTGGAGCCACGATGGCCGACTCGCCTCTGTTCTCAGAAATATCCCAGAAAACCGGAGTTTCGCAGGGCTTCCGGGAAACCGGGTGACGGGACCGATTCTCAGAGCGATTTTGTTCGACACCGGAATGCAGGAGAAACTCTGATTCAGGACAGCCCACCGTGTCCGGTGCGGATGTGAGAAAAGGGCGGGATTGTTTCCCGGAGGGAGTGTGGATCAGCCGACGCGGTTTCTGTATCTGGGTTCGAAGTCGGACGGAGCCACTGCGGCACCGATCGGGGCGGAGGTGGAACGCGCGGACTCGCCCGCGGAAGCGGTGGATCTGCTTCGCTCGCGATCGTTCTCCGGTGTGATCGTGGACCCCCGCTCCGCTGCCCGGGTGCTGTCGGATCTGGCCCGCGGGGAGATGGTGCTGTCCCATCTCGACAAGGGGGTCGCTGTCCTGGACCCGAGCGGTGCGGTTTCCTGGGCCAACGCCGCGTTCGAGAAGTGGGCGGGCCAGAACCCGATCGGGAAGCCCCTTCTAACAGCCCTCGGTTCGCCGACCATCGCCAGCGACGACCCGGACCCGCTCGCTGCCGCGAAACAGGGCAAACCGTGTGCTTTTCGCGTCAATCGGGTCGGCGATCAGGACGAGTACATCGACCTTTCCGTCAGTCCCGTCCCCGATGCCGGCGGCCAAGTTGGGCAACTCGTCGTCGTCACCCGCAATGTCACCGCGGAAGTCGAGCAGCAGAAGAAACTCGACGCTCTCCACCAGGCTGGCCGGGACCTTGCCGGGCTCGACCTCGAACTCCTCGCGGAGATGAACCTGCCGACGCGGGTGGAACTCCTCAAGCAAAACCTCCGCCGATACATCCACGACCTGCTGAAGTATGACATCATCGAGCTTCGCCTGCTCGACCGCCGGACGGGGGAACTCAAACCGCTTCTCGAAGACGGCATGCTTCCCGAGGCGGCGGCCCGCGTGCTCCACGCCAAATCCACCGGCAACGGCGTGACCGGCTACGTCGCCGCCACCGGGCAAAGCTACCTCTGCAACGACACTGCCAACGACCCGCTCTACCTCGAAGGAGCGGTCGGTGCTCGCAGTTCCATGACGGTGCCGATCAAGTTCCAGGACGAGGTCGTCGGCACGCTCAACGTGGAAAGCCCGCGAATCGACGGATTCGGGGCGGATGACCTGCAGTTCACCGAGCTCTTCAGCAAGGAAATCGCCGCCGCCCTGCATACGCTCGATCTGCTCAGCGCCCAGCAAGTCTGCACGGCGGCCCAGTCAATCGAGGCGGTCAACCGCGAGATCGCTCTGCCAATCGACGAGTTGATGGGAACCACGGCCCTGCTTTTGCGGAAACTTTCCGACACGGACCCGGACTCGGCGGTGCATCTGCGGCGGATTCTGTCCGCGGCCCGCACCGTCAAGGAGAGCATCCAGAAGGTCGGCTCCGACATGGCGCTCGCGGAGCCGGGATCGCCCAAGGATTACCCCCTCGCCGGGAAACGCGTTCTCGTCATCGACCCGGACGAGCGGACCCGTCGGCAGGCCCACCTTCTCCTCAACCGACTCGGAGCCACCGTGGAGACGGCCGGGAATGCGAGCGAGGGAATCGCGCTACTGACGGACGTTCCGTACGACGCCGCCCTGATGGACATCAAGCCCCCAGACATGGGCGGCTACGAGTGCTTCCGCCGACTCCGGGCCGCCCGACCCGGCATCCGCGTCGCCATGACCACCGGCTTCGGCTACGACTCCGCCCACAGCATCGTCAAGGCCAAGGCCGACGGGATGACCCACGTCCTCTTCAAGCCCTTCCGGCAGGACCAGGTCGTCCGCGCCGTCCTCGGCGAGCCCGCATCCCCATCACTGAGCGGAATCATCGCTCTGCACAACGGGAAACTGACGTGACGGCGGGGCAGGTCCTGGTCGGGCTCCTTGCCTGGGTCGGTCACGCGTGCCTGTGGACGGCATCGCTCAACTACCTCTACGGGAACCCGCTCCCGAAGTGGTTCCTGCGACCGTACCGCCTCTTTTGCGGCATCGTGATCGTTGGCTTCCCGGCCATCGCATTTCTGATTTTTCCTGTGGAACAGCCCCAAGCCAAGGCGGAGCCGCTCACCCTCGCGGTGACGGCGTATCTCGCTCTCTGTCTCTTCTACGGCTGGCTCGTCTTTCCGGTGATCACTGTTCTCCGCCTGACGCGTCGCCCGCCGGAGTGCATCGTCGCCGAGAAAACCACGACCCTCGATCTTTGGCCGGAACTCGGACACACCGCGATCGGGAACGGGAAGTTTCCCTGGGCGTCGCGGTTGCCCGGAACCTGCGTCTTCCGCGTCGACCTCACCGATCTCACGCTCGCGGTTCCCGGTTTGCCCCCGGAATGGGAGGGGCTGACGATCCTTCTCGTGACCGACACGCACTTCCACGGCACACCGTCGCGGGCCTGGTTTGACCGTGTATTCGACCACCTCGCTGCCGGGCCGACCCCGGATCTCGTCGTCCTCGGGGGGGACTATCTCGACTCGGACGCCCACCGGACGTGGATCGCCCCGCTCTTCTCGAAGTTGCGATGGACGGAAGGCGGCTACGCGGTGGTGGGGAACCACGACGAGTATCACGACCCGGACAAAACGCGGTCGGAACTGGCGGCCGCCGGGTTCCGGGTGCTCTCGAATTGCTGGGAAATCGCGACCATCCGGGGGGTGCGGTGCCTCGTCGTGGGCCACGAGGGTCCCTGGTTCCGCCCGGCCCCGAGCCTCCGGGATGCTCCGGAGAATCTCTTCCGACTCTGCATCTCCCATTCGCCGGACAACTTCTACTGGGGTCAGGCCAACCGGGTGAACCTGATGCTGTGCGGGCACGTGCACGGCGGGCAGATTCGCATCCCCGTGATCGGGTCCATCTTTGTCCCGAGCGTGTACGGCCGACGCTTCGACATGGGCGTCTTCGAATCGTCCGACGGCGGCACCGTGATGGTGGCCAGTCGCGGGCTCAGCGGCAAGGAACCCCTCCGCTTTCGCTGCCATCCGCAGATTCTGCGGCTCACTTTGACTGGAAACCCCCGCACACCGGCCCAAGCCGACGGGTGATTCCGGCCCGGGCGATATAATCCCCGCAACCTCCGGAGGCTCGTCTGATGTCCGAAGAACCGCCGATCGGGAACCAGTACGAATCGATTCTGGAGCCGGATCCGCCGGCGGGGAAAGTCGGGACGGAGCCGGCCGACGACACGCTCGTGCAGCAGATCAAGGAAACCGCGGACAAGCTCGTCCGCGACGGAGCAACCCGCGGCGACATGAAGCTCCTCGCCACCGCAATCAAGGAACTCCGTTACTGCTTCAAGGTCTTCTCGGCCTACCGGGGAAAGCGGAAAGTCACCGTCTTCGGCTCCGCCCGGACCAAGCCGTCGCACCCGGCGTACCAGGCCGCCGTCGCGTTCGGTCGGCAGATCGCCGAGCGCGGATACATGGTCATCACCGGGGCCGCCGCCGGCATCATGGAAGCCGGGCACGTCGGGGCCGGTCGCGATGCCAGCTTCGGGTTGAACATCCTTCTGCCGTTCGAGTCCGGGGCGAACCCGGTCATCCTCGGCGACCCGAAGCTCATGAACATGCGGTACTTTTTCACGCGGAAGCTCGTCTTCATCAAGGAATCCGACGCCGTCGTCCTCTTCCCCGGCGGCTACGGAACCCACGACGAGGCCTTCGAGGCCCTCACGCTGATCCAAACCGGGAAGACGCACATCTTCCCCGTCGTGCTGGTCGATGAGCCGGGGGGGAACTACTGGGCACGCTGGCAGCAGTTCGTCGAGGATGACCTCCTCGCCCGGGGGTACATCTCTCCGGAAGATCTGGCTCTCTACAAGGTCACCGATTCCGTCGAGGAAGCGGTCGCGGAGGTGGTCAACTTTCACCGGGTGTACCACAGCATGCGGTACGTTCGCGGCGACTTGCTGCTCCGGTTGAACCACGCCATCTCGGAATCGGTGCTGGCCGAGATCCGCACTCGCTTCGCGGACATTGCCGTCGGCGGAACCTACGAACTCACCGGGATGCTTCCCCCGGAATCGAACGAGCCGGAACTCGCAGAGCTTCCCCGATTGCGGTTCCGCTTCGACCGCCACAACCACGGCCGACTGCGGCAACTGATCGACTTCCTGAACCAGAACGGGTGAGTGGTTCGCGGTTAGCCCGAAGCGTAAGCGAGGGAAGTGCGATTAGCCCGAAGCGTCAGCAAGGGAAGTGCGGTTACCCCGAAGCGTAAGCGAGGCAAGTGTCGGGAATTTCCCGAACCCTCGCTTACGCTTCGGGCTAACCCAATCGCAGTTGCAGCGATTACTTCTTCACCGCTTCGACGGCGAGTTTCTGGAAATCGTGCCGCATCGTCGACTGGTCACCGTTCTTCAGGCCGGTCCGCTGGATGAGGAAGATGAAGAAGAGGTCCTGGTTGGGGTCGGCCCACGACTGGGTCCCGAACGCTCCGCCGTGGCCGAACGTGCCGGGGGTCAACATTTCCGTGGCGTCGGTTGGCTTCTTCACGACGGCGAATCCGAGGCCGAAACCCATGCCGTTCCCGAACCCCGCCATCAGGTCCCCGGTGTGGATCTTGGTCATCTCCGCGAGGCCCTTCTCGCTGATGATCCGCACCTCGCCGAGTTGCCCCTTCCCAAGCAGGCAGCGGTAGAGCCTGGCAAGGTCTGCTCCGGTGGAAAAGAGCCCGCCCGCCGGCACCGGGTGCTTCGCCGCCTTGCCGTAATCGACGACCAGGACCGCCGACGGGATGAGCTTGGTATCTTTCCCCGGGCCGTAACACGTCGCCAGCCGCTTGAGTTGAGCTTCCGACGGGAAAAAGGTCGTGTCCGACATTTGCAGTGGGTCGAAGATCCGTTTCTGGAGGAATTTATCGTACGGCTCCCCGGAGACGACCTCGACCACCCGGCCGAGCGTGTCGATCCCCGCGTTGCAGTACGACCATTTCGACCCCGGCTCGAAGTTGAGCGGTTGCTGGGAAATGACGAGCGTCGTTTCCGTCAGGGTCCGGTCGCGGTCGCGATAGACGTTCGCGAAAACGGCGGGGTAACCCCCGGGCAATCCGGAGGTGTGCGTCAGCAGGTCCTTCAACGTGATCGGCCGACTCGGTTTCTGCAGCGTGATCGTTCCCTTCTCCCGGCTCGCGACCATCATCTGGTTCTTGAACTCCGGAAGGTATTTTTCCACGGGGTCGTCGATGCGAAGCTTCCCCTCATCGGCGAGGATCATGATTGCAAGGGCGGTGATCGGCTTGGTCATCGACGCGATCCGGAAAAGCGTGTCCTTCGCCATCGGCGTTTTCGCTTCGAGGTTCGCGAATCCGACGGCCTCCTCCTGGATGATCCCGGCCTTGTTTCCGAAGACGGTGACCGCCCCGGCGAGTTCACCGTCGTCGACGAACTTCTGCATCCGGGCCTTGACCGCGGCCAGCTTTGCCGGATCCGGGGATTGGCCAAGGGTCGGGATCGCCCAGGCGAGGGCGAGGACAGCAACGATTGGGAAACGGAGGTGACGCACGGGTTGGTCTCCGAGGGGAAGAGGTGGCAGCGCGGGGATCGCGTCCTACTTCTACCCCATCCGTGGTGGAACGGCCAGGGGGTAAGGTGGTGAGGTGGTGAGGTCGTGGGGTGGTGAGGTCGTGGGGTGGTGAGGTGGTGGGGTCGTGGGGGTGGTGAGATGATTGTTTCGCACCGGTATGGCTTTGTTTTCGTCAAGACGCGGAAGACCGCGGGGACGAGCATCGAGGTCTACCTCTCGGATCACTGCGGGGAATCGGACATTGTCACGCCGATCTTACCGCACGTGGAGCCGCACCGGCCGCGGAATTTCGAGGGGTTCTACAATCACATGCCCGCGGTGGCGATCCGCGAACGCATCGGGATCGACTTGTGGAACCGATGTTTCACGTTCTGCGTCGAGCGGAATCCGTGGGACAAGACGCTCTCGTATTTCCACATGCTCCGCGATCGGCGAGGGGACGGGCTGACCTTCGACGACTACCTTCGGCTCGGCGATTTCCCCACGGATTTCCCGGCGTACTCGGAGCACGGCCAGATCATCGTCGACCGGATTCTGCGGTACGAGCGGCTCGACCCGGAACTGGCGGAGGTTTTTTCGAAGCTCGGTATGCCGTTCCCGGGCCAGCTTGGAATCCGTGCGAAGTCGGAGCACCGGAAGGATCGTCGACCCTACCAGGCGGTCTACACGCCCGAGCAGGCGGAGATCGTCCGGCAGGTTTTCGCGGCGGAGATTGCCCATTTCGGGTGGGAATTCTGACCGAGGATTCTCGGCTCGGCGGGAGCTTCTCGCTCCCGAAGAAAGGCCTGTTGGCCTGGGTTTCGTGGATTTCGGGAGGGCGAGGCTCCCGCCGAGCCAAGAATGTCGCGGCTCGGCGGGAGCCTCGCCCTCACGAAGAAGCCTGGGAGGTCGCGGCTCGGCGGGAGCCTCGCCCTCCCGAAGATCGGAGAAAACCGCGGCTCGGCGGGAGCCTCGCCCTCCCGAAGAAAATTTCCCCTACGTTTGCGGCAAAGTTCCTCGGAGTTGGGACTCGAGTTCCTCCGCCAGATCGGGGTGCTGGGATCGCACGTCGTTGACTTCCCAGCGGTCGTCGGGCTTCTCGAAAAGAAGCACGGGTCGGGGGTCGTCGTCCGGCGGAGTCGCGATCGGGCAGAGGAGCGTCCAGCGGGGCGTCCGGATGGCCCACTCCTCCGCGGAATCGAGCCGCAGCCGGGAGATGGCGGCGTCGCGGAGCGATTCCACCTCGCCGAGGATCAGCGGTTGGAGCGGGAAACCGTCGAGTTTCTCGGGGGTTTCGACGGAATACCACCGGGCGAGGGTCGGCATCAGGTCCGCCGGCTGGGTCAGGGCATCGATGCGAGAAGTCGCTTCCGCCGCGTCCGGGAGTCGGACGATCAGCGGGACGTGGACGAACTCCTCGTACAGCCAGGGGCGGTGCAGGCCGATCACGCCGTGCTCGCCGAGCGGGAATCCGTGGTCGGCGGTGAAGATCCAGGCGGCGGTGCGGTCGAGGGCGTGCTCGCGGAAGACGGCGAAGATTCGGCCCAGGTCGGCATCGAAGGAGGTGACCGCGGCTGCGAAACTCCGGTGCAGAAGCTCCCACGATGCCAGGTCGTCCGTGTCGAACCAGCCCGTTTCCGGGTTCCGCCACGGCAGGATCGGCTCCGCGGGCGGGGACTGGGGTTCTTCCGGCTCCGGGGAATCCTCGACTTCCTCGGATTCCTCGGGCTCGTCGAGATCTTCCGGCTCCTCGTCCGATTCCGCTTCGAGCTCGGGCGACGGGTCGAGCTCCTCTTCCAGGAATTCGGGGGCGTCCTCGGATCCCTCGCTTTCCGGGGGCTCCGGTTCTGCCTGGTCTTCGAGCAGATCCTCGACGTAGGCCTCGAAAACTTCCTGTGGCACGTCCCACGGCGGGAGAAGCGTGTCGATTTCGATCCAGAGTAGCCAGGGGGTGCGATCAGCGAGGCGGGCGAGAAGTGCGGGAAGCAGGCGGAGGAGGGCGTCGGCGGGGGCACGGTCGGCGGGGTCGGGGCGGGCGTCGACGATTTCGCTCCAGTCGCCGAGAAACTCGGCCGGCGGGTCGTTGGCTTCCCGGGTGTGGCGGACCAGAACCGTGCGGACCCCGGCTGACGTAAGGAGTGGGAGGAGGTCGGTGGGGGCGGGCGTCGGCGTGCCGGCGTGTTGGCCGGTCCGCCAGGCTCGGCGGGCCGCGGCGGGGTCGGGACTGTCGGAAATGTGACGGTCGAAGACGATCCCTTCCGCGGCAAGGCGGTCCAGGTGGGGGGTTCCGACCGCCTCGTTCCCGTAGGGGCCAAGGGCGGAGATGGGGCAGCCACGGAGGGCGAGGACGACGACGTTCATGGCGGACGGAGACTCCGCGGTGTGGGAAGGTTCGGCCGACGTCGATACTCCCCACCGGCCAAGCCCATATGGTATCTCGGTCGAATTTCTGCTTCGAGGGGAGTCAGCGTGCTCGGACCGATCTTTATGCGGGAACTGGCGACCGTCCCACGGCGGTCCAGCCACTACGGGGCCCGGGCGGCGCTTCTCGGATTGCAGGCGGTTCTCGGAATCACGGCCTGGCAGGCGACCGTCGGCTTCGAGCGGGACGCCACCCTCGGCGAGACCGCACGCTTCGGGTTGCTGCTGTTTCAGGTGCTTGTCTACGTCCAGCTTCTGCTGCTGATCTTTTTCGCGGCCCTGTCGGCGTCGGCGGCGGTTTCCCAGGAGAAGGATCGTCGGACGTTCGTGCTGCTGCTTCTCACGGACATGTACGACTACGAGATCGTGCTGGGGAAACTCGTGGGAGCACTGCTGCCGATCACGGTGCTGCTGCTCGTGAGTTTGCCGATCCTCTCGATGTTGCTACTGCTCGGTGGGGTTGCTCCGAATCAAGTGGTGGAAGCGGGGATTGTCCTGCTTTCGACGGCGTTCGCGGCCGGCTCGCTGGGGGGGCTGGTTGCACTCTGGCGGGATCGGACGTTCCAGGCGCTCGCGCTCTCCGTGCTGTTCGTGGCGCTCTACCTGAGTCTGACACGGGCGGTGGCGGTGGTCGGGCCGATGGTTTCGGAGAACGTCGACTGGAACGCGGTGCGGCCGTGGCTCGATCCGTTCCTGGCGATGCGGGAAGTTCTGGACCAGCCGCCCGGGGGGTGGAAGGGGTTGCCGCCGGCGTACGGGTTCGCCCTCGTGATGCTGGGGTGGTGCGTTCTCCTCAACGGGGTGGGAATCTGGAAACTGCGGAAGTGGAACCCGAGCGGCGAGACGATCATGCAGCGCGAGGGCCCCGGAGACGACCCCGAGGCCAACATGTCGCCGGAGGAATTGAAGGAGTTTCGGGCCAAGGCACACGCCGCGCCGGGGAAACTGCGGGAAGTCGGCGAGAACCCGATCCTCTGGCGGGAAACGCGGACCCTCGCCTACGGCCGCCGGCCGCTTCTGGTCAAGTTCGCGTTCGCCATCGTGCTCGCGCTGGTCGTGTACTTCGCAGTCTCGATGGTCTACACCCCTGGCCCGAAACCACCGTTCCAGGCCGCGTACGGGCTTGTGCCGATCGCCGTGCTCAGCCTACTGCTCGTCTCCGCGCAGGCGGTGACATCCGTGACCAGCGAGCGGGATGGCGGAGCGCTCGACGTCCTGCTCGTCACCGACGTTTCCCCGAACGAGTTTGTGTTCGGGAAGATGCTGGGGGTGTTGTGGAACACGAAGGAATATCTGATTCCGCCGGTGCTGTTGGCCGTTTTCTACGCGTTCGAGGGGCTCCTCACCAACACTCCGGCGGGGGCGACGCTCCTGGAGCGGCTCGAAATCAACTTCCTGCCTTTGTTCACGGTGGTCGGGTCGATGGTGGTGCTATTCGCGTTCGTGATCGTTCTCGGGTTGCACGTCGCGTTGCGGCTGCCCAACTCCCGGCTGGCGATCGTCAACACGCTCGGGACGGTCTTTTTCCTCTCGGTCGGCACGCTGATCTGCATCTACCTGATTGTGATCAACCGGTCGAGTTTCGCGAACCAGTGGCTGAGCTTCATCGCGTTCCTGGTGCTCGGGATCGGTGGGTTGATGTGGGTGATGAGCGCGGAGCGGCCGAGCGGGGCGTTGTCGCTGGGGAGCGTGCTCTGCCCGCTGGCGATGTTTTACGCGATCACAAACGTGCTGATCGCGAAGCCCGGGACGGAGGAGTCGGCGGATCCGCTGGTGCCGTTCCTTGCGTTGGCCGCCGCGTTCGGATTCGCGATCGCGGCGATGCTCGTGCCGTTGCTGAGCGAGTTCGACGTTGCCCTAGGACGGACAACGGCGGCGAATGAGGAGTGAGGAAGCGGGAGGATCAAGAGCCGCGACTGCAAAGGAGCGGCCGGTTCCTGGGATCAATCGCCGAATTTCCGGCAAGCACTGGCGATATCCAGCAGTCGTTTTGACCCTGGAAGCGGCCGCTACTTTGCAGTCGCGGCTCTCGCCTAAACAGAGAACCCTGTCCTCGGACGGATTCCTACTTCACCGTCGGGATTGGGATCGGCAGCGGCATCGGCACCTGAGGCCGGGGCATCGGGGGCCGAGGCAGGAGGGGTTGGTTCCCCGATGGCGTGGGCGTCACCGGCGGAAGCGTGCTGACCGGAGGTTTCGCCGGCTGCGTCGGTTGCGTCGGCATCTGCGTCGGTGGGTTCCCGTGGATCGGCGGCTGCGGGCTGCTCGGGAAACCTTCCGGCGGAAGCGTTCCGGGCGAGGTTCCGGGGCAGGGCACGGAGAACTTCAAACCTGCCCGGGGAATCTCGTCCTCACCGGGGAGCCAGCCGGGCGGCGTGTCGCGCCAAGGGCCGTTGGCGATGCCGATCCGGTAGCCCACCTCGAACATTTTCTTCTGGGCTTCGGGTTCGAACTGGACGCTTCCCTTCGCGGTCTCGAGGTCGGCCGGGATGGCGGTGAGGTGGAACTTCATGCCGGACACGCCGCACAGGGCGTAGAGCCGCAGCAGTTCCGCCCGGTACAGAGCGTACAGTGACGCCGAGACCGTGCCGGACATGCTGGGAAGGAATCCCGGGTCGGGCGGAAGCGGGTCGGCGTACAGCTTCCCGCCCGCGATCAGATACAGGTGCGACCCGGTCAGCCATCGCCCGCCCGGCCCGCACCCGGGGATCGGCCGGGGATGGTTCTCCCCGAACCGCACGAAAACCTGGGAAACCGCCCCACCATCGACGTGTTTCTCGACGTACGGGACCCCGTCGACCTCCACCTCGAACGGGACGGCGGGCACCATCCCGGAGATGGAACTCGACGCGAGGAACAGCTTCACGATCAGTTCCCGCGTGTCCGGTCGGCCGGAACAGGCGATCGCCCCGATGTCCCACACCGTCAGCCGGCGGGTCCGCAGATTCATCGTCCCGATGAACAATCTCCGCCCGGAAAGGTGGGCGCAGCGCAGATCCTCGACCATCTCGTCGGTGATGATTTCCTCGATGTGCTTCCGAAGCGGCCGGGACGTGCCGAGGGACTGGTACTTGATGAGCGCACGGACCGGCTGGTAGCGGACGAGGTCGCGTCGTTCGAGGTTCGTGAACGATTGTTGGAGCATCGCGTCGTATTTCGGCCCGAGAAACGCCAGGCCGGCGATCAGGGCCCCGCTGCTGATCCCGGTGCAGACGTCGAAGTCGGGTCGGGTTCCGCTGGCGGTCCAGCCGACGAGGACGCCGGCGGCGTAGGCCCCGTACTGGCCGCCCCCCGAAAGTGCGAGGACATTGAGCGGTTTCGGCTGGATCGCGGCGGGCGGAGCGGGCAACGCCAGCGGACCACACTGGCCGCCCAGCGCTGCGATCACCGCCTTCTCCCCTTCCGGGTAACCCCCCGGCGGGGCGGCGCAATCGATGGCACCCGGTGAAGCGAGGTGCGGCGGAAGAGGGACATCCTTCTTCTTCCGCGCGGAAGCGCATCCCAGAATCGCGACCAAGAGCGCGATCCCGACCCCGGCCCCGAACCGGCCGACTCCCGTCATCTGGCTGTGCTTCAACCGCATGCGGCCGCGGGGGTGAGAGTGCGAGATCCGTAAACTCACCCGGAAGTTCCGGGGAGTAGGAAGATGCGGTAAGTATCGACCGTCCAGCCCGCGGTCAACACGGTTTTTCGAGCCGCTTCCAAAACCGGGGGAACTGGGAGAAACTGCGGGAGTTTCTCAACCCAGGAAAGAACCGGAATACGTTGACCTTTCCCGCCTTCCCTGCCTAAATGAGAGGAACCCACCGCTTCGGGATCCCACGCGGATTCCCAGTCGTCGAGTTCCCAGTCGTCGGAGACCGCTGATGGGCACCGAGCCAACGCCGCGATCCCTGCTTCGGCAACTCCCGCTCCCCGCGAAGCTCGTCATCACCGCCTTCCTGATTGCCGTCGGGCTCGGTTATTTCTCCGCTCTGGTCCAGCTTCACATGAAGCACTCCAACAAGGACGGCGAAGCCCTGCCGACCGTGGCGGATGTCGTGGAGCGGTTCTCCGGCCTGAAACAATACGACCCCAACGCTGCCCCGCCGGTCAGCACCATCGAGCAGATCATCAAGGGGGATCGCGACGCCGACGACGTCAGCAAGAGCAACATGGCCCCGGCCTTCTTCAAGAAATCCAAGGGGTACACCAAGGAGTGCGAAGCCCGCGGCAAAACCAACATCGACTTCGACCGCGAAGGCGAACTCCAGGCCATGATCCTCTGGAGCAAGTCCGACCCCGCCGTGAAGAAGAAGGCCTACGAGGATGACAAGTTCCTCCTCCCCGACGACCGCAAGGGCAAACCCCTGACAGCGGATTTCGACTGCACCGGCGACAAGTCGGGCGTCAAAATCAAAACCCTGATCGAAAAACGGTGCATGAACTGCCACGATGCCCAGGCCCCGAGCCTCGGGAAATGGGCGGAACTCGAGCCGCTCGTCACGCCCCCCTCGACGGAGGTCTTGCCGGGGAACTGGGTCCGCACGAACAAGCAGATCACCACGGAATCGCTGACGCAATCGACGCACGCCCACCTGCTGAGTTTCGCCGTCCTGTTCTCGCTGACGGGGCTGGTTTTCGCGTTTACCGGCTACCCGTTTCTGGTTCGGTGTGTGATCGCGCCGATCGTCGTGATTGCCCAGGTTTGCGACATCGCCTGCTGGTGGCTCGCCCGGTTGCCCGAGTCCGGCCCGATGTTTGCCAAAACCATCATCATGACCGGCGGCATCGTCGGCACCGGGCTCGTGTTCCACATCGTGCTCGGAATCCTCGACCTCTACAACTGGAAGGGGAAAGCCGTTGTGATCCTGCTGTTCCTCCTCGGCGGGGCGGGGGTGGGAATTGTCGGCATGAAGGTCGTCGAGCCGGCCCTGAAACTGGAACGGGAGGAAGCGGAGAAGGCGAAGGCTCCGAAACTGCCCGAAGAAAAACCCATTTCCAAGAACGGCGACACGACCAAGCCGCCGCCGGCGGTGAAGATCACGGAACTCGAACGGCTCGTGATGGGTCCACGGGAAGGGGCCAAGTGGAACGGCAAACCCGACGGCAGCATGGCCAAGGCCTTCTACGAGAAATCCGAGGGCTGGAAGGACGAGCTTGCCGAGCGGGGCAAGGAACCCCTCGAAGCCGAGCGAAAGGGTGAGCAACTCGCCGTCCAGGCGTGGGCACGTTCGGAGCCCGCCCTCCGAAAGAAGACCTACGAGGACGGAAAGTTCCCCCTCCCCGATGACCTCAAGGGGAAACCGATCACCCCGGCGTACCTCGCCCCGGACAAGACCGCTGTCAACGTCAAAAAGATCTTCGAGGATCGCTGCATCCGCTGCCATTCCAAGGACGGCGACCAGTCCGACTTCCCGCTCGAAACTTATGACCAGTTGATGAAATACCTCGTCGCCAAGTGAAGCGCGAGTTGGGGAGGGCGGGCTCCGGAAGTTTCGAGAATGCGGTTTCCAGAGATTTCAGGAAGGCAAGGCTCCCGCCGAGTCGCAGTTCCTGGGAAAAGATCGCGATGCGAAGCGGCTCGGCAGGAGCCTCGCCCTCCCGAAGACAGTGGGTCAGGGATTGCTGGGAGGGCGAGGCTCCTGCCGAGCCGCGCTTGAATTTCCTGCGCTCGGTTTAGCTCGGCGAGAGCCTCGCCCTCCCGAAGACAGTGGGTCAGGGATTTCTGGGAGGGCGAGGCTCCTGCCGAGCCACGCTTGAATTTCCTGCGGTCGGTTTAGCTCGGCGAGAGCCTCGCCCTCCCGAAGAACGGGTCCCGAAGAATCGGGGAGAATTTGATGGCATCGTTGTTCGCCCGGTATGCGGCCGTTCGAGATGCGACGGAACGGCTTTGCACCCCGCTGGAACCGGACGACTACGGATTGCAGCCGATGGCGGACGCGAGTCCGGTCAAGTGGCACCTCGCCCACACATCGTGGTTCTTCGAGACGTTCCTTCTCAAGCCGCACGCCGGGGATTACCGGGAGTTTCACTCGCAATTCGGGTACCTCTTCAACTCCTACTACGAGGCCGTCGGGCAGCGGCACCCCCGGGCTCACCGCGGCTTACTTTCTCGGCCGACGGTCACGGAGGTGCACGCGTATCGCCGGCACGTCGACTCGGCCGTGACACGCTGGCTGACGACCCACGGACCGGAACTGCCAGCGGAGGTCACCGCGATCATCGAGATTGGTCTGCAGCACGAGCAGCAGCATCAGGAACTGATTCTGACCGACCTCAAGGCAGGGTTGGCCGCGAATCCGCTCTTTCCCGTGTACCAGGAGACGGACGCGGTCAGCGGTCTGGCGGGGACGTGGAAGCGTGACGCCGAGCCGGAATCTCGGGAGTTCCAGAGTTTCCCCGGCGGCTTGGTCGAGGTTGGGCACGATGGCGGGGGCTTCGCTTTCGACAACGAGGGGCCCCGGCACAAGGTGTTCCTCCACCCCTTCGAGATCGCCACACACCCGGTTACGGTCGGCGAATTCCGGGAATTCATTGCGGATGGCGGGTACTTACGGCCGGAATTGTGGCTGTCCGACGGTTGGGCGGTGCGGAAAGCCCGGGGGTGGTCCTATCCGCGGTACTGGCAGGACGACGGCTACCGGGCGTTTACGCTTTCCGGGGTGCGGTCGCTCGACCCGCAGGAACCGGTGTGCCACGTGAGTTTCTACGAGTCGGACGCGTTTGCCCGGTGGGCGGGGTGCCGGCTGCCGACGGAGTTCGAGTGGGAAATCGCGACGGCAGGGCTCGATCCGAGTCTGGGAAATTTCGCGGACGACGGAGCCTTCCACCCCTCGCCCCCGGAACCGTCTTCGAGACCCGGATCGATCTGCCAGGCTTTCGGGGATTGCTGGGAATGGACCGCGAGCCCGTACTCCGCGTACCCAGGGTACCGCCCTGCGGCGGGGGCACTGGGCGAGTACAACGGGAAGTTCATGTGCAACCAGATGGTTCTTCGAGGCGGTTCCTGTGCGACCCCGCGGGGGCACGTGCGGCGGACGTATCGCAACTTCTTCCCACCCGACGCCCGCTGGCAGTTCTCCGGCTTCCGGCTGGCCCGGGATGGTGGGTGACGGACGCCGTTAGAAGTTCGCGGGTTTGAGCGTACCGACCGGATCGCGGGCGAGTTTCTCGATTGTTTCCGCGAGGCTCGCCCCGATTCCCGGCAGTTCTGCGAGCCCTTCCCGGCCCCGGTCCGCCAGCAAATCCTCGATCGGCCGGGGCAGCAGCAGCACCGTCATCGCGGCTTGACGAAACGCGCGGACACGGTACAAGTTCTCCCGCCCGCGGGCCAGCTCGGTCGCGTGGGAACGGAGACGGTTCGCAATCGCTTCGTTGGTGATGCTGACGGTGCCGGTCATGTCGAGAACTCCGAGGGTGCGGATTCTCTGATATTGGACGGCAGTGCACGGGTGGACGCAAGAGCAGTGTGCGAATTTTCACAGTGGCCCATCTTCCACGCTTGCCCACGGAGGGGTCGCGATGGCCGGGTTCCGGATGCACATGACGGTGTCGAGCCTGACCGGCATCGCCTATGGGGTGGCGGCGACCAACGCGGCGGGGTTCGATCCCTCGGCGGCGATCCTGGCGGGCGGGCTCACCGCCGTCGGGGGGATGCTGCCCGACCTCGACAGCGACTCAGGCCGGCCGGTCCGCGAACTCTCCGGACTTGCCGCCGTCGTCGTCCCGCTGCTGCTCGTGCCGCGGTTGATGGCCGCCGGGCTCTCCCACGAGGGCGTGCTCTCTGCCCTCTGCGTCGCCTACGTCGTGATCCGGTACGGCATGGCCTCGGTGATTCGAAAAATTTCCGTCCACCGCGGGATGTTCCACAGCATCCCCGCCATGCTCATCGCCGGCCTGATCGTCTACCTCGAATACAGCAGCCCCAACCGGGGAATCCGGGTTCTGCTCGCGATCGGAATCATGCTCGGATTCCTCTCCCACCTGATTCTCGACGAGATTTACGCGGTCGATTTCAACGGGGTGCGGTTGAAGTTCAACCAGTTCTCGGGGAGTGCGGTCAAATTCTTCTCCCCATCCTGGACCGCGACAGCGACTTGCTACGGACTTCTGGGAACGCTTGGTTTCACGGCGTGGGTGGATTTCGAGAAGCACCCGATCGAGTCGTGGCAGCTTCCGGAGCCGGTTCGCCAGGCGATTTTGCGGAACAAGTCGAATGCCCCACTTCCCGCCGACCGGTACGAGACGCCGATCGCGTCAGCCCGGCCGTGATTGTTCAATGCCTGCCCCAAGGGTGATCCGCGGATCGGAGTTTTCGCCAAAGTGCGGTTCGTGGGGAACTCTGCGAGAGCTGACGGTCACACCGTCTGATCCGAACCTGCGGGTCGATCGGAAAAAAGGATTTTCCACTCGGGCCGCGAACTGTTGCACGAGATGGACTAAGCTAGTAAGTTGACGGAAATTCCGTCGGCGGCTCCGGTTTTCTTTTCGGGCGGGGCGGGCGATCCGGTCCGACGGCCTAGAACATCCCGGCGACGTTTCACTCTTGTGCATCCCGGCCCCAACCGGCCGCGAGCAAAGACCACTGTGAGGGCCACATGGCGTTCGCACTGAACATCGGTAAGTGCAGCCTGCTCGGCAACTACCGGGAAAACAACGAGGATTCGATCGAGGTCAAGCAGTTCCCCGACCTCATCGTCACCATCGTCGCCGACGGAATGGGCGGACAGGCCGCAGGCGAAATCGCCTCCAAGCGGGCCGTCGAAATCATCCCCCGCGAACTCCGCAAGAACCTCGCCAGCCACCTCAACCCCGATGGCGTCAAGAGCGTCATCAAGCGGGCCATCGTCACCGCCAACGAAGAAATCATGGCGATGGGTGCGCTCGACAAGGACATGAAAAACATGGGGACGACCGTCGTCCTCGCGGTCTGGCGCAAAGGAAACGAACTGTACGTCGCCGGCGTTGGCGACAGCCGCTGCTACCTCGTCCGCGGCGGGACGATCGAACAACTCACCATCGATCACTCCCTCGCCCGGGCCCTCGTCGAGGCCGGCACCATCTCCCAGGCCGAGGCGAAAGACCACCGCTTCAAGAACGTCCTCTGGAAGTACCTCGGCAGCAAGGAAGTCGGAGAAGGTCCCGACGTCACCGCCGTCGCCCTCCAAAACGGCGACCGCTTCGTCCTCTGCTCCGACGGCCTGACCGGCCCCGTCAACGACGACAACTTGCTCTCGTACATCCAGGGCCAGTCGGATATGCAGCAACTTGCCGAGGGATTGGGCCAGCTCGCTCTCGATTCGGGTTCCCGCGACAACGTCTCGTGCATCACCATCGAGGTGACCGAGTGATCCGTTCCAGTATTCTGTCTTGAGCTGATTCTGCCCCGACGATAACCTGCCGCCGCTTTGGTTTCAGGTTCTCGGGGATTGGTTATGTTCCGCCTTTTCTTGATCTCCCTCACATTGGGCTTTGCCGCGGATCGTGCTCTTGCCGGTCCGATCCAGTGGAGCTACTCCACCGAATTCGAGTTCGAGCAAAACTACGGCGGAAACGCTCAGCTCACCTGGCTTTACCCCACCGGCACCATCGACACCATCACCGGTCAGCCGGTGAATCAGTTCCTTTTCAACACCGAGTTCGCGAACCCGAAACCGGCCGGGCCGGGCGTTGTGGAATATCGCTTCAATTCAAACTTCACACTGACGGATACGGTGTCCGGTGAATCCGCGACGGTGCCGTTCTCCGGGCTTTTCCGCTATACCTGGGACAACGTTCCGACTGCGTATGATCCCAACGGAAACCCGATCGCCTGGGATCTCTACACGACTACCACAGAGGGTTCCTTCACCACCGCGAACGGAAGCGCACTGGTGTTTTTGGGGGATAACCGTTACCGGATTGAGCCTCTGCAAAGTTTCAGCGGCAGCTCACTGGGCGGTTCTGTGCAGGTGACGGGTTGGTCGGTGGCCGAGACGCCGGAACCCGGAACAATTGTTCTTGCAGGTCTCGGACTTGCTGGTGTTGCGGCAGTTCGCCGACGTCGAGTGGTCCCGCTGGTCACTTCTTGACCAAGCTCACGATGACGGCGACCCCGGCCGCGATGAGGGCAAGCCACACCTGCCAGGTGCGATCGGTGTGCTTTTCCAGGGCCGCGCATCGCTGCTCGAGTTTCGCCAGGGCGACCGCAAGTTCGGTGACTTTGTCCTGTAGTTTCGTGAAGGTGGTTTCAAATTTGCCGACAGTTGTCCTGATGTTCGCCGTTCGAATCTCGCTTACTGCAATGTGGTGAGTTACCTGCACGGTCAATTCTTGGCCGTCTCGTGACTTCGTCGATTCGCTCTGTGTTCTTCGGAGAGGCACCTAATTAGATAGTCCCACACCCTCTTGTCGGCGGCTTCGCGGCGGGTGAGTCGAAGTGCGGCGTGGACGCGCGGACCGAGCCAGGGATCGGACGCCGCGGGTGGGCCGTTTCCGAATTTTGTCTGGGCCGCCACGATCACTTCGCGAAGAGGGTCCAGGTCGATCGCGCGGCCGAAGTCCAACTCCACGACGTGTTCGCCCGCATCGGCAGTCGGAACAACTCCGCGGCGAAAGTCTTCGCTGAGCGCGGCTCGGGCCGCTGGATTCAAGCCTTTCAACGGGGTCATGAGTTGCCTTCCTCCGATTGCTGGATCGCCTCTTCCGAGTTCTTTTTCACGAACCGGCGGAGTTGCTCGTTCGCCTTGACGACGTCGCCAATTACACCCTCGGCACGGGCGAAGAGTTCGCCCGCTCGCTGCGGTTCTTGCCAATCGGTAAGCACCATGCGCACCCCTTTGAGCAGGGATAATCACGGTAGACCCCCCTCGTTGCCGAGGGCCTGCAGTGTGCACCGCCCGCGTTTCGGCCGCCGGCTTGGCAAATGTCGCTTCGGCGTGCCTGGGCTCTTCTTCGCTCTGATCTCGCACTCAACAGAAATTCGCCATATATTGGCTGCAGTTTACTCCAATTCCGACGAGAATCTCGTCAGCTTCCAGAGAATTTTTTCCGGTTTCTTCCCCATCCCGCATTACCCTGGATCCCCAGGAGGATGTCGCATGGGAATCGAGGGAATTTCGGGCGCACTTCGCCACCTTGCCGGGCCGGGCGATGCTCTAACGGATCGGGAACTGCTGTCTGCGTTCGCGGACACTCGGGATGACCGAGCGTTCCACCGGCTCGTGGACCGCCACGGGCAGATGGTACTCGGGGTTTGCAAGCGGGTCACCGGAGACCATCACGCAGCGGAGGATGCGTTCCAGGCGACGTTCCTCGTGCTCGCTCGGAAGGCGGCCGACGGAGACTGGCAGGAGTCGGTCGCGAACTGGTTGCACGGGGTTGCCTACCGGACCGCATTGCGGGCACGGGCAGAAGTGGTTCGCGGTCGGCGAGATGCGGAGGCTCCGGGCCGTTCCACGACTCCTCCGTCCGACGCAGCCGGGTGGAGCGAACTTCGCGGGATCATCGATGGGGAGATTGCGAAGTTGCCGGAGAATCTGCGAGTCCCGGTGCTGCTGTGTTGCTTGCACGACCAGACCGTCGAGGAGGCGGCCGGGGCACTCGGGGTTTCCCCGACCACCTTGAAGGGTCGACTGCAGCAGGGGCGGGAACTCCTCCGGAAACGGCTCGTCCGCCGGGGAATCGGGGTGACGGCGAGTGTGCTCGGCGTCATCTCGTCGGGCGAAGCTGTTCTGGCGGTGCCTCGGGAACTGGCCAAGGCGACGATCGCGTCGGTGGTCGCGCCATCCTCCTCCGGGCTGGCGGCAGAGCTGGCTCGCCAGGAACTGCGCGTCTTTCTGGGACGGAAGCTGACACTGGTCGGGCTCGGGGTCGGGCTCACGGGTCTGGCGGTCGGACTCGTCCTCACGAAGATGTCGACTCCGCCGGTCCCGCCGCCATCGTCGCCGAGGAAAGAGCAGACCGTGACGGTGCGTGTGTGGCCCAAATCTTCGGAACCGGTGCTCTCAAATGGCCTGGAGGTGACGGTCCGCCCGACGAAGCTGATCTTCGGGACCGACGAGGATCCGGAGTTGGAACTCGTTTTTGCCCACCGACCCGGGCAGTCGGCTCCGGCGGGGAAACCGCAGCCGTTGGTGTCGTCTTACGTGGCGGGGGACGTCTGGTGGGAGATCGCTCCCCTGGGGCAGTCGGACATGTGGGTGCCCTCGAAGTTGCCGCCGATTCGGCGAGACCCGGTCGGGTTCCAGGTCTTTCCGGGCTCGGGAGCCACACAGGTGGAGTACGTTCGCACGGAGCCCTTGCTCGGCCCCTGGAATGTCACGGGGAAACCGGAGGGGTGGGCAAAACTCCCGGCGGGGCGATACACGGCGATTGCGACGCTGGATCTCGGCGGCCAGGGGCAGCCACGCGTCCGCGGCGGGCGGGAACTCGTGCCGGAGTGGAAGGGAAAGCTCACCACGAAGCCGGTGATTTTCGAGGTTTCTTCCATTCCGCTCGACTCGATTCCGGTGCGGTCGCCGCTGGTGATTCGGAAAGCGGATGCGGGAAATGTCCTCATCGTGCGGGTGGGCCAGGGGGTGGCCGTCGAACTAGAGACGCTCGTCGAGAACGCGGGCTGGCAGCCACGGACCCGACTCGCGGGAAATGTGTTGACGTCAGAGGAACCCGTATTTTCCCCTTCGAAATTCTTCCCCGGAGAGAAGCAAGATCCCCGGCTCGGGACGTACCGCTTCCCGTTCACAGCAACCGCACCCGGGGAGGTAGAACTCACGTTCGACCAGGTTTCTCCGGGGGCTCCCTGGCCCCTGCCGGGTACAACCGAGGGGGGAAACCTCCAGGTTCGCGACACGTTCCGCGTCACGCTGCGAGTCGAGAAGTGACAATTTTCTGGGGAAACTTTTTCCGCTCCATCAGGTCCTCCGCATTACGTGTGTCGATCGCGAGTCGCGGTTGACGGAAACCTTCGACACATTTTCCGGAGTTGACCATGCCCCATTTCGCGAAATTGCTCCTCGTCTGTGTTGCATCCTTGAGCCTGGCCGTCGGTTCTCGGGCGGCGGAGAACGAGACGAAGAAAGCGGAGAAGACCGGAACTGCCTGGAGCACCGCCGAATTCCAGGATCGATTCGGGAACGTAAGACAGGTCAAGCTCCGACTGGACGGAGTCACGGAGAAAGCGACCTGCGAACTCACGGACTCCTGGCGTTACAAGGACAAGTGGCAGCACCGGGAAGAGAAGCATGTCCTGAAGCGAGTCGATGCCAACCGGTTCAAGGACGAGTGGCTCAAGGATTTCACGTTCCCAGGCAGTCGAACCACAGAGGTCTTCGAACTCCGCAAAATCAACGGCGAATCCATCCCTTATGAGGACAGCTTCTACATTGTCGCCCGGCAAGGCTCTGATCCGAAGCTGATGTATATCGGCCGATCCCGGTGCTCCCGGGAGCACCAAACTCTCGCGTTGAAGAAGCAGTGATTTCCGTGACCTCGGCCGTTCCCGAACCCGCTCCTTTTCCACCCCTATAGAGGCATCCCCATGCTTCGCCCACTCGCGGTTTTGTGCGTGTTGACCGTCGCTCGCCCTGCCCTGGCGGAAGATTGGCCGCAATGGATGGGCCCGAAACGGGACAACGTCTGGCGGGAGGACGGCATCCTCGAGAAGTTCCCCAAGGACGGGC
This sequence comes from uncultured Alcaligenaceae bacterium, assembly GCA_964552815.1. Classification (GTDB taxonomy): domain Bacteria; phylum Planctomycetota; class Planctomycetia; order Gemmatales; family Gemmataceae; genus CAYUHJ01. Next base: position 5,922 of record CAZKIQ010000063.1, on the reverse strand, counting down.
CGAAGATCCTCTGGCGGACGCCCATCGCCGGGGGATACGGAGGGCCCGCGGTCGCCGGCGGACGCGTCTTCGTCGCCGACTATGTCACCAAGGAGGACGTCAAGGTCGACAACTTCGACCTCAACGAGTTCTCCGGCACCGAGCGGTTCCTCGCCCTCGACGCGGCCAAGGGAACCGTCCTGTGGAAGCACGAGTCGCCGGTGAAATACCGCATCTCGTACCCGTCCGGCCCGCGGTGCACCCCCACCATCGACGGCGACCGCGTCTACTTCCTCGGCGCGGAGGGGCACCTCGTCTGCCGGAAGGTCGACACCGGTGACCTCGTGTGGGAAATGGAGATCAAGAAGGAGTACAAGTCCAGGACCCCGATGTGGGGCTTCGCCGCCCACCCGCTCGTCGACGGTAAGAAACTCGTCATCCTCGCCGGCGGAGACGGAGCCCACACCGTCGCCCTCGACAAACTCACCGGCAAGGAACTCTGGCGATCCGGTTCCTCCGCCGAGATGGGCTACAGCCCCCCGTCGATCATCGAGGCGGGCGGGAAGCGGCAACTGATCGTCTTCCGCCCGAACGCCGTTGTGTCCCTCGACCCCGAAACCGGCAAACCCTACTGGTCGATCCCCTACACCGCCTCCAGCGGGCAGTCGATCATGACCCCGGTCGTTTCCGGCGACCTGATGTTCGCGGGCGGCTACCAGGACAAGAACATCCTGATCAAGCTCGCCAAGGACGAGCCCAAGGCGGAGATGGTGTGGAAGGACAAGAAACGCTCGGCGATCGGCCCGGTCGGCGTCCAACCCATCGCGTTCGAGGGGACGCTCTACGGCTACGACGACAGCGGAGACATGTACGCCGTCGAGTTCGCGACCGGGAAACGGCTCTGGGAAGGGCACGGCCCGCTGCCGGACGCCACCACCCCCTCCGCGTCGGCGTTCCTCGTCCGGCAGGGGGACCGCTTCTGGATGTTCGCCGAGACCGGCCACCTGGTCATCGCGAAACTCACCCCCAAGGGCTACGAGGAGATCGACCGGGCGAAGGTGCTTGAACCGACCAACAAAGCGTTCGGGCGGAAGGTCGTGTGGTGCTCGCCAGCGTACGCGGATAAGCGGTGCTTTGTGCGAAACGACAAGGAAATCATCTGCGTTGACCTCGCGAAGTGACGCGAGTTCCCGCCTCCCCCAGTTTCCGTCGGAGTCAGGGCCATGGGTCGGATTCTTTTCCTCGGAGCCTGTGTCGCTTTCTGGGTTGCGGCGTCTCCCACTGCCGCGAGCGCCGCGGAGAAACCTCGACTTCCCGAGCCGCCGCGGATTCCAAAGGCGGGCGCAAACCGGCCCGACGAAGCCCGAGCCGAGAAATACTCCTTCGCGAAAGCGGCCGAGTATCTCGACCGAGCCGCGGTGCAATGGCACAACGCACGCGGGTGTGCGAGTTGCCACACGACCTACCCGTTTCTGATGGCCCGCCCGCTTCTCGGAAAGGAAACAGATCCCACCCTGGTCTGGGTTCGCGAATTCCTGGACGCCCGCGTCGATGGGTGGGACCGAGGCGGAAAAGGGGTGGGGTTGCCGAGCGAAGAGGACGAGGCCGTCACCGAGGTTGTCGCGACCGCGGCCACGCTTGCCTTCGATGACTCCCGGGCCGGCAAACTTCGCCCCGCCACGAGGAAGGCACTCGACCGGATGTGGACGATCCAGCGAGAGGACGGATCCTGGGACTGGAACAAGCACCTCCTCCCACCGCAAGAACTCGACGAATACTACGGCGTCGTCTACGCTGCAATCGGAGTCGGCCACGCACCGGAAGGGTATGCAAAAGGGGATTCCGCCAAGGCTGGGGTCGCCCGACTCACCCGCTACCTCACCGAGACCCCCGCACCGAACCTCCACCACCGGGCGATGTTGTTGTGGGCCTCCACGAAACTCGACGGGCTTTTCACGACCAAACAGAGGGATGCCGTCATCCGGGACCTCCTCACAAAACAGCGGAAGGATGGCGGCTGGAACCTTGCATCTCTTGGAAATTGGAAGCGACTCGACGGTTCACCGAACGACCCTGACGCGGGCTCGGATGGGTACGCGACCGGGCTCCTTGTCTACGTCCTGCGTCGGGCGGGTGTGGGAGCGGACGACCCCGCCATCCGCCGGGGTGTCGGTTGGTTGAAAGCGAACCAACGTGAGTCTGGGCGCTGGTTCGCCCCATCTCTCAACAGCAATCGGGCGCACTACAACACCGCCGCCGCCACCGCATACGCAGTGATGGCGCTCCAGGAATGCGGCGAAAAGTCTCATCCGTGAGTTGGATTCTCTCTCGCCAGCTACGACACGAAACCGGACCCTGGCCGGATCTCCTCTAGCATTAAATCCCCGCCACCGCGGTCAGGAACACGATAGCGGTCTGAGGACTGCGCCTCGGACTGACGCCCTGACAGGCCGTCCCAGCATGGATCAGCCGCCCGCTGTCGCGTTCCAACAAGGACTGGCATCAACTCATTGATGTGTGCGGGATCTTCCACACGCTTCTGTGCGACCAAGACGGCGTCTACGATCCGCTCGACAGCAATGATCGACTCCTATTGGGAATGAAGGGCGCGATGAGCGAGTTCGAACTGGTGACGCTGCGGAACCGCTTGCTTCGCGGTAGCCGAAACAAGGCTGAGCGCGGCGAATTGTTCCTATCCGTTCCCCTGGGGTATGTGAAAACCTCCGCGGGCGAGATCGCCCAGGAGCCAGACGAGCAGGCACGTGGCATGATTCGGCTGGTCTTCGAGAAGTTCGAGCAGTTGGGCTCGGCGTATGCCGTGTTCCGTTACCTGATGCAGAACGACTTGCAACTGGGGTTTCGACGTCAGCGGGGCGGCCGCATCGGGGAACTGGAATGGCGGACACCATCGCCGACTCGCATCCTGTCGATCCTCAGACACCCGATTTACGCGGGAGCCTATGCGTACGGCCTGCATCGCACGGGAACGAAGAATCCCGTCACGGGACGGTACGAGGGTGGCGCCTGGTTCGTGCGACCCGATGAGTTGGCCGTGCTGATTCCGGGTCGGGTTCCCGCCTACATCTCCTGGGATCAATACCTCGCAAACCAGAAGCGGCTCCAGGAGAATCGCTCGCTTCCCGACACTCGCGGTGTGGCCAAACGCGGCGTGGCTCTGCTCGCGGGACTGGTGGACTGCGGCAAGTGCGGCCGCCACTTGTCCACGCGATACCCGACCGACAAGCGTCCCAGTTACGAATGTGGCGAGTACTGGAAGCGGGCTCTTGACGAGCCCTGCGGACGGATCGCGGCCGCTCCTTTGGATGATCTCGTCGCGACGGAAGTGCTTCACGCGCTCGAACCGGCCGCGTTGGAGTTGAGCCTTCGCGCCATCGAGAACGTGGAGCAGGAGCGTCAACGCCTTCACGAGCAGTGGCGTCAAAAACTGGAACGGGCACGGCACGAGGCAGAGCGAGCCGAGCGGCAATTTCACGCGGTCGAGCCCGAGAATCGGCTTGTGGCGCGAACGCTCGAAGCCCGTTGGGAAGACGCGTTGAAGACGCAGCGTCAGGTCGAGGAAGAGCATCATCGCTTTCTGGCAAAGTTACCCGCCACCTTGAGTGCGACCGACAGTGAACGAATTCGTGGCCTCTCGCGGAGCGTGGCCACACTCTGGCATGCACCGGGCACGACGGCCCAGGATCGCAAGCAGATCATTCGCTGTGTGGTCGAACGCGTGATCGTCAGAACTGACCGGGCGAGCGAGGACAACGAGATCGCGATCGTTTGGCAAGGCGGTGTGACCACGACCCATTGCGTGACTCGTCCCGTCGGCTGCTACGAGCAACTCAAGGATTACCGCCGACTCATGGAACGGATTCGTCAACTCCACGGCGAAGGGCTTCACCACTTCCAAATCGCGGATCGACTGAACGAGGAGGGTTTCGTACCGCCGCGTCGTCGGGGAAAGTTCACGAAGTCCGGAGTCGGCGACCTGGTGCGGCAACTGGGCCTGGTGGGTGAACTATTCCGTGACGACCTTCTTGGCCGAAACGAATGGTGGATCCCCGACCTGGCTCGCCGACTGGGTGTCGTGGCTCCACTCTCGCCGCACGGCTTCGGGAAAGCACATGATCGTCTAGGCGGATGCCGAAGACTTGCGTCGGCTGAAAAAGATCGCAACCAAGAAGAATTCTTGGACCGCGGCGAGACATCCGGAACTGGTGATCCCGAAGAAACGCTCCGTGCGATAAGCCGAGTCAGGGTGCGGTGTGTGGCCGCGCCCATTTTTGGAACAGGACCGAAACGAGGACATTGTGATGCGGGCTTCAAGCGGTTGGAAGCCGGACGCTTCGCATTCCCCTCGGCGGATGCGAAGTCGATCGAACGGTACGCCCGTCCCGCGGTCGCGACGTGACATCGCGGTGTCACTGTGTGAAAAATCCCTCATTTCTGCGTGATTCTGGGATCGAAATGGGCTCCTCGTTCGTCGAATCGGCATGGACGCCGTCTCCAAGTTCGCCGACCACTTGCCCCTGCACCGGCAGGAGTCGATCCTCGCCCGGCACGGCGTCGCACTCGCCCGCTCGACGATGTGCGACTGGGTCGCCGCCGTCGCCAACTTGCTGTTGCCGGTCTACCGGGCCATGCTCCGCGACACCCTGTCGTCACGCGTCGTGCAGACCGACGAGACCCGTGTGCCCGTGCAGGATCCCGGCTCACGGAAGACGAAGTCGGGTCGCTTGTGGGTCTACGTCGGGGACCGCGACCACCCGCACCTCGTGTACGACTACACCCCGACCAAGGCCCGCGACGGGCCGGCCAAGATCTTGAAGGACTACCGCAGCTACCTGCAGGCCGACGCGGCCAGCGTGTTCGACGGCTTCTACCGACCCGGCGGCATCGTCGAGGTGGGTTGCTGGGCGCACGCGCGGCGGTACTTCCACGAGGCCCGCGACACCGACCCGACCCGGTCGGCGGAGGCATTGGCCCGCATCGGCGCCTTCTATCGCACCGAGGACGAGGCCGTCGAACGCGCGATGAAAGAGAAACTCGAAGGCGACGCCGCGGACGCGCTGCGGTTGCAGTGTCGCCGCGAGCAGACGTTGCCGAAACTGCAGGCATTCGCGGCGTGGCTGGAAGCCCAGTCGCCGCGGGTGCTGCCGAAGAGTCCGATCGGCCAGGCGATGGCGTATGCGAAGCGGCAGTGGCTGGCGCTATTGCGATTCACCGAGGCGGGGTACTTGAACATCGACAACAACGCCTCGGAGCGGGCGTTGCGTGCCGTCGCGGTGGGCCGCAAGAATTGGCTGTTCGCCGGCAGCGACGCGGGCGGCCGAACCGCGGCGGTGCTGTACACCCTGGTGCAGAGTTGCAAGCGATCCGGCATCGACCCGTTCGCGTACCTGCAAGAGGTGCTGACCCGTTTCCCGAGCGCGGGCTCGACCTCGGCCCTGGACTTCTCGCCCTCTCATTGGGCCACTGCCCGTCCGCTGTGATCGAACCAGCCGCGAACGCACTTCCCATAACCGCACCGCCGAACGCTTACGGGAATTCTAGTTGTCGCTAAAGCGGAGAAACGGCTGTCGCCGAACAGTTGGATCCACACCCGCCTCCAACACGAACGTCCACAGGTGATCAAACCGATCCGAAAGTCGCAGACATAGACGCGCCAACTTACAGTCGCCGCTGTCACAACCGCGACTCAGCACTTGCCACAGTTCCACATACAGTGGCACCATGCGGCGATCCAGTTCCGGCCGGGTGCAACCGCCGCCGCGAAACAGGTGCCACAACTCGAACACCTGATGCTGCACAGCGAGCCACTCCCCGCCCACCTTCGCCGCCTCGCCGCCACGCTCAACCTGCTTTTCCCAGTTCCGCTTCAGATGCGCCCAACACAACTGCCGTTTCCCCGGCCATTCGTCGTAGACGCACCAGCGG
>CAZKIQ010000062.1:0-32215 GCA_964552815.1 uncultured Alcaligenaceae bacterium | reverse complement strand
ACTGAAGCGTATCACCCGAAGCCAAGGACAAACTCTGGATGGTCACCGAGACCAGGGAATCGGATTCCACGTCGGTGAACTGGAAGTCGCCGATGGAGAACGTGTAAGGCGTGTCCTCATTTGTTGAGACATTCGAGGCCTGGGCAACGGGTGCATCATTGACAGCAGCGACGTCGATGGTCATGGTCGCTGAGATCACACCCAGATCCGCATCGTTGACGGTGAAATCAAACGTGCTCCGAGCGGAGCCATTGGCATTGGTTGACGGAGTGTAGACCAGGTTACCGATATCGGCGGCGAGGATGACATCGCCCATCATCACATCGACGCCGTTCAACTGAAGCGTATCACCCGAGGCGAGTGATAGAGACTGGATGGTGACCGAAGCGAGGGGGTCGTTCTCGGTGTCCGTGTAGTTGAAATCGTTTGTCAGGAAGTTGTAAGAGGCGTCTTCATTGATGGAGATGCTGGAAGCCTGTGCAACCGGCATGTCGTTCATGGTGGGGGTAATCCGGTCGTCCAGGACCTCTAGCCGTGGTGAAACCCGGCGGGCGGATCGGGAGGGACGTGTCGGAAACAGCGGGCGGATCCACCAATTCATGAAAGACCTCGGTGTGGGTGAATACGGGGCTTCGGAGAGGATCATCGACGTCGTATTGCGACGACGGTTTTCCACTCTTTGACGGGTTCGTTGCGCAGCTTTTGAAGCGACGAATTCAGAGGGGGGGATTAAACGTTAACCCCCGGCGACAGAATCATCGATGAAGTGCGTGCGGGAATTGCCGCCGGTGTCGCTCAGAGTTGAAGTTTGCGGGAAAATCGATCCGGATCGAAGAAAACAAGCCGCTTCCTTGCGGTCGCGGCTCCTGGAACGGGAAGTGTGTTCGGAGATTCCTACCGTTTCGCTTCGAGTTTCATGTGGCAGTTTTTGTACTTTTTCCCGCTGCCGCAGGGGCAGGGGTCGTTGCGGCCGACCTTCGCGCCGGTGTTGCGGATTGTCTCGATTTTTTTCGGTTCGCCGCCGGAGTTGGTGGTCTGGCTCGCCTGGTCCTCGGCGGCTTGCTGGGCCTGGCGGGAGGAGAATGCGGACTCGGCCTGCTGGTGGACCGTGCGGGCGCTGGATAGACCGCTCCACAGGGCGTTGTGGGCTTCCTCGTCGCCGACGTCCTCGACGCGGAAGACGCCCTCCGAGACGCGTTCGCGGACGCCTTCCCACATCGCATCGAACAGTTTCATCCCTTCTCGTTTGTACACGATCTTGGGGTCTTCCTGGCCGTACCCTGCGAAGGCGACCGCACTGCGGAGGTGGTCCATCGTGAGGAGGTGCTGTTTCCAGGTCATGTCGAGCTGGTCGAGAATCAGCGAGCGTTCCGTGGTGAGCATTTCCGCGCGGTACTTACGGTCGTAAGCGTTGAGGACGTGGTCTCGGGCCTTTTCCTTGCTCATGCCGGTGATTTTCTCGGGCTCGACCTCCAGTTTCATCTCTGTCTTCACCCACTCAGCAAGTTCTTTGGCGTCGTCGGCCTCGGCGACGATGGTGCCGCGGAAAACCTCGGCGAGTTTGGTGTCGAGTTCGGGGTAGTCGGCGGCGGGGAGGATCTTCTTGCTCGCTTCGAGGAGCATTTCCTTGATTTTGGAGCGGGACTCGGTGCGGAAGGCTTCCTCGGAGAGGGTGGTCCCGCTGGCGGCGAAGCGTTCAACGGCCCAGTGGAAGAGGCTGTCGCGATCCGGCCGGCGTTCTCCGGTCGTTTTCTCCGGGAGGTACATGTGCATCCCGACTTGCACGGGGAACTCGATGTCCTTCTGACGGTACGCCTCCCGGACTTTCGCCCGGAGGTAGGTCGTGAGTTCCGCGGCGTCCTTGTCAGCGGCGTCGGTGACGGAGAGCTTGAGCCCGAATTTTTGGCGGGCCCAGTCGACGAGGCTTTCCGCGCCGTAGTTCTTCTCCAGGAACCGTTGGCCCGCAGACAGGTCGGTGGCGAGGATTGCCTTTTCCGCCTCCGCGAGGACGAACTCGGCGAGGGAATCCCGGCCGATCTTCTGCAATTCCCGGTCGTTTTTCTTGATTCCGTACCGCGTCGAGAGGGCCCGCGATAGTTCCTGCCACTTCCAGTCTTTCGGGTCCTCGTCCGGGTTGAGGTTCTCGTCGAGGAGTTCTTGCACGAAGTTCGGCGCATCCTGGGATGCGCGGTCTTTCGCGATGGTGACGGCTTCCTCGAAGTTGGAGCCGCGGAAGTCGGCGGGGTCGAATTCCACAAAGAGTTCGCCGGAGGCGTACTCGGCGAAACTGGCGGTGCCGTAATCGGCGGCGGAGTAGCGCTGGGCGGCGGTTGCGACGAGATCGTCGAGCATTTCGAGGATCAGCGCCCGCGGGTTCTTGCCGTCGAGTATTCCCTGGCGGGTGCCGTAGGTCCGCTTCCTCTGGTGGTCCATGACCTCGTCGTAGTCGAGCAGGCTCTTCCGCTGCTCGAAGTGGTATTCCTCGACCTTTTTCTGGGCTTTTTCGATTTGCTTGGTGAGCATCCCGGATTCGAGGTGCTCGCCTTCCTGCATCCCGATCCAGGTGGAGGACATGACGCGTTTGAGGCGTTCGCCGCCGAACATGCGCATCAGGTCGTCTTCGAGAGAGAGGTAGAACTTGCTGGATCCGGGGTCGCCCTGCCGGCCGGCGCGACCGCGAAGTTGGTTGTCGATACGGCGGGATTCGTGGCGTTCGGTGCCGACGATGTGGAGGCCGCCCATCTCGGCGATTTTGCGGCCCTCGGCCTTCATTTGCTCCTTGGCTTCGATTTCCTCGACGGTTTTCCGCCAGATGTCCTCGGGAATTTCGAGGCGAGTCGGGTAGAGGGGTCGGCCGTCGGCATCCTTGAGTTGTTTGAGGCGGGCCCAGGCGAGGTTTTCCGGGTTGCCGCCGAGGATGATGTCGGTTCCGCGACCGGCCATGTTCGTGGAGATGGTGACGGCGTTGACGCGGCCGGCCTGGGCGACGATCTCGGCCTCCCGGCTGACGTTCTCCGGCTTCGCGTTGAGCAGTTCGTGCTTGACGCCCCGTCTCCGGAGCATCGTCGAGAGTTTCTCGGATTTCGCGACGTCGGTGGTTCCGATCAGGATCGGCCGGCCGGTCTTGTGGACCTCGACGATTTCCCCGACGACTGCCTCCCACTTCTCATGCTCGGAACGGTAGACGAGGTCCGGGTGGTTGACCCGCTTCATGGCTCGGTTGGTGGGGACGGCGACGACGTCGAGTTTGTAGATCTTCCAGAACTCGTTGGCCTCGGTCATGGCGGTGCCGGTCATGCCGCCGAGTTTCTTGTAGAGCTTGAAGAAGTTCTGGAGGGTGATGGTGGCGAGGGTCTGGGTTTCCTGCTTGATCTTGACGCCTTCGCGTTTGTGCTTGGCCTCGATGGCCTGGTGGAGCCCGTCGGACCACTGCCGGCCGTACATGGCCCGTCCGGTCCCCTCGTCGATGATGATGATCCCGAGTTGGTTGTCTTCCCGCGGGTCGGCGGCGACCATGTACTGACGGTCTTTGTGGTACAGGTGGTGGGCCTTGAGCGCGTTGTCGATCAGGTGCGGCCACTCCATGTTTCCGGCCGTGTAGAACGATTCCACGCCGGCCATCCGCTCCGCCTCGCGAACGCCGTCGTCGGTCAGCGAGACGGTCCGCTCCTTTTCCTTGATCTCGAAGTAGACGCCCTTGGGTGGCGGGTTCTGCGGGTCGACCTTGGTCGGGTCGAGGGGGACGAGAACGGGGAGGCCGTCCCCTTCCGTTCCGATCAGGTTCATGACGCCGGCCGCCTTGATCTCCTGGCGGCCTTTGCGTTCGAGTTCCGTCAGTTTGCGGGCGATTTCGTCCGCCTTCTCGTAGTTTTTCGGGTCGTTGAACGCGGGGCCGGAAATGATCAACGGGGTCCGGGCCTCGTCGATCAGGATGTTGTCGACCTCATCGATGATCGCGAAGTTGAGCGGCGTCCGCTGGCACTGGCGGTAGTACGGGTGGAAGTGCTCGTCATCAAAGCGAGCCGGCTTCATGTTGTCGCGGAGGTAGTCGAAGCCGAACTCGGAACTGGTTCCGAAGGTGATGTCGCACTGGTAGGCGTGACGGCGGGTTTCGGGGTCCATGTCGGACTGGATGTACGCCGCCGACACCCCAAGAGCCTGGTAAATCGGGAGCATCCACTCGCAGTCGCGGCGGGCGAGGTAATCGTTGACGGTGACGATGTGGACGCCCTGGCCGGTGAGGGCGTTGAGGTACGCGGGCAGAGTGGCGACGAGCGTCTTCCCTTCCCCGGTGACCATCTCGGCGATGTTGCCGCCGTGAAGGATGGCTCCGCCGACGATTTGGACGTCGTAGTGCCGCATCCCCTTGGTTCGCCGCCCGGCTTCCCGGCACGCCGCGAATGCCTCGGGCATCAGGGATTCGAGGGATTCTCCCTTCTGGATCCGTTCCCGGAACTTGGTCGAGAGCCCCTTGAGTTCGTCGTCCGAGAGGGCCTTCATGCTCTCTTCGAGCTTGTTGACCTTGTCCAGAAGGGACCCGGGAACGACGGTGTGAGTCTCGGCCCCCTTGGGACGAAGGTAGCCGAGATTGCGAACGGTGCGGTCGTTGGCGGTGCCGAAGAGGCGGGTGACGAAACCGATCCCGCCTTCGACGAAGGAATTGAAGGCGTCGCCGAGTTTGTCGAGAATCCCAGCTTCCATGGGCGGTTTGGCGACGGTCGCAGACATGGTCGAACCTCGTGTACGAACCCGGCCGGGAGAACCGGCGTCGGTCAACTGACAATCTAAGACGCCGCAAAAAGTGGGTCAATACGGACCGCGCAACCGGCAGATTCCCCGCAACTTGCGCAATCCGCACGCGGACCCGAATTTCCCCCCACCGGAAACCGCGAAGAAGGACGATTCCCGCACTTCCCAAAGGACCGCGGGCGGGGGAAATCTCGTTTCGGAGGGTGGGGGGTGTGGGGTTGTCAGGTCAGGGGCTCCGGGGCTACCCTAACTTTGCGGGTGGAGTTGGAGGGAACCGAATGCACAACCACGATGCGGTCAGTTCGCTGACGCACCTCTTCACGGCCGGGTGGGCGGTGTTTGCGACGCTGGTGTTGTACCGCCTGACCCGGAATCACGGTCGAGCTCGCTGGGCCGTGGTCGCGTACGGGCTCAGCATGGTTCTGCTCTACTTCGCCAGCGGGACATTCCACGGGTTGCTCTACCTTCAGACCTACTCCGATGGATCCCCGCTGCGGGCGGATGCGGTCGGTTCGCTGTGGGTGTTTCAGCGGCTGGACAAGTCGGCGATTTTCCTCCTGATTGCGGGTTCCTACGTGCCGGTGTTCGCGTACGTTCTGACGGGGATCTGGCAGAAGGCGTGCTTTGCCGCGGTGGCGATCATCACCGCGATCGGGGTGGGGTCGGTGTGGTTTGCCCCCAAACTTCCGCACCCGGCGCTGGTTTCGATCTACATCGGGATGGGTCTGACGGGTCTGTGCCCGTTCCCGATTTACCTCCGGGCCGTCGGCTGGCGGGGCATGAAGTGGGTGGCGGGGACGGCGGTGACGTACATCGGCGGCGGGGTGGTGGATGTCGTGAAGTGGCCGACACTGGTTCCGGGGTGGTTCGGCCCGCACGAGTTTCTGCACGTCGCGGACATGGCGGGGACGTTCTGCCACTTCTCGTTCGTGGTGCTCTATATCATCAGCCGACCCCCCGCTTCGGCGAGTTTGGCGGGTCACATCCGGGTCGATCGCCGTCACACGGTGGCCGGGCCGACATCGTTGGCGACGGTCTCGAAGTGACAACGGAACCTCACTCGCCGACGATCCCGCCGTCAGGATTTCCGGAGATCGTCGCCATCTCGCGGAAGACGTCGATCCCGATCCGCTCGCTGAGGAATCGGGCGGAACCGTCGGCGAAACCGAAGTATGCCCCGCCGGGGTGGTTTCCCCCGAACTGCGCCCCGACCCCGATTGCCGGTGGGGGAGCCGCGTCGACACCGCGAAGAGTCGGCGATCCGCCGGCGATCCAGGGGCCAAGGTTGACGCTGATTTCACAGAATAGAAGCGTGTTGCTCCGGACGTCGCGGATGGCGTCGAACGGGGTGGCGGAATCGTAGCGGAAGCACCCCGCCCCGGGATCGGCAACCTTTTTCCGGGCCCCATCCGGGTTCAAGCCGGCACAACCGACGTATTGCGTGACCGCCGGGCCGGAGCTCTCCGGGGGAATGTTCCCCGGGCAAATCAGCACGGGAAGACGTGTCGCGGCAGGCTTCTGGTTCGCTTCCGCGTCCCAGGGCAGGGAGCGATCGAGTTCGCCCAGCAATCGCTCGACGGGTTGGTTCCGGGAATCGAAAAGCGGGAGCATGGAGACGACCCAGCTCAGTCGTCGGTCGGGGGGATGCATCTCGTTGGGGACCGTGCCGGCGGGGATGGCGGGGGGCAGAAATGCGGGGGGGTTCTCGGGTGGCTTGAGGTTCCACTCCGCGAACAGGCTCAACTGCCGGAGGTTGTTCTGACACGCCAGCCGTTCCTGATCGAGCCGGCTGGAAACGATCCAGACAACCAGAAGCCCCGAAACCATGGCGAGAATCGCGACCGAAATCCCGCACCCAATCCACCGACGCATGTTGGAACCCCGGAAAAACATGACGGGCCGAGGTCTAACCTACGGCCCGCCGGGGAATCGGGTGCGGGGTGGCTTCCTCAGGCAGAAATCATCCAAAGTCGGGAGGAATCTTCCTCGGTGGGGCAGCGAATCCCCTCACTCCCAACCCCTCTCCCCAGCAGGGAGAGGAAGAAAGTAGTCCTCATTCAATGGACGGCGTTTGCACGGTCCGGGAAACCTCGGCAAATCCGCAAACTCCGGTGCGGATTCTCGAGTGGCAAAGCGATAAACTAGGAAAGTTCTCGAAACCAACTTCCGATGCGAAACGGTTGTCCGCTCGGGGTTGGGAAATGACATAACCTGGTGTCCGAGACCGGTTCCCTCTGTTCCGCGAGCGACCATGTCCAGCACCGTCCGGTTCCTGATTTCCGCGCTGCTGCTGTCCGTTTCGTCCCTGGCCGAGGCGGCCGTGATCGATCGTCGATCGCGTGACGAGCCGGAAATTGTGGTCGAAGCCGGAGGACGGGTCGGTCGGACCGACATGATGCTGTTTTCCGGAGACGGGAAGTGGCTGCTGTGCGCCGGGGACGACAAGGTCGTGCGGATGTGGCCGTACGCCGACGGCAAGCTCGACACCACGAAAGGGAAGGCCCGCGTCCTCCGCTGGCCGGCCTGGCGGGAACAACGGGGCGGAATCAAGGCTCTCGCCGTCAACCACGATGCCTCCCGCGTACTCGTCGGCGGCTTCGGAATGCGGTCCAGCACCGTCGCCCTCCTCGACGGCGAATCCGGCGACCTCCTCGCCCTCACCTACCCTCACACCGGGAAAAAGGGCGAGAACTACTTTTCTGTGATGACCGTCGCTCTCCCCAAGGATCCGAAGCAAGACAAGCGTGTCGCCTTTGCCACCGCCGACGGCAGCGTGTGGGTCTGGGACACGACCCCGCTCCCCAACTCCAAGGGGAAACCGCTGCCAGAACGGACCGCCCGCCCGGTTCGCGTCGGGGTTCACGAACGACCGGAAAATATCCAAAACCCGAACGCTTCCAAGACCTTCTCCTACCCCCGCGATTTGTGGTTCGAAGGGGAGGCCTTGTTCTCGATCAACGAGACGGGGCAGATCCTGAAGTGCGAGATTCCATCCGATTTTCCGGAGACCTTCTCGAAGTTGGTCGGGGAAGGGGAACAGTTCTTCAACGTGACTGCGGGTCTGCAGGAGGGGTTCCGGGTGTTTCGGGCGGCTCGCACTCGGGATAACGAGTGGATGGTGCTCGTTCCGCAACTCCACACCCTGGTTTTCCGGCATCTCACGCGGAAGGATAACGCCAAGGCGTTCCTGAAACTGCCTGACAGGCTCGAAATTCCGTACTGTGCCGCTTTCGAGCCGAAAACCGGTCACCTGGCAGTGGGTGTGTCCCGCTCACTCCGCGGACCGGAGGGGTTCCTGATGGACGGCAAGGGTCGGGTTCTGGTTTGGGAAAACCCCCTCAAACCCCACGCGAAAATCATCGCCGACATCTCGATCTCGTCGTTCCCCGACGCGGTCGCTTTCCATCCGACGGATGGCAAACTCGCGATCGCGGCCGGGGATGACAGCGAGATCTTCATCTACGACGTCGACAAACCGAAACACCCCACCAGCATGGTCCGCGGGGCCGGGCGGGGGTTGTGGTCGGTCGGCCTTTCCCCGAACGGGAACGTCCTGGGCGTCCAGACCCAGCGAGACAGCGACGCACTGCACCCCAACAAGCGAGGCACCGGCACCTGGCACGCCTTCGACCTGCCGCGGATGAAGCCGACCAAGGAACCCGCCGAGTGGCTCGGCCCCGTGTCCACCGCGGACGGCTGGGAAATCGAGCAGGACAAGAAGGATCAGTTTGTGTGGCACGCCATCCGCAAAGGCGACCAGAAAGCCGACAACATCCTCGAAATCGACCGCCGGCACGACATGATGCCGACCTGTTTCACCTTCATCCCGGCGACGGAAACGACCCCGACGCGGATCCTGGTTGGCCACTACTACGGCATTTCCCTGTTCGAGCGAACCCCGAGCGGTTTCGTGCGGACGCGGGTCTTTGTGGGTCACGCCGGGGAGGTGACGAGCGTCGTCGCCGCCAAGGATGGCTCCTGGTTCGTGAGCACCGGCACGGATCAAACCGTGGCCGCCTGGTCACTCAACCCCTGGCCGAGCCAGCCGAGCCTCGGTGCGAACTTCGCCGTCGAGGATGGCAAACTGGTGGTGAAGAAGGTCGATGCCGGCTCCCCCGCGTGGGAACTCGGCCTGACCGCGGGTGACACCATCGAAACCCTCGCAATCAAGTCGGACCTGATCCACAACACGTCCCCGAAGTACCCGAAAAAAACCGACCTCGAGGAAGCCAAGCGACGTCTTGGCATCGCTCGGGCCGGTGTCGAGCACTACATCGGGTACCGCCGACAGGGGAAGGGGGACATCGTTGAGAACCTCACCACCGTCCGCCAACGGCCGCTCTGGAAGTGGTTTCCCGCCTTCGACGATGACGGCAAACTCACGGACTGGATCATCTGGATGTGGCGCGGCTCCTACTACCACACCAAAACTGCCCACGGGGACCGGCTCGTCGGCTGGCACGTCAACCACCCCCAGATCGACGGCAAGCCCGAGTTCTACCAGCTTCAACAGTTCGAGAAACAGTACCACCGCCCGGAACTGCTCACGAAACTGATCGCCACCCGGGACCTGACCGCGGTCATGGTGGCGGCCCTTGGCGAGAACCCGCAGTCGGTCCCTTTCGACCGCTTCGAACCCGCCCCTGTCCGGCTCGCGTTCCAGAAAACGACCGTCGGCGAGGGCGGCCTCACCGTCGGGGTCAACGTCGCCGCCCGTGGAACCAACCCGGACCTTCTCCCAGACCGCGTCGAACTTTGGGTCAACGACTACCGGCACAAGGTGTGGGAAACACAGGGGAAATCGGTCGAGGAAATTGTCGACCTCCCACCAGATGTCTTCCGGGGCGGAGACAACCAGATCGCGGTGCAAACCTTCAACCGGGTCGGCGGTCGGGGTGAGGCGATGAAGATTGTGACCAACCCGCGAGCCCCGGCCGACCCGAGGATTCTCGGGCTTTCCGTCGGGATCAACAACTATGCCGCCCACCGGGTCAACGCCGCCGGCGCCCGCTCCTTCGACGACCTCCGCAGTGCTCGCAGCGACGCGGAGAAGATCGCAGAGTCGGTGCTCGCCTACCGCGGGGACGGGAAATACTTCCCGAGCGGCGACTTCAACGTCCGCCTGGATGCTGCCGCCCGCCGGAAGGATCTGCTCGAGACGCTCGACAAGTTCGCGAAGGAGGCCAAGGCGGACGACCACCTCGTGGTCTTCTTCGCCGGCCACGGTGACTTCGTGATGCCCAGCGGTGGCGACACGACCGGTCCCGGACCCGATGGTGCCCGCGGGGTAGGCGGAAGCCGGGGGTTGTTCCTCTTCTGCTGCCCCGACTATGCCCCGGCGAAACCCCAGCAGACGGCCCTCGCCGCCGAGGAACTCTTCGACAAAATCGCGACCATCAAGTGCCGAAAGATGATCCTTCTCGACGCGTGCCACTCCGGCCAGGCGACGGAGGCGAACCTGATCCGCCGGTTCGTGCCCAACGGTCAGGGGCCGTTCGTGATGGCCTCCTCCGACCAGAGCGAGCTTTCCTACGAGCACCCGAAATTCGGGCACGGATTGTTTACCTACGCCGTCATGGAGGCACTCGGCGACCGGTTCCGCAAGGCGGACCGCGACACGGATGGGAACCTGACGACCGCCGAGCTTTATCGCTACGTCGCCGACCGCGTCCCCGCTCTGCTTAAGGAAGCGGGGAAAGATCCCGGCCTGCAGAATCCGATCTGCTTCCCCCGCGGGGCGAGTGCCAGCATCTTCGTCAAACGCTAATTTCCTCGAACTTCACCTGGCGATTCTGTGCAGATGGAATCGCCGTCCCATGGAGGAGACTCCCGTGACCGCCGCTCGATTTGCCGTGGCCGTCCTGTCCGCGGCCCTCCTGACCGCCCCGGCCTCCGCCCAGTACGACGCCATCGACGAGGCGCTGAGCAGCAAGGCGCCGAAGGTCATCGAAGCCCTGAAAAAGAAGGGCTGGCCGAACATCGGCGTCCTGAAATTCCTCGTCCGCAAGGGCGACTCCGTCCCCCGCGACGACGCCGGCGAACTCAACATGGCCCTCGCCAACCGCCTCGAAGTCGCCCTGATTCTCGGCAACACCGACGAGAAATTCGGAATCCTCAAAAACCCCAGCGCCACCGTCGTCGCCGAGGGGAACACCCTCGCCAACCACCTCGACCCCGAGGGACGCAAGGCCTTCTTCCGCACCAAATACGACCTCGCCTGGAGCACCCAGAAGGTCGTCCCCGGCGGGTTCGTGACCGGCCTCATCACCCTTTCCGACGACCTCAAGTCGATGTCGCTTCGCCTCCGCGGGTTCGACAAGACCGGCGAGATCTCCGATCTGCCGATCGAAATCAAGCTCCCGACCAACCCACGGATCCTCGCCGAGGCTGGCTACAGCTACACGATTTCCCTCGAAAAACAGAAAATTCTCGTCACCGGCGACGAACCCAAAACCTTTTCCCAGCAGGAAAAGCTCGTCACGGACGATGTCGTTCGCACCGCCTTGAAGCAGACGCCGACCACAACCGCGGAACCGAAGGAACCCTTCGATCCGCTCAAGAATTGCCCCGTGAAGCTGACGGTCAAGTACAACGGCGAGGCAGTCCCGATTCGCGGCAACACCGTGTCGGAGCCCAAGGAAGCGGACAAGGTGAGCTTCGTGCTCGACAATCAGGCCGACACGACCTACGCCGTCGTGTTGCTGGTCAACGGCGAGAACACGCTCTACCGCGAACGCGGAGCATCCTGGGCCGCCCGCAAGTGGGTGCTCCCGCCCAAGACCACCATCACCGTCTCCGGCTTCCAGACCGCGGGGAACAAATCGGAACCCTTCAAGGTCCTCTCCCCCGAAGAATCCGACGCCGAGTCCGTCAACTATGGCGAGCACGCCGGCACCTTCCGCATGGTCGTGTATCGCGGCGAACTCACCGAGGGGGACCCCGAAGCGGATCGGAAGAAAAAGTACTCCGAAGAGGACCTTGGTCTGGTCGCGATCGCCCGTGGCGGCAAGATCAGCGGCGCGAAACCGCAAACCCTCCGGGCACTCCAGGCCGAGCTTCGCGGCCGGGAAAAGAACGGCGAAGGCGGCCGCGGGCTGATCGTCAAGGGCGGCAACTCCGAAACCAGCGTCGTCACCAAGGTCTACTTCAAACCCACGCCCGACATCCCCATCGCCGACCTGACCGTGCGATACTGGACGCCGAAACGGAAGTAACTCGAAACCGACCCGTGCCACCCCCCTCGCCGCCTCGGCGAGGGTTTCTCGTCGAGAAGTGCCCATGCTGACCCGCCCCCGTACCAGCTTCGCCCTCGCCCTGCTTGTCATCGTCGGGAGCGGGGCTTCGGCCGTTGGAGACACCCTGACGCCCCGGCAGAAAAGTGACCTCGCGATCGAGGCGCGGCGGGTCCTGAAGAAATACTGCGGCGAGTGCCACGAGGCCTCCGGTTCGCCCGCGTTTCAGGCGTTCCCGGTGATGGATTTCGCCCGCTACTCGACCAGCCCGGTCCCGGTTCCGTTTGCGAATCGAAGTTCCCCCCGCGAATCGCTGCTGCTGCAACTCCTCGAAGACGGCTCGATGCCGCCGGGCGGTCGGCCGCGACCGGCTGACGCCGAGATTGCCACCGTGCGGAAATGGATCACCGCCGGCTCGCTTGCCTACCCTCCGAATTTCTCGGAAGAAACGGCACTCGAAGAGATCGCGGCCTACGACAAGGCCCAGATCACGGAGAAACCAGAAGCGGCCGGCTCCCGGTACGTTTCGTTCCGTCACCTCTTCTCGGACACATCCCCGACCCCGTCGATGGAGCAGCACCTGGCCGAGTTCCAGAAAGCGATGGTGGCCGCCGCCGGCGTTCCCGAGGTTCCGCTGAAACCGATCGACGATGTCGCCACCATCTTTCGGGTCGATGTCGGGAAGATCGGCTGGACCATGCCCGATCTCTTCGAGAAGGTCGTGGAGGGCAAATCGGATGGTGCCGCGGACTTCAACGGCTTCGATCTCCTGCTGCTCGAATATCCGTTCGCAAGCCCGTCGACTCCGTCCGCGAAGGAGGTTCTTTCCCGGCGCTCACAGGTCCGCCCGATCCCGTACCTGCGAGGCGACTGGGTAACCTCGGTTCTGCGTCGGGACGAGAAACTGACGCCGCTCGCGGTCGATCTGCGGTCCGTCACGCGGCTATCTCAGGCACCGGACGACCCACCCGGCGGGCCGAAATTGCAGATGTTTGTGGGGGCCCGTGCCAGCCATCCCCGGGAAGTGGATATCCGCCAGGGACGGGTTGCCCCCCTGCTCAGCGGCGTCTCCGTGACCGACGTGATCCCGGATGCACCCCCCTTCGAACTGAAACTGGCGTACTTCGTCACCGGGAACCCGGTCGAGTCCCTGACGGTGACAACGCAGGACAAGTTCCGCATCGTCGTGACGGCCTCCAAGGACGTGCACCTTCTGCTGCTCTGGATCCAGGCGGATGGGGAATGCGTGGTGCAGCCCCTGAACGTGCACCAGGCGGAGAAAGAGACGGCCAAGCACCTGACGCCGAAAAGCGACCGGGCGGGCTTCAAGATCGCGAGCATTCTGACGGGGGGGAAGACGGCGACGGAGTACGCGATTCTGTACGCATCCGAGCAACCGCTGCCGCTGCCGACGATGATCCGCAGCCGGCACCTCGAGGATCTCAAGCACGACAAGGGTCGCATCTGGAGATTCGTTTTCCCGAATCCCCTGATGACGCCGGACGGGAACGCCAGCGTGCAGACGTCCAACATCATCCGCCGGGTGATCCCAATCGAGGTGCACGAGAAGTGACCTCGAACCTGCACTGACACCGCAGTGTCAGTCGGGGTGCCGGATGTGCTTCTTCAATTCCAGCAACTGGCCGTACTCCGCTCGGGCCTTGTAGAACGGGTCGAGCGGGTAGCACCCGGAAACCATCCCGTTTCGCGGGGCGGTGGTGCAACCGCTGAAGGTACGGCAGATCTTCTTCCTCGCCAGCGTCTTCCCCTCGATCACGTCCGCCGGGAACTCGGGGTACGAGAGCACCATCCGACCGATGCCGACGAAGTCGGCCATCCCCGTGCGAACCACGTGCTGCCCCACGTGCGGCAGCCACTCTTGCAGGTACGAGTACCCCGAGCCGACCAGCACCATCTGCGGGAGCTTCGCCTTGAGGAACGCGACCGCCTGGACCTGCCGGGCAACTCCGACCAGCGGATCTTCCGGGGGCTGGTAACCATCGGACGGGGGGAATGTCGCCGGCCGTTGGATGTGCGGGTTGTAGTACGGGCTCCCCGCCGTCGTGCAGATCAGGCGGACGCCGAGGGAATCGAGCAGTTCCAGAAACTTCGCCGGTTCCTCGAGGTTGACCCCCACCCCGGTCTCGTCGCCGCCGAAGGTGTAGGCTCGCGCTCGCGGTTCCGAAGCTGGTTCCCCGACACCATCGGCTCCGGGGTGGAAGGGAACAAAATCGAAGACGCTGAGCCGGACCCCGATCTGCAAGTTCGGGGCGACGGCCCGGATCCCGGCGACGATTTCGCGGACGAATCGGGTGCGGTTCTCCAGACTCCCCCCGAACTTCCCGGGCCGATCGACCGCGGAAAGAAACTCGTGGCCGAGGTAACCGTGGCAGTGCTTGACGTCCACGAACGCATAGCCGGCCTGCTGGGCGAGCTTCGCGGCGGCGACAATGTCCTCGATGAGCCGGGAAATGTCGTCATCCGAGAGCAGCGGTCGGTCGTCGGTGATGCCGAATTTCGCATCGAGAACCGGGTGCCGGTAGACGGTCCGCGGCTCGATGCGGTCTTTGACGTTGGGGCGGGCGAATCGACCCGAGTGTGTGAGTTGCAGGCCGACCAGCAGGCCGTCCGTGTTGCCGAACCGCTCGCGGTGGGCGGACTCGAGTTCCTCGCGAAGTCCCACGAATTCTGGCAGATTCGCCGGGGAAATCACGATCTGGTTCGGGTTCGCCCGTCCGTCATGGCGGACCGCGACGGCCTCGCCGCCCCAGATGAGCTTGGCCCCGGAGAGTCCGAAGTTCCGCCAGCGTCGGCGGGTGAGGTCGGTCGGTTTGCCGTCGGCCGCGCCGTCCCAGCCCTCCATCGGGAGGATGCAAAAGCGGTTGCCGACCTCCACGCCCGCACCCGTGAATTTCCGTCCGAGCGGTGATTCTGGCCCGGACTCGACGGTTTCGTCGAACGGAAGATCGACGCCGAGTTCGGACAGGCGTGCGGAGAAATCGGCCGCGGTTTTGAGGCTGTTGACGCGGGGAAAGCTCACGGGTTCTCCTTGACCTCGATCTCCATCAGGCGGGCGATGTCGCTCAGGATCGGGCGGTCCGTCCCCGGCCGGGTGGGGCTGTCCGGGTGGGTCCGGTCGGTCGCGATCCAGGCGCGAAGGTGGAGAAACATCGCGGCAGTGTGTTTGTACGCCGGCACCGGCTGGCGGAACGCGAAGAAACCGAGGTACTGCAGGAAATCGTTGAGTTCGTAGAACCGTGGATCCCCCGCCAACCAGTACGCGTCCCGCTTCGCAAACAGGTCCGGGGCGAACGTGCTGAGCCCGAGCAAGTAGTCGCTGCCGTACATCACCATGTCGATCGCCAGGTCGTTCCCCGTGAAGACCTTGAATTCCGGGCGAATCTCGTCGCGGAGGAGAATCCGCTGCCACTCGAGTTCCCGGCTCAGCGAGGAATGCTTGGCCCCGATACATTCCGGAACGCCGAGCAATCCGCGGTACACATCGAGGGAATAGATTTTCCCGAACGGCGCGAACATGGTTCCGAGTTCGAAGCCAATGTGCGGCCCGCCGCGACGGCCGAGTTCGGCGTAGCTCGCGATGATTTCCGCGTCCGGCTGGTTCGTGAGGCCGTAACACTGGAAGATCACCGGGGTGCCGCCCCGCGATGCGATCGGCGTCATCCGTCGGAGGTACTTTTCCGCGTCGAACCGGTCCCCGGGTCGGTCGGCCACGTAGGCCCCGGCGACGAAGTTCTTCCCACGCAGCACTCCGTGCGTCTCGTCGAGCACGCGGAGTTTTGTGTCCTCGTCGAGGAGGTTGATGTACCCCGTATCCATGTTGACCGCTGGCGTCAGCCCGACGGCCGCCGTCCGCTCGACATGGGAACGGAACGCAGGCCAGTCGACCGATCCATCCGGCGAGAACGGCAGCAGAATGGCGGACATCCCCGTGATCGCACGCCGAGGGCGGAGCATTCCGACCGGATCAAGCGCAGCCATCCCACAACCTCGCAGACACCGTGAGGCGAATTCTCGCCGCCGAAGTAAGTGTGGAGGTTTGATACGACTTTCCGGGCCAATCGCACAACCAGATCGAAATATCGAGACAAACATCCGCGATCCGCTCGGGGTGCGTCGCAGTCCCACTGGCACCCGAATTGCACTATTTCCTCCGGAGGCTACCCGTCGCGATCGGGTGGTGCTTACGAGAAAGCGGACGCACGCCGTCCGAGGCCGCAGAGGATTGCATCATGTCGACGTCCAAAACATCCCCGAACGCTCCGGATTCGGACCAACTCAGCCACGTCGATCACCCGTGCGGCGAAGCCGGGCCGAGTGCGGGCATCGAGGGGATCCGCGAACGGATGGAAGTCATCGCCTGTTGCGGAACCAAGGTTGGCGTCGTGGACCATGTCTACGGGCCGAACCTGCAATTGACGAAGAACGACAGCCCGGACGGGAAACACCACTTCGTGCCTATCGAGTGGGTGGGGCGGGTCCACGACAACCACATCCACCTCCGGCACGACGCGGCCGCGACGATGGCAGGGTGGAAGTCGGAGAACGAGGTCGTGGGATGATGGAGCGATGTCGCGCTTCGCATCCCCGGCCTACGACCACCCTCTCCCCGCTGGGGAGAGGGTTATTTGTTTCCTCCCCTCTCCCCGCTGGGAGAGGGGTTAGGCTGAGGGATTCGCTGCCCCACCGAGGAAGTTTCTCCCAACTTTGGAAGATTTCTGCCTGAGGAAGTCACCCCTCGCCCGGCCTACGGCCACCCTCTCCCCAGCGGGGAGAGGTTCAGAATCTTTGGCCCAAATCCCAATTGGTGGATATCCCCAGGACCGTGCGGGCTCGTTCCCGCCCCTTCTCCGTCAGCTTCAGGAGATGATCCGATCGGCTCACCAGCCCGTTTCGCTCTGCCCGGCGGACGACATTCGCGATCTCACCGGGGCCCCACCGGAAATGCCGGTGCAACCCCGCTTCCCGGGCCTCGTCCGCCTCCGCGGGGGTTCCCTCGTGCTGGAGCAGGTGGATGGCGAGCATCGCCTCGAAGAATTCCCGCCGCTGCCGCCATCGCCGGGATGCCTGGGCGATCAGACCCCGATCGGGTGCGAGAATCCAAACCAGCGCGAAAATCCCACCAAGCAGAGACGCGGCCGTCCCCGCCATCGTGGTGTCGAGGCGGAACGCAAGCCAGACCCCCGCCACCGCCGACCCGACCCCGATCAGGACACTGTGCAAAATCAGAACTCCGAGCCGATTCGTGAGCAGACTCGCCGCCGTCGCGGGGACAACGAGGAAAGCGACTACCAGCACCGGGCCGACCGCATCGAATGCAGCCACCGAGGTCAGGGAAACCATCGTCATCAGGGCGTAGTGGACCACTCCGGGGGCAAATCCGAGCGTCGCCGCCAGGGCGGGGTCGAACGTGCTGATCTTCAACTCCTTGAAGAAGACCGCCACCGCCAACAGATTCGCCGCGAAAAGGACCCCCATCACGAGCAGTGCCCGCGGAACCGCCACCGTGCCGATCCGGACGTGGTCGAGGACGGCGAACTCCGCGGACCCAAGTAGGACGGAATCCGCGTCGAGGTGCGTATTTCGCAGGTACATCGTGGAGAGGATGACGCCAACCGCGAAGAGGGCGGGGAAGACGAGACCGAGGGCCGCATCCTGCCGGACCAGGTTCGAGCGTTGCAGCAATTCCACGAGTGCGACGGTGAGAACTCCGCTCGCCGCCGCCCCGACCAGGAGCCAGACCGAGGAAAGGTCGCGGACCACAAAGTAAGCTAGCACGATGCCGAGGAGCAGGACGTGACTGATCGCATCGCCGGTCATCGCGAGCCGGCGGAGGTAGAGGAAGACGCCCGGGACTGCACACGCCGCCGCCACCGCAGCCATGACGAGCGCCGTCTGCAACTGGTAAGACAGCAGCAAATCCATTCTCTCACCTTCCCCAGGTTTGATACGACCCCGGAGAGGATGAGGATCGAGATCACTTCTTGACTTCGATGGTGACCTGGAATGACCGAACCTTCTCGGCCTGCTTGACGTTCTCGAAAGTCGGCCCCGCCGGGTGGATCAGACTTGCTTCGAGTTCGGAAACACCCTCGGAAACCGCCTGGAAATCGAAGCAGTAGGTTCCGACGCTGGGGTCGTCCACCCGGGACGCGGGGTGGAACACGGCCAGCGTTCCGAGTCGTCGGAGGGAATTGCCGGCCCCACCGCCCATCGTCCAGCCCTGTGATTTTTTCTCACTCTTGAGCCGGAACTGGATGGTCTGCCCGACCTTGACCGAGATCTTCTTCCCGGTCATCTCCTCTGAGATCACCAGCGGCGCCGGAGCCGGGACTTCCTTCTCGGCGATCGTGAACTCGACCGGCTGGCTGTCGAGTTCGCCCGTCCACTCCGGGATTTCCTTCTTCGCCGAGCTGCTGCCGAAACTCAGCTTCACGACCGCCTTGTATTTGCCCGGTCGGAGGAACTCGACGGGTCGAACGGGCTTCGCCTGTTCCCCTTTCCATTGGAACGGCCCGCGGACGTATTTCTTCTCGACATGCGAGACACGGTAAACCCGGCTATCCGGGTCGAGGCGGTAGACCCCGCCCGGAGCCCGAGCCGAGTAAGCGAACGGTCCCGACTGCCACGGCCCGGTCCCGTTTGCCTCGAAGATCTGCCAGGTGTCGGTGGCCAGATCCACGTCGGTGACAATGAAGGGTTTCTTCGATGTGTTCCGGAAAATGACCTCGAACTGCGGTTGCTCGTCCGCCGCGAAAGCGAACTTGGTCGGCCGGACGGTGACGGAAAGTCCGTTTTTGGTGGCCGGTTCGGAAGCGGGCAGGTCTTTGATGTCATCGGAAACCCGGAACCGTACCGGATTCAACTTGATCTCTCCGGACCAGACAGGATTGGCTTGCTTGTCCCCGCGGCGAAGAGGGACGATCTCCGATTTGGGGCAGACGAGAGTCGCGGACGCCTCGTACGATCCTTCGGGGAGGCTCCGAACCGGCATCGGCTTCGCGGATTGCTCTCCGACCCAATCGAAGACGGTTGGCACCTTGTGCGTTTCCGTCGTCGTCTGACCTGGATCGATCGTCTGAGTCAGCGCCAGTCGGCGGAGTTGGTCCGCTTGTTGTGACTTGATGTCTAGGGGTGTCTCCAACTGTACTGCCTTCCACTGTGGGGACTTTTCCCCGGCCCGCCAGATGTTCCAGTCGGTGGGCGCACTGGGATCCGCAACGGTCACGATCAGAGGCATTTTCGTCGTGTTGCGGTAGGTCACTGCGATCTCGATCTGCTCGCCGGTCCGAAACACGGCTTTCGTCGGCCGGGCGACCACCTCGAGCCCGTCCTTCTCGACTGGGTCGGACGGCTTCCCCCGATTTTCGATTGCAGGGGGGTCCGGTCGGACGGGTGCCGCCGTCGAGGTTGAAACGGGAATGGTCAGAAATCCCCCTCCTGCGACGACGGCTGCAAGACCGAGCACCGAAGCAACGGCCCGGACCTTCTTCCAGAACAGCATGGCCAGCTCCTGTTTTGCAAGGGCGGCGATCGACCCCGTTGCCGGGGCGATCTCCGCGAGTTTAAGGGTTTTCGCAAGCAGATCCGGGGAAACGGCCGACGCTTTTCCACCGCCGACAAGCGTCGCGAGGACGCCGGCACCCAGCGTGATTCCCCGGCGTGTCAGGCGTTGCCGGAGGAGATCGCGGCCCTGCTGCACCCGACCCTTGACCGTTGTCGCCGGCAGACCCAGCGTGGCGGCTGCCTCGTCGATCGTCCGGTCGTGCAGGCAACACAGCAGCACGGGAACGCGAAACTTTTCCGGCAACCGGACCAGTTCCTCGTCCACCGCCGACCGCAGTTCCTGGATGCTCACCCGATCATCAGGCAGGGAATCGGGGCGTGGCGGGGCGTTCTCCTCGTGGAATTTGCGGCGGGTATTCCGACCGCGGGCCCGCATGGCGGTGCGAAACGCGACGCCGTACAGGTAGTTCGCGATCGAATCATGCCAGCCGCGCGACCGGGCCTGCTTCGCGAGGACGAGGAAGGTGGCCTGGAATGCGTCGTCGGCATCGTCCGCATTTCGCAGAACCCGCTTGCAGACGCCGTAAACCATCGCCCCGTGCCGCTCGACGAGCCGACCAAATGAGGCGTTTCGCTCACCAGCCGCGAATAATTCCAGCAGTTCCCGATCGGTGACGGAACCGTCATCGAGTCGTCGGAACTGTCGGACGGCGCTGCCAAGCGGTCGCGAAGCCATGGCCTTCTCCGGATCACCAGACACCTGGTATTGCCGGCCCAGACCGGGGCGGAAAAAAATCCTGGAAAAGTTCCGAGAAATGGGAGCCGACCAAAATGGAGCAATCACTTTATCGCGGGATGGAGCCAATCTCTAACAGCTCATCGCTGGAATGAAATCGTGCGACGCGTTTCATTCCAGCGATGAGCGGTTAGTCGTGAGCCATTAGCCGGAACAACGGCCTGGTTGTTCCAGATGTGCTCCCATCAGTTGGGTTTCTTCGGGGATTCTGGTTTCTTCGCGGGTTCCGGGGGTTTTTCCTTCGGGGGCGGAGCTTCTTTCTTGGGTGGGTCCGGCATCGGCTCGACGCCGGGCGGGTTGTCTTCCGGCAGCCGATTCGGGACGCGTGGGGCAACCGGATCGAAGTCCTTGGGGCCATCGTTGGCTGCCCGGGTGATCAGGGCCTTGAAGATAGTCGGGTCCGCTTTCTCGTTGAGGAACCGCACGGACCCGTCGCCCATCAGGAGGTAGGTTCCCTTCTTCCCCTCGGGCGTGGGGACCAGGAACGCGGCCTGGGGGTTGTTCTCGTCGACGCCGGTGAGGGTGGCCCCGCCGCCGACGATCCAGGGGCGGTTCGTGGAAGGGGGAACCTGCACGAGGTACGCGGTGTTCGACAGGCCATCGGTGACGTCGGCGGCCCGGGAGGACCAGTTGTAGCCGGTCATGCCGAGCTTGTCGGCGGTGGACTTGTCGCGGGGGTTGTAGCGAGCGGCGTCGAGGCCGATGCCGGCGAGGCCGACGTAGTTGGTCGAGCCGAGGCTCCGACCCTCGGCATAGGGGTGGGTCGCCCGCCAGCTCGACTGGGGGTAGTACGGCACGAGGAATTCCGGCACCCACGCCTCCGCCGCGACGAGGTTGTTCGCCGAGTACCAGGCCTCGTGCTTCCCCTTCGGATCGACCAGGCTCCGCAGCCCCGGTCGTCCGATGTACGGGAGCAATTCCGCGAAGAAGCTGACACGGGTTTCCGGCGGGTACGGTTGGCCCAGGCGAGCCGCGGGAATCTCACGCTGGATCGTGCCGGTCGGGAACTCGACCGGGGGAATCCCGTTGATTTTCCGGGCCCCGCGAGCCAGCGAGTACCAGTCGATATCCCCGGAAAGGACGGTCATCTTCCCCTTGATCTGAGCCGACAGGCGGTTGATGCCGGGGTGGATCGTGAAGCGGTAAAGTTCCTCGTTCCACTGAACCACCGTCGAGACGGTGATGATCCGGTCGACGATGGTGACGTCGAGGTTCGAGGTTCGCAGTTTCGGGTCCGGGACGGTGGTCGGCCCGCCGACGGGGGGGATGCCGGGGCGGGGTGGAACCCCTTCGCCATCGGGGAATCCGGGCGGGAGCGTCGTGCCCGGGATGGTTGTTCCGGGGGGGGTCAGGGGTTGCCCGCCGATGCGGACGGAGAACTGCGTCCCGAGCAGGGTGCCGAGCGGGGTCTGCATCACGGTCAGTGCGGGGGTGAGCTTGTCCTTGAGGAGCGATTTCGCGGCATCTTCCGTCACAAATTCGACGACGAGTGTGGCGGAGAGCTTGTCCTGCGTGAAGGTGGTGAGGCTCCCGCCGAGGGTCGAGACCTGGCCGAGAAAGTCGAGAGAATTCGCCGGCAAATCCTTGATCCCGAGCGGGACATTGAACTTCGCCAGCTGCCGATGGTCCGGAATCTCCGCGATCACGAAGGCGGGCTCGTTGCGGTCATCTTCCTCAAGCTGGTTCAGGATTTTCTTCAGTGTCGGGTCGATGGTCCGGTAGGTTTTGATCGTCGTGAAGAGCTTCCGTTTCGGCGGATCCGCCGGGGTTTTGGGGTTCTTTGGCTCCGGCTTCTTGGGTTCCGGCGTCGAACCACCCGTTAGTTCCGTCAGGTATTTCGGCAGGTCCGTCCCGGGTTGCAGGTCTTCGAGGTACGCAATCATCCGCGTTTCCGGGGCGATCACGATTGTTTGGGAATCGTAGACGTGGATCGCGAGCGGCGGTTCCGGGGTGGCCGCCGATTGGGGCGGGATCGCAGCGGGCAGGCCGATCTGCGTGCGTAGCGACTCCCCGGACAGACCGTGTCCGATCGACGTCAGGAACGAGTTGTTTTCGAGCAGGAAGTATTCCCGCTGCCGGATCGGGCCGCGGGTGGGGCTCTTCCGGTTGAGCGTGTTCCAGAAGTGGACCAAGTCGATCGGCTTGCGGGTGCGGATCAGGGCGAAGGGTTCGCGAACGTCCTTTCCGACCACGCAGTGGATGTAGTGGGCGAGTTCCTCGGGGGAAATCACGAGGGATTTCTTGAACAATTCCTGGACGGAAGCATCGAAGAACGAGGTGAAAAAGGGGGTCTGCTGGGTGGCCTGGTCGAAGTTGACCCGGACGACGCCGACGGTGTCGTTGGGGAGCATGTTGGTCAGATCCTTCGGCGGTCCGGCCGGGGTTTTGACCTTCGGTTGCTCCTTGGGGGGTTCCTTGTCCTTCGGCGGTTCCTTGTCAGGCGGGGTCGGTTGGGTCGGCGGCGGATTGGGGCGGACGCCCGGGCGGGGGGACGGGTTTTTCACCGTTGTTTTGTCATCCCCGTCGGCGAAGAGAAAGTATCCGCCGGCCCCGAGCAGCCCGACGGCGAGGACGCCGAGCAGGGCACCGACGAGGACCGTGGAACCGGGACCCTTCTTCTTTTTCTTCTTCGAGCCGCCGTCCGTTTCCTCGACGGCTGCCGGTTCGTCGACTTCCTCTTCTTCCGGCGGCGGGGCCACGAAGCGGTACTTGCACTTGGGGCACTCGATTTTTTTCTTGGCGGAGGCGGCCCCGCTCTTCACGGTGACCGAGGCATCGCAACTCGGGCACGCTACGCTGTAAGATTTCGCCATGGAAGGGCTTCTCCGCCCGGTCGGTGAAGGGGAAGGAACCGGGTAACCGCAGAATCGCACACCCTGATCTTACTGGCCCCCGGCGGGGACTGGCAAAGCGATTTTCGTGACAGCAAACTTCGGACGCTTGACACAACCTCAATTCGGTCCAAAATTACGGCGACCGGTTCCGTGTGCCTGTGGACTCGCGATTCCAACATATCCGGGTTTACGGAACCACTGCCTGACTCCGACTCTCCGGGAGTTGACCATGTCCGCCCGTCCGCGTCTTCGCCTCGGCTTCACGCTCATCGAGCTATTGGTGGTGATTGCGATCATCGCGATTCTGATCGGACTGCTGCTGCCGGCGGTGCAAAAGGTCCGCGAGGCGGCAGCGCGGAGCAAATGCCAAAACAACCTGAAGCAAATCGGCATCGCGATGCACATGCACCACGACGCCGAAGGGAATCTCCCAAACAGCCGACACGACTACTTCCAGACCTGGCTCATCGACATTCTGCCGTACCTGGAACAGTCGCCCTTCTATTCGCAGTGGAATCTGAAGACGAACTACCCGAGCCAAAATGCAGTCGCCAGAGAAACAGCCGTCTCGGTTTACTTCTGTCCCTCGCGGAGGTCACCCACAACTACGTTGGCATCTGAGCAAATGGATAAATCGCCACTTCTCCCTACGGATCCTTTCTACAGCGGCGCGACTGCTGACTATGCCGTGTGTTCCGGCAGTACTGGAAACGATTACTGGTGGACCCTGAATCAACCCGACGCAATGGGGGTTGTCACATCGAACACGCCAGCCAATGGGTGTTACATCCTATGGGACAACTGGTCCAATGACCCGACCCCTCGGAAACCGAAGCGAGGAGTGAAATTTGTAGAAGTTTCTGATGGAACGAGCAGTACTGTCCTGGTCGGTGAGAAACACGTTGAAGTCGGAAAATTCGGTGACATCCCAGGGGGCGACGGACCAGCCTACAATGGCGATAAAGGACATTCCGTTCGGACTTTGGGCTCAAACACCATCGCCCGAACTCCGAACGATCCTGCGGCTCGGAAATTCGGAAGCTGGCACACCGGGGTTTGCAACTTCGTCTTCGCCGACGGGTCCGTGAAGTCGCTGCGGGTGTCGCTCGACGTCTCCACGCAGGCCGCCATCGCCAGCCGAAACGGGGACGAGCCGGCTCCGAACCTCGACTGACCGCCGAAATCACGCCGACCAACGCGATTTCACGGCCGGGTTCACGACCCACTCGTCGAGCCACTCGCCGGCGAGCATCCGCTTGATCGCGGTGGCGGCGGCACTCGCCATGTCGTGCCGGGATTGCATGTCCACCCCGGCCGTGTGGGCCGTGAAAATCACGTTTTCCAGTGCCGTCAGCGGGTTCCCGCCCGGCGGTTCGACATCGAGCACATCCAGCGCCGCCCCCGCGATCCGCTTCGCCTGCAGACCCGCCAGCAACTCCGCCTCATTGACCACCCCCCCGCGGGACGTGTTGACGAAGTACGCCGTCGGCTTCATGAGCTCCAGCGTGCGGGTGCAGATCAGGTGACGCGTCTCCGGCGTCAGCGGGCAGTGCAAGGTCACGAAGTCGGAGGTGCGGAAGAGCTCTTGCATCGGCACCATTCGGACGCTGTTCTCGGCCGCGAACTCGGCCCCGGCGTACGGATCGTGCGCGATGATCGTCATCCCGAACGCGAGCATCCGGCGAACCACCGCCTTCCCGGTCCGTCCAAGCCCGACTACGCCGAGCGTTTTCCCCCGCAGTGGCGAGAACGCCTTCCGCGGCCAACCGCCCGCCCGGATCGAGATGTGTTGCGGCACGATCTGCTTCGCCAGGGCGATGATCAGCCCCACCGCTTGCTCGGCGACTGCGTCGTGGTTCGCCCCGACGGCGATGGTCACTGCCACGCCGTGATCCGTCGCCGCCGCCACGTCGATGGCGTCGTAGCCGACCCCGGCGCGGGAAAGAATCTTCAAGCCCTTCGCCGCCGCCTCGGCGATCACCTTCCGCGTGTACGGCTCCGACCCCGCCAGGGAAGCGACGCACCCCGGAAGCACTTCGAGAACTTGCGACTCGACCATCTGGATGTGCTGCTGCGGGAAAATCAGGTCGTAGCCGGCGTCGCGGAGGATCGGAGCAAAGACGGGCTGGATGTCGTAAAGGTGGGCAGGTCCGATCAGGACTTGGCGGTTCATGGCGACCCGGTGGAGTTGGGAAGAGAGAAATCGCTTCGGCGGAGTCTGGTTATCTTACTTCTGCTGCGAACCGGGGCGATGGGAAGGTGTCTGTCACTCGGTGTTCGCCCGAAGCCGGGATGGACTGAGCTGCGGGTTCGCGAGGGGATTTCTCGGTTTTCGGAGCCGCGAGGCTTCTGTGGAGCCGGGCTTTTCTGGGATTCTCCGGGCAGATTTCGCCATGACTCGCTTGAAATTCTCGGATCGGGGACCGATGATACAGGCAGGCGGGGTTTGCAATCCCGCCGAGCCAGAGTTGACAGAGACGGTTTCACCACCTGCCTCGGAGGTCGACCTACGAACGACACGCCACGATTGGCTGCCATTCGTCTCCACCGACCTCGGGAGGCAACCACCTGAGGGAGGTCACTTGAGCAGCATCGCCACTGTGTACCCCACCCAAGTCGGGGCTGTTTCTGCCCCGGAGTCACCCCGTCCCCCGTTGCCGTCCGCCCTTCAGCGGGCCTGCCTCGCGGCGAAAGTCGCGACCGAGAACAAAGGCCAGGAAGTCCTCGTCCTCGACCTTCGGCAACTCACCCCCCTCTTCGACTTCTTCGTCATCGCCACCGGCTCCAGCCGTCGGCAGGTGCACACGATCGTCGAGGAAACGGACGCCGCCATGCGTTCCGTCGGGGACACGCGGGCCGGAATCGAAGGGTACGAGGCGAGCAAGTGGATCGTCCAGGATTTCGGCGACGTTCTGGTGCACACCTTCGACGCCGACACCCGGGCCTACTACCGGCTCGAGGATCTCTGGGCGGATGCTGTGAAAGTCGACTGGGAAAACGAGATTGAGTAGCCGGGTTCGAGCTAACAGCTAACGACTGACAGCTTATCGCTGGAATCGAAAGGTCCAATCTTTTTGCATTCCAGTGATTAGCTGTCAGACGTTAGCCATTAGCCGGAATAGCCCACTCGATTGCCGGTCACGTTTGCTCGGGTCTCATTTCACGAGCCACTCGATCACTTTCGCTTCTTCGAGTTTGTCCCCGGCGACGGTGATGGCGTCGGGAACGCCAGCGGATTTGTAGGCGGCTTTCGCGGTCCGGCCGACACCGGTTCCCTTGTTGTTGTGAACCAGCACCGGCATCGGCGCACACAGGGCCAGGAATGCTCCGAGGCCGCCGTACTTCACCGCGCCCGGAAGCATCATCGGATCGTCGGTTTTCGCGATTTCCTCGAAGCGGAATCGGTGCAGGTCCGCGGCGACCTTCGAGACCCTGTCCCCCGCCAGGGCGGCGGCAAGGACCGCGACGGGTCCGAATTCGCCCCAACCGACGAGAGAAATTTTTTTCGCCTGGGCGGATTCTCGCAGGCTCGCGATGACCGTGAGCACATCCCGGACGCGGTCGGCGAGAAGGGATCGGTTGTAGCCATAGGTGAAGCCGGCGTAGATGGTGCTGACGTCCATCTTCCCGGTGCCGTGCTCGCCGGTGCGGAGGAGGTCCGGGGCGGCGACCCAGTGCCCGGCCCGGATCAGGGAAGCGACCGCCGGGGAAAGACGTCCCTTCTCCACGAGACTCGCCTTCCCCGCGGGGTGCAGCCAGATCGCGAAATTCCCCTTCTGTGCCTCCGGCGGCCGGATCGCGATCGCCGGGATTTCTTCCTTCGTGTTCTTCCGGCGAACGATGACCGACGCGAGGTCGAACTTCTCGAACTCGTCCATGCCTTGCTTGTCGAGCTCGGTCTCGATCGTGCCTCCCTCGACGACCATCGCTCGCAGGGCGGTTCCAACCACATCTCGGAATTTCTGCAACTGCTCGGGGTCGCTGGGGAAGAGCTTGGCCATCTGGGCGTCGGCCGCGAACGACATCGTTTTCCGCAGTTCCGCGGCCTCGACCTCGTCCTTCGGGCGGGGGTGTTTCTCGTCGAAGACGGAGAGTTCCTTGGGCGGGATCGGCTCGAACGGTTTCTCGGAAATGGGTTCGCCTTTTCCACCAAGGAGGTGCTTGTCGAACCAGGCATACATCAATTCGCGGGCGTGCAGGTTGTAGTTGTGCGGGAATTGCGGCCAGGCCTTGGCGGCGACCTTGTCCTCCGCTCCGTAGAGCTTCCAGGTCGCCTGCAGATCGGGGAAACCCTTGGTGAGGATCTCCTTGGTCCAGTCGTCGGCCCCGGACATGGCCATCGGTTTCGGGGCGAAGAGTGCGGCGAGTTCGATGTTCCCCGTGCCGACGCGGAGGAGGGAGCAGTTCTCGCAGACGCATCCGCCCTGCATCGCGGTCGAGACCATGACGGCGGGGAAAGCGGCGGCGACGCGGTCGTCGAGGGCAGTCAGCAGGAAGGTTTGCGTTCCGCCGCCGGACGAGCCGGTGACGCCGAGCTTCTTCGGGTCAACGTTGGGGAGGGATTCGAGGAAGTCGAGGGAGCGGATGCTGTTCCAGGTTTGCAGGCCCATCAGGGACTGGAGACGGAGTTCCCCCTGGGCATCCGCGAAGCCGTCGGGGTGGGGGACGCCGGAGCGGGCGATGTGCTTGATCGCGGTGCTGTCGGCGTATCCGACCATGTCGTAGTGGAAGACGACGCATCCCATGCGGGCGAGCATGGCACATCGGGCCTGGACGGGGTATCGGGCGGCTTCCTTGGTCTTCTCCGCCCCGGATTTGAGTTCTTTTTCGACGGCGGCGTCGGTGGCTTCGAAGAATCGGCCGTTACGCCAGTGTCCGTGGGGGCAGAGGACGCCGGGGCGTTTGCCGTCGGTTTTGCCGGTGGGTTCGTACAGGTTTCCGCAGACGTAGTGGCCGGGGAGGGAGGGGAAGAAGACCTTGCGGACCACGTATCCATCGCGTTCGATTTGTCCGTGGATCGTCGGCTGGAGGGGGGTCTTTTCCGGCATCGGCCAGAGGCCGGTCGCGACCTGCACCTGCTCGCGAACCTGTTTCCGCCGGGATTCCCACTCCTTCAGGGTCTTCGGCGGCGAGAACGGGAAGTAATCGTTGAGCGCCTTCGGTTTCCCGAGTCGCGGGTCGGACGACTTCTTATCCCCCTTGTAGACCCGGAGCGGATCAGTGGTCGGTTCCTGCCCGGGAAGGAGGCGGGTGCAGACGGGGACAACCGACGCGGCGAGCATCTGACGGCGTGTGAGCATGACGCGACTCCGGGAGGTTCCCCGCAGCGTACGCCGGCGACGTGGGGCCGTCAAACTTTCGAGGCGGCGGTTTCTCGCGGTCTGCCTTGACGCCATCCCCGGGCGTCTTCTACGATCTGCCCGATTTCGCAGGATGGCACTCCTTCGTGGGGCAAGCATGGAAGCGCTCGTTGGCGGACGACTCGAAACCGTGGCACCCCGGAAGGTGACCGACACCACCGATCGCATGGTTCTGGCCGGGCTCGTCGTGATCGCCGTCGCCATCCACGGCTGGCTCCTTTCCCATACCGGTGTGACCGCTCGCGACAGCGTCGGGTTTGCCCGGCAGGCATTGCTGCTCGAAAATCCTTCGGTGGGGCACCCGCCCGGGGCTCCGCGGACGGCGGTCGATGTCCTTCGGGAAAGTCAGCATCCGCCGGGGTACCCGATCGCGGTGTGGGTGGCGTCGGTCGGGGTGCGAGCGGTTTCGTCGGCTCCGCTGCCAGACCAGATGCTGCTGAGCACACAGGTCGCCAGCGTGTTCGCGGCGGTTCTGCTGGTCTTCCCGACCTACTGGCTGGGCCGGATGATGTTCGGGAAATTCGAAGGATTCATGGCGGCGGCGTTGTTCCAGGTCCTGCCGGTGCCGGCGCATCTCACTTCCGACGGCCTGACCGAGGCACTGTACACGCTGACCCTCGCAGGGTCGCTGTTGCTCGGAATGCGGGCCGTACGGACCCCGGGAGTCGGGGCGTTTCTGCTTGCGGGAATGGCCAGTGGAGCAGCGTATCTGGTCCGGCCGGAAGGAGCCGTCACCATCGTCGCCGTCGGTGGCGTCGCGGGAATGCTCGGGCTCGTCGGACGCTGGCCGCGATCTCTGACCGCCGCCCGACTCACCGCCCTCGGCGTCGGATTCCTGATCCTCGCGCTGCCCTACATGCTCGTCATCGGCGGGGTCACCAACAAACCGGCGGGGCGGAACATCCTCGAGAAATTGAACATCCGCCAGAAAGTTGCGGACGGCCAGGTTTCGGTCACGCCCGCAGCAAAATCACCAGCCCTGTTCGCGGCGTGGTTCGAGGCGAACCTCGATGGCTCGAAGCCGTTCTGGGTCGCGAAGACGCTCCTCAAGGAAACGGCGAAGGCCGGGTTCTACGTGCCCGTCGCGCTCGCGATTTTCGGAGTGTGGCTTGTCCGCCGACGGTTGGGAGCGGAACCCTGGCTCGCGGTGCCGCTGGTTTTCGCGGTGCTCACGGGTGGCATCCTGATTGTGCTCGGCCTCAAGAGCAACTACCTCTCGGAACGGCACACCCTGTCGATCGTCTACGTCGGCTGCCTGTTCGCGGCGGTGGGGATTCGCGAACTCGGAGCACTTCTCGCGAAGCGGACGGTGGTGGGCGATCTCCTCGGCGAGCAGGGGGGTGCCGGGTTCGTGCTGGCGGTTGTGCTGGTGGCGTGCCTGCCGATC
This sequence comes from uncultured Alcaligenaceae bacterium, assembly GCA_964552815.1. GTDB lineage: Bacteria > Planctomycetota > Planctomycetia > Gemmatales > Gemmataceae > CAYUHJ01. The sequence goes on along the minus strand of CAZKIQ010000062.1, from coordinate 2,333 downwards.
GCGCTCAAGCCGTTGCACGAAAGCCGGGTCGGACATGTGCAAGCGGGTCGATTCCTGGCCCAGGACGGGGTCATGTCGGATTCGGATGCGTTGATCGATCCGTTCGACTGGGCGGCGTTCTATTCCGGCCGGACACTGCAAACGATCCCCGCTGACCCCGGCGAACCCCGCGTCCGCTGGGCGATCCTGGAACTCGACAAGGAGGGGAAACCCGAGATCCCGCACTCGGTCACACCCCGGCACTCGGCGGCGATGGACGTCTTCCACGACCGCGACAACCCCGCCGAGGTCGCCTTCCGCTGGCCGGAACAGGGCCGCGCGAAAGTGGTGCTCCTCAAGCAAACCGTGAAGCGGTAACAACCCCCGACTCGTCGGCGATTACCCCCTCTGATACAGTCATCCGGGATGGAACCATCCCGGATGCTGCCATTTTCCGTGCCCCACGGGTGCGGGCTCCGCGGGATTCTCGTCCCTTTCCTCCCTTCGAGAGGATCTCTCTCCATGCTTTCCCACCTGTTGCGGTTCACGGTTGCGGTTGCGGTTCTCGGGTTGCCGTTGACGTCGAAGCTTTCCGCCGCCGAACCGGAGAAGCCGAATTTCATCGTCATCAACGTCGACGACCTCGGCTACGCGGACATCGGGCCGTTCGGGTCCAAGCTCAACCGCACCCCGAACCTCGACACGATGGCGAAGGAAGGACGGAAACTCACGAGTTTCTACGCCGCCCCGGTTTGCTCGCCGTCCCGGGCGTCGCTGATGACGGGGTGCTACCCGAAGCGGTCGCTACCAATCCCGCATGTGCTGTTCCCGGGAAACGACGTGGGCCTGAATCCGGACGAGGTCACGATTGCCGAGATTTTGAAGGATTCCGGGTACGCGACGGCGTGCATCGGCAAGTGGCACCTCGGCGACCAGCCGGAGTTTCTGCCGAACAAGCAAGGGTTCGACCTGCATTTCGGGTTGCCCTACTCGAACGACATGGGTCCCGCGGAAGACGGGGTCAAAAGCGACCTCGGGAAGCCGCTTCCGAAGTCGAAACCGGGCACCCAGCCGCCGCTGCCTCTGCTTCGGAACGGCACCGTCGTGAAGCGGGTGATGCCGGACGATCAGCAATCCCTCGTCGAGATCTACACCGACGAGGCAGTCAAGTTCGTGACGGAGAACAAGTCGAAACCGTTCTTCCTGTACCTGCCGCACAACGCCGTCCACTTCCCGATCTACCCCGGGAAAAAGTGGGCTGGGAAGTCACCCAACGGCATCTTCTCCGACTGGGTCGAGGAGGTGGACTGGTCGGTCGGGCAGGTGCTCGACGCGGTCCGGAAGCAGGGCCTTGCGGAGAAGACGCTGGTGATCTTCACGAGCGACAACGGCGGCACGCCGCGTAGCGTCAATGCCCCGCTGCGGGGTCACAAGGCGAGCACCTGGGAAGGAGGCGTCCGGGTTCCGACAATCGCATGGTGGCCGAAAAAGATCCCCGCCGGGACCGAAACCGACGCGATTCTGGGAATGTTTGACGTGCTGCCGACGTTCGCGGCACTGGCAGGGGCGAAACTTCCGGAGGGCCGCAAGCTCGACGGCGTCAACATCTGGCCGCAACTGGCCGGGGAAAAAGACGCCAAGCCGGCCCACGATACCTTCCTGTACTACCGCGGCCTCAAGCTCGAAGCCGTCCGCCACGGCGAATGGAAGCTCCACTTCGCGGTTCCCCCGAAGAAAGGGAAAGAGAAGGAAAAGCCAGCCGGCCCGCAACTGTTCAACCTCAAGTCGGACATCGGGGAAACCACCGATGTCGCCAAGGAGCACCCCGAGATCGTGAAGAAACTGCAGGAAATCGCGGACGCCACCAAGGATGACCTCGGCCCGGACGGAATGGGCCCCGGCGTCCGCCCGATTGGCAAGGTGAAGGACGCACAACCGATCATCGGAAAAGACGGCAAAATCCGCCCCGGCTTCGAACCGAAACCGTGAAACTGCCAGGGTTAGCCCGACGCGTAAGCGAGGGAGTTCCGTGTTTTAGCCCGACGCGTAAGCGAGGGTGGATCCGGCAATCCCTGCGCACCGCCTTGGCTTCGGCGGTGAGCCCACCGAAGACGTAGACTTTGCTGCCGAGCACAGCAGCAGTCAGGGCACGGCGCTGGAAAGGTTGCGGGATCGATTCCCATTTTGCGTCGGGTCTGGCAAGGTCCAGTGTCAACGCGGTGTCATGCCATTTTGGTTTGCCGTCTTTGCCGGTCATCTGCAAATCCCGCCGTTCGTTCTTTTGTTGAGTCCTGATTCGCCTCACCCAAGACTTGGTGAGTTGTTACTCACTCCGCAGAGCCGCTTCGGAGAGC
>CAZKIQ010000061.1:0-32373 GCA_964552815.1 uncultured Alcaligenaceae bacterium | reverse complement strand
GCCGAAGACAGGAGCAGCGAGGCAGACGACAGATGCACCAGTCACGAGGGCAAGGCAGGCGGCGAACATGGGCGGGGCTCCGTTGACTTCCAGCGAATCAGTAGCTAGACTGATAATAGCTCCACTTCTGGGCTTGTCAATAGTCCTACTTCTATTTTGCGGAGTAACGATGACGCTTGCGGAAGAGATCAGGCGGCTTCGAAAGGTGGCCGGGCTTTCGCAAAATGCTCTGGCAGAAGCTGTTGGCGTGAGCCAAGGGTTCGTCACGCAGCTGGAGACCGGAAGATCGACTGGCTTTTCCGTAGATGTGCTTTTTCGGCTCGCGAAGGCCCTCGGAGTGGACTGCTCGCACTTCGAGCCGTGGTTCGCGGGCGAGTCGCAGCCCGACGCACCCGCGGATTCGGAGCGGGCCCAGGGGAAACGAAAGTGACGGCAGAACCGGTGGAAAATCACTCACCGCAGGTGCGAAACGAGTTCAAATAGCGTGTGCCAGAAGTATCGAATCCATGATGTAACCGATTGGCCCGTTGCCGGAGATGAGGCAATGGGGTCCAAACCGAAGGTTTGGCTTGAGGCTCAAGATGGAGTACGCTGGCTGTTCAAGGAGCGACACCGGCCTCAAACCGGTGACGACTGGTCTGAGAAGGTTGCTGCAGAGGTGGCGGATGCACTTGGGATCCCGCACGCAACAGTCGAGCTCGCCCGCCGCGATGGTAAGCGTGGAATTATCACCCGTGATCTTGTCAACGAGCAAGACGCTAGCGAATTAGTCCTCGGAAACAGTCTCCTTGTGCAGTTAGACCCCGACTACCCGACGGAGAACCGCTACCACGTGGTCGAGCACACCGTTGATAGGGTATATGCGATCCTTGACCAACCGTTCATGGAGTTGCCGCGAGGGACGCCGAACACTCCCGCTTTGCAGTCGTCATCGGATGTTTTCACTGGCTACCTGATGCTCGACGCTTTGCTCGGCAACACGGACCGTCATCACGAGAACTGGGCAATCCTTCAAATGGCCCCTCACGAGGCAGATAGAAGGGCAATTCTGTGCCCGAGTTTCGACCACGCTTCCTGCCTTGGCCACAATCTCTTAGACACGGAACGGCATGAGCGAATGAGTTCCCGAGATAGAAACCGCACTGTCGCGGCGTTTGTGCGATCTGCGAAACTTCGTTCAGCCCTCTACCGTGATCCGGCCGACGACAAGCCTCTTAGCCCGCGTAACGCATTCCTTACGGCGGCCCAGCGGTGCCCTGAAGCGGCAAGTTATTGGCTAAAATGTTTGGCAGGCGTCCCAATCGCTCGGTTAACCGACATTGTGAATGGCGTCCCAGATGAGATCATGACTGATGTGTGCAGAAGGTTCGTTAGTGATGTGCTTTCTGAAAACCGCGCGAACCTCTTGAGCGGAAACGTATGACGCCTCCAACACTATTCGTTTCTTGGCGTAGTCCGAAAACGCGGGCTGTACTTCCGGTTGCCCGGATTGTTTTCCACCCGGATCGTCAACTGTATGAATTTGCGTATATCCGAGCGGTCGAGCAGGCGCGTGACCAGGAATTTCTTCCATTTCTGGAATTTCCAGATTTGCGTCAGACTTACTTCAGCGAGAAGCCATTTCCACTATTGGCGAATCGCCTGATGCCGCTGGGTCGCCCTGAGCACGCCGGGTTTTTGGCCTCGCTTGGGCTACCGCCCTCAGCCCATCCGATGCAGATTCTTGCTCGCACCGGTGGCAAGCGCACCACGGATCAGATCGCGTTATTCCCTATGCCGTCTCCCGACGTTGATGGGTGCTATTTGACACATTGTTTGGTTCAGGCAATCCGTTACATGCCACCTGCGACCGAGGAGCGGATCGCCGGACTCAAGCAGGGCGAGAAACTGTTCATGATGTGGGACGTGCAAAATCAGGTCGACCTCACAGCGATCGCACTTCGGACAGAAGACAACTTCCTCGTCGGATACCTCCCCGCGTATCTGACGGGGGATGCGTGGAAGCTGATTCCCAATTGCGGTAAGTTTGATGTTCAGGTCGAGCGTGTCAACCCACCTCCTGCAGAAGTTCACCACAGGCTCCTCATTCGCGTCAACGCTTGTTGGCCGGACCAGTTTGAACCGTTTTCAGACGAGAAGTTTCTCCCGCTTGCAAGTGCGGATCGCTCCCGATGAACCCCCATCTGCGATCAAGCGGGTAAGTTGGCTGTCCCCGCTCGAAGGAACCACCCCATGACCGTCGCCGAGTACATGGACCCCGCCCGATTCCCGCTGACCACGCAAGCGGGGCTCGAACCGCGGCAGCAGATGATGATCGACGCCTTCAACTACGACGACCTGACCGCCGTCGAGGAAGAAGGCCGCGAGATGACGCCGGCGGAAGCGGCCCGGTGGGTCGAGCTGCAAGCGAAGCGGGAGGCGCGGCCGGGGGTGATGGCGGAGCTAAAGGCGACTTCTTGACGGGTTCAATCACGAGATAACCGCAATGGCCGTTCACCGCGGGTCCGCCTTCACCTCCACGAGTTCGGTTTTCACTTCGTCCATTCGGGTCCGCTTGTCGCCGAAGTCGTAATCCGGCCCAGCCGACCGGACCACCCGGCCCGGCACCCCGTCGGCGAACCACAACACCACCGACCGCGTCACCGTGAAGCCGGGCTTGGGGATGACGGTGGCCCGCTGGCACTTGTACTTCTTCCCGCTCACCTCGATCTCCTCCGGGGCGGTGTCCACCTTACCCGGCGGCAGATCCAACCCGCCGAGGACCGCCCGTCCCGCCGGTGTGTCGGCCGGGAGGTTCTTCGGAACCGTTCTCTCGTACCGGCCGTGGACCTTCTCCTTCCCGTCGGCCACGGTGTACTCGACCGCCGCGAGGGTGAGCCTGTCGTCGGCCGTGAGCTTGAGCACCGTCCGGACGAACTGCTCGGCGGGCACGCCACCGATCTTGTACGTGGTCCGGTGGGTGACAGTCGCCCCCGGCCGGTAGGCGTTCCAGGCGGCGTACTCGGGGTTGGAAGGCGGTTCGGCCGCAGCGGCGGGGCCGGCCAGGATCAAGACGAGCAGCGAAAGGGGGTGAAGGCGGGCGGGCACGGATCATTCCTCGGGTTTCTCTACTCCAAACCGGAGCCGCCACCCGGAATTAACCCCCGAATGACAAAGCGGCCCGGCAGGGTCAACCCACCGGGCCGCGACACAACCGCTACCATCCGGTCCGGATGGCAATTTCGCGAATGATCACAGCCTCCTCCGGTCCAAAAATAGACGGCAAGAGGCCCGCACATAAAATTTCCCATAGGGAACTGAAATGTGGTGGCTCGACGGATTGGTTGACTGCTCACAGGAATATGTGAGCCGGTCGACTCGTCGCCGCCGGCGGTGAAGCGCGACGGCGACGAGGTCTGCCGGCGGGGACGGGTCCGCCGGCAGAGTTCGATCGACGAGAATGGCGGACGGATCGCTGCCAAAATGCAGCGTGTCCGAGCGGCCGAAGACAGTGCGTACTACTGAAACGGAAGCGTCTATCACCGACGGGGCGGAAAACGAGTCGCGGCTCGAAAATCGTTTCCCGCCGCGGGCGTTTGAGGGTGGAATCGGGACTTCAATGATAGACGACCACGTTCCTTCCGAGTGGAAGGCCGGCGAGACTTCGTCCAGCCTGTTGGCAGGGATTCAGGCCCAGGATCCGGCTGCCTGGTCCCGATTCGTGGCCCTGTACAAGCCGCTCATCTTGCACTGGTGCCGGCTACAGTCCATCCAACTTGCCGACGCGGAAGACGTGGCCCAGGAGGTGTTTCAGTCGGTCAGCGGGGCCGTCGATCGGTTCCAGCGGCAGTCCGTCGGTTCGCTTCGCAGCTGGTTGAAGACCATCACGCGGAATTCGATCGCAAGCCACTTTCGCCGCGGGGAACGGGCGGCGACCGGGGCGGGGGGGACCAGCGCACTCGAAGCCATCCACGCAGTTCCCTCCCCCGCGGCGGGCGAGGAACCCCCTGCCGACGCGGAGGACGAGCGGATCGTCATCCGCCAAGCCTTCGAGATGGTTTTGAGCGGCTTCAAGGACCACACCCGCGAGGCGTTTTGGCGAGTCGTCGTGGACAAGCAGTCCCCCGAGCACGTGGCCCAGGACCTCGGGATCGGCGTCCACCTCGTGTACATCGCAAAGAGCCGGGTGTTGAAGAGGTTACGAGAAGAATTCGCCGGCGTCGTCGACCTCGATTCCGTGCTCGGTTCGCCCCTCCCAGAATCGACTGAGCCCCCGGAATAGGCAGCGTTCATGGTGCAAACTCACCGGATAACCGAGACGAACTGCCCGGAACCCCGGACGCTGGCCCGGTTCGCTCATGGCGAGCTCCCCGACGAACTACTGGAAACGATCGAGGACCACATCTCGACTTGTGAGATCTGTCTGGGCCAACTGGGTCGCATGCAGGCGCTCGCGGAAGAGAGTTGCGACGCACGCCTTCGGGAGATCCTCGCTCAGCCGCTCGCGGCCCCACGGCTGTCCGGCACGTTACCGGTCGACCTCGCAGCACCGGACACCCGGCTGAGCTGGTCGTTTCATCACATCGGCAACCGGATCGGCCCTTATGAAGTCATTGAACTTCTGGGCACTGGCGGGATGGGCGTGGTCTACCGGGCCGAGCAGGGCCACTTCAAGCAGCAGGTCGCACTCAAGACGCTCTCGCAGCACACCGCCCACCAGCCCGACCGGGTCGCGAGGTTCCGCAACGAGGGGTCGGCCCTCTCCCGGCTGCTCCACCCCAACATCGTCCGACTGCTTCACTTCGACGAGTTCGAGGGGTCTCCGTACTTCACGATGGAACTCGTGGCGGGGGGCAGCCTGGCCAACCGGCTCGACCGGGGGCCGCTGGACTTTGCGACGACGGCCCGAGTCGTCTCGGCGGTGTCCCGTGCCGTCGCGTATGCCCACTCCCAGCACGTCGTCCACCGCGACCTCAAGCCGCAAAACGTGCTGCTGGAAGCGGACGGCACGCCGAAGGTCAGCGACTTCGGGCTCGCACGAATCCTGGACGAAGACGCGACCCACACCGCAACCGGCATGACAGTGGGAACCCCCAGCTTCATGGCACCCGAGCAGGCCGGCGCGACCGGCGACCGGCTCGGCCCGGCGGTCGACATCTACGCCATCGGCGCGGTGCTGTACTCGTGCCTCACGTCGCAGCCCCCCTTTCGAGGTCCGGACGCGCTCTCCATCTTGCGGAAGGTGCTCACCGAACAACCCGTCCGCCCGAAGTCGCTCAGGCCGGACGTTCCCGCGGACCTCGAGGCCATTGCCCTGCGTTGCCTGGAGAAGAACCCGCGGCATCGGTATCAGTCGGCGGCGGAAGTCGCGGACGAACTGGACCGCTGGCAGGCCGGGGAGCGGACGGTCGCCGGGCGGCAGGCGCGCTCTCGCCGGGTGAAGGCGTGGATTCGTCGAAACGCACGCACCGCCACGGTGATCCTGGGGGTGGGGGCGGTCGTGGCAGGCGTCGGTGCCGGGGCCGCGTCGTGGAATTCTAGCCCTGCGATCAGCGCGGCGGGCAGTCATCTGCCGGACAACCAAGGAGACGACGCCACGATCCAGGCCCAGCAACGGGAACTCGCCGAGAGGAGGCCATTGCCCCTTGTCGGCGATTCCGGCCAGCCCCGGTGGTATCGCCGTCTTGTCAGCCGGAGCAGTGGGAAGATTGTCCTGAGTGACGACCGCCTGTTCACGGTGACCGCGTCGAAACCGACCCTGATCGAGCTGGTCCCCGACTCGCTCTCAGGGAGCTACCGGTTGACGGCCCAGGTGCGGCACAGTCGGTCCGACCGCGGCGGCCGGGTGGGGATCTATGTCGCCCGGACCGAGCACCCCGTCCCGGACCACCCCCCGATCCACACGTTCTGCCATCTCTCCTACAACGACGTCCGAAAGCCCCTGGACAAACCCATTCAACTTTCGGTAGACCGTAACGGGCAACAAAAACGGGAAGGGATCGACCCCGATGACGTGCCGGAGTTGAGCTTCATCCACCTCAGCGACCCCGACGTTCCGCCGGACGTTTCCTCAAACTCCGGCTGGTCGGCCGGCCCTGCTCACCCGCCGCTGGGCGAGGAAAGCGGAACTTGGCGGAAACTGGAACTGGTCGTTCAACCCGACCGGGTGACCGCGTCGTGGGACGGACAGCCCCCCCGCACGATCACAAGCGAGGAAATCACCACCCGGATCCAGGGCGTCTTCGAGCCCGTGCGGAAGCACCAGTTGTTCGCGAACTTCCCAGCCATTCAAGCCTTCCAGCCTCGATACATCCCCCGCGGCGGATGTGGCCTCTTTGTCGCCCGCGCCACGGCATCGTTCAAAAACGTCGTCTTCACCCTTGTCCCGTCCGAGTAGGCTTACTTCAACCGGAGGTCGCCCGTGTCCGATAAGGTGAACGCTGTGGGACCGCTGAAGGTTCTGTTCGCACGCCAGGTTCCTGACTACCGCGGAAAGCGTCAGGTCGTTGCCGCTGGCTTCGTCCACCAGGCGTACGACCCCGCGAATTCGGCCGAGACCGTTTGCGGGGTTACCGGTCAACTGAAGCAGGGCAACACAACCTTGGTAGGCAAGACCGCCCTGTTCCGCCGGATCGATCCGGGCGCCAGCGTATGGGTGATCGTGTTCTCGCTCCCCGATGCGATCGTCGCGGGACGCGCGGTCACCTCATTCCAGGTCTTGAAGCAAGACAAGGTGCTCCCGCTGGACCCGCACGAGGTCATTGACATCCAGGGTTCGTTCAAGTTGGCAGGTCGAAACTACGCCGTCGACGTGTTCTACCCAGACGAGGGAGCACAGGACCCTTCCCAGGCGGAATACTTTCTGGCCTTGGGGAACGCCTTCGACAACCACATCGCTGTGACGGCCACGATGAACACGACCAGCCACGCCTCGTTGGACACAACGGACGGGATTTGGTGTGCGACCTTCCCGCCGCTGGCGACCACCCAAGGAGGGAACCCCATCAATTACACCCTGCACGTGGCAGACAATTATTCCCACCCGGCGAACCGGGACTTCACATTCGAGTAAACTAGGGATAAGGTCCGATTCAAAACGGAGTTTCTTCCATGACCGGGAATCGCCGGGATGGCTTTACGCTCATCGAATTGCTGGTCGTGATCGCGATCATCGCGATCCTCATCGGCATGTTGCTGCCCGCGGTCCAGAAGGTCCGCGAGGCGGCCGCTCGGGCGAAGTGCCAGAACCAACTGAAACAGCTAGGCTTGGCCACCCACAACTACCATGACTCGTACATGCGGTTTCCGCCCGGAATCGGGAACGGAAACACCGCCAGCGTTCACGTGTTTCTGCTCCCGTACATCGAGCAAGAGAACCGGTACGCGGTATTCGATCCGGCCGCGAACATTCAAACCTCGTCACCGACGCTTCGGGTCGGCGACATCGCCACGCTGCTCTGCCCGTCGGACCCGTCAACGGGTACGGCCGTTGAAGGGACGGAAACCGAACCCGCCGGACGGACGAACTACTTCGGCAATCTCGGGGCACACGCCTGGAACGCCGACAACAACACCACCGGGACGATCGTGAAACCGCCAGAACTCGCTGGCGTCTTCAGCGCTGCTTCGATGGTGAAAATGGACCAAATCTCGGACGGAACGAGCAACACCGCTCTCTTCGCCGAAGTTCGACGCGGGAACGGGGTGACTGGCTCGGCCGACCCAAACGGCTTTCTCCAATTGCCAAGTTCCACCGTCGCCTCGTGGGGGACTTCCAACCTCGCCGCCTACGCGAGCAACACCACCCCGCTGGCCGCTTGCAGCGGCACGGCCAACGGGGCCGGTTCGACGGGGATGAGGTACTACCTTGGCACCCTGTACACGCACACCATCACCCCGAACAGCCGACTGGTGAGAGACTGTATGGCCTTCACGAAAACGCAGTTTCACATTGCCGCACGAAGCCACCACACCGGCGGAGTCAACACGGTCGCCGCGGACGGTTCGGTCCGGTTCGTCTCGGACTCAATCACGCCCGACAACTGGAAGGCTTACGGAACCCGGGCCGGCAACGTTCCGGCCGACCTCAACTGACGTGCCAGCCGATTGCCACGAGAATCGTCCGACTGGAAATGCAAACCCGGCGGGATAACCCGCCGGGCCGCGACGCTGATCGCTCCCGTCCGGGCGACAGGTCTATAATGTGATAGCGACGGAGCGATACAAGCGTCAACGCAGAACTTTCGTTATCAGCTGCATGAAACGAAGTCACTCCGATCGCTCGACTGCCCTCTCGATCGCCCGCTGTGCCTCGATCGCCCGCAACCGGCGAAGGTGGTCGTTCAGTTCGGCGTCCGTCAACTTCTTCAAGTCCATCCGTGACGTGGCGAGGACGGCGTCTCCGTCGTACACCCGCGTCAGGTACTCGATCCGCTCCGTCACGCTCTCGCTCTGAATCGGCCCACCGTCCTTGCCCGTCAACTCGGTCTTCGTCCGCTCCACGAACATGCCGAGGTGCTTGCCGACCTGGATCAGCGCTGCCTGCTGGTCGCGCATCTTCACCTCGAAGCCGTCCTTCGTCACCTTCACCCCGGCGTACAGGGCGCGGGCCGCGGCGGAGAGCGTCCGCGTGTCCTTCAGGAACGCCGTGCCGATCCCCTCGCCGAAGCACTCGGGACAGTCAGGGTGTGGGTCTTTCGTCGCGTCGAATCCGATGCCGCCTTCCTCGTCGAAGGGGCCGGGTGATTCCCCTTCCTTCTCGACCTTGACGGCGTGCTGTCGCCGTGCGGCCTTCATCTCCGATTCCGTCCGCTGGAAGCCAAACCCGATCCCGTGGCAGTGTCGGCAGCAGACACGGCGGTACTCGATCAACTCGTTTGGGTCCGCTGTCGCGACGAGCCACAACTGGCGGAGGACCTCGTCGGCCTCGACCTCGACCCGCGTCGCCCGTTCGTCCTGGAGTTGGTCGATCTTCGCCTGCACCCTCGGCATCGCCAAGAGCCGGGTTCCTTCCCGGTTGGCCGTGGACGCGCTGTACCCGGCCCGCACCGCGGCTTGGGTCGCGTTGAGGTCGACCAAATACTCGCGACAGAACTGTAACTGCTTCGATGTCATTTCCCGACCTCCGATTCGACCTGGTCCACTTCGCCGTCCGCGAGTTCTGCCCGAGTCTCCCCCAGCAGCCGGGCCAACTCCTCGTCCGACAGCGTGCGAACGTCCAGATCGTCCACTTCCAATTCGACGAGGTGCTCGTGGCGGTGCCGCTCCTCGAACAGCCCGAACCGCTTGCCGAGAAGTTCCAGGGCACGGACGCGGGCGGAGTGACTCGAACCCTCTCCGGTGAATTCCGCTTCAGCCCGGAGACGGTTCAGCACCCACTCGGCGGTGAGGTCCACCTTCCCGGCCCGTTCGGCGAGAAGCCGGTCGACTTCGGCCTTTACTTCAGGGTTCGCGAGCAACCGAGTGCCCTCCCGATTCGCGGTGTTCGCCGAGTAACCGGCCCGAACGGCGGCCTGAGTCGCGTTCAAGTCAACGGTGTACTCCCGACAGAAGAGGTGTTGCCTCGGCGTCATGTCACCACCTCGGCGACGAGTCGTTCCGCCGCGGCGAGATCCTCGGCTGTCAGCGTGAAGCGATGGTCGTGCTCGATCGCCCCGCCTTCCTTGCCGGTGACTTCGTGCTTGTGGCGATCGGCGAACATGCCGAGATGCTTCCCGAGCAGTTCGGGGGCGCGAATCTTGTCCCGGAGCCGGACCTTCCGAACCGTGCCGCCCTTCTCCTCGACGACCTCGACCGAGGCGATCATCACGGCTTCTTCGGCGGTCAGTTCGGCCATCGGCTTCAGCGTGCCGTCGTCGCGATACAACCGGCGAACGTCGCCGAACGCGATGGCGGCCAGGTCCCGGATGACGTCATCAGCACTGACGTCGACCCGGCCGGCACGTTCCGCAACGAGACGATCGACCTCCGCTTTCACGGCGGGAAGGACCAGGAGACGGGTACCTTCGCGGTTCGCAGTTCGTGGCGAGTAGCCGGCACGGACGGCCGCCTGGGTGGCGTTCATGTCCAGCGTGAACTCACGTGCGAAGGCGGACTGTTTCGAGGTCATTGGAGCTTCCAGGGGGTGAACACACCCGGTTTGGTCGATTTTTGCTGTCAAATGCTGTCATCGCGGACGATTTTCGTCGGTACACCGTCCGATCGCGGCGAGAACCTCGGCGTGCCCGAGGCCGACACCCGGAACTTCTCGCACTGGGCAGCGAGGGTGCGAATGTCGGCGGCGTGCTCGATGACCAGTTCGCGGGCACTGTGTTCGGCCTCGGCGAGGAAGTTCGCGGCGCGTAACCGGTCGCCCTCGGCGGCATCCATCGCGGCTTCCTTCGCGTCTCGCCGGTCCTGACCGTCGCCCCAGGGCCCCGAGCGATCGGTGAGTGCCTGCTCGGCGATGGCCCCCGCGAGCAGGAAGGCGATCCACTGCCGCGGGCTGGCAGGTTCGGTGATATGCACCTCGCAGCGGCCGGCGATGTCGTCTTGGGGGTCGGCGACGCAGACCCGATGGATCCGCCACCCGAACACAACGGCGACGATCGCATGGCCGGCTTCGTGGATCGCGACGCCGGAATCGTACTGCCAGACGGGTGTGTTCGCGGTGCGGGCAGGGAGCCGGCGGCCGGTGAAGGTCGTCAGGGTGTCCCGGCAGTCTGCTCCGCCCGGATGGTGCGGATGGTGCCAGCGTCGCGATTCACTGGTGCGGTGGCCATGATGACGCGAGATTCCGGCGTGTCCACCGGGGCGTTCGGACGGATCACGACGTTCTCCGGCGGTGGCTCCGCAGCCCGAATGATCCGCTGAACCTGCGTTTGGTGCAGGCCGAGCGTCTTCGCGATCGCCCGGCCAGACATGCCGTCGGCGTGAAGCGCGAGCACCTTCACGCGGCGTTCCTCGAGGGTGACGGCGGACTCCGACTCGACGGCTGGCTCTGTGTGTTCGGCCGCGTCATGCGACGAGTTCGCCTCGACCGGCTCGGCGGTACCGTCCGTGCCTTCGTCTCCCTCGACGTGGATGTTCGCATCCTGGACTTCCTCTTCCTCCGCAGGCTCCGCGTCCGGCTTGGCGTAGCCCTCGGGCATGTCCTCGGGGTCGCAGGCCAGCGGAGCACTCGAGGATTCCAGGGCTCGGCGGAGGTAGAAGATCTCGACCATCTCGACGGCGGTTTCCTGCAGGAAACCGCCGACCTTGGTTCGCAGTTCCTTGAACCGCTGCTCGACCTTTGCCAGTTCCTCGGCGGAGAGCCGGCCCCAGTGCTTCGCGAACCGGTTCGAGAAACGCGACTGCTTCGCTTCCGCGTCCCGAATCCGGTACTCGGCCCGGCGAACCCAGTCGTCGACCACATCGAGCTCCTTCTCCAGTTCCTTTACCTCGTTGATAAAAGGGCGCGGGTCGCCTCGGAGCTCGCGGAGATTCGCCTGTTCGCGGGCGGTGCGGAGACGCTTCTCGACTTCTTCCTTCGCTCGCTTGGCGTCCGCCAGGTCGGCGATGTCCGCGTCGGGGGTCGGCGGTTCCGGCTCGGCCAAGGCAGCATCCCGAGCGAACCGAGACACCACCGAGGCGGCGTACTCGGCGCGACGTTCCGCCGACCGCATCTTGTCGGTGGCCGGTGGGTGCGAACGGGCCGTCAGCTTCACCGCGTGCCAACTGTCTCGGTCGAGGACCAGGTCCGGGATCGCCGGTTCCTTCGCGGCGAGCATCTGCTCGTAGGGTGATCGGGCACAACCGGCGCGGGTCAGTGCGAGCGGGGTGTCGGGGAATGCGGACTCGAACATGGTGCACCTCAATGTGGAAGGACATGAACCTCGCCACGAACATCGCGGCGACTGGTCAACATCAACGGCCGAACACGGCCTCGAATCGCACCGGCATCTCGTCGGTGGCGTAGCTCAAACTGATGGCAGTGCTGGCCCGGACGGCATCACCACGCCGGTCGTGGATGAGCCGGCCGAGTTCTCGGTTCGGGTTGCGGCCTGCTTTGAATCCGAGCTTTCCCAGTGCCGACGCGGCCTCGCTCGCCCGCATGTCGCGGACAGCCCGGAGCAACCGGTTCGCGACGGAGTGTCGGAGCCGCAAGGAACCCGCGGCGTGGTAGCCGGTGACTGCCTCGGCCGCGGTGAGGGAGTCGTGCCGACGCGTGGACAGCTCGACGGGTGGGGCGGTCGGCAACCGTCTGTTCGCCCGCACCGCGATGATGAGGCCCCGCATGTCCCGGACCTCGTCCGGGACACGGATGCCGCGATCACGAATCGCGGTGAGGAGTTGGCGGAACAATTCAGGCGCGGTCATCTCTGGGCCTCCGAGCGAGGAAATCGCGAGCAACATCGCTCGCGGTGGGGTGAACACATCAGGAAATCGCCATCGAAACTCCGGAGTTTGTGGCTCCGCCGAATCTCCAAGTCCGTACACTGCAACTGTGAACTGAACACCGGGGGGCCGTATTCATGACCCGTTTTGTCTCCCGTCTCTCTTCGCTTCTCGCTTTTGCCCTGCTCGGGTGCGGAAACCCGATTGCTACCAGTGGCGGAGCGGGAACAGGCAGTCTGAGCGCCGATCCGACCTACGAGGAACTCGGGCAGTACCTCGTCGCGAAGGGGGCGATCGACCGAGTGGGAGTCGATGGCCTGAATCGATTCCTCCTAACCGTGAAGAGAGCGGACAAGGATTCGCTTTCCACCATCTCTGTTTCCAAACACACCTCACACGCCAAAGCAAAGAAGTTCGTTGAAGAAACGGATCAAGGGTTTGCATGGCGGAACTTCGCATTCGTGACGATCGTTCCCAAAGACGAGTCCTGGATCCCACGACTTCAAGCCGCCCTTCCGCCCCCGAACAATTAGGTCGGATCAGGTAGCAGCATTGGGTTCTGGGGCACCTTGATGACCTCATCCCGAGCGGGAGTTCTTGGCAGGAAATACCGGATGTTCCAGGTGGCGATGAAAACGGTAGTCGAACCCGCTCCGAAGCGTTCGACCTGCGCGAAGCCCTCACCACGGTCGAGACGGTTCGCCTCCACAGGAACCTGACCCGCAGCTTCGCCTAACACCGGAACTGGGATCTGATACCCCGCTCGCGCCGCCCTCCCACGCAGGTAAACGTAACAAGACCCTTTCGCTCGCCGCTGTGTGCCGTCCTCGCCCACCTTCGACCGCAACTGATTCGCGCCACCGGCGACCGCTCCCGCTGCCGGGGACTGGAACACTCCGCCCAGGAGCCCTCCGCCGAGGGCGGCCCGGACTGGAGCCACGACAGTCTGGAGGATCAGTTTCCCCGCGTTCGACGCAGCGTCGACGGCGGGCCCCGCGATCCCGACGGCCTTCCCGAGCAACTCGTCGGCCGCGGTCAGTTCCTTCGTTGGGAGCGTGCGGACGAGCGAGTTCCCCGACTCCATCTCGACGAAAACCTCATTCTCGTAGTAGAGCCAGCTCGTCCCGATCTGGGGCTTCGAACCGATAGCATCGATCGCGCGGCGGATGTCGTCATTGGTCGGACCGCGGCCGCCGAGCTGGAACGGTGAACCACGAAGCTCGCCGTCCAGGGAACCCGCAACCGCTTTCTTCGTCGATTGCGGAGTGCAGAGAGTCACCACTTCCTCGTCACCGACATCGAAGCGGAGCTGGGCGTACCCTCTCGGGTTGAAAGCAGAGTTCCGAAGCGATAGTGCCCATTTCCGCCAGTCGGTTCCCGGCACGGGCTGCCAGGTCAGGCCGGAACTCAGCACGTCCCCCAGGGATGCCGAGAACGTGCAGGCGAAGGAGAAGGTGACGATCCGGCGTTTCGCCCCCTTCGGCCGCCGCATCGAGAAATGCACGGGGACGATCGACTTCGCCTTCGTCCCGATCTGACCGGCGATGGTCTTCACCCGGCTATCGCACAAGAGGAAGAAATGTCGCCACGGGACGACATTTGATGGCATATCCCGGGTGAACTCGTAGGTCGCGTTGATGTTCGCGGACCAGACCGCGAACCCCGCCGTGGAACTGCTGACCGCCTCGTCGAAGTCCCAGTCCGCGACGAAGTCCGGCGGCGGCTCGAGGACTTCGGTATCGGTGTAACCGAAGTCGAGACGAGTCCGGTCGGCGGAAATCGTCCGGGGTGCGAAGGTCCGCTGGAACCCATATAGCGGTGGCGGGATTACGCTTTCCAAGTAGTCGTCGGGGTTGTCAACGAAATGCCGGTTGACTACTCGGTTCGGGATCGTGAGATGCCCGGTGACGGTCCGCGTGGTGTAGCCGGCGAAATCCACGGTGTAGGTGACGACCGTCTCCAGCTCAATGAGGGCCATCTCCGACTTCGCGTCCTCGCAATCGGGGATGCACGTCTCCAGGGACCAGGTCAGGACGCACGCGTTCGCCCCGCCGAGGACGCGGAAATCCACCTCCCGCACCTTCGGCCCGTGGAAGACGTCCTTCACGGAACTTGAGCCAGCAGCGTTGACGAAGAACCTTCCGAGGCCCCGGTCGTTGTAGGTGAACGGCCGACCCTGCCGGGAGAGGAGCCGGCGAAGCTCGGTGACCGGCTCCCCGGTCGGACCGCCGCCGAGCATCGTCTCGAAGGTGAAAACGTACCGCGTGTACTTCACTGCCGTCCCGGATGCGTTTGGTTCCGGGGTGATCTTGATCCCGACCGTCTTCGTGCCGTTCTCGAAGTCGTGGCCGTCGTAACTCAGGGTGCCCAGGGTGGGCATGTCGGAGCGGGGTTCAACAGCGTTTGCCACGGTCAGCCTCCCACGAAAATGGGCGTCGAAACGGTTTGTGCGAACCCCGAGGTTGGCGAGTCGGCCCGACCGGCTGCAGGCGGCGCGAGGGCCGGCGCTGCCCCACCGGCACCGAGGAACTTCTCCATGATGGAGTTCAGCTGGCCCTCATCGCTTTCGCCGTCGACCAGTTTCCGTACCGAGGAAATCCCGTCACGGACTCGGTTGAGCGGGTTGGCGGATCGGACCGCGTCGAGGATGGACTTCACGAGTTCGAGCAGCGTCACGATGGCGGGCTTGGCGATCCCGATGATGTCCGCAGCTGGCTCCACCAGGTCCGCGAGGATCTCAGCGATGAGTTGCTTGATCGGGAGCATCACTTCCCGGAACGTGTCATCGAGGCGGGACTCCGCATCCGTCAGCCTGCTGACCGACTTTCCGAGGCGATCCGCCTCGGCGATGTTCTGTTCGAGTCGCCGCACATCTGCTTGAGCATTCGCTGCCGCCAGGTCCGCGTTGTACTTCGAGAGTTCCTTCCCCCGCTCGACGAAGGCATCCACGGTCTTCGTGAACTCGGACACTGCGGCCGTCGCCGTGCGAATCGCCTCGGCCTGGAGTTTCCCAACGACGGGGATCTTCTCCAGGCTGGCCGCGGCCCCCTCGGCAGCACCGCTCACCAGTCCGAGGGTGTCGTTGTTGGCGAGTTTCCGGGCGTTGTCGCCAGCCTGCTGGACGGCTCCGCGGAATCCCCGGAGAGCCTCGGCTCCCACTTCCGCCGCCGTCGAGGCGATGGCGAAGGCCGCATTCATCTTCGAGGCGCCAGCCAGGATCGACTCTGCCTTCAGTGTGTCGCCGGCGAGACTGGCCTGGGCGGCTCCAGCGTTGGCCCGGGTGTTGAGTGCACCGAGGATGTCCCGGTTCAGGAGTTGGGGAATCGCCCGACCAAGAGCGTCGGAGTTGATCCGCTCGGATCGAATCTCCTTCGAGCGAGCGGAGACGGCCTTGTCACGTTCCTGCTCCTCCCACCGCTTCCGTTCCTCCTGGCCGAGGATGAATGGTGCGACGGGGGTTTTGATGTCGTTGACGGAGTTGGGGCCGGAGGTGCGGTTGCCGGTGAGGGGACCGAGGCCCTTGAGGAGGTCACGGATCTCCTGGAGTGTGGGGACGACGCGAGTGCCCGCGTCATCCTCGTCGATCACGATGCCTTTGGTGGCCACGGTAAACCTCTCTCTTTGGTAGTGTGGTATTCGTCGAGAAAACCCTGCAGATCTCGTCCGTCGCCAAATCCCTCCACGAGTTCGGCCAGTTCAACCTGGATAGCCCATTCGGGGCGAACGTAGGGAATTGGGAGTCCGTGCTCGGTGAGCCAGCCCACCGCCTGGACCTGGTGCCGCTCGGCGACACGAGCGCCATTTCCGTGGAGGGCGAGCGTGTCCAGCAGTTCATCGACCTGCATGGGAACCTCGGTTGTCACAGCGATCTCCGGATTGGGTGCCTCTCTGAGTAGACCGTCCCCCTTCGCCCCCTCCCTTCTCCCTCCGCTCTGTGCTGTCTGGTGTCCCCTGGGTGGTCCCGGTGCCGGAGCCCGTTTCCTTGTCCCGTTGACAGTAGCTCACCAGCTCAGGAACCTCCCTTGCGAACACCGCCACCCCCGACAGCGGCAGCAACCGCGATGTTCCCGGTCGGCCCTGTGGCAGTCGTCGCGGCACACGATTGCCCTCTCATTCGCTCGCCAGCGCAAATGACACCATGCCCGCAAATGCGCCAGGATGCCCCAGAATCGCCGATCACCACCGCCGACCCAGATTCCCGTCCGGCGACCCGATCGCGCCACAAGCGCGAACTGGGCGCGAATGCGGGCGTGTTCACCCGGACCTCGGCTCAACCCTGACGAGCACCCGCGATCGGCCGTAGCCGGGTCGCTGGCGAACACGGAACCGAACACGCCCCGTGTCCCCGTCGTCGACACCCAGCGCAGCGGCGACACGGTCGCGGACGAACTTCAGCGAGGTTGAACACCCGTCCGAATCCATGCGCTTCGTCCCGCCGACGCGGGTGAGCGTGACGAGCACAGGCAGCGGCATCAGCGCCATGACCTCGCCGGGGATTGCGGCATCGGCGGCGGCCTTCGCTTCGCGCTTCCGGGCGAGCTTCCCGCCCAGCGTTCCGCCGATGTTGCTCTCGTTGCGAGGGGCGTAGTCAACGACGAACTCGATTGCCCAACGCGCTGCCGGTGGCGGATCTGGCGTCGCGACCGCGGTGCGGGCCGACCTTCGGCGAGGTGGTCCGCCCGCTGTGGGAATTCCCACAACGGAGAGCGAACCGGAGGAACGTTCCTCGACGATCAGCCCACGTTCGCGGGCGGTCTGGAGCCATTCGGGTTCAGCGTCCATGTCGCACCACCTTTCGCCGTGGGCCATCGCTCGGATCGGGTTCGCTGCCGGCCGGCAGAACGATCCACTCGCCCTCGGCGGCCGTCGCGAACTCGACCGCGGCGGCATAGGTCCGGGTCATCGCAGTGGGGAACCAACTGCCGGACTTGCCGCGGAACCAGAGCGTGAAGCCGCGTGCCGACTCGACTTTCTGCGTGTTGGTCATGGCCTCTGCACCTCCGAAACCGCTGCGTCGAACAGCCGTCGAACCTCGTCGAGCAACTCGTCGCCAGCCGCGAGGGCCTCGACCTCGAACGGGCTGAGCACATCGGGCAACATCGCGTCAGCCCGGTTCCTCGCCCGCAGCACCGCGGCGATCACGCCGGCACGGAGGTCGGCAAGTCGTCGAGATTCCCGATCGACACGCCGTTGCAGTTTGCTGCCGACCATCACCGTGAACCTCACGAATGGGGGGAACAAGCTTCACGCTGGACTCATCCACGTCCCTGCTCTGGGGTCGGAATGGGGGGAATGGGAATCTCCCCCTTACGGGGGAGAGATTCCCCCCATTCCCCCCCCTTCCTCCGAATGGGGGGAACGAATGGGGGGAATCCCATCATTCCCCCCATTCAGGAATCATCCGCTTGTTTGACTCTCCGATACCCTTGGACTGTCTGCACTGCCTTGTTCATCCTTCCACCTCCCTTCTCGAACTCCACCGGCTCAATGATCCCCATGTTCAAAAGTCGGTTAACGGAGAATCCAATCTTGGCGGTGGTCAGTCGCGGGACGCGAACGCGAATTGCAGACACGGTCGCGTTCTTCTCGGCGTCGATCGCGGTGAGAACCTCCCGATCATCTTTCATCTCCAGTTCTTGTTTCGCGTTGGCCTTCCGGGTTTCAGACTCGCCCTCGCTGTCGGATCGGGCCTCCGCTGCTGTCTGCACGTCGACTTCCCAAGTCCTGCCAGAGAAGTCGTCGTTCATGGTGCCTTCGTTGATGTCGGCGACGTACAAGCCGGACTGTCCGGCGCTCCCGCCAATCGTCACCCAAAGCTCGTGGCGGCCATTGCCCTCGTACTTCTTCCGGCGGGACAAGAGCAGCCACTGGCGGCTGAACTCGGAGATGCCGGAGAAGGCCAGGTCAGACAACTCCATAGGTTTCGTTGGTTCGCCCCGGCGGTTGGCGTGGTGAGCCAGGATCGGAGTGATCCCAGCCGCTTTGAAGTGCGTGGCAACACTGCGAAACGTAGCGCCCATCTCGTAGAGCGATCGTGCGTCCGGGCCATCGCCTTTCCCGCCGGTCAGCAGCGCGAGGTACAAGGGGTCGACGACAGCAACTTTCGCCCCTTGACGAGCGAGGTAGTCGCAAAGCGAACCGAGGTCGTCGGGATCGGCCAGGGCCGGCACCTCGAAGCACCAGATGACGTTGTCTTTTACATCTCCGAAGTGGAATCCCTTTGCCGCGCCAACCCGCTCGGCGGTGCGCTTCAACGTGTCGTCACCTGACTCGCCGGAGAGCATCGCGCATTTGGTTTTCCCGAAGGTCTCGAACCGGCCCAAGAATGGGGTCCCAGACGCGAGCGACAGCACGAGGTCGACGAGAAAACTCGTCTTCAGAACCTTCTGCGGTCCCCCCACAACGCAAGGTTGATCCCAGACGATGGCTTGTTTCACTAACCAGTTTGCTCGGGTGTCACGCGCGGCGAACACGTCCGAGGTGATGAACAGCTTCGACCAGTCGCGGCCACGCGTCGACTCCTCGGGTTCGGGTTCTGGTTCCGGGTCGAACTTCAACCCGGCGACGAACTGTTCACGCACGGCGGCGGGGTCGAATTCTTCACCGCCATCGGCGAGCAGCGACTTCACGAACTCGCGGGCGTCTTTACAGTCTGACGGCGGGAACGCGACTCGGACGGGCCGACTCAATCGCTTCGACAGCTCGGCGGCGACATGCTTCGCCCCCGCTCGTCCGGGCCAGATCGGGTTCCCGGCCCTGTCCTCGTGCTCGTCGTTCTCGGCGATGATGACGATGCCGCGGGATTTCGGCACGTCGGCGAGTAGGTCCGCCAGGTACTCGGCCCCACCCTTGTCGGAGAACCGGCCGACGCAAGCGATCCCCAGGCCGGCAACGGCGATCGTGTCACTCGGCCCCTCGACGATGTAGATGGACCCCGCCGATTGTCGGAAATTTGCCGGGACGGAAAGACCACGACTTCCGCCTTCGACGAAGATCTTCTTCCCGGACGGCAGCCGCAGCGAGATGCCGACGCACCGGCCGCGGCCGCTGAATTCCGGGAACGAGAACGTCGCCCCGTCCCGCTTGACTGACCGCACTCCGACCAGCGGGTACACGTCGAGCATCTCGACGGGCAGCCCGAGCGAGGCGGCGAGCGTCGCACTGTGCTCCGGCGTCATGTTGGCGGCGTAGGATTCGGCTTCCGTTCGCCAGTTCGCCGTTTCCGCGGGTATGTCGTTCTTCCCGTGGAATCCGTTCCGCTCCGGCTTCGGCTCATCTGCACGGCGGTAGCACCTCCATCCCGTGCCCTTGTCGCTGACGCATCGCCAGGCCGAAGGATCGGCGGGGCCTTCCGCGCGGCAACGGTACAGCCCGTCATCCGTGCGAGAACAGTTCTTCCCCGATTCGCAGACCGGGCAAAGAACCTTTCGGTTGAACCGCTCCTTCGTGGCGGGGGACGACATCAGCCGTTGCCCTCCGCTGCAAGGACATCACGGAGTCGCTCGACCTCGGCTGTCGTCGTGTACCAGTCCCGCCCGGACCGCACGCGGGCGACCGACAGCCGCCAGTCGGTGAGCAGTCGCCGGACGGGAACGCCGAGACGCCTGGCGGCGTCGGCCAGCAACACCAGGTCGGCCCGCCGGCCGGCCCGGAGCAGGTCAAGGATCGCGGTTGTACGGGCATGGTGATTCTCAGCCGCGCAAGTGCGCGGGCACTGGTTATTGATTTGGTCGGTGCGATCGTCTATCATGCTGGCGTCCCGCTGGTGTGTCGGTGTAAATCTCGCGCGAGCCGCCGTGCCACCGGCGGCCGCGTCGTCTATCCAGCGGCTTTCCGCAACTCGCTCATCGCCGACTTGATGGCCCTCCCCTCGGCCAAGCCAATCAGCAGCACTCGCCCGGCCCGCGGCAACGTGGCCTTCAGCTCCGGCCGCTCTCTCAGCAGCTTGCGGACGTTGTCCAGGTTCAGTTTTTCACTCGCGCACCAATCCGATAGACACTGAATCTGCATCGTGGTCGCCATGATGGTCTCCCCTGTAAGGAGGTCGTTCGCCGTCGCGCGGATTATCTCCGGTACATTTTTTGGCCGTTTAGAAATTTCACCGGATTCGCGGATTCGCTACGATTTCCAGCGGTTCCCGCGTGTCGCCGGGCAAAAGTCACAGAGTGTGACATTCACCCCACCCGCGATTTCGCCAACTTCCGGATCTCCTCGCGGCTCCGCCGAATCCGCTCGGCTCGCTCGCGCTGCGTCTCGGTGTCGCCGACGGGCCCGGGCTGCCGATCGCCTAGCAAAGCGAGGAGTTCGCTCCCGATCACACGGATGTGACCGTTGCGAAACAGTCGCGGCAGTGTTCGGACTTTGTTTTGACTGACCCACCAACGTGCCGTCCGTCGGCTGATCCCGAAAAGTCCCGCAAGGGCTGGAATCGCTTCGTAAACGGTGTTCGGATCAATGTCGGCGAT
Organism: uncultured Alcaligenaceae bacterium; assembly: GCA_964552815.1. Taxonomy (GTDB): domain Bacteria; phylum Planctomycetota; class Planctomycetia; order Gemmatales; family Gemmataceae; genus CAYUHJ01. The sequence goes on along the minus strand of CAZKIQ010000061.1, from coordinate 11,575 downwards.
GGTGAGCCGACGCGGTGCGTCAGGAGGCACGGCCACCCTCCTGCCGCATGGACCCGGCGTCAGAGGTTAGGCCGTCTCGCTGGTAGGTACGCTCGGCAATCCGTAGGAGCGAGCGGAGAATTTCAACGTCTCGCAAGGCGAGAGCCAGTTGCTCCCGGATCACCGGGGTTGGCGGGAGTAATGTTGCGGCGTCTGGACGGGGTTCAGGCAATGCGGTCATAGAGGCTCCTCTGGGGACGCCTCATCTATCTCATACGTCGGGGCAGAAGCCGGTGGGAACCGGGGCAGAAATGGGGCAGAACTCGAACAATTTATGCCGGGTAGAGTTCGATCCAGAACGCGCAGCCGGAAGCAGATTGGACCCTCGCCGGGATCTCGTTCCGCTCGAGTAACTTGTTGATCTGTTTGCGGATATCGTCGATGGCGTTCTCAACGTGCTTCGTCCGGCGATGCTGCCCGTAGACCACCGATAAGAGGATGTCGACCGAAACTTCCGGACGCGGTTTGCCGGTGGCCTCATCCCACAGTGCGGACAGGAGGCGGTGACGGAGTGGGGCGCGGCGGAAGTCGAGGGGCTTGCCACAGAGACGAAACCCGAGGCGGTCTGCTGGCCCGTCGGCCTGCTCAGGCCTTTGACCTTCGTCCCCAACCGTGCCGAAAGTTTCACGCTCGTTCCGCATCTCGGTACGCAGCCGCTCGGCGTCCGTCACCATCCACGGGGGAATCGAGTTCAGGCGAACACTGACAGCTTGTTCCCAATCGAGCGGAGGGCTACCGTCGAACAATTTGCCCAGGTGTTCGCGGTATTGGAAGAACACTCGGGCGGTCTCGGTGGCCCGCTGGTAGGGATAGTTCGTCCACCATGACGGCGTCAGTTGCGTGATGCGGACGGATTTGACTTCGCAGACGTAAGCCTCTTGCACAGAGATCAGCAGATCAAGAGCGACCTTCGATGTATGCTCGCACCCGTTGAGCGTCACCGAGTACCGGGACGCTGTCGAGAACTCCATCAGGGACTGCGAGAGGTCGCCCTGGGCGACAGCCAAGTCGTCGGCGAGTTTCAGAACACGATCCGCCGGGCCTGGGTAGTCGAGTCGCAGAACGTCGACGAGCCGCCCGAGAAGCTCGACCGTGCGGTCGGCATTTTGCTGGGCTATCCTCAGGCACTCGCGAGCTTTCGCAGGATTGTACGGAGCGCGGGCCTCCGCCTCCGCAACGGCGATTGCCCGCATGAAGGATCGTTCCGTTTCCCCGCCGTCATCAACGATGAAGAGGTGATCATCAAGAGGCGAGTTCCAGTCGTCGGAGTCAAAATCGTGTGCGCTCGGATCGTTCGGCATCATGCACCCCCGCGCGGGAAGACCGGTACGGCCGCCGCCAGCTCGGGAGCGCGGTCCCAGGCTGGCGACGGCCCCGCGGTAGCTACTCCGCGGCCGGTGTGCCAACGTTATAGCGTAGTGGACATGCGCAAATCAAGAGTTGATTTGAACGGTCCAAGGTTTCCTGAGGAGCGCAATCGCGAAGCGTCCAGCGAACAGCGAGAGGCAGGCGGCGATACGTACAGGGCGGGCTTCGAACGAGTGGATGGGAGCGTCAGAGGGTGTATCCGCCGCGGGAAGCGTCGGATACGGGCCATGCACGGGCTGCCAGTTGCGGAACGCGGCGAGGTTGTCGACGCCCTAGTCGAAGTCACCCCATACTAAGTTGCCCGGCCGCAAAACTGTGCTGTCGAATGCGCCAGCTCAGGTCATGGCCTGTTCGAGCAGTAGCCCTCTCTACGATTACGCGTGCCAACCTTGTCAGTACGTCTCGGCCAGCAATCCCTGCTCGCGGCGAGCAAAGTGACATTCGTCCGCACTTGCGGGGCGATCATTCCGCGGCGGGCGGGCAGTTCGAAGGTCTGGTAGGTCTGAGGGGTAGCCAAATAGTTCTCGAACCGTCCTCGCCAAATCGCTCGTTGGTACGGCGGCCACCTGCCTCGCCAGTTCCAGAAATCGCCGTCGCCACACCGTCAGCTCTTGGCGGTCGAGGCGGAGCAGCCGCACCATTACGCGGCCGTCTTCGGTCAGGTTGTGAATCGTGCCGTCTGAATCGACGCGGAGCAGAGCGCCGAAGCCGGTCGCACACGGGTCCGGGACCGGCCCACGGTCGCCCTTGAACGAGTTGCACTTCAGGCAGGCGTAGACCAAGTTCGTGTACTCGCACGTCAGGTCCGGCCGCGAAACTTGCGGGGCCAAGTGTTCCACCGCGAAAGCGTCTTGCCCGACGGGGCCGAAGAACCGCTCCCGCATCCTGCAGAACACACAGCAGAACGTGAACTCGTCGCGGAGCCACGGCTTGAAGCTGGTGTAGTCCGTGTAACCGGCCGGGGCGTGTTGTCGGGCGTGCGGCGCATCGGGGTACGTGAACGGCATGGGCGGGTAGTCTCACTCTTGCGGGTCGGCCCCGACGCCTTGCAACCGGGCCTTGCCCTCCCAGTGTTCGAGCAGGTCGAACGGGAGCGGTGAAACCGTGTCCGAATACCGGTCGAGAACCTGATCGATGTCGGCCAGTTCGCGATCCTCGGCCGGCGTGAGCCGCTTCTCGACGAGTTTTTGGGCCAGGACGCCGCGCCGCTCCCGGAGCCGGGTGATGCGGTCCGGGGACGCATCGGCCGTGCCCAGCGCCCGGTGGGCGGCAAAGGTCTCCACGTCGTAGCCCAGGAACTCGCACGAGACGGGGCGAGCCTCACCGTCGAACACCTTGAGCAGTTTGCGCTCTAGGTGCGGCGGGAGGTTGTATCCGGCCAAGAGGTAGGCGTCGATCCGGTACAGAGCGGATCGCACAGCTGTCGCATCGCTTAATCGGGATTGTGTGACGGCGACGTAACCCCGAACCAGTTCCGCAAGGTGATTCCACTCACCAGCGTCGAACGTCGGAAGCGGAACCCTTTCGAGGGTTCCAGATTGGTTGTCACGACCTCGCTCGTGGCCGTACACGAATGCGTTCGCCAACGGCCCGTTCATAACAGCCGCGAGGCTTTCCACAGGTATCGTCACCTCTCGCCGGGGCCACACGCCGATAAATCGCTTCGTGAAGGTATGCGATTGGCTGTCCGGGAAAGCAATCACTCGCCACGGCCCCCGAGATGACCGGGCTGCGTTCACTACCACCTTTGGGGCCGACCAGGGCAGGTTGCCCGCCCGCCGAATGTTGTCGGGAGCGAAATTGAGGTACTCGGTTGTCAGTGGCTCGAACGCGACCATCTGTCGCCGAACTTGCGTGTAACCGGGCCGAAATCCTGCCCGCTTGCTCAGCGAGTAACACCCCTCTTCGCTGAACGAACGCCACTGAACTCCGTGGTGAAAGTCTGCAACATCCCCCAGCGTGGACGACTCGCGGAGTGATTCCCACACCGCCCACAGGGGCGGTAGCACAACCGATTCTTGAACCGCCTCGACCGACCGCCGCCGCACGTCCCGCCGCGACACTCGGTGCGAATCGAGGAACGTCTCGCGGTCCCGCTCCTCGACCTCCGCGAATGTCACGGTCGTTGCGTTCCGCGTGTTGTTCGGCGACCGTGCCAACAGAAGCGCCGACTCCGTTTGCGAGACGTGGAAGATCTTGTCGGGGAGGGCGACCACTTCGAGATCCTGGAACCGCCGGGCCAGCATCTCCCGGACGGCCCGGTAGCCGCGGCCGTCGGTGAACCGCCGCGGCAGCACGAACCCGAGGCACGCTTCCGGGTGAACGTGGTCCAGGACGCGGAGCAACAGTTCCGCCGGCTTCTCCGACGCCCGCAGCTTGACGTAGTGGCTCCGCTCCTCGGCCTTAAACTCCTCGAACGGCGGGTTGCAGACCACGAACCGTGCATCGGCGAGCGCGTCGGTGAACGACGGGGACGCGAACACGTCCCGGTTCTCCAGTTGCCACCCGTTCGCGTTCGGGAAGTCGGCCAGCATCATGCACAACTTGCCTACTTCTAGCGCGAACAGGTCGGTCTCAAAACCCCGGAGCATCTTCACAAAGTAGGCGTGTCGTCTCGCCGGCGTCATGCCCGCTGGCAGGAGTCCCCGGAGGCGCTTCATTGCCGTGGTGAGTAGAACGCAGTGCCCGGAACACGGCTCGACCACGAATCGCTCGTCTCGCGGGCAGTCCTCGAACGGCAGGTGGTCGATTACATACCGGGCAATTGTGCCCGGCGTGCTGTGCGTGCCCAGCCGCTTCCGGGACGGCTCCGAAACGAGGGTGTTCTCGTAGATGTAGGCCAGGGTGTCCACGGACAGGTTCTGAAACCCGACGCCGCCCCACAGGACGCCGAGCGCTGTCTCCTGAGCCGCCGGCGAGGCGAGGACCTCTTCGGCCGGGCCGTAGAACCGCCGCACCTCCTGCAAGATGGCCGGTGCCCCGTCCGTCGGCGACAGGGCTGCAAACCCGTCCGCCCCTCGGTCGTGGAGAACTTTGGCCGCGAGCAGGCGGAACACCAGCCGGAACAACTGCTTCTCGTCCGGCTTCTCCCCGGTGTCCTTGCGGTACGCCTTCTCGGTCCGGCTCAGCACTTCGTGGAACAGCGAGTTCAGCTTCTCGCGGATCTGCTCTTCGAGGGCGGGGATGAGTCCCAGGTCTACGAAGTCGAGTTGCCTACTCCCGCGCCGCTCGGAGACGTTCTTCGCCCGCAGGATGGCCTCTCCCGACCACACGTCCGCGCTCGCCGCGAACGCGGCGGGAATCTGGTCGGGGGTGATGCGGCTGGCGACCGCCGTCGATCGCTCGTCCCGGCCAACCCGCCAGACGCCGACCGAGTCTTCGTTCACCTCGAACGCGAGCGGAGCGCCGAGGGCGCGGTACTGAGCGACGAGCGCCGCCCCGACAACCCCATTTGGCACGAGGACCGCGGCGCAAGCGCTGTCATACGACGGGGGTGAGTACCCGAACGCAGCAGCCGGGGCGACCCGTTGGGCGCGATCCGCCCGAAACCAGTCACCGAACGTGTACCCTTCCTGGAGGCAATCGCCGCCGTATCCGATACGGCGGAGCGCGGACAGGACCGATTGATAGGTCTGTCGGTGGCGGGTATTCCGGAACGCGGTAGACATGTCAGTCGACTCTCACTCTCGGTCGTTTGTCCCCTCATGGTCGGCACCGGGTTCCCTCACCGTTCTGCACTCGCCTCCGGATGGTCGACCGGATGAAACTCGACGGCCACCTCGACGCCAAGCGCTGCCCCGATCCGGCACAAGGTGTCGAGTGAGTAGCTGCGGTATGACGGGTTTTCAAGGCGGCAAACTACGGACGCGGTCGTCCCCGCCCGCCGCGCCACGTCCCTCTGGGAAAGACCCTGGGCTTCGCGAAGCTGTTTCAGCACTGTCGGCAAGGTTTCCACCGTGGCGAGAACTCGATGCTTTCGTTCGGTCGTTGTCACCGAATCTCTCCCGCCTACAGCAATCTCTAGGGCATTGTTCGCATTTTTGCGAGCGCGTCAACTGGCAATTCTGTTGTCTTGCGACATCTTTTGGCTGCTCAACCGGCCCGCGCAGTGGTCCAGCACGTCGGCCCACTCGTCTGTCACCGCCGCTCCTGGTCATCCGTTGCTGAGCCCCCGGAGAATCGGTTCACGGTGCGCGCACCGGAAATGAACCCCGTGCACCGCAAAAACAAGGTGTTTCTTCGCCGTCCCTGTTAGTCGTTGACGCTCGTTGCCACATGAGGTAAAACGCTGGAATTCCTAGCGTTTTGTCGCGCTTTTCAGGCATGGACGGACGGGGTTCACACGGACGAAGTCGGGGGTTCAAATCCCTCATCGCCCACTGGTTGTAAACCCTTCTGCTGAAGCGTTTAACGCTTACCCGCCGACGATCGGCGGCGCGGCCGAAGACCCCTGAAACTGCGGTAGTCGTACCGCAATAAGGAGTCTCATGCCACGTCGCCGATCTTCCGTTCCAAAGTACCGCCTTCACAAACCGTCCGGCCAAGGGGTCGTTACCGTTCGTACCGCAGAAGGCGGGCGGAAGGATGTCTACCTCGGGCCGTACAACACACCCGATTCGCTGAGCGAGTATCGGAGGGTGCTCGCCACCGTTGCGGCCGGCGAGGAGGTCCGACCCCCTGTCCCACCGCCGGCCGAAGTGACGATCGCGGAACTGCTCCTGGCCTACCTGAAACACGCCAGACAAATCTACCAGCGGCCTGACGGCAAACCGACCGGGACGTTTCACTCCATCGGGCGGGCGATCCGGCCTGTTCGCGAGTTGTACGCCCATGTTCCGGTTTCGGAGTTCGGGCCGAAGGATCTGACCGTCGTCCGGGCCGGCATGGTCGAGAAGGGGATCAGCCGGAAGGTTGTGAACGCCCGAGTGCAAACGATCCGGAAGGTTTTCCGGTGGGGAGTCGCCGAAGACCTTGTTCCGGTCGCCGTCTTCCAGAAGCTGCAATCGGTCGATGGGCTGCGGGCAGGCCGGACCGCCGCCCCGGATCGCGCCCCGGTCGTTCCGGCGAACCCCGCTCACGTCGAGGCCGCGACCCCGTTCATGCCGCCCCACGTCGCCGGTATCGTCCGGCTGCAACGAATGACGGGTGCGCGGTGCGGGGAACTCTGCGTCCTTCGGCCGTGCGACATCGACCGCAGCGACCCCACCGCGTGGGTGTTCACACCGTCCGGGCACAAGGGAAGCTGGAAGGGCAAGGCGCGGCGCATCTTCTTCGGCAAGCGTTGTCAGGAAGTTCTCGCCCCGTTCCTGCTCCGGGTCGGCGATCCTGCCGCCTACGTGTTCTCCCCGGCCCGGGCTGAAGCTGAGCGGGTGGCCGAGCGGTCGGCGAAGCGGAAGACACCGAGGTACCCTTCACACATGCGGCGGAACGAGACGAAGCGGAAGAAGCGGGCTCACCCGCTCCAGGACCAGTACACGACCCAGACTGTCCGTCAGGCCGTCGAAAGGGCATGCCGAAGGGCGAAGGTTCCCGAGTTCACGCCGCACCAACTTCGCCACCTGGCCGCGACGGAGATTCGAGCGGAACTCGGCATCGACGTAGCTCGAGCTGTTCTCGGTCACACGATGACGAGCATGAGCGAGCACTGCTCGAAGGAAGTGGATCGCCAGCTTGCGTTGAAAGCCGTGGCGAAGTTCGCGTGAGTTGATGTACATTTAACCCGTCCGGGGCACCGGGCCCGCGTCTGCGTCGAGGGGCTCACCTCGACAGCGAAGGACGTCGCCGCCGCGGCCTGGACGTCCCGGGTCGCCGCGGACCTGCTCTCTGACGGGGTGGCGACCACGTTCGCCGAGTCGTGCGAATTCGTCGAGGGGTTGAAGCGGGAGCGGGAAGCGGACCTGCCGGTGATCGTCGAGGGGTGACCACCGCCACCGGCCCGAGGGGGCGTCGATCGGAATTCCGATCGACCCGGCGGGTTCGACTCCCGCCCGGTGGCCTTCGAAGCGATCAACCGTCGGGATTCCGGCAGTTGAAACCGGTCGGCGACGTGCCGACCGGGACCGTTCCTTGACAACTCGCCGCCTACTTTTTCGCTTGATTGCGTCGTGCCCGCCGTGGCCTTCGGCGGCTCAGCGATCCTTACCGCCGTTTGTACCGCACAAAGTGGCCGGTACCGCAAAACCAAGCGTTTTCGTGCGGTACTTGGGCGCTCTTGCAAGTGGGCTTCCAGAAGGGTAAACCCTTGTTTCCCTGGGGTTTTCCCGCGATCGGAAGGGGTCCGCCGGGCTGTTCACACGGACGAAGTCACAGGTTCAAATCCTGTATCGCCCACTCTAAGTTCAGTAATGACAAGGGTTTGCGACGAGTAAAAATCGTGCAATCGAGTCGAGTAAAAATCGTGTAATCAGTCGTGTAATTCGGTCCGGAAATCGGTCTGACGAATCGTGTAAATCGTGTAATCCCTTGGGCTGACCCAGGGGATTTTTTCGTTTCTCTGACGGGCATCTCGGGAATTGGTTTTGCTGCCGCGACGAAGGTAGAATTGAAGGTGGGGGGGGACAATCGAGGCGGGAACCGAAACGGGGGTTACGATGGCTGAGTTCGTCGAGAGCATGTTGTTCGTGAAGTTGCCAGGGAAACAAGAGTTCGAGGGACGCGGGGAACAGCGGTTTCGCCTTTTGCCGCGAACCGGCGAGTACATCTCGATTGAAGGTGACGGGGACACCAAGGGCGGGATGTTCAAGGTCGTTGGCGTGGTTCACCCCGAAGAACCCGAACCGAGTTGCTTCCCCGACGTGTTCGCAATTTGGGTTTGCGAACACGAATGGGAACTGTACGCACAATTCAACTAGCCGGGGGAAGTCATGGAAGCGAAGGCGACATGCCCGAAGGGCGGGCGGGAAGTGGTTTCGACGAGTACCAATCCGATCGGCGTGCTGACGCCAAACATCTTGATATGCAGTTTGGGAGAAGCCATTTTCTTGCGAACGACAAGCAGTACGCAATCGGAACGTACATCGGACGCAATTACTGTAGTTGGATGTATTGCCACTTGACCATTAGCAATAGCGGTCCTGACGGGGTAGCCATTGAGATCACCGACCCGGAAACCTTACGGATTCGTTCCATCCTGTACGGCGGTGGTTCGCAATCGCTAAACCATCCATCGGGGATGCTGCAACTGAATGGTTTTTGTGGGTGCATGAACATACCGGCGGGCATTTCCATCGGAAGCATGACGGGTGGATTTGGTCTTGGAGAAACAATACTCGCAGACTTTCGTGTGAACGAAATGCGGGAACTTGTATTCAGCAACAAAAAACCCTTTGGCGAGCGTGTTGCAGATTTACTCAACAAACTTTCGTGACACCGGGACGAGATTGCCTTGGTGCTGTCATTTCTGCACCCTCTTCGACATCTGCAACGAGTCTCCCGATGAGCCGTTCAATTTCCTGATTTTCCAATCGCCCACCGTCACTCCCCCGGTGTGAATCCCTCCGCAGGATTTCACACGGGGGGCAGTCATGATTCACCTCGGCATGTTCGCATCGGGGCTACGTGAAGCCCGCCATCTCACTCTTGATTCGTTTGCTGAACGACTCGGCATCGTGGACACGACAGACCTGGAAAGATTCGAGGCAACTGGCGAAGCCGATCAGAACTTCGTCGACGCCATTCGCGAGGCTCTTCGTGTGTGTCGTCAGGATTGGGATGAAATGAGCGACATCCTGAAATTCCTCGCCCGCGTTCCCCGTCGACGAAAGCCTGTGGCAATCCGCGATCCTGGCCCGAGCCGGGTGGTTGCCATCCGCGAGTTTGTCCGTCTCTACGCCGAGCTCACGCGAACACACGACACGTCCCAAGGGCTGATCGCACGACTTGTGAACTACACCGGAATCTACCCCGAAGAACTCTGTCGACTCACACGGTCTGACTTCGAGCCGGCGAAGAATCGGCTCAGGATTGCCACGGCTGAAGGCGGCGAGGTGATCTTTGGGAGAGTCTTCTCTGCGATACTCGAATTCCATACGGCGAATTTCTCGGGCGAGAAGTTGTTCGTCAGTGCGAGCGGCAAGCCGCTGACGGCGGGCAGGGTGCGGCAGATCGCCAGAAAAGTCGGAAGGTGATCTGCCGAAGTCGGGACTCAGGGTGGTGAGAGCTGGTCGGTAGTGAAAGTCGCCTTTCACTGTCGCCGCCACGTGTCGCGCCGGCGTGCCGCCGTCGGAAGAGAATGGGGTTGTGTCATCACACACAAAATTCGCCTGGAATATGCCCCCGAAGGGGGAGTCATTTCCAGGTATCAGTGTTTTCTTAAAGAACAATTTTGGTGTAAATACCCGGAATACCCGGAAAGACTTCACCAAACACTGCAATTTCCAGCCATTTCGTTTCCGGGTAAGGCGGCAAATACCTGGAATCTACCCGGAAGCCACCCCTGTTTACCCGGAAACCCCGGCTTCATCGCAGCGGTTTACCCGGAAAATCGAGGCGAACTTTCCGGGTATTTTTCCGGGTAAGACACCTCACTCGGCAGCCCTCAGCCCGATCCCGCGGAACACCCGATGACCGCCCGACTTCTGGTTCGGGTCGATCTTCGGCAGGACGGCCCGCAGGTCGCGGGCGAACCACACCGGGTTCGTGCGGTCAGCAACGTCGTGTTCGAGACACCAGCCATCGTATGCCTCGAACAGTCGATCCTTCCGCACCTCGACTGCTTCGGATGTCAACGTCAGCCCCGGCAGCCCGCTGTCCGCCCCACGGCTGACCACGCATCGTTCCGCGACGAAAACCTGGAGCGGGGCGGATTGGAGTGCCATCCGCCGTTCGAGTTCGGCGTCAGCACCCTTGGAGAACTTGCCCTGCGACCTCAGCCGCCGAAGCCCTGCCAACGCCCAGGTCGCAATGCCCGGCAGTTCCGCGCGAAGTTGTTCCGACAAGTTGGTGTTCTCCCGGCCCGCGAACGACACCCGGTGTTCGATGACGAGCATCCGCCGCCCGAGTGCCGAACTCGCGTCCCACAGGGTCGGGATCGTATTGCAGGCGATGGAGAACCGCACGCCGAGTTTTGCCGTGATGATCGGCAATCCCTTTCGGTTCACTGCCATCGCATCTTCACCGACAATCGACTTCAACACCTCGGTGATCTCGGCTTTGTCGGTTCGACCGCTCATTTCCACCTCCGGGACGAACGCCGCCGTCTTGCCCAGAAGGGGCGACAGCCCGAACGAGCTCGCCAGCAGGGGAAGGCGGTATCCGGTCGCTCCGTCGCCGACGAGGTCGCCGAGTACGCGGTGGATCGTCCCCTTCCCGCTCCTGGGCATCCCGAGCATCAGCAGCATCTTTTGCTGACTGGTATCCGTGGTGAGCAGGTAGCCCGCCCATTCTTGAAGTAACCCGATCCGTCCAGCGTCGACTTCGTACACTTCGGCGAGGGAGTCCAGCCACCGAGGACAGGTCGCAGTTGGGTCGTAGTTGAACGGCAGACAACTCGTGCTGAGCCAGAGCGGGGTGTGAGGGACCAACCCGCGATCTGGGTCTCTGATGTCGAGCAGACCGTTGTGAAACGCCACGACATTTTTCGGATCGGGCAAGGGGTCGGGAAGCGCGTCGTGGGGCTGCCACGCGGGAAGGGAAGTTTCCGCCAGTGCGGGGACGAAACCCAGATTCTTCACGATGGGAATGGTGTTCGCCAGCGTGCGGTTGTCTTGCGGCTGCCCCTTTGTCCGCAACCAAGTCCGCACACTCATGTCGAGGTCGGCGACTTCCCGATAACGACGACCGTCCCATTCGTAGTAGATTCCCCCGTGGTACATCGGGCGGGCTTGCGCCTCACACCGATCAAGGACATAGTCCCGAGCCAATACTTCAAACCGACTCACTTTCGCATCATTCACCGTTTTCCTTCCGGGATTGCCCCGAGTTCATGAAAGATTTCGCCGCTGTTGCCCAATCGCCTTGGTGGTTCAACGCCGCATACGCGGCGAATTTCGAGTACGTCCGTCCCGCTTCAAACGGGGACGCCTCGTTCGAGAACACATGAAGTTTGCCGGGGATGTGGTCGGTCGTCGCTGTGCTTTCCCACCCTCTGGTCGCACTTTTGATGCGATTCTGCCAAACTCGGATCCGATCGCGTGACCGCGATTCCCCCGCGAATTCGGCAATCTCTCTG
>CAZKIQ010000060.1:0-32462 GCA_964552815.1 uncultured Alcaligenaceae bacterium | reverse complement strand
GCGGGGAATTCTAATTGTCGCGGACAAGGGAAAACTGAGTGACGCTACACAGGCGTTCTTGGTCGCGTCCTTCTCCCGCCACAGGAACGCGTTCGCCGCCTCGGTCCGGTTCGGGAGCTGGAACACCCGGCAGTCGAACACGGGGAGTTGCTTCCGGACCCGATCGGCCAGGACCGCGTCTTCCAGGCAGACGTGGTGGAACTTCGCCGTCGCGAGGCTGGCCAGGACCGAGGTCAGCTTCTGGACCTTGCCGCCGAAGAACGTCTCCGAGTCGTACCGCTCCTGGAGCCAGACCAGGCTGATTTCGTCGGACTGGGTGTAGCCGATCCGGGCGTGCGTCTGCTCGACGAGAAACTTGGCGGTCTCGATCATGGCCCGGGTGATGCGGACGTCGAACGGGCGGTCCAGTCCGCGGGTCAACGCGGAAAAGCACCGCCCGTCGATCCTCGCGTAGATCGGCAGGAGTGGGATGAAACACCGCTCGGTTTCGACGGCATCATACCGCTTCATCCGGTCCCCGAAGTGGTCCTTCATGGGTTCCCTCGCTCGAGTCGGGTGACGGTTCGTCCGAGGCGGCAGCCCGCCGGTCGCTGCCATCAGGAGACGTCTCGTCGTTCCAGGGTTCGATCGCGAACGTCCACCGGGCCACAAGCGTGACTTGGAACAGTCGGTCGAAGCCTTCGTCCGGGGATGGGCGAACCAACGCCTTGGCGACGGCGAAGAGCCCGACGTCCGGCACGCGGTCCTTTCCAGTCCGTGCCGCGTTGCGTGTGAGGCAGTCTGCGAGCTTCGACGCGAAGTAGTAGCCGGTGACGGTGGCCCCGTGCGACTTGCCCAGGTCGATGAGTTCTCGTCGCAGTTCGACGGTCGCGTTGGTGTTGTCCACGTCGACGAATCGGCCCGCCGCCAGTGCCTCGGTGACGAGTTGAGCCTGACGGCGGGCCGGGCGGCGGTTGTTGCGGAACCGGTCCTTGCTCACGTGCAGGTGCGTGTTCGAGAGGTGCAGGCGGTAATATGTACTTTTGCCGCTCGCTTGCAACCCGATCAAGATGGCGAGTTCGGGCATCGGTTGGTCTACAAGCGGTACGAGAAGGCCGGCATCCGATTCGGCATGATCTGGACATAGGTGCATAACCCTGGGTTCGGGTCCCAGTGTGGTTACCGCACCGCAGTCTCGTAGCTCCCCCGATCGCGGCTACCCTTCCCAACACCATTCCAGGAATTGCGATGAACGCTCGACTCGCCGCCGTGCTTGCCGCGATCACGCGAACCGGCGAACCGGTCCCCACCAATCTACCAGCGGCGTTGCGGGGTTTGCCGGTCCCCAGTTCGCTTCCTTCTCCATGGGAGACGTGGACGCTGTTTGGGTTCGTCCGCCACCGCGAGCGTCAGTCCTGGGTGGCCGAGATCGTCCGGGATCGCCTTCAAGGCAATCTCAGGCACCTGGCTGGAAGGGGATCGCTCGGGCACCCGGCCGACGTGCCGCAGAGCGGCTCGGTGCCCGGGCTGCCGGAATGGGAGTATTATTTCCATGGCCGCGGGTGCTGTGTCACGCACAAGGTCGACGGTGACGCGATCGACGTCGACTTCCACGGCGGCACGGCCGAGTACATCGACCAGTACTTCTACCTGTGGTACTTGAAATCGCTGCGACGACCCCAGCCTCCCGAGCAACGACTGCTCGAACTGCACCCCTCCTTTGAAGCGATCAGACTGGCCATCCAGAATCTGTTGTCAATGGGTGCGATCACACCGTTGTCCGGGCGAGACTTTCACCCGTTCCGTGTCGCGCATGTGGTCTTGGCCCACTCGCCTGCGATCGAACGCTTCTGCTCTTCGTTCCAGGCACCGGAGCGTCGCGTGTGGTGTGCGGCACTCGTGGGTGATTGGCTCGCTGCACATGAGGCCACCCAGGGCCAGCCGGAACTGGTCGAGATCACGGGTCCGCGTGCTGAAGCGTGTCGGGATCTCCGAGAGGAACGGATACTGGCCGAACTGAAACGGTCGGAGCGTCCGGACGAGGCGTTGCACGCTCTCGCGGATCTGGGCTCGGGCCGGCTCGACGAATGCGTGGAGAGGGTGTTGAACGGTCCTCTCGGTGGACCGGTATCGGTCGCCCTCGAGATCACGGACAAACAAACCGACGCCCGCTGGTGTCCGTCCTTGTTCGCCCTCTTCAACCGGGTGCAGCCCGAGGATCCCAATCCCAGCCCTCACCTCTGGATCCGTGCGGTTCGCCAGTTGTTGCGGCACGGGTATCGAACTCAGGAAGTTCTTGCTGCCTTGCCCCGAGCGGGTGGGACCAGTCTCGGTGAGGCCATCCTGTTGGCACTGGAGTATGCCCCGAACTTGTCGCTCCCGCTCATTCGGCAGGCCCTGATCTCTCCGATCCCGATCAACCGGATCGAAGTCGCCGCGATCCTCGGTGTGATCGACCGGCCCTGGAGTCGCCGTGAACTCTTCTGGGCACTTGGGCAGTCCGACGATCAGGAACTCACTTCCGAGGTGAGGGCGACTCTGCTTGAAAGTCGCGACCCAGACACCGAGCGGGCCGTCGTTGCCTGGGAGGAGAACAACCCCCACGAAGACGAGGTGGCGTCGTATCTCGAAGTCGACGGACGCAAGGTGGGTCCGTTTTACACCATCGGCGAAATCGCGTTGAAGAATGCCGGTGCTCGAATCCAGTACGAGATGGAGCGGATGCACGATCAGGTGATGCGGCTTCGAGACGTGAACCCGGACTTGCCACCCTCGCGGCAATTTTGACGGGGAAGCTGGGCAACGGAATGGGGTTCAGTCCGCCACGGCCACGACTCGTGCGATGACGGCCGATCTCGGTACCCAGCCGTTGACCTTGCCGAGGTTGTTGCCGATCAGCACCCGTTCGGTGTCGACTTCCTTGACGAGATGCAGCAGAAATCCCCCTTTCCAGGCGACGAACACGGCATCGTCGACACAGACTGCGGCAGGATCGACCGGAACGAGGGTGACCAGTTGGCCGCTCTCGATCCGGCCCCGCATGGAACCGCCGAGCGGCCGAACTTTTACGGTTCGGCCTTCGTCCAGAGCCTGTTTCGCATCCTTCGCCCAGCCCATGCCGACTCCTCCGGTTCGTCGAGATCGTCCTTTTCGCTATGAACGCTCACGAGCGGACTCAGTCGCGGCGGGTGAAAAGTTCGGCATCGCCGTGGCTGACAAATCCGGGTTCCAGCCAGTAGGGCCGTGCCCCGTTGATCAGCATGCGTTCGAGGAATTCCGTGAACGAGACCGCGATCAAGGGGTTCTCCCCGGGAATACCCTGGGTCGTCGGATGGACGTGGCAGATCGCATGAAACAGTGGGTCGTAACGACGTTTCCCGGCTTCGGGCCGGGGATCACGGGCGTTGATGTCGAGGTTCATCGCCAGGAAACTGCCGTCAGGAAGTATGGCGAAGCGGTGCCAGATTCGACCGCCCGGCCCACGAGAGCTACCGAACTCTTCCGGTTGCTCTCCCCAGTCGAGCGGCTCGTGTTCTTGAATGGGAAGGATCTGACAAGTCACTTCTTTGTCGGCTCCGAGCAGTTTGGCCCCGTGAGCGAAGTCGTTCGCCGTGCACGGCCATGTGCTGGGCCACGCCCTCAGCAATCGTGATCCAGATGGCGTCGGGAGAAAGAACGAGGGGTCGGTGATCACTGAAAGCGGTGTGGACCGCGGCCAAAAGGGGTTGATAGTAGACCTTCTTGATGACGGAGCTGTGGTAGTCCGAACAGTTTTCGACGCGGCTCCCGATTCGTTGGGCCAGGACTTCGTGCGTGCGGACGGTGGAAAGTGGCCGGGTCGCGGGTGTGACGGGATCGACCGCGAAGGTGACGCCCGACGATGTGACGGTTGTCGACATGCTTGGCTCCGGTTCGGGGTTCAGGGAAGATCCGGGGACCGCGAACTGGACACCGTCGTCGTGAACGAGGTTCGGACTTCCGCGGTTCCCGATGGGTGGCGGAACCTGGTGTCAGCCCGCCCTCACTTCCGAGACGGACCAGTCGAGTGTGCCGAGGAGTTGCTGTAACGCGTCAGGATCGGTGAACGCGGCGAGCGGCACGTTGGGTCGGCGGGAGAGGGTGTCCGGTGCGATGACGACGCCGTTGATCGCGTTGAGCCGGGTTCGCAGTTCCTCCCGCTTCGTTTCCTTGTCGAACGGCTTTCGGTCCTTCATCCACTGAAATGGGATTTCGACCTTTCCGGAACTCCACACGGAGACGATGACGTGTTGGGTGGTGCCGACGTCGAGCAGGATCGCGAAGGAGCCGTCCTTGCTCCCCTTGCCCCACCAGACCCGGAGGCCGGTGTTCTTCGCCCAGGTGAGGATTTCACGGGCGGCGTTCGCCTCCCGGTCCCCTCGTCGTTGCTGCAGAACGTCGAAGAAGCTCTCCTCGTCCCACTGCCGTTCCGGTGAGACGGAACCCGTCTTCTTGCGTTCCGCCTCGGCCGTCAGGCCGATCACCCGTGGGACGAGGGTCTTGAGTCCTTGCCCGACGAACTGCTTGATTTCCACCGCGAGCACTTCGGCGGGGTCCATTTGACCGTTGAGGAATTCGACGATTCGGCGGAGTTCCGGGGGGATGACGTCGGCCACGAAGACCATCCGGATTCGGCCGGCCTGCAAGTTCTTCTTCACCTTCGACCAGAAGTCCTCGAGGCTGGCTCCGGGTCCGGTGAGCGATTCGATGTCCACTGCGGGGTCGGTGCCCCGTTTCCGGCAACTTTCCTCGTAGCGAGTTTGGATCCCCTCCACTGGCCAGTACTGGGAAGAGCAGGGCCATCAATGTACAGCCAAGCATTGTGGAAGGGTAACCAAATCATGAACGAACATGGGAAGGGACATGAATCACGTGAGGATGTCGGTAGGGCTCATTAAGAAGCGGCGAGACGCGGGCCAGGGTCTGCTGTCGGAAACGTGCGTCCCAGCCTGCTGCAGGGGGAAGTTCCTGACTCCTCTCGAGCCGATCATACAACTTGTCGCCGGCATGGTGCCGGCGACGTTACCACAACTTACTTCACTTCTGGGTCCATCATGGTGGGTCACGGGGTGAAAAGGTCGTTATCGATCCGGATGCCGTAATCCCAGGGTTTCCGGCGGCGGGGGGTGGGAGGGAAGTCGCCGTGTTCTTCCCTCCACTCCTCGGCCAGTTCGAGCGGGTTGGGGAAGGAGCCCACCAGATCCGCAAGCAGGTTGATGATTTCGTCGGCCGAGTATCCGTGGCCTTTGGAGTCGTACAGGCTGTAGTAAACGGTCTCGCCCGTTTCGAACTCGAAACTCACGCAGCGGGTACCGTTGCGGAAGAAGAGTGTCGGCGGCTCTCCGACCTCGACGTCGCTGCCTTCCGTCTCGATGTACTTTTCGAGGTCCGTAGTGTTGTCAGTCCACCCGCGGGTCAGCGGGTTCTTTTCCCGGAAGTGCCGGTAGTCGTCCAGGTACCCTTTGACCGTGGCACGCGACAGGGGAGTTATGGGAACACCCCAGGTGGGCCCTTGCGGCAGCGGGTTGTCCTTGAAGACTTCGTCGCGGATGGTGATGCGCTCCATCCAGGGCTGTCCCGGGCAGGGCGGGAGGGGGAAGGTCTTCCGCGCGTTTCTGTAGTACTTGAGTTCTTCTTCCAGGTTCCATTCGGCCCCGAGGAATTGCTTGAGCAGGTCGGTCATTTCCGGGATGGTGAACCCCACGCCCGTCGCGTCCGTGAATTCGATGTCCAGTCTGCCGACTTGTGCGATCGTGACCTGCACCTGCCGGTATTCCTTGGTGAAGCGGAGCAGGTGGGGGTTGGGGATGGCGGCCGTCTCGCTGTAGCCCGGCGTGAGGAAGGCGTCCATGGTTGAACTGTCCGCGGTCCACCCTTCTTGGAGGGGGATCCGGATGCGGATGGCGTCGTAGGTTTCCTTGTAGTACTTGGCCATCGGTGGGCTTAGATCGGTGATGCGTTCGCAGATGTTCATGAGGCCGTAGGATTTGTCGGTACGCATGGCGACTCCGGAAAGGAATGGGTCGGACTGTCCGTTACGTTCGTGAACTCTCACGCCCGATCGGACCATCTCCCCGGGTCTCCGGATCGCTGTCATGGTCCGGTTCGCGCGACCCTGTACGCGAGTGTCACTCGCGAAGTTCGATGCAATTGTCCGGCACTTCGTGTTTGTGTTCAGGGGGGTTGGTCTTCGATGACGGCGAGCAGGTCGTCGAGTTGCCGGTTTATGACGATGAGTTGACAGGCGTGTTCGCTGTCGAGCCGGCGTGTTGGTGGGTGGGGCGGGGAGTTGGGTTCGCCGTGGCGGGCGTGGCGGAGGTGGGCCGCCAGGAGGTTGTTGGCCCGTGCGAGCCGAAGGGGTAGGTCGTCCCAGTTGCGGCGGGGTCGGGACGGGGACGGTTCGGGTTGGGCCGGTTCGGGCTGGGCCAGGTCTGACACGGTGGCCTCGCGGGTTCGGGGATGGCGGGCCGGGTGGTGGGGACCCGGCGTCGGGGGGTGGGTTCCTGGTGTGGGTGATGGGCCGGTTCGTTGACGGGGTGGTCCGTTACGCGCGGTCGGGCAGGTAGCGGGGGTCGCGCTGGTACAGGAAGTAGGGGCTTTCGGGGTCTGTCGTGGGGTCGTAGTCGTCGTCTTCGCCGACCAGTTCGTCCCAGGTCGCGGTGCGGGGGGCGGGGCGGCGGGCGTGGGTTCGGCGGCCGCGGATCGTGCGGGCCAGGCGGCGGAGGGTGGCCGCGGTCCGTTTGGCGAGCCACTTCCAGTTTCGGTCCAGGTACTTGGGTTCGGCCGGGTCGTGGGGGCTGCGGTTGGTTGTCAGGTCGTGGAACAGGTCCGCGAGGGCTTCGAGCCGGTCGGGGAGGTCGTCCAGGGGGGCGGTGAGTTCCAGGGTCAGGTCGGGGCGGAGGACGCTGAGGCCGGGGATCCGGCTCGCTTGCTCGTAGAACGCATCGCCGATGGGGGAGATCGGGATCGTGAGCCGGGCGGGCAGGTGCTCGTTCGCCGGGACCGTGAGGGTCTGGGTCGGGAACCGGGCGTGGTGGGACCGCTTCGTCGGGTCGTCCCGGTCGTCGGTGCGGAACGTCTCGTGGCCGTGGGCGTCGCGGCTGCGGTTCGGGTACTTCGTGCGGAGTCGGTGGAGCCGGCGTTCGTGGTCGGTGGGTTTCGGCACGGTGGTGCCTCCGGGTACGGGGGACTGGGAAGGGGACAGGTCTGATGACCGGTTCCGGGTGGGCCGCGTCGACTTCCCGGTGTCGCCGAATGGTTGGCGTGAACCTTTCCGTTGGGAATGGGCGATCCGTTCGATTTGGTCGTGAGGTCCGCTTCGTTGTCTCCGCTCGGACCGCCCGGAGCGTTCGGTGCCTTCGTTCCGCTCGGAAGGTTCGACCAGTGTCGGTCCGGGGCCGGTGGGTCGGGTGGCCCGATTCCAGGGCTGATTCCGGGTTCGGTACAGGTTGAGCCCGGGCCTCCGGCCGGGGCTTGGACCGATGCGGGTACCGACCGGGGCCGGTCCTTCGCGTTCGCGGGCGGACGGGCCGTGGCCCCGGTGGGGTCCGGCCGCGTGCCGGGGCCGGGCGGGTTCAGGTCGCCTTCGGCGGGTACGCCTTCGATTCGGCCAGGTACTTGGCCAGGTAGGCCCGGAAGCTGAGGCGGGAAGCCAGGGCGTTGTCGCGGAGCCGCCAGTAGATCGGCTCGGGGATCGGGGCGTTGAGGATCCGCGTGCGGTGCTCTTTGCCGTCGGCGTCCGGCGGTGTGGCCGTCCGCGGTTCCGCGATCGCCTCGGTGTTCGTCTCCGGGTTCGTGTCCGGGTCCGGGTGGTGGGGCTCGGTTTCCATGTTCGCTCCTCGTTTCGGGTGGTGGTGTCGGCTTCCCTGCCGGGGCGGGTGGCCTGGGGTGTCGGTCGGGACCGCTCGCTTTCGCGGGCGGTCATACACTTCCTCGATCGGATCCGCCTTCGCGGGCGGGTGGGTTCTTTCTTCGGCATCGTTCCCCTGTCCCGTTCTTTGGTTCGTTCCCGACTCTGGTTCGATTCCCGTTTCGTTACGTGTCGTTCTCGGTCTCGTGTTCCGGTGCCGTGTTCGGTCACCCCCTCGCAGGGTCGGCTGCCCGCCGACTGGGCCTGGTTCGGGTCGCACGGGTTGCGTGCTGCCGTGTGGCCACCGCCCTTGCCGGCGGTGCGTCCGCTTCTTGTATCCCGCGGCGGATGTCGCGGCGTCGACGTCGGCCCGTCGGCCCTGGGAACCCCGGGCCAACGGGAAGGGGCAAGCCTACCTGCCGCGGGCAATGCGGCGTGCTTCGTGGGTGGCGGCCAACTCGGCCGCCCAGCACCCACAGGACTTGGTTCGACCCGACCGCAGGTGGTCGCGGTCGACGGTTTTCTCGATGCCGCACACGCAGCGGCAGCGGTGCTTCCGGTTGGGGAGGTCCTCCGTCACGGTGAGCCGGCCGAAGGCCTGGCCGACCAGCCTCACACCGGCGGGAGATTCCTTCGCGAGCGCGGACGGCTCGGGCCAGCGGTCGGGAAAGGTGTGCCGTCCGGCGAGGATCAGCACGCCGTGGAACTCGAGTTGACGCAGGATCGGCGAACCACTTCGGCGGCCCCGGAGCCCGTAGTGGCGTTGCAGCCGCGACGAGCCGCCAGCCACCTTCCGCAGGCGGGCGAGCCAGGTCTCCCGTTCGTGGGTCGCCGCCGTCAGGAACTCGGCGGTCGGCTCGCCGGCCGCGACGAGTGACAGGGGGTTGGCGTAGACCGTGACCGCCTTCGGGGGGTCGGTCATCGCGATTCGGAAGAGGTGCGGGATGACGGCCTCGGACTCCGGCGGGGCGATGAAGCCGCAGAGTTTTGCGAGCGTGTCCCACGCGAGGTGGTCGATGTCGGGCTCGGTGCGGCTGACCGTGAGGCCCGGGCCGCGTGACAGGAGGTGCTCGAGCGTTCCTGTCGGTCTCGTGGCCTTTGTCGTGGCCGTGCTTGACATGAGCCCTCCCTCGTATCCGCTCGGCGGCGGGTCATATTTAGATATCTTCCTTTCTGTGTCACTGGATCACTGTCTCGAACTGATGTGGTCTGTCAGGCGGATGTCGGTTTTGCCCGGCCCGAGGGAGGAAGGCGGCCGGTAAAGGATCTGTGTTGGACGATGGGGTGTAGAGGGAACGCCCCAGACGAGAGGGGATGGCAGTGTGTCGGAACGCCACCGAAAAGTCCCCAATACTCTGGCCGGATTTTTGCCCAATCCGGGCAACATCTGCTCGCAGAAGCGAAACTGTTGCGTCTCAGGGTCCGATATCGAACTCTCTTTCAAGCTCGGATGACATCACGGCCTGGGCTTGGCTCTGTCGCGGCCCGGCCTTCCAACCCTGCCGCTCGATTCGACAGGGTTGCTTCTGGATTTGTCGTCTTTACTCCCGTGCCGTGACCACCTCCTCGGCAATCGCGGGGCGATTCCGAAGGGCGTCGATGGCCCGACCCGCCTCCCGCTTGGTCAGTCCGCGGAGGGT
Organism: uncultured Alcaligenaceae bacterium; assembly: GCA_964552815.1. Taxonomy (GTDB): domain Bacteria; phylum Planctomycetota; class Planctomycetia; order Gemmatales; family Gemmataceae; genus CAYUHJ01. The sequence goes on along the minus strand of CAZKIQ010000060.1, from coordinate 22,976 downwards.
GGTCCGCCGTCCGATCGCCTTGGCGATTTCGGCATCGAGTTCCGCCCCCGACAGTCCCACCTTTTTCGCGAGGTTCTGGAGGTACTGGACCTGCTTCGTGGTGATCGCCTCCTCGGTACGAGTCGGATGAGCATTTGTCGCGTGAGCAGTCACCGGCCTTTGAGCCGTTTCGGACCGCTGTTTCCGACTCCGCTCGATTTCGACGTTGAGGGCCTCTTCGGCCAGGGCGAACAGTTCGCCGATCTTGGCGAGCACGACTTCCGGGTCGTCGGGGGTGGCCGGGATGTCGCCGTCCAGGACGGCCGTGTAGGAGTTCGATCCGACCGTTCTGGTGTACCCGACCTTGGCCGTGAGCATGACAGGCTCCGAGAGTAAGGGTGCCTGCGAGTTACCCCGGTCGGCTGGTGGTTCGCGGTGAAGTTTCGTCCGCCGGATTCAGGAGCCATGCGATGTCACGTCCCGTTCCGCGAAGGTTTCTGGTCGTCACGGCCCACGCAGAGGATCTCGGACTGTTTCCGGCCATGTTCGAGCGGTTTGGCTGCCCCTTCGACTCCGTGCTGCGGAACGGTGCGGAGGGTGAACGATTCGATCCCGAACGTCATGCCGGCCTTGTGTTGCTGGGGGACGATCGCAGCCACTCGGACGACGCGTCGACTTACGGCCGCGAGATGGAAGACGTGAAGGTCGCGATGGCGGCCGGGCGGGGCGTGCTGGGCATTTGTCACGGGGCTCAGCTGCTCGCCCACGTCTGCGGTGCCAGGCTTCACCGGGGAACAACCAAGGCCGACTCGGGTCTGGTACCGGTGACGTTGACGGAGTTCGGCGTCGACGACCCCGTGGTCCGGGCGGTTCGCGGGGCGAACACCGCTCAGTGGCACTTCGACACCTTCGACCTGCCGGACGGTGCGGTCCCGCTGGCGTACTCGAACAGCCGGACGCGACCCCACGTCGACGCGTTCCAGTTGGGGGATTCCGTTTACGGTCTGGGCTTCCATCCCGAGGTGACGGCCGCAAGGTTGGTCCGGGACGGCTGGTGAGAGACGCCCCCGTCGGCGGGCGAGGCGGAACGAACCGCGGCCGCCGGGACGCGGGTCCTGGCGGCCTGGATCGGTCTCGTCCTCGTCCGCGACGTCAGTTGATGCCGGCGAGGGCCAGGCTCAGGTCCCAGGCCTTCTGCTTCACCTGGGCACCGGTCCCGAACCAGATCGTGTTCAGCCGGTTCGTTCCGGTGCTGCCGCGGGTCGGGCGGGCGTGGTCGACGTACTCGGTGACGGCGTTGAGGGCCGCCCACGCCGTGCCCTTGATGCCGGGAGAGTCGTGACCGATCCCTTCGTCGAAGAGCCGCAGCAGCGTCGACCGCGTCTCGACCGCCTTCGCGTTGTCGACTCCTTCCGGCGGGTCCGGGTACAGGGCGTCGAAGAACGACATCAGCTGGGCACCGGTCGGGTAGGAGGCCGCGAGCCGGTTGATAACCGCCTCCGCGTCGTCGTAGAACTTCTGAGCGAGCCCGAGGACTTGCTGGGCCTCGCCGATCTTGCTGGCGAGGTTGCCGTTGTGCCGGATGCTGATGCCCTGCCCCTGACCGCGGGCGTGGGCCAGGGAGAGGGTGTTTTGGCAGACGACCCGGATCGGCGTGAAGAAGGCCCGCAGTGCGGCCGAGCCGTCGTGGGCGTTGGAGAGGAGCAGGTATTTGTCGACCAGGTCGTCGGTGTCGCGGACGCGGATGTGACCGGGCAGTTTCGCGAGCAGCCAGATCTTTTCGCCCTGACCCAGAGCCCCGGCGGTGTGGTAGCGGAGCCCGCCGTCGGCGACGACGGCATCCAGGAACCCGAACGCCTGTCGGTTCTGCACCGGGACGTACCGTTCCCCGACGACGCCGAGCACGGTGCGGGAGTCGGCCCGGACGACGGCCCGGGACTTGGGGACGGGGAGCCCGTCGGTGGTCGTCATCGGGGCGAGGGCGACCTCGTAGTCGAGCCCGGCCGCCGCGATGGCCTGTTCGGCGGTGGCGGGTGCGTCGAGACGCGTGCCGAGCTTGTGCCAGGCGGGTTCGCCGTAGACGGCGATGGCGGGCTTTCCGTTCGTCGATGCGATGTTCGCGGCCATTGGGATACCCTCTGTTTAGTGGTCGGACCACCGAGGTACCCCTGTGTAGAACTTGGCAAGTCGTGTCAGTACACGGCGAGCGTTGACAACTTTGTTGAATTGGAGATATGGGATTTCAGGGCGACGCTTGAACGCGAAGCAGAAAGTTTTTGTAGCCGACTACCGACATCGCATTCCAACCGCTATCCTGGCATCCTGTAAGGAATGTTGAGGGACGGGAATGGCACGGCAGAAGCGGACGAATGACAAAGGCTTGAGCCTCGGCTTTGAAGAAAAGCTCTGGCAAGCCGCCGACAAGCTCCGCGGCCACATGGACGCCGCCGAGTACAAGCACGTCGTCCTCGGCCTCGTCTTCTTGAAATACATCTCAGACGCCTTCCAGGAGCACCACGACAAGCTGACCGCCACGCCGGGGGCCGACCCGGAGGACCGCGACGAGTACACCGCCGACCGCGTGTTCTGGGTGCCGAAGGAGGCCCGCTGGGCCGGGGAGAACGGCCTCCAGGCGAAGGCCAAGCAGCCGACCGTCGGCAAGCTGGTGGACGACGCGATGGTCGCCATCGAGAAGGAGAACCCGCACCTGAAGGGGGTGCTCCCGAAGGACTACGCCCGCCCGACGCTCGACAAGTCGAAGCTGGGCGAGTTGATCGACCTCGTGAGCACCATCGGCCTCGGGGACGCCGACAGCCGGGGCAAGGACATCCTGGGCCGGGTGTACGAATACTTCCTCGGCAAGTTCGCCAACGCCGAGGGCAAGCTCGGCGGCGAGTTCTATACCCCGCGGTCGGTGGTCAAGCTCTTGGTCGAGATGATCGAGCCGTACAAGGGCCGCGTGTACGACCCGTGCTGCGGATCGGGTGGGATGTTCGTGCAGTCCGAGAAGTTCGTGCAGGCCCACGGCGGCAAGCTGACCGACCTGTCCATCTACGGGCAGGAGTCGAACCCGACGACGTGGCGGCTGTGCCAGATGAACCTGGCGATCCGCGGCATCGAGTGCAACCTCGGGCCGCACCACGCCGACACCTTCCACCACGACCTGCACAAAGACCTGCGGGCCGACTACATCCTCGCCAACCCGCCGTTCAACGTCAGCGAATGGGGCGGCGACCGGCTCCGCGAAGACTCCCGGTGGAAGTACCTCGCCCCGCCGGTCGGGAACGCCAACTTCGCCTGGGTGCAGCACATGATCTCGAAGCTGGCCCCGAACGGGGTGGCCGGGTTCGTGCTGGCGAACGGGTCGATGTCCTCGAACCAGTCGGGCGAGGGGGAGATCAGGCAGGCGATGATCGAGGCCGACCTCGTGGACTGCATGATCGCCCTGCCGGGGCAACTGTTCTACACCACGCCGATTCCGGCTTGCCTTTGGTTCCTCACCCGCAGCAAGACGGCCAAGCCGTTCCGCCACCGCAAGGGCGAGACGCTGTTCATCGACGCCCGCAAGTTGGGGGTGATGACCGACCGCACCCATCGCGACCTGGCCGACGCCGACTTGGCCCGCATCGCCGCGACGTACCACGCCTGGCGAGGCGGTACATTCGAAGCGGCGGTCCGTGAGGGAACCGAGTCGCAGTTGACCACCGACAAAACAAAATCCCTGCGGAAGCACATCGCCACGAATTCTAGCACGACCACTTATGCTGACGTGCCCGGCTTCTGCAAGAGTGCCACGCTGAAAGAGATCACGGAGCACGGGTTCGTGCTGACGCCGGGCCGCTACGTCGGGGCCGAAGAGGTGGAGGACGACGGCGAGCCGTTCGCGGACAAGATGAAGCGGCTGGTGGCGAAGCTGGAGGAGCAGTTCGCGGAGGGGGCGAAGCTGGAGAAGGCCATCCGGGCCAACCTTGGAGGGCTGAAGCTGTGAAGAACGGCTGGCGAGAATGCCAACTCGGTGACGTGATCGAGTTGAAGAGGGGTTACGACCTCCCTGAGCGAGAGCGACGGGTGGGCAACGTCCCCATCGTGTCTTCTTCAGGTATTTCGGGGACGCACGATTCAGGGATGGCGAAGGGGCCTGGGGTCGTGACCGGGCGGTACGGTACGTTGGGAGAAGTGTTCCTGATCCGCCAGGACTTTTGGCCGCTCAACACCACGCTTTACGTCCGCGACTTCAAAGGGAACGATCCTCAGTTTATCTCCTACTTCCTGCGGACCCTCGACTTCCTCGCGTACTCGGACAAGGCCGCGGTGCCGGGGCTGAACCGCAACCACCTTCACCAAGCCAAGGTCTTTTGCCCACCAGTCGAGGCCCAAATCCGCATCGCGGAAATCCTCGGCTCGCTGGACGACAAAATCGAGTTGAACCAGCGGACGAACGAGACACTGGAGGCGATGGCCCGGACGCTGTTCCGGTCGTGGTTCGTGGACTTCGACCCGGTGCGGGCAAAAGCTGACGGCCAGACGCCCCGCGGCATGGACGCCGCCACCGTGAAATTGTTCCCGGACTCGTTCGATCCGTCGGCCCTCGGCCCGATCCCGAAGGGATGGCGGGTGGGGAAACTTGAAGAGGTAGCTGAGATCGTCATGGGGTCATCTCCCGCAGGAGACACCTACAACGAGGTCGGTATTGGCACCCCATTGGTGAACGGGCCGGTTGAATTCGGAGAACATTTCGCCGTCAAGCGGAAGTGGACAACGGAGCCGGGCAGGTTGTCGAAGCCGAACGACTTGATCTTCTGCGTTCGCGGTTCGACCACGGGGCGTCGGGTTGTCGCTGACGACGTGTACTGTCTCGGTCGGGGTGTGTGCTCGATCCGCTCAAAATCAGGGGCGTGGGCGTTCATTCACCGACTCATCGACTTCAGCCTCGACCGCCTGCTATCCCGGGTTTCAGGGTCGGTGTTCCCCAACCTGAATGGGCCGGACCTGAAGCAGTTCGAGGTGGTGATACCAAACGACAAGATCGTCGCCGTCTTCGAGCAGCACGCCCAGTCTTGGATGAACCTAATCGCTGCCAGAGTAAGGGAATCGGAAAACCTCGCTGCCACGCGGGACGCCATGCTGCCGAAGCTGATGTCCGGCGAAGCATAAACTGTGCCTCTGTGAATCCGTACTGGCTACTTTCCGAATCGATCTCGGGACAAACCGCGATGTATATCGACCTCATCCGCCGTGTTCTCGAAGAAGCCATCGAAACCTATGCCGCTGCGAGCGGCAAGACAGTCTCCGAAGTCCTCACGGAAATCCGTGAGCACATCGACACCACAGCCGAGGAGCATGAAGAGGACGAACCCGATATTCAATATCAAAACCCTCTCTGCCGCTTGGGATACCTTTACCGTCACGCACCTGCAAATGCCACTCTGTTTGAATTGGTGCTACGAAATTCGGGCGAGTTACGAACTGTCATCCGCCACTCTGCAAGCAAGCGGCTCAACATTTCTGCTATCGGCGGCGGGCCGGGGACCGAGTTGTTGGGCTTAACCAAGTTCCTGATGTCTCAAAAGATGGGCTACCCCAAGAAGATTGCTTTTACTGTTCTGGATGCGGTCCCGCAATGGGCGGAAACATGGCAGCAACTGGCTGATGCGTCGGAAGAAGAACTCGAAAAAGCCGCTGATGGCGACCAGGAATCCTTCACTCCCACGATCTCGCCCGCCTTCCTTGACTTCGATGTGCTTAACCCCGACTCCTACAAGGATTACGCCTACCAGTTCCGCACTGCTCAAATCGTCGTGTTCAATTATATCTTCTCCGAAAACAAAACTCGGCTTGCCGAGGCGAAAGCCGCTGTCCAGCACTTGTACGATGTGACACCATCGGGCTGCGTGTTCGTAGTCATTGACAGGCTTGAGCGAAGCACTTCGTTCCAGAACGATGTGGTTTCACTATTCCTTGACGTGTTCGGAGATGCTCCAGCAGTCCGAACCTACAACGGAACGATGGCATCCGACGAACAAACATCGGACATGGGCGACATGATGTGCAATGTGCTGGGCTACCCTCGCGTACGATTCTTCACCCGGATTGCACGGCACCCAACGGTATTCTGGTTCACTTGTGTTAAGGCATAGCCATGATCGTCTCGGCCAGCTACAAGACCGACATCCCCACGTTCTACGGCGAGTGGTTCTCCAATCGCCTGCGGGCTGGGTACTGCAAGACGGTGAACCCGTACAGCAACCGGGTCAGCCGGGTGTCGCTGCGACCCGACGACGTGGACGGGTTCGTGTTCTGGACGAAGAACGTCGGCCCGTTCATCGAGCGGCTGGCCGAGGTTCACAGCCTTGGGTTGCCGTTCGTCGTCCAGCACACCATCAACGGCTACCCGCGGGAACTGGAGCAGGCGGTGGTGGACGCCGGGCGGGCAGTCGAGCATGTCCGCCGGATCGCGGAGCAATACGGCTCGCGGGCGTGCGTGTGGCGGTACGACACGATCCTGCTGACTTCGCTCACCCCCCGCGAGTTCCACTTGGAGAAGTTCGCCCGACTGGCCGCGGCTCTTGAAGGGGCGACCGACGAGGTGGTGATCTCGTTTGCCCACGTCTACAAGAAGACCCTCCGCAACGTGAATAACGCAGCCCAGGAGTTCGGCTTCGAGTGGTCCGACCCTGACGCCGAGTGGAAGCGGACGCTGGCCGGCGATCTGGCCGGGATCGCTGCCGATCGTCGCATCCAACTGACGGTGTGCAGCCAGCCCGAGTTCTTGACATCGGGTGCAGGCGAGGCCCGCTGCGTGGACGCCGGGCGGCTGGCGGACGTGCGGGGGCGGAAGGTCGTGTCGAAGGAGAAGGGGAACCGCGAGGGGTGCCGCTGCTCTGAAGCCCGAGATATTGGGGAGTACAACACTTGCCCCCACGGCTGCGTCTACTGTTATGCAGTACAGAATCGCCCGCTCGCCCTGGATCGGTTCAGAAATCATGACCCTGAATCCGAGTTCCTGTTCCCGCCGCCGCCCGGAGCGTCCGAGGGGCCGACCGAGCCGGAACCGGCACCCAAGCGGGTGCAACTGTCGCTGTTCGACGGCCTGGAGGGCGGCTGATTGCATGCGACTTCTTGACCGGACCCGACTCCGAACTCGGCTGTGAGGCAGACTGTCCTGTTTTCGGAACACCGTCCTGCGAACAGGGGAGCCGCGGCCATGACTACCGAACTGAGCATCAGCCTCGTGACCCGACGGAACATTTCCGATTGGGTGGCCGTGGAGAAGGTGAACTGGAGCGGGCGGCTCGAAGAACAGAACTTCCTGAAACGCATCTTCGACGTGGACGCCATGCCGTCCCACGACGGACGGTTCAAGTCGGCGGCGAACGACATCTGGCAGCACCGGGTCAACAACAACGATTGGGACGACAATTGGGTCTTCGATGACCCGCGGTTCGAGATGATGACCGGGCCGGCGGACACGTTCCTGCGGTTCCTGTGCGAGATGTTGCACCCGGTCGTCCGGAAGGAGGCAGACGAGGTGGCCGTACTCCGCGAGTCGCTCAACGAGTTCCTGCGACAAGATGGGGTGGAGTTGGTCGAGACGGGGCGAATTTCGGGGCGACCGGTATTCACGGCCCGGCGGCTGTCGGTGGGCAACGCGACGGTGATTACGGCGGTCAAGAGCGTGACCAACCTGTTGAACGCCGACTACGTTCGGCAGCAGACGGACCGGTTGCTGCTCGCCCTGGACGAAGACGCGGAACTGGCGATTGGCACCGCGAAGGAGTTCGTGGAGACGGTCTGCAAGACCATCCTCGAAGAGAAGGGGCTGCCGGTCGATCCGGGCTGGGACTTCCCCAAGTTGGTGCGGGGGACAATGAAGGAACTCAAGCTGGTGCCGGATCATGTGTCCACGACGACCAAGGGGGCGGACGCGATCCACAAGCTCCTCATGAACCTGGCTTCGGTCGCCAACGCGATGGGCGAGGTGCGGAACCTGTACGGGACGGGGCACGGCAAGTCCGCGACGACCAAGGGGCTGCAACCCCGGCACGCACGGCTCGCCATCGGGGCGGCTTCCACCCTGGCGGTGTTCCTGTTCGAGACGTACCAGGCTCAGTCGAGGCACTCGGCATGACAGCTGCGTTCACCGAATCCGTTGTCGAGGAAGCCGTGCTCGCTTGGCTGGGCGAGTTGAACTACGCCGTCGCCTCCGGGCCGGACATCGCCCCGGAGGGGCCTGCATCGGAGCGGGCCACGTTCGCGGACGTGGTGCTCGTCGGGCGGCTGCGTGCGGCCCTGGGGAAGATCAACCCCACAATCCCGGCGGACGCAATCGACGAGGCCGTTCGCAAGGTCACACACGCAGACACGCCGAGTCTGATCGAGAACAACCGCCGCGTACACCGCCTGCTGACCGAGGGCGTGGACGTGGAGTACAGCCGCCCGGACGGCTCGGTTGCCGGCGACAAGGTGTGGCTCATCGACTTCGCCCATCCCGAGGAAAACGACTTCCTCGCCGTCAACCAATTCACGGTGGTGGAGGACCGGCACACCCGCCGGCTCGATGTCGTCGTGTTCGTCAACGGACTGCCGCTGGCCGTCATCGAACTCAAGAACCCGACCGACGAGAGCGTGACCGCCAAGGACGCCTTCCACCAACTCCAGACGTACAAGGCCGAACTCCCGTCCCTGTTCGGCACCAACGTCATGCTCGTGGCGTCGGACGGGCTGGACGCCCGCGTCGGCACGCTGACCGCCGATTGGGAACGCTTCATGCCGTGGCGGACCATCGACGGCCAGGATGTCGCCGCGAAGGGGCTGCCGGAACTGGACGTACTCGTGAAGGGCGTCCTCAGCCGCCGCCGGCTGCTCGACTTGCTCCAGCACTTCGTCGTGTTCGAGGTGGACGGTCCGACCGTCATCAAGAAGCTCGCCGGCTACCACCAGTACCACGCCGTCAACAAGGCGGTGAACTGCACCGTCGCCGCGTCGGCCCCGGACGGCGACCGCCGGGTCGGCGTCATCTGGCACACGCAGGGCAGCGGCAAGAGCCTGACGATGGCCTTCTACGCGGGCAAGGTCGTCCGGCACGACATGATGAACAACCCGACCCTCCTGGTGCTGACCGACCGCAACGACCTGGACGACCAACTGTTCGGCACGTTCTCCGGCTGCCACGAACTGCTCCGGCAGAAGCCGGTGCAGGCCGAGGGCCGCGACGACCTGAAGGAGAAGCTGAAAGTGGCGTCGGGCGGGGTCGTGTTCACGACCATCCAGAAGTTCGCCCCGGTCAAGGGCGAGGCGTACCCGAAGCTGTCCGACCGCCACAACATCGTGGTGATCGCGGACGAAGCCCACCGCAGCCAGTACGGCCTGGAAGGCAAGGTGGACCGGGCCACAGGGAACATTGACTACGGGTTCGCCAAGCACCTGCGGGACGCCCTGCCGAACGCCTCATTCGTCGGCTTCACCGGCACCCCCATCGAGCAGGCCGACCGCAACACGCCCCAGGTGTTCGGCGAGTACATCGACATTTACGACATCCAGCGGGCCGTGGAGGACGGGGCGACCGTCAAAATCTACTACGAGGGTCGGCTCGCCAAGCTCGACCTGAAGGAGTCGGAGAAGCCGAAGCTGGACGCCGAGTTCGAGGAGGTCACGGAGGGCGAGGAACAAGACGCGAAGGAGAAGGCGAAGAGCCGGTGGGCGAGGCTGGAGGCCTTGGTCGGCAGCGACACCCGGCTCGGGCTGGTTGCGAAAGACCTCGTGGAGCACTTCGAGCGGCGGCTGGAGACGATCGACGGCAAGGGCATGGTGGTGTGCATGTCCCGCCGCATCTGCGTGGACCTGTACGACCTGATCGTGAAACTGCGTCCCCAGTGGCACGACGCCGACGACGCCAAGGGGGCGATCAAGATCGTGATGACCGGCTCGGCCAAGGACACCGGCTGGCAAGACCACATTCGCACCAAGGCGAAGCGGGAGGCGTTGGCGAAGCGGCTCAAAGACCCGAAAGACCCGCTAAAGCTCGTGATCGTCCGGGACATGTGGCTGACCGGGTTCGACGCCCCGTGCCTGCACACGATGTACTGCGACAAGCCGATGAAGGGGCACGGGCTGATGCAGGCCATCGCCCGCGTCAACCGCGTGTTCAAGGACAAGCCGGGCGGGCTGGTGGTGGACTATCTCGGGCTGGCCGAGATGCTGAAGCAGGCGTTGGGCGAGTACACCGAGGGCGACCGCGACGAGACGGGGGTGCCCATCGAGGAGGTCGTCGAGAAGCTCCGCGAGACGGCTGAGATCGTGCGGGCGATGCTCCACGGATTCGACTACAGGAAGTTCTTCGCCGGCAAGCCGGAGGAGCGGCTCGGGGTGCTGGCCGGGGCGAAGGAGTTCATTCTCGAACAGGATCGGAAGGCTTCGAGGAAACCGGACTCGAAGGAGCCGGACGCCAAGACCCGGTACATGAACGCGGTCGCCAAGTTGACGACCGTGTTCGCCCTGTGCGTGCCGCACGAGGACGCCCTCGAAATGCGGGACGAGATCGCGTTCTTCCAGGGTGTGCGGGCGGGGTTCGTGAAGCTCTCGACCGCCGGGCCGGGGGCGACCGGCGGGGACACCGACTCGGCGATCCGGCAGTTGATCTCGAAGGCGGTGGCGAGCGAGCAGGTGATCGACATCTTCGCGGCGGCGGGCCTGAAGAAGCCGGACATCTCGATCCTATCCGACGAGTTCCTGGCCGAAATCCAGGAGATGCCGCACCGTAACCTGGCCCTGGAGTTGCTCCAGAAGCTCCTGAACGACGAGATCAAAGGCCGAGCCAAGAAGAACCTGATCCAATCCCGCTCGTTCGCGGCCATGCTGGAGCAGGCGATCCGAGCGTACCAGAACCGATCCTTGGAGTCCGCCCAGGTCATCGGCCAGTTGATCGCGTTAGCGAAGGAGCTACGGGAAGCCCACAAGCGTGGCGAGTCGCTCGGCCTCTCGGACGACGAGATCGCTTTTTATGACGCCCTGGAAGTGAACGACTCGGCGGTGCAGGTGCTCGGAGACGACAAGTTGAGGCTGATCGCCCGCGAACTAGTCGAGACGGTACGAAAGAACACCACCATCGACTGGACTTTGAAGGAGAGCGTGAAGGCGAACTTGCGGCGGCTGGTGCGACGAATCCTCAACAAATACGGATACCCGCCGGACATGCAACCGAAGGCCGTCCAGACCGTACTCGAACAGGCCGAGTTGCTGGCGAAGGATTGGGCCGCATGAACAGTGGTCAGTAACGCTGGTTGTTACCACGGAGGTTCAAGTAGGTCCAATGGAACGTCGTCTAAAACACGTCGGTGCGGATGCGATGTTCGCTGAACGGAGCACGCTGCTCAGCCTGTATGACGCGGCAAAGCTGCGGGCGTCGGACGACCCTGTAGCCACAGAACACGGCGTCGATGCCGAGGCCATGTTCCGAAACTTTCTCGCCAAATACCTCCCGAGACGATACGGGGTAACGAAGGGTCACATCATTACACCAAGCCTGGAATACGACGGCCCGTTGGAAGAATGGGACATCATCATTTACGACGCCTTGGAGTCGCCAGTCCTTTATGTTCGTGACAACCCGGACACTGGCCCTGGGGGTGGCAAGCGTGGCATTCCAGTGCAGTACGTCAAAGCGGTGATCGAAGCCAAGGCGACTTTCAATCCAGCGATGGCGAAGAAGGCTTGCGAAAAACTGCTGAAGGTCAAGCACTTCATCGGCACGGACGTTCCCGAGCATCGCCAGGATCACTACCTGCCTTATGACTTCTTCACGTCGGCGGTCTTCTTTGAGGCCACTGTGCCGAACCCTCCCTCGCACACTCGGGCCTTGAACGAATTTGCAGCCTTCTGGCAACAACAACCCTGGGTTCCATTTACGGGTGCCTCCGTGTTGAGACACCCTCGCCACCCGGATCGTTCCGGCACGATCACTCAGATGATGAGCGGGATGAAGAGAGAAGTTATGGCAGCCTTGCACCCCGCATTTGAAGTGAGCGAGCCGTTTCAGGTGTCTCTGCTCGATCCAACGCACGAAGTCTATGGGTACATCATCTCCGCTGGTTACGGTGTCAACGAGTTCTACGACTACCTGAATCAGTTGATAGTTGAGCTCCGGGGTGGTTTCCACGATGTCCCCGGCGAGAAGTATCCTGGGCTGCCCAACTACGGCTTCGATCACGCTCACGTCGAGCGTGTTCCACTGTTCGATCAACGACCAGCATGAATGGTGGCTGAGCGAGGCAATTCATGACCACCGTCTCCCTGCCCGTCCTCACGCCCACGCCGGCCCGCCCGCAGCGGGTCACGCCGACGGACGTGTCGCAGTTCGTCCGCCTGGAGCAGTGCGAGCGGTTCCTGCGGCTCCGGCTGTCCGAGCGGGCCGGGCTGCCGTTCATGGAACAGTTCGGTGTCGCGCCCCAGCGGATCACCCCGCTCCTGTCGCTGTCGGGCAAGACGTTCGAGGAGGGCATCGAGGCCGACCTGGGCGGGCGGTTCCACTCCGTCCACTACGCCGAGAAGCACGCCGGGGACCACAACCGGCCCGTCAACACCGCCGACCTGTTGGCCGAGGTCGCCCGGCTCAAGGCCGGCGAAACGGTCGTCCTCTTCCAACCCCGTTTGGAGGCCACCCTCGGGGCGTGGCAGGTGCGGGGCGACGTGGATCTGATCCGGCTGGAGCGGACGAGCGACGGGCGGCTGAACGCCCTGGTCGCGGACATGAAATCGACCGCCGAGGCCAAGGTCGAGCACCGGCTCCAAGTCGCGTTCTACCACGCCATACTCGACCGCATCCTGGCGGACGCCGGGGTGCCGGTCACGGCCATCCAGATGGGCATCCTGTTCCGCACGGCCGCCGACCCGACGACGGAGGAGGCAGTCGAGTTCATCCCGCCGCTCCGCGAAGCCGCTGAGAAGTGGTTCGGTCTGAAGGGCGTGCTGCTGGAGGTGGTGGCCGACCCCGACGCCTACCTGCGCTCGGTGGCGGACCTCGTGACCGGGCCGGACTCGACGGCCCGGCGGGTCGCCCAGGCCCCTTTCGCGAACGTGCCGTTCTGCCTGTCCTTCAAGTGCGACGGCTGCCTCTACAACGAGTTCTGCCTGAAGGACGCCGCCGAGCGTGAAGACCTGTCCCTCTTGCCGTACATGGCCGGCGTGGAGAAGGAGGCCCTTCGTCGGGCCGGCGTCACCACAATCCAGGCCCTCGCCTCCCTCAAGGACTTCATCGTCCCAGACTCGGCAACGCTTGGCCGGAAGGCCGACCTCGTTCCCGCCCCCGGTCACGAATCGACCGTGCGGCGGATTGCGTCCACCTGGCCGGTCGGGCCAAGGCTGGACGAACTCATCCACCGAGCCAAGAGCTTCCGCCGGTCGGTGAAGAAGGATGCGACAGCGGCTCTCGGCTTCATCCCGGACAAGGGCAGCACCACCCTCCCGGCCACCGGCCCGAACCTGAATCCAAACCTCGTCCGGGTGTACATCGACGCCCAGCACGACTACCTGAACGACCGCGTGTACCTGCTCGGGGCGTTGGTGGTCGGATGCAAGGCCGGCGTTCCCGATCCGGCCCGTCGGCGGGCCGTGGTCTGCATGACCGACGGCCCGCCGGAAACTACGGCCGCCGAGCAACAACTGTTCGTGGCCTGGACCCGCGACCTGGTGAAGGCGGTGGTCGAACTGGCCGCTCCGGGCGGGAGCAAGGACGGGAAGAACACGGCCCCGATTCACCTCGTATTCTTCGACCGATACGAGCAGCGGCTTCTCATAGAGGGGCTGGCCCGCAACTTCCCGCCGGTGCTGAAAAACACGCCGCCGCTGTATGATTTCCTCACGCAATTCGCCGGCTTCGACTCGCCGGTGGCGAGCTTCCTGAGCGACGAGATTAGGGCGCTCAAGAACTACCCCATGACCTGCCAGTCGCTCCAATCAGTGGCCGCGTACCTGAAGTTCGACTGGAGCACGCCGCTGCCGTTCCGCGAACTGTTCAGGCCGAGGGTGTTCGACTACCTGGGCAAGGTCGAACTCGACGGAACATCCGAGTGGTACACGAAGCGGTCGCGGTTCGCGTCGTCGGTGCCGCTGGAACACGCCTATGCGACCTGGGGCCAGTTGCCGCCGCCGAAGCCCGGTCGTGGTGACGAGTTCGAAGACTTCCGAGGAACCACCCGAGAGGGCCTTTTGGCTTTTCAGCGGCGGCGACTGGAGGCCTTGGAGCACGTCGCCCAAGCATTCTCCGGCGACATCGACGTGGAAAAGACCCCCTTCGTTCTGCCGGACCTGTTCGGGTACGAGGACAAGGCCAGCTCTCTGGCCCACGCTCTTGCGGAGTTCGTCGCCATCGAGCGGCACGTCACCGTGGCCAAATGGCGGGGAACTCGATACGCCCCGCCGGAACGTCGGGTGCTGATGGGAGAGACGCTGCTTGTGAGGTACATCGAGGCCGACCAGGATCCGGACGTCGCCGAGCGGAACCGCGATCACCGACTGCGGTATCGTAAGCGGGCCGAGGCCGAAGCCGCCCACAAGTCGAAGTACCCCGGCACGCCGTTTCGCGTGCCCCGAGGACAGGGTGGCGAGTACAAGTGGTCTCACGACGGCATGGCGGTGCGGTTGCGGGTCGAAGCGGTCGGGTTGGACTGCGATTTGCACGAGGCCTTGGCTCTGTCCACCTTCCGCGACGGCGACCAACTGGTGTTGTTCCCGAGGTGGGCGGTGGACGAGCGGAAGGCCGCGTCCGCCCGCACCGTATTCACCCCGACGCCAAACCAACTGCCCTACGGCAATCGCGTCAAGTTTACTCGAGTCGTGGTGACGGAGACGGACGCTACAGGGCGGGTGCGGGCGGCGGTAGTCGAAGCCGAAATGACGGAATCGTATGGCGGCGAATGGTCGCGGGGTTACGTCTTCCCATCCATCAATAAGCCGCTGGAGGACGGTGCCCTCTACACTCTCGACCCCTGTGTGAACGACTGGTATGGCTACTGGTGTTCGCAAGTCGTCCAGGGGTTGTGCCGGGGCGAACGGAATCGGCTGTACACCCTCATGGACGACCCGGTGGCGTGGAGCCGGGACGCCTCGGGGACGCCTGGCCAGATGAGGTTCTTGGCCGGGCTGGTGGCGTTCCGCGACGAGGGTTTGCTCCACGACTTTGAGAAGTCAAAGCGGACGTTCATCGGCGGGTACGGGAAAGCACCTGTGGTACTCTGCCAGGGGCCACCGGGTACGGGTAAAAGCTACAGCACCGCGTTCGCCGTGTTCGCCCGCATTCAGGGGGCGATGCAGCAGGGAAAACCGTGCCGGGTGCTGGTGTCATGCAAGACCCACGCGGCGACCGACGTGTTGGTCAAGAACGTGGCCGAGGTGCAGGAGAAGCTCCGCGATCTCCGTCGCCGGTCGCCGGGCCTATTCGACCTGTACCTCGACCCCGGCCTGCTCGACGTGCCGGTCTACCGCGTGGCCCCGAACGCCCCCCCACCAGAGGGAGTCGTTCCGCTGACCAAGGACGCGGAGAAAGCGAAGGGGGAGCCGAAGAACTACGACGTGCTGATGGAGAACGAGTGGGCGGTCGTCGGCGTTACGCCGGGCGGCGTGTACAGCGTGATGAAGGCGAAGTTCGACAAGTTGATGTTCGGCCACGGCCTCTGCGACCTGCTGGTGCTGGACGAAGCCTCGCAGATGAACTTGCCCGAGGCGGTGACGGCCGCGTTGCCGCTGGCAGCGGAAGGCCAGGTGGTGGTGGTCGGGGACCACCGGCAGATGCCGCCTATCGTCCACCACGACTGGGAGCGGGAGTGCCGCCGCACGTTCAAGCAGTACGAG
The DNA here is from genome assembly GCA_964552815.1 of uncultured Alcaligenaceae bacterium. Lineage (GTDB taxonomy): Bacteria > Planctomycetota > Planctomycetia > Gemmatales > Gemmataceae > CAYUHJ01. Next base: position 7,154 of record CAZKIQ010000060.1, on the reverse strand, counting down.
GTGTACACGTCGCTGTTCGACACCCTGCGGCAGCACAACCCGCCCATGATCCAGTTCACGGAGTCGTTCCGTTTGCACGCGGCGATGGCCGAGTTTCTGCGGGAAGAGGTGTACCGGCACGACGGCATCAACTACCATTCGCGTAAGCGTGACCTGCTCCCAAAGAAAGCAATTCCCGACGAGTTCGTGGCGGCGGTGTTGCGTCCCGAGTACCCTCTGGTTGTGGTCGTCCACGACGAGGCGTGCAGCCAGGTCAGGAACCCGTATGAGCAGGCCCTCATCGAGCCGGTGATCGCAGTGCTGGCGGCTGGGGACGGGTTCGCCCTGGGGGCGGACGAAGGCTTAGGCATCGTCGTGCCGCACCGTGCCCAACGAGCTGCTTTGCGGCAGGCGTTCCCGGCCCTGTGCGTCATCGACGCGGCGACCGGGTTGCCGTCACGGTCGGCCATCGACACGGTCGAGCGGTTCCAGGGCGGCGAGCGGACGGTGATCCTGGTCAGTGCTACCGAGAGCGACCCGGCATACCTGCTGATGGCCGGCGAGTTCCTCCTCGACCCGCGGCGGCTCACGGTGGCTCTGAGCCGGGCAAAGAAGAAGATGATCCTGGTTGCGTCGAGGAGTGTTTTCTCTTTGTTCAGCCCGGACGAGGAGACGTTCGCCAACAGCCAGTTGTGGAAGAACCTGCTGGTGAGGAACTGTTCAACGAAGTTGTGGGCCGGCGAACGCGACGGGCATCGAGTCGAGGTCTGGGGAGGGAATAAAGACGCCCGTCACACCTATTTGATAGTTGGACAATATAGAACTTAGCGTACCCGGCCTTCGCCGCACTTAGACAGATGAAATCTTCTATCTACGCTTGTTCCTTGTGCTTCGGTTCGCGTCCACAATATAGATACTACAAAAGACGATTTGCCGACACTTGTTATGTTTTTCATTATAACTACGTCATCGAGATCAGATCCGTGAAGATCAGTTTCCGGAAGAAGCGATGAGTACAGGCTCATAAATGATTGCAAAGTCACATATGATTCGGAGATCGTTGCAAATTGAAGCTCGATGGAAAGATGGCCACTTTTTTTCGAGGACAATAGATGTTTAAACACCCAGCCCGTATTCAGAGACTGAAGGATGCATTAGCCATCATTTTCGGGAGGCTTCCTTCTGATTGTCACGAGATCCCGATTCTGGAATTGTGGGAAAAGGTAAAATCAGAAACGATAGCTGCTCAGTTGCGTGAGAAGGAGGACTTAAGTCTTATCGGGAAAAGAGCAAAACCTGGTCCCAAGATTACCTGGATGGGCTCAGACGCTCGAGCCCAGGAAGACTTTATACGACTGATGAGCTCGCAAGAAATAGAGGCGATTCTGCTTGGAATGGGAATCGAAAGATCAATCCTGCAATCCAGTAGTACACTTGATGTGGTAATTGTAAAGAAATAATGATTCGGCCAGTTCGTATATCGACATACGGAAATAGCGATCAGATATTATTTATCCCTAAGTCTCTTTCTTGATTGCATTTGCGACGACCAGTCTCCCAGATCCAGAGAGTCTCAATTCCGAATGGCCTACGAAACATGGGGTAAACCGTGGTCGGTCTTCCTCCCCCGCCACTGGGAAATGCCCACAAATTTCGTCATACTATGGGATCACTGGACTTTGGGTCGCCAACAAAAGAGACGCCTACCCGTAGATCGCGGAGGGAGCTTCATCATGACCGACAGCACCATCATCCAGTTCAACTGGAGGCGACATTGGAAGAAGAAAGTTTTGCCGCACCTTAATGAAGAACGAGTTCAGGAGGCACTCGATCTGGGAATGAGCTTGTGTGAGCCAACTTGGAAACGAGGAGATGCACCCTACCTGTGCGGTGGGGTGAATGGCCGTGAAGCAGTGGAAGGCAAGCTGTCTTGGTATCAGCCGAGCGGTCGATGTTTCTCCATCGCTCCATTTTCACTGGTCATAGGTCAAATCAACTATCCTGATTTGTCCTGGAAATTATTGACAAGCACACGACATTGTGTTCCAGTCGGATACGGGCCGGGTTGCGAGCCACGTGTCGTCATGGACATACTTAATTTCAACATGTTCACGGCGGAACTGTCACTAGCTTGTTCCGATCCAAGGATAACGGACGAGCAGTTTTGGACTTTGTACAAGAAACGCAACCGATCAACACGTTGAACTGTGGGGCTGACGGTTTGTCGGACAAATCGCAATGCTAGGGTTCGCGATTTCAGCTGAGCCATGCAGGCCAGCGGTTTTCGAGCGAGAAGGCGATCAAAGAGTTAACGTTCGACGGCGTGTGCGGGAAGTCCCTCGGCGGCCGCCCAACGGGCACGTCACAGAGGGGAGTGGCTGGGGGGGTATCGGTGAGGGTCACAAATGACCGGTTGGAAGCGACCCAGGTACCAGGGCTTATGGCTTCCGGGTGTAAGGCGTCCATCGGGCAGGTTGTGGAGGTTCCGCTGGTAGATGGAGTATGGGCTTTCGGGGTCGTTGCAGGGGTCGTATTCGTCGTCCGCGATCAGTTGGGCGAGCGTCATCGTCTTGGCGATTGGATTCAGTGACTGACCCGTGAAGGCCGCGTTTCGCATGGGGCGGTGAGTGGTTCAGTTCTTTCGAGTATTTGTGCTAGGTAGTCCTGGAGGGACAGTCCGCTCAGGATCGCGTTGATGTGCACTCGCTCCCAGATCGGGGTCGGGAGTTTCGCGAGGTACAGCGGTCGAGTGGTGCGGGGAGGGGCTGGGACGCTGGAATGGGTCGATAGGGCGTTGGTATTTGGTTGCATGTGGCGAGCCGTATCTCGGGATTTCCCGCTGAAAGCCGTGTCAGGTCCCAATACCAGGTGGTATCGATTGGCTGCTGCGAGGGCATGCGGGTTGTTTTCGATGGCCGCGGGCCTCGTCCTTTTGTTGCGTCATCAGGACGACCCGCACTCCTCCTCAGGCAGCGGGGGGCAGCGGGGTGTGGGCCGTTGCCGTTCTCGGCGTCGTCGCTTCGGTCGTTTCCGGTTGCTCCGCCGTCAGTTGCGGTCGATCGTTGACCAGGAACGTTCGAACGTTCTGATAGCCGAACGTCGTGAGTTCGTCGGGGACCACGGGAAGGTGGATCCGGTAGGTGCGGGCCCGGCCCTTGCCGTGCGGGTTTTGCCAGTGGCCCCGTGTCAGTGACAGCAGTCCGATCGCCTGGGCTTGCTCGAAGCGTTGTTTGTAGTTCAGGTGGTGACAGCCGGGCCACTTGCGGACGACGGCGTTGATCGCCGGGGCGGCGTCGCGACCGGCCTCCTCGTGGGGTTTGCCGTGCCGGCGGGCGAAGTGCAGGAAGTGAAGGAGGAAGTCGACCAGGGCGGGGCGGTCGGCGTCGGGGACACGGGTCAGGGGCTCTCGCAGGGCATCGATTTCGGCCCACGCGAAGCGGGCGTGTCGGTTTTCGACGGCCTCGGCACCGCGGAGGGCCTTGCGGTCGAAGTACCACTGGCACATCCGCTTGATTTGGTCGGGGACGCGGCGGGTCCCGTGCTGCAGGTCGGCGTGGATGTCCTGGCTGACGTGTCGGCGGTGCATGGCCCAGCTGGTGAGTTTGGCGGCGGCGACTTCGGCGGTCTGGTGGCGGAACCAGACGAGGTGAGCGGCGAGGAGTTTCAGGACGGTGTTGCGGGTGCCGGCCTCTCGGATGCCCAGCGACAGGAGTTCCTCGGCGTCGGCGGTCTTGCGGATGCCGTGAGCGATGAGCCGGAGGTAGCGTTCGTCGTCGAGGCGGTCGACGGCTGTGCGGATGATCGGAGCAGTGGGGAGAGCGAGAGGGGTGTGGGTCGCACGAGGGGTGGTCGGCCGAGCTGGGGGAGTTGGTCGAGCAGGTGGGGAAGGCCTGGGCGGTCGACGTTGACTGGTGAATGTTTCCAGGTTGGCGTTTAGCGTGGCCAGGTCGAACCGCTCGATACGGCGGTTGTCGTAGTCGTCGATAAATTGGACCCAGGCATGGGGGTCCCGGACTCGATCGGACAGGTGGCCGAAGGGCAGACGCAGGCCCTGGTTTTCGGACGGGAATATTTCGGTTTGCCCGGACCGGTGTTGGACACCGGCCGCGTTCAGGAGGGCCACGATCTGATCTCGGCCGAACCGTCCGGCCAGGAAAACGTAGTAGTGACGTCCACCGCTCGGGGTGTCGTCGATCAGCAGGTGTCGTGGTGATTGCGACTTGATGCCGAGCCGATACAGGGCGAGTTCCACGGCATGGCACCGCTCGGTGAAACTCGGTCGGGGTTCGGCTGCGGAAGGGCGGTCCAGATCGACGTCGATACAGAAGAACCGCGTTGTCGCGAGGGAGCGGCTGCCGACCCAGATCGGATCGCGGCCAGGGATACGATCTGCCAGGAGGTGACGGGCGACAATACTTTCGGTCAGGAGTCCCCGCAGCTTGGCCCAGGCTCGCGGCCCCTGTCCGACTCGGGTGATGATCCCGTTGCTCCGGCGAAACGCGAAGAGCCGGGTGAAGCTATCGAGGCGTCCCTGGGTAATCGTTGGGTCGATGCCTGGGCACAGCAGCAGGAGCTTCTTGAGGTACGAGAGTCGATGGGCCGATGAGTTTCGGACTGTCGCAGTATCTTCTGATGTGGCAGGGGGCATCGGATTTCCAGTCAGGTTCTGGTCGACCGAAGTCTACTACCGTGCTCACCGGCTCTGAATATCTCCATATTTCCCTCCCTGGGAACGTTGCAATGAGACCTGGGGTGATCCGGATGCCAGGGTGGGTCTGAAATGAATAGACAAGACAGGAACAAAGACAGAGAAGAATAATACTATTACGTGTCCAGCCCTTTGCTGCGAACCTACCGATCTTTTGGCAAGCCCAACGAATGTGCCCATGGGAGACGTCTCCCATGGGCAGGTGGTTGTTCGCGAATGCCATCTTCAGGCAGATCGAGCTTACCGACCAGTGAGGTCGATGTCTGTTCGCTCCACGAGATCGCGGGTCAACGTGCGATTGTTATCTATCGCCCTAATCAACGGGATCAGGGCGTGCCCTACCACTCCCCCAGACTTGAGCATGAGCATCCGGAGCGTTGTCGGGTGATCCAGGGAAATCCCCCACTTTTGCATCCGGTCGATGAGAAGTTCCACAAGTTCCCGTTCCGTCGGGTTTTCAGTGTGGAACTTGTTGGGAAAACGCCGCAAAAACGCGTTCAATCGGTCTGCCGCCTCCTCTGTGGTATCGGTCTTTCGCTTGTTGTGGAAGTTTTGCGCAGTTGCGTAAACTGTGATCCTCGGGTCGGTGAGCACGGGCCGGAACATTTCCTCGAGTCCTCGGTAGTACAATTCCCCTGCTTCGTCGAGTAAGATAAATGTGTGATCGGCCCCGTTATTTCTTGCATCCCGAAGCTTCACTTCCAAGTCGGCCCTCGTGTCAGTCGCTCCATCGACTCTGATGTAAGCGTACATGTCATTGTTGCCGCCTGCCTGTTGCCAGAAGCGGATTTCGTAAGTGGAGATGGCGAAATCCTGGTGCTTTGTTCGATAGGAGAAAACGTCTCCCTCTTCGAAATCCGGATTTCGGAATCGTTTCCTGAGATAGCTCAGAATGACGTTCGTTTTCCCTGTACCCGGCATTCCCTGGACTAGGACGTTCGAGTCGCCCGAGAAGGGTTGACCGAGTCGGGACTCAAGGAAGCTCCGAATTTGGTAGTTTCCTTTCAGATCCTCCATCAAGGGGATCTGTGTTGCCGCCGCTTGGGGTGAAATAGGAGGAGTCACAACTTTGCTCCGTTGATTCGGGTCATGATGTCATCGTCTGTGAGCCCTCCCACCGTGGGAGAGTCAAGGGAGAACGTGTCGGAATTGGAGTTTTCGCTTGTCGTGACTGGGCTTGTGTCCGTCACTTGAACGTCACTTCCGCCACTTTCCTCGAACAGCGGCGAGATCGACCACGTCCTCGGACGATCGTTGGGGTGGCGGATGAGCGTGATGCCCTTTGTGAGCAAGACGTCTACCAAGCCAGACAATTGCTTTCCGAGCGCGTCTTCGCTTGTCGGCCAGGGCCCTCGCCCAGTGTCGAGGTTTTCGCGAAGTGCGACGCGGTTCAATTCGGCCAGCAACCGGGAGAGGTCCTTTTTCGTCCCCCCGCGTCGTGCGATAGCAACCACTGCCTTTGCCAGTGGTTTTCTGGCGATTTCGCGATCGGCGTTGACATTCGCCTTCCTGCGGGGGTTTCCGATGGCAACCCCTTCAATCACATCGAGTGCTACTCGCAGCTCGCGATCGGTGGCGTATCCCTTGAGGAACACCAGGCAGAGGAGTGCAGCCACCACCTTCCGTCCGTAATCGCTCCGAAGGGCAACCTCTTCGAATTGTGCTCCCCCGTTTGTTGTGACGTTGATGAATGTTTCGCCCTCGTCATCCATGAAGGGCTCGAGCCCAGTTGCCATATCGTGCATTTTCATCGGTGTGCCATCTGTTAGTGAGTGAGATAGATTTTTGCTTCACGGCAGAATCCGTGTCGCCAAATCCGATAGCTGACATTGGATCACTTATCTGTTTAAGTAACACGTCCCGATTCTTGAGGAGGTCCTCTTGCGAGGCTAATGTCAAAGACTACTTCGATGTGTTTTTGAACATACGCCGTTGCTGACTTCGTCCTCGAAAATCTCGCTGCCCTCACTCGTTCTCGTCGTGAGGCAGAGCCACGTTTGCGTTCGGCATTTGCTCTGAAGCGAACTCTGACGCCGTCAGAGATGGTGTGGAAAGATGCGAAAAACAGCTTAAAATGAAGAGGCCGTGGAAGCTGGATTGGCCATCCGAAATGACGTAAACCCTTGTGGCTCAATGGGCTTAGCAGAGCAGTTGGCTTCGACTGAAAATCGCTAGGTCCCCGGTTCAAGCCCGGGACTGCCCACTTGATGCAAGTCCCGTCGACCCAAGCGGTTACAGCTTACCCCCGGGCAGTCTGGGGCGCGGTCGGAAGGTTCGGTTCCGGGTTAGGAGTAACCCGGAACGCTTCCGGAGCGTCTCGAATGCCCCGTCCCAAGTCTCTCGTTCCCGCCTACACCCACCACAAACCGAGCGGTCAAGCCCGCGTCCGAATTAACGGGCGGGCGATCTATCTCGGCAAGTACAACTCCCCCGAGCCCCGGGCGGAGTACAACCGGATCATTGCCGA
>CAZKIQ010000059.1:0-32491 GCA_964552815.1 uncultured Alcaligenaceae bacterium | reverse complement strand
GGTGGTGAGGTGGTGAGGTGGTGAGGTGGTGAGGTGGTGAGGTGGTGAGGTGGTGGGGTGAATCTCGGGGAGCCTCGCCCTCAACCGGATGGTTTCCGGGAGGGGCGAGTGGGCGGATTTTCAAGCATCTGTGGTCGAGGAGAACGTGAAGCGGTCGTCGACACAGGTGGGGCAGATGCCGTAGGTCGTCTTGCGGTTGCTTTTGGTTTGGGCGACGGGGAGCCAACCCTTGAGAGTTCCGGGTTCGGCCACCTTCCCGCAGCGCCAGCAGACCATCCCGACGGCCGGTTTGGACCGGAGGTTTCGGGAGAGTGCACCCATCGGCACGACTTCAGTCGAGCGGATCGGCGGCGTGGGAATTCCCAGAGGAGTGTTCATGGGTGCGGCCGGGGTCGGCTCCTTTCGTGCGGTTATCAGAATGGTAAAGTCGGCCTGAGCCTCGGTCAAGCCACTTCGCGAGGATACTTCCCCTCGCCCACCAGAAACGACCGCATTCTCCGAGTGAAGGTTCACCTCTCCCACCAGCTCACCGCCCGATCCCGCCACCTCACCACCGACTCAACCCCACCACCCCACCACCCCACCACCCCACCACCTCCCACCTTCCCCGAATTTCGGTAATTCGCTTGGTTCCGGAAATCCAGTCAACCCGGCAAACCCCGCGAACCGAAAAGAAAAGCGTCGACCCGAACGCACGGCAGGAGCTGACGGGCGGGTCGATCCGGGGTCGGCCGGTTCACGCCGCAAGGACGCGGGCCGGCCGACTAAGAACCGTCCGCGTTGTCGGGCGACCGGCGGCATCAGCCGCCGCCGATCGCCCGCCACCGGCAACCGACCTGTCACCAACCCACGGATGGGGCTGCCATGAGCCGCGCTGCTGCTCTGACCGCGATCCTCGGTCTCTTCGTCGCCGGCCTCGGCTGCAAGCACGTGGCCGGGCGGAACGATTGCTACTACAACCCGGAGGACAACATCCTCCCGGTTCCCACCAACCCCTACTTCCCGATCGGCGCACCGATCTCCGGTCCCGGGGTCGCACCCGCTCCGACCGTGAAGGAAGAGGAGCCGAAAAAAGACGAGAAGAAAGAAGACAAGAAGGAAGAGCCGAAGAAGCTCGAGAAGTAATCAGTCGGGGCGGACCGGTGGAGCGTTTCTTCACCGGTCCGCCAGGGATCGGAACCGGTCGGACTTCTGCACCCTCGGGATCCGACCGTCCCGCCGTCACGCACCAGTGATGTCGCGAAGCGCCTCGACAAGTTGATCGATCTCGTCCGCCGTCGTGAAGACCCCGGGGCTGACCCGGACCAGGCCGACTTCCTTCGTGCCGACCGCACCGTGGATGTACGGCGAGCAGTGCAAGCCCGCCCGGATCGCGATGCTGAAGCTCGCATCCAGCACCCCGCCGAGTGTTTCCGAATCGAGCCCTTCCGGCCCGCGGAAGCTGACGGTTCCGACCCGCCGGGCCGGGTCGCGGTGCCCGATCACCTCGAAGCCACCAAGCTCATCGAGTTTCTCCCAGAGTCGCGCACACAGCCCCACCTCGTGTTCGCGAAGCGCGTCCGGGCTTTTTTCCTCCACGAAATCCAGGCCTGCGACGAGCCCGACGATTCCGAGCACGTTGGAAGTGCCGCCTTCGAGGTGGTAAGGAAGCTCCGCGGGTTGCGTCGGAGATGTGGAATCTCCGCCGGTTCCGCCTTCTCGCCAGGCCCGTATCTTCGCCCGCGGGCCGACGATCAGGCCCCCGGTCCCGGTTGGCCCCAGAAGCGATTTGTGTCCGGGAAACGCGAGCAGATCGATCCCCATCGCCTGCACGTCGATCGGCACAACCCCCGCGGTTTGGGCCGCATCCACCAGCACCAGCACGCGGTCGGAAACTTCCCGGGCCACCTTCGCCATCTCGGCGACAGGTTGGATCGTGCCGAGCACGTTGCTGGCGTGCGTGACGACGACCAGTTTCGTCGCTGGCGTGATCGCTTTCCGGATCTCCGATGGATCAACCGTTCCCGATGCGTCGGAAGGCACCCGGGTCAGGGTGATGACGTTCGCTTCCGCGAGGGCGACCAGCGGCCGGGAAACGCTGTTGTGCTCCAGGTCGGTGGTGACGACGTGATCCCCCGGCGAAAGTACGCCCTTGATCGCGATGTTGAGGGAATCCGTGCAGTTGTAGGTGAAGACGACGCGTTCTACGGCCGGGGCATTGAAGAATTTCTTCAACCGCAGCCGGGCGTCGGCCACGGTGGCGGCCGCATCTCGGGCCATCCGGTGCCCACCACGCCCCGGATTGGCGAGTGCCGTCCGGGCGTACGCATCCATCGCCCGGTAGACGCTCTCGGGCTTCGGAAACGTCGTCGCAGCGTTGTCGAGATAAATCACGGGAGAAGATCCTTTACCGGAATCGAACCCAACTTTTTCCCCGCCACCACGACCGGAACCGCATCCTCGGGGCCGTACTCGACACGATGCCGATACCCCGGATTCTTCCCACCACGGGGTTGGGTGTAGACCTCAATTGTGCGGGCGTTGATGTCAACGATCCAGTACTGGGAGATCTTTGAACTCGAGTACAGCGAGAGCTTCAAGGTTCGATCGACTTCCAGCGAGGTGTCTGCAACTTCAATGACGAGGACCAAATCCGATGGCTCAGGATGTCGGCTGGCGTACTCCTCTTCGGGACCATGTGCGACAAACAAGTCCGGTTCTGGTTCGCTGTCTTTCAGGGTAATCGTTGCTTGTACACCGACAACCCACTCCGGATCGGGAAAGAACTCAAAGAAGAAGCGAGTCAGTTTCCGGGTGGTTGATGCATGTGGGGGATTCGCCACCGGCTTCTCCAGAATCACCCCGTGAAGAAGTTCACAATTCTGGCCTGCCAACATCCCGGTGTCGATAATCTGGTGATACTGCTGCACCGAGAATCGGTACACCTGTCGATTGGCGAGGAGCGTCTCCGAAACTTCCGATTTGGGTGGTCTCGTGACACGTGCGACAGACTTCATGGAGGCCTCCTCGACCAATCATACCATCAGTGCCCGATGTATTTCGAGCATCAGGTCCGCTCCCGGTCGGAGAACCGCTTCTGAGCGCGAGGCGGCGTCGGGTGCCGAAGCGTGAAGGTGCTCACGGCAGCACCTCCTTCACCGGAATCGAGCCTAGTTCTTTCCCCGCCACCACGACCGGAACCGCATCCTCGGGGCCGTACTCAACGCGATGCCGATACCCCGGATTCTTCCCACCGCGGGATTGGGTATAGACCTCTACCCGCCGATCCACGAGATTCACGATCCAATACTCGGGAACCTTTGCACCCGCGTAGATTTGGAGCTTCATTCCCTGATCCACCGCCAGCGATGTATCCGCAACCTCGATGAGGAGATGGACATCCGAAGCACCCGGGTGTTGGCTGTCGTAACGGTCTGGGGTACCATCGACGATCGCCAGATCCGGCTCGGGTTCGCTCTCACTGGCGGGAAAGCTGACTGGTTTCTGGGTTCGCAGAAACCACTCTTCCGGGAGTAATCTCCAGAACCGCATCTCCAGTTTGCTTGCGGTACTCGCATGGAGGCTGTTCTGAGGCATCTTGTATGCGATGACCCCTTGAAGCAGTTCATACGGATCCCCGGGGCGAAGAACGCCGACGTCGATCAGTTGGTGGTACTCCGTGAGGGAGAACCGACGGATCGGATGGAGGGGAATCACGGGGTCGAGCGTGGTTGGCGTTGCCGCGGTTGATGACATCGCATCCTCGGGGCCGAGACCAAGAATCGGTGTCAGCACAAACCCCTATGCATCATACCATCAGTGCCCGATGTATTTCGAGTACAGGGTTCGTGCCCGGTCGGTGTTGTCGGTTCCCTTGATGATCGCCCGGCCATCGGGGAAGACGGTGAATTCGTAGCCTTCCCCGGCGTCGATCACCTGGAATTTGAGCAGAAACTTGTTGGCCGTCACCGTTCCGGAAGTCGCGAGTTGCTTGCAGAGTTCCGCGAAATCGAGGGCGGTTGCCCGGCGTTGCGTCACCTGCACCGCGTTGCGGCCACACAGCGAAGTCGTTTGCGTGCCATGCTCCCCTTCCAGCCAGGCGAATTGTTTCAAGGCACAACACGGGCACTTCCCTTTACGCCCCTTAAGGGGTGCAACCTTCACCCGGCGATTGGTGTTATCCCACAGGTTGATACAGAACAATTCCCGATTGATGGCATCCGATTTCCCCGCGAGGATCTTCAATGCCTCCGCGGACTGGAAGTTCGCAATAATCCCCACGATCGGGCCGAGCACGCCGGCGGTTTCGCAGGTGCCGACTTCCCCGGGGCCGGGCGACGCCTCGAAAACGCAGCGTAAACACGGCGTTTCCCCGGGGAGAATCGTCATCGACATCCCCTCGGTGCCGACCGCGCCACCATAAACCCACGGCTTGTTGTGTTTGATTGCGACATCATTGATGAGATATCGCACCTCAAAATTGTCCGTGCCATCCAGTATGAGATCAGCATCCTGGCACAGGTCCTCGATGTTGGACCGATTGATATCTGCGACGACGGGTTCGATGGTGACAGAGGAATTGATCTGCCGCAACTTCACGGCGGCGGCCTCGGCTTTCGGGAGGTTGCCGGTCACGTCGGATTCGTCGAAGAGGACCTGACGTTGCAGGTTGGACGGTTCGACAAAATCGCGGTCGACGACACGGACAAACCCCACGCCGGCCCGAACAAGCGTGTTGGCCAGCACCGTTCCGAGTGCTCCGACGCCACACAGCGTGACCCGGGAATTCATGATCTTTTGCTGCCCCGTCTTGCCGATGCCGGGGACTCGCATTTGCCGGGAATACCGTTCGAGCGGGTTGTCGGTGTTCATCATTCATTCCCCGTTCAGCCGCGACGCGAAGGGAGCGCGGGTGGCTTCCCCTGCTCCGCTTCGCATCGAGGCTGAACGTTACTGGATGCCGTTTTCTTTGAGAAATTCTTGCAGGAACCGGATCTGTTGTTTCGGCCACTTCTCGCCCTTCGCGAAGCCGGCGAGGGTTTGCATGTCTTCCTTCACCCGTCGGAGATCCTCGCCGCGGAGGCGTTGAAGGTAGCCGACGAGGTATTCCATCGCTTCCTCGGCGACGGTGCCGTTGAGAACGGTTTCGTCGGACCCTTCGAGAAAGACGAATGCGTGCAGCACCGCAAGGAGCATCGGGTGCACGCCGAGTTCCTCGGGGATCAGCGGGAAAACCGCCGCCCCCTCGGGTGCCTCGCCGTCGTTGGGAATGGGTTGGTCCGCCACCGTTATCCCCCGGCGACCGCGGGAATGAGGGCGACGATTTGGCCATTCGAAATCGTCGTGTCGAGTTCGTCGAGGTAGCGGATATCCTCGTCGTTGATCAGCACGTTGATGTGCGGCCGGAGGTTGCCGGTCGCGTCGAACAGTTTTGGCCCAAGGGCGGGGTGCTGAGCCACGAGGTCCGCAAGGCACTCCTTGACGGTGCCGCCCGACACGGGGACGTCGAGCTTGCCCCCGGCTTGCTCACGCAACGGCGGCGGGATTTGAACAGTAATAGACATACTTCCTCGCGTTTCAAGTTTCCGAGTTCCAAGTTCCGGATCAGCGGGAACTCGCGCAACCGGCCTCAGACGAGAACCGCTTCGGCTGCGGGTGTGCCGCTGTACAGCGAATCGAACGCTTCCAGGCTCGGCTTGATGATCGCCGGCTGCTCCACCGCCTCGGCGACGCAATCTTGAGTCTTCAGACCGTTCCCGGTAATGCAGATGACGATCTCTTCATTGCGTGGGATGCGGCCCTGCTCGATGAGCTTGCGGGTGACGGCGAGGGTGACGCCGCCGGCGGTCTCGGCGAAGACGCCTTCGGTGCGGGCGAGGAGGAGCATGCACTCGACGATTTCGTCGTCGGTGACGTCCTCGGCCCAGCCGCCGGTCTCCTTGATGAGCTTGGCGGAGAAGACGCCGTCCGCGGGGTCGCCGATGGCGAGTGACTTGCAGATGGTGTTGGGTTTGCGGACGGGCTTGTGGCGGTCGCGGCCGGACTTTACGCAGTCGGAGATCGGATTACACCCGGCGGCCTGGGCTCCGTACATCTTCGTCGTCACGGGTTGGTTGACGAGCCCGACGGCGTGGAGTTCCGTGAACGCCTTGTGGATCTTGCCGACCAGCGAGCCGCCGGCCATCGGGGCGACGACGTGCTGCGGGAACCGCCAGCCGAGGTCCTCGGCAATCTCGAAGCCCATCGTCTTCGAGCCCTCGGCGTAGAACGGCCGAAGGTTGATGTTCACGAAGCCCCAGTTGTACTTGAAGGCGACCTGCGTGCAGAGGCGGTTGACCTCGTCGTAGGTGCCGGTGACGCCGAGAACCTTCGCGCCGAAGATGCTGGTGCCGAGAATCTTGGCCTTTTCCAGGTCCGAGGGGACGAAGATGTAGGCGTCGAGCCCGGCCTGGGCGGAGTTGGCGGCGACGGAGTTCGCGAGGTTCCCGGTGCTCGCGCAGCCGACGGTGCGGAACCCGAATTCGCGGGCCTTCGACAGGGCGACGCTGACGACGCGGTCCTTGAACGAGAGCGTCGGGAAGTTGACGGCGTCGTTCTTGATCCAGAGCCGCTCGACTCCGAGGGCGTCGGCGAGGCGGTCGGCCCGGATCAGCGGGGTGCCGCCGACTTGCGGACCGACGGTCGGTTCGCCGTCGAGGGGGAGAAGTTCGCGGTACCGCCACATGTTCCGGGGGCGGGCTTCGATCTTGTCGCGGTGGATGACCTCGCGGATGGCGGGGAGGTCGTACTGGACTTCGAGCGGCCCGAAGTCGTCGGTGCAGAAGTTGATGGGGGACTGCGGGTAGATTTTGCCGCAGACCTTGCACTTGAGGCCGGTGACGCAACTGGAGGACACGGAGGCACCCTTTCCGGGAAGGTGAGAGCCGCTCCGCGACGCACGGTGCGTGGGTGTGCGGCCTTCTTCGGAATCCGGGTGAGGTCTTGTTCCAGGTATGCTGCACGGTCCCCCGCGGAAGGTTCCGGGGAGTCGTGACAGCTGGTGAGATAAGAGAACGGCCGGGAAATTGCTTCCCCTGCACGGTATCTTATCTGCCCCGAAATTCCGCTTGCCGGCTGGTCGCTCGGCAGAGGGGGGTGTCGGGCAGGAGGTAGCACCAGCACCGGTGAACGTGTCAGGCGACGCATTCCCCGGCCGGTTGCTGTGGCGTCTTCGGGCCTGAACCCTCGGCCACTCTGGATAAGATACTCACCAGTTAGTCGGACCGGATCGACCGAGATCGCTCCGGTTTGCACAATGCTAGCCTCCAACCCGAGTTTCGGCAACGGTTCCTCGGGAAATTTCCCCCGGCTAATGCGACCAAAAGTCGAAATCGAGCTCCCCACGCACTTTCTCAGCAGAGAATTCTTCCCTGCGAGCGAATTCCCGGAAGGCAAGAACTCGCCGATTGGGTACGATCTTCTGAAAGATTCGAATTGAACCGGCCATCTCTCTGGTGTCGTCCCTCCCAGCCCGGGGTTGTCGCCATGCCCGTCGCACCCGAAGTTGCCCACCCAGACCCCGCCACGCTCTCCCGCTTCGGCCTGGGTCAACTGCCACCCGAAGAACGCGAAACCGTCGAGGCTCACGTCGCGAACTGCGAGGAATGCTGCGAACGGCTCGCATCGGTGAGCCCGGATTCGCTGGTCGGCCTGGCCCAGGAAGCGATGGCCGGCCCGACCAGCGGCACGATCTACGGCGAAGCCGCACCCGCCCCGACTTCTCCAGTATCGTCCACCGGTCCCTACGCTCCACTGGTAAACCACCCGCGATACCAGATCCTCGGCAAACTCGGGGCCGGCGGGATGGGGGTCGTCTTCAAGGCGGAGCACCGAATGATGGGCCGAACCGTGGCCCTCAAGGTCCTCAACAGCCGGATGACCGCGACAGAGGGGGCTGTCGAGCGGTTCCGACGGGAAGTCCGACTTGCTTCCCGACTCGGGCACCCCAACATCGTCACCGCTTTCGACGCAGACGAGGCCGGCGGCCTGCACTTCCTCGTCATGGAATACGTCGAGGGGGTCAGCCTGGACAAACTCGTCGAGCGGAAGGGCCCCCTCGCGGTGCCGATGGCTTGCCACTTCATCCGCCAGGCGGCCCTCGGCCTGCAGCACGCCCACGAAAAGGGCATGGTTCACCGCGACATCAAGCCGCACAACCTGATGGTGACGAAGAAGGGACAGGTCAAGATTCTCGACTTCGGCCTGGCCCGCATCGCGATGACCGACGGCCCGGAGGCCACCTCTGGCACCGCCGCCCGCATGACCGCCCCCGAACTGGTCGTCGGTACGCCGGACTTCCTCTCGCCGGAACAGGCTCGCAACTCCGCGGGGGTCGACATCCGGGCGGACCTGTATTCGCTCGGGTGCACGCTGTACTACCTGCTTGTCGGCAACCCGCCGTTCGGGGGCTCGAACGCGTTCGAAAAAATGATCGCCCACGTGCAGGAAGCCCCGCCGTCGGTGTCGATGATCCGTCGGGACGTGCCGGCCGAGGTGCACGACATCCTGATGAAGCTGCTGGCCAAGCACCCGGACGACCGCTACCAGACTCCGTCGGAGCTGGCCTCCGCCCTGCTTCCCCTGGCGAAACCCGGGCAGGAGTCGGGAACCCGGCTCGCTGCCGGGCAGGTTTCCTCCGCCAGTGCTTCGGGCGCCCGGATTGCCCGGGCGATGTCGCCTCACTCCGGTGCTTTCGCGGCCGGGGCCGAGACGGTTTCCACCCGCGGGCTCAGCACCCCTTCGCCAGTCGTCGTCGATGCCGAGGTCGTCCCGCAATCCTTCGGCAACGACCAACTCGACGACCCGGAACCGGTCCGACCGCGGAAACGCTCGAAGAAGCGGAGATCCGCGGCGAAATCCAACCAGAATCGCCTGATCCTGGTTGCCGGCCTGATCCTCCTCGGTGCAGTGGGAATCGCGATCGTCGCCTTCCGCTCGCTTCGCGAAAAGCCGGAAACGGAACTGGTGGATGCGGGGAAGAAGTCCGAACCTCCGACGAAACTGACCTCAAAGCCACGCCCGAGACCGACCCCGCCTCCGACGAAACCGGTCGACTCGGAGCTTCCTCCGGATAATCCGAAACCGACCCCGGATAATCCGAAGCCGACGCCTCTCCCCGAGGAACCCAAACCGAAGCCGATGCCCGAGCCCATGCCTCCCGCTGTGGAAGTTCCGGCCCGGGTGCTGATCGTGCTTCCCTCGAAGGATCTCCTTCTGGACGATTACCTTCCCGTCCGGCACGGCATCGAGCGGGGCGGGTTCGAGGTGAAGACCGCGAGCACGACGAAAGACGAGATCCCCTTCCTGGTGATCGGGCCGAACGGAACGATGGTTCGCCCGCCGAAAGGGGCCAGACCGGGCGGGCCGGGTGGTCCGGGTGGATTCCGTCCGAAAAACGGCTTCCCGCCCAAGGACGACCGGCCGCCTCCGCCGGACAAGATCGTGGCGGACATACACATGTCGGATGTCAAACCCGAAGATTTCGCCGCCGTCATTTTTGTCGGCGCCCGCATCGACGAGTACATCCCCGGCGGGCCGGCCGGAAACGACGCCGCACGCATCATCAAGGGCATTCTCAAACGAGCCGAGCAAGGTGAACGGCGGGTCGTCGCCTCGATCTGCATCGGCTTGGGGGTGCTCGCGAAACAAAACGTGCTCGGCGATCACCCGGTGGCGCGGACGCAGCACTACCCCACCAAGGATCTCAAAACCGAGGAGGGGAAAGTGGTCACGAGCCTTCCATTCGTGACCGCGACCGGTCCGGAGGCGGCCCACGATTTCGCGTTCGAGATCGTCAAAAACCTCGGCGGCAAACGGGAACCGCGGTGAGGATCTGTCAAACGATCGGTCCGCGTTTTTCTTCGAGAGCCGCGACTGCCAAGCTGCCAAGGAGCGGCGCTCGAACTCGGAAATGATTCGCTGCCGGGTCTCGTCACTCGATGTGGTGGGCGAATTTCTTTGGGTTGAAGTTCTTCCACCGCATCGTTCGCTTCTTCCCGTCGAGTTCCACCTCGGCCGACACGACGAGCACATCCTCGGGCTTCATCCACGGGGCCTTGGCGACGAAGTGTGAGCAAGTGCCGGCTTTCTCGTCCTTGGGCCGTTCACTCGCCGGGGCGGGCTCGAAGGTGAGTTCGTGGATCTTGTCGTCGCCATCCCGGGAGACGCGGGCGGTGAACTTTTCCAGTGGAACCGCGACCGGTTTTGGGTCCTTGTCCTGGGTTTCGAAAAAGACGTCGAGTTCGTTCCCTTCCTTCGAGGAAAGGTGGGCGGTCAGGCCGGCATGGTACTTGGAGACGTCGGCGAGCATCATTTTGCCGCGCTCGTGCTCGTGGACGTGATCGTCCTCAACGGTCGGTTGTGGCTTCGGATTCGCCGGGGGTGATTCGGAGCCACACCCGAAGAGCAGGCAGGTGCAGGCCGCAACGGGGAGAAAACGCGGGAATTTCATGGAGATACCTCAACGGAAGGTTCGGGGCGGTTGCCAGTTCATGCCCGGGGCGGGACCCGGCATCGGTGCCGGCGGTGGCGTTTTGGGAATCGCCATCAGCGTGAACACGAAGAAGGCGACCAGAGCGATCGAGATCACCAGCGAGATGCCGCCGATCACCAGGCCGGCGATCGCCTGTGGACGATTGTCGGACTTCAACCCGATCACGCCCAGGATGATCGCGAGGATGGCCAGGGGCACGATGATGTACGGGCAGCACACCGCCATCGGCAAGGAGAGGATCCCGATGATCATCGAGGCGGTGGCGGAGTCCCCACCCGGCTTGCGGGCATACCGTCGCCGATCGAAATAGTCGTCATCGTCATCGTCATCGTCGTCATCGTCGAATGGTTCCGAGTATCGCCTTCCCTCGGGGCGGTATCGCCGGCGACCGAACCGCCGAGATTCTGGCGGTCGATCGTCCTCATCCCGTTCTTGAGACCGAGCCGGAGCGGCGGGAACGAATGCGGAGCCGCAATTTCCACAGGCGACCGGTTTCTCCAGCATCTCATCGCTGACGAAAACCGACGCGTCGCATGTGGGGCACACCACCTCTGGCATGGCCGGCTCCGGAGGTTATGGGTTGGTCGTGTCCAGGAAAGGCGGCTTGTTTCGCACCGGTTGCTGGCCGTTCTCCGCTTCCCGGCTCATGCACACTCCCAGCAGGATGCCCCAGCCCAGGGACAGCATCAGGCCGACGACGGAAAAGAGAATCGCGATGATCCCGAAACCCCGGCGCGGGCCCCGCAGAGCCTGATTTCCGAAGTACAACCCAAGGAATCCGGTCCCGATCCCGATCAGCGGGCACGCCCACAGTACGAGATTGGCGCAACCCAGAATCAGCGCCGCGATCGGCGACCCGTCATTTGCCGCGCTCCGAGTTGGCGGCCGGAGACGCGGCTCAAACCCGGACGGGACCGGGGACGGTTCTTCTTTGGGTCGCGCTTCGAAGATCGCCCCGCACCGGCCACACTCCGCCTCGGCACCGACCGATTCCCAGCCGAGGCGGACGACGGTGTTGCAACCCGGGCAAGTCGTGGTGAAACTCATTTCGATTCTCGGTCGCGTACGATCCAGTATGTCTGCTTGTGGCCGCGGGCCGCGAACTCGGCTGCGAGCAACTCTGCCTCGTCTTGCGTCAGCCCGTCGCGGACGAGGAACGTGTTCCCCGTGTCATCGGTGCGGAAAACGGAACAGTGCCGCGGATCGGCGTCGATCTTGGGATTCGCGTCTGCCATGGGATCACGACTTCCCCCCATCGTCGGCGAAGAGGTCGCTGACGGATTCGTTGCCGTGGATCCGGTGGATGGCGTTGGCCAGCAGCGGGGCCACCGAGATCGTCTTGAGCATCGGCAGCTTGTCGGCCTTGTCCCGGGAAAGCGGGATGCTGTCGGTAATCGCCAGTTGTTCGATCGGCGAGTCGCGCAATTTGTCCACCGCCGGGCCGACGAGCAGACCGTGGGTCGCGCAGACGTAGATTTTTCGGGCTCCGTTCTTCCGGGCGACCTCCACGGCGTTGACCATGCTCGACGCGGTCGAGATCATGTCGTCGAACACGACGACGGTCTTCCCCTCGACTGGTGCCCCAATCAGGTGGGCGGCCTTGGTTTCCGTCGGGCTGAGTCGGCGTTTGTCCACCACCGCGATCTGCCCGCCGAGCCGACGCTGGTACAGTACCGCCTTCTTCACGTTCCCCTCGTCGGTGCTGAGAACGACGAGATCCTCCGCCGGGATGCCGAGCGATCGCACATGGGCCGTGATTTCCTTCACGGCATAGAGGTGGTCGACGGGGATGTTGAAGAAACCCTGGATCTGGGCGGCGTGGAGGTCCAGGCACAGCACGCGGTCCGCCCCGGCCGTCGTGAGCAAGTCAGCCACCAACTTCGCGGAGATGGGGACCCGGCCCATGTCTTTGCGGTCCTGCCGGGCGTAGCCGAAGTACGGAATCACCGCCGTCACGCGATACGGGCTCGCCCGCTTGAACGCGTCGAGGATGATCAGCAACTCCATCAGGTTCTGGTTGACGTCCGGGCAGGTCGGCTGGACGACGAAAACATCCCGGCCTCGCACGTCCTCGTCGATGCGGACGGAAGTTTCGCGGTCGGCGAAGTCCCCGAGGTTGATGTTTCCCAGCGTGGTGCCAAGGTGCTTGGCGATGTTCTCGGCAAGAGGGCGGTTGGCCCGACCGGAGAAAAGTTTGAGCTTGCTAGTCGATGCAATCACGACGGCTCCTGGGGAGCAGGCGGGAAAAGATGCCGCACAGGACGGCGAACGGTTTCGCGTCGGCCCGGGCGTCGAGGTGGTATTATGGCCGCCGCTTGACGTCGGGGAAAGGACTGACACGGCGTTCCCGAGAAGTCCGGGTCCCGAAGAGGACGCTGAGCTCCGGGAGCATCCCTCCTTTCTGGGGGTGGATGGAAGGAACGGATCCCGACCGGCCTGGCAGTTGTTCAGAAAGGCAGAACAACTGGTGGGCGGATTGAACGTGCCCAAAACCAGGAACAGAAGGTAGGGTTGAATCGCCAGAAGACTCGCCTGGCAAACCGGTTCAAGAATCCGACTCCATTCCTCGGGGTGCACCGTGTCCTCTTCCTCTCCTCCTCGTGCGGCCAGGGGCTTCACGTTGATTGAGCTACTCGTGGTTATTGCCATCATCGCGTTACTGGTGGGATTGTTATTGCCTGCGGTTCAGAAGGTCCGGGAAGCGGCGGCGCGTTCGAAATGCCAGAATAATGTCAAGCAGATCATACTGGCCATGCACGTCTATCATGATGGCCAGGGCAGCCTGCCGCCGGGTGCCGCGGATACGCGGGCTCCATTTGGAGCTTATACCGGCTCAAACGGGGCACAATTTGGGAATGGTTGGCCGGTCTATATCTTGCCCCACATCGAGCAACAGAACCTATATCAATCCCTGAACCTGGATCCACCGACTGGAAATCCGGGCTGGGCACTGGCCCAGAACTATCAGGCCGCCGACGGCATCATCATTCCGATCTATCGATGCCCGTCCACCCCGAAACCCATGTGGGCTCAGGATGGATCGGGGAACACCAAGCTATCGAACTCCGCCGTCAGGGTGGAAATCATGGCTGGGAGCTACGCCGCCATCTCGGGTGCTCTCCCCTCGGTTCTGCCCGGCTACACCGACACCCGATGGAGTCCGGGGGGTGGCACGGGGGCTCGCGGTGGTCCCGCCGCCGGCAACGGATCCTTCTACATCTCCAGCAGACTAAAGTTTGCCTCGCTGAGCGATGGTCTGAGCAACACCTTGTTTCTCGGCGAACAATCGGACTGGCTAACACTTGTGAATGGTACACAGGTTCCATGGGGTGCAATGGCCCAACATGGCTGGCTGATTGGCTCGAACAAATCCTCATTGCCGAGTAGTACCACCAACACCGATGTTCGAACCTTCCAGTGCAGTACGATCCGTTATCGTATCAACCAAAAAACCGGTTGGCTTGTCCCATCCGGGAGCAATGTCAACACCACCAATGATTGTGTCACCAACCCCGGCGTCTGCGGGAGCATGGGCAACAATATCCCCCTGAACTCTCCCCAGCCCGGCGGGATCAACGCGGGTTTCGGCGATGGAACCGTCCGGTTCCTGTCCGAAACAGTCCCCCTGGAAACACTCGCCCGCATGGCCATTCGCGACGAGAACGGCATCACCGAGTAATTTCCCCCCCGATATGGCACGGTGGAGTGTCTCATGGCACGTTGGTGTCTGACGGCCGGAATATGCCTTTCGCTCGGGTGCGGAGGGGTCAAGGAACCGCCCTACGTCCCCATCTCGGGCACGGTGAAACTGGACGGAAAGCCGCTTTCCCAGGGCCGGATCGTGTTTCTTCCGAAGGACGGTGCCGCCCCACGGTCCATTCCCATCGAAAACGGGCAGTTCGCCGGCGAAGCCCGGGCCGGGTCGAATGTCGTGCAAGTCCACGCCATCAAGGAGGTGCCGAACCCCGACCCCGGTGCCCCTCCCGCAGAAAAAACCGTCGGAATTTCCCTGATCGCGGAACGATTCGGCCACGGCAGCCAGGATGTTCGAGAGGTGAACGCCGACGGGCCGAATGTTTTCGATCTGGAGGTCAGTGGCAAGTGAGCATCATTCCGATGCGTCCGCCTGGGGTAAGCGGAGTCCGTTGGGTGTTGGCGAGCGAAGGGGTTCGATTTTGAAAAAATTTCATTCCCTGGCGGAAGGTGATTGCCAAACGCTCGGGCGTGTCGCTTAATTACGCTCAGCCGGCGCGAGCAGCTTCCGCCGGCCGGCCAACCCCTGAACGAGGTCCGCCATGACGTTCGCCCGCATTTCGCTGTTCTTGCTCGGCATCTTCGCCCTCACCACCGGAACCATCGGACAGGATCCGAAAAAAACCGAGCCGAAGAAGGAAGAGCCCAAGCTCAAGGGCTACCTCCCCAACGGCTGGCGGGACCTCGGCCTTAGCGACACCCAGAAACAGCAGGTCTACCGCATCCAGGCGAAATACGCCGAGGAAATCGACAAGCTCGAGGCTCAGATCAAGGAACTCAAATCCAAGATGGGCAAGGAGCGGATCGAGGTGCTGACACCCGAGCAGAAGAAGCGACTCGAAGATTACTACAAGGGGAAGGCCGGCGGCGACAAGTAACGCCACACCGGGAAAGGTTCCTCTTTTCCTCCCCTTGCCCCGCGAGGGAGTGGGGCCGGAGGTGAGGGGCCACCCCGGCGAGGGGCCGCTCTGTCACAATCAAGAACGAGAAACGGCAGCCCAGGGTTGGGCTGCCGAAGCCGGACGATGATCGAACGTGTGAACCTCGACCCCCAGGGGTCACGGGTTCGGGACCGGAACGAGGTTTTGCGTTTGCTGGACGTTCGGATCGACGACGGGATTGTCCGCCGGAGCTCCCGGTGATTTGATCGCAGGCCCGACTGCGGGCGGAGCGGTAATCGTAGCCAGGAATTCGCGGGCGGGGTCGAAATCGGGCTTGGTTTGCAGCACCATCTCCATCTGGGCCTTCGCATCGTCGAGGCGGTCGAGGTCGGCGAGGACGCGGCCGAGGAAGTACCGGGCGTCGGGTTCCGGCATGACGTGCTTGAGCGTCTCGAACGCCTCATCCCACTTGTCGCCCCGGGCGAGGGCGTAGCCGAGGGTCTTTTGGTAGGTGCGGTTTTCCGGGTCGAGGGAGAGTGCGTAGCGGGCCGCGGTCGCGCAGGCGTTCCAGTCGCCGAAACGGGCCTGCCAGGCGGCGATCCTGTGGGCGAGCTCGTGGTCCTTCTGGTCGATCCTGAGTGCGGTTTCGAACGACTGGATGGCCCGTTCGCGGTCGCCGGCCTTGGCGTAGAGTCGACCCAATCCGACGTGTGCCCCCTTGTTGTTGGGGTCCTTGGCGAGGATTTTCTGGAACCGCTGCCGGGCGACGTCGATGAGGGCATCGCGTTCGACGGCGGATTTCCCCTCCAGGAATGCTGCGTCTACCTCGGCATCGGCGAAGGCGAGTTCGCCACCGATTCCCAGTCCGGTTCCCTTCTTGCGGGGGTCGCGGACGATCGGTTGTTCCGGGGGTGGGCCGGGGAACTTCGGCGAGGAAGTTCCCCCCAGGCGGGAGAGCAGGGACGGTTTGCTGGCGTCGGGCATCGGCAAGCCGCCAGGCGGCATGGGATCATGCTTGGGCCAGAGATTGCAGCCCACGGAGGGGGCCAGGATCCCGACCAGCGTCCACCGGCGAAGCCATCGCCCAGCCATGAGCCACTCCGTGCTCGAAGATCCGGATCGCACTGGAATTGCGCGACGTACCGGTTGTATCGGCAGGATCGCGAGGGAATTCCAGAAAATTCGGAAAAGATGCAGGATCTGTGAGCACCGATTGGGATTCCGGGGTCGGTCAGCCCGATTCGTCTCAGACGTGTGGGCAAGCGTTGCCACAGCTTCCCTCGTTTACGCGTCGGGCTAACGATGGTGGCCGGGAAAAAGCCATGGGTTCCCTCCGACCGATGCACGGCCAACGGTAGACGGGTTCGAGTCGGGGGCCTATGCTACACCGTCTGATTGTCGGAACACCTGTTCCGGTGGCTCTCCCTCGTCTCCGCCCTTCCGGATCGCCATGCGACGTACCCGAATCCAACGTTTTCCGTGGGCTGCGGCTGGGCTCGCGGCGGTGTCGGCATTCCTTTTCGGAGCAGGGCCTTCCTCCACTCCGCTACTCGGCTGGCAGCCGTTCGGGTTCCTGATCGAGCCGTCGTTCGATCTTCTGGAAAAAGTCGGGTTGATCGCGTGTTTGTTGATCGCGATCGCCGGCCTCTTGTATGCGTCACGGTTGATGCGTGAGGTGTACGCCGCCGACGACGGAACCGCGGCGATGAAGGAAGTCGCCCAGGCCGTTCGGGAGGGGGCGAATGCGTATTTGCGTCGGCAGTTCAACGTGGTAGGAGTGCTGATCGTCGTCATCACGGCTCTGATCATCGCGGCGAAGTGGCCGTGGACGGCGGTCGATGGCCACCACACCCGGCGGGAATTGCAGATCATTGCGGTCGGTCGGGGTGTCGCGTTCCTGATGGGGTCGCTCTTCTCCGCGTCGGTCGGATTCGTGGGGATGCGATTGGCGACGGCCGGGAATCTCCGGGTGGCGGCGGCCGCGAAACGGAGCTTCGGCGAGGCGATGCGGCTCGCCTACAAGACCGGCACCGTCACCGGGATGTTCACCTGCGGGCTCGGCTTGCTCGGCGGATCCCTCATCCTGATCGTGTTCGGGGAAACCGCCCACGAGGTGCTCCTCGGTTTCGGGTTCGGCGGATCGCTGCTTGCCCTCTTCATGCGGGTCGGTGGCGGGATCTACACCAAGGCGGCGGATGTCGGGGCGGACCTGGTCGGGAAGGTGGAAGCGAACATTGCCGAGGACGACCCGCGGAACGCCGCCACCATCGCGGACAACGTGGGGGACAACGTCGGCGATTGTGCCGGGATGGCGGCGGATGTGTTCGAGAGCTACGCGGTGACGATGGTCGCCGCGGTGATCCTGGGGTACGCGTCGCTCGGCCACAAGGGGATGATCTTCCCGCTGCTGGTGATGGCCGTCGGGGTGATCTCGTCGATGATCTCGACCGCACTGGTCGGCCGAGGGATGACCACCGGCAACAGCACCACCGCGATGGCCAGCATCAACCGCGGATTCTGGCGGTCTGGCCTCATCAGCGTCCTCGGGTTCATGGCCCTCGGCGTCGCCTTCCTCCGCTTCGACCCCGAATACGTCATCGCCGTCGGCATCGATCGGGGACTATACAAGAACGTGGAATTCCAGGGGAAATTGGGTCTCGACCGGCTCGACGCGGCGAAACTCGAAGCGGAGATGAAGCAGGAGCGGAAGGCCAAGGGAATCGGCAGCCCTCGAGCGTTGCAAATCGAAAAAGACCTCGAAACCTACCGTCGCCGAGCCGTCACCGCGTGGAATTCCGTTCCGAACCGGGGGGACATCGGAGGCCAGACGCTCGATCCAGGGAAGCTTTCCGCGGAGGAAGTCGATCGTCTGATCGCGATCAAGGGACTCACCTGGGACTCGTCGGTTCCGAAGGAGGGTGCGGTTTCGCCGGTGCCGTTGACGGTGCTGGAAGTGGCGCGGATCAAGCACTCGCCGATCACGCCGGGGCTCGACCTGTCGGCCGCGTGGTGCTGCCTGATCGGGATTTTGCTCGCCGTCGCGCTCAACCGCTGCACCGAGTACTGGACCAGCACGGACTACAACCCCGTCCGGGAGGTCGTGAAGTCGTCGCGAACCGGGCACGCCACCAACATCATCTCGGGGCTTGCCCTGGGGTACGAGAGTTCCGTTTGGGCGGTGCTCATCATCACCTCCGCGATTTTGGCGTCGGTCGCGGTGTTCCAGAGCACGGGGAACCTGCTCTTCATCGCGTTCGGGGTGGCGATGACGGGGATCGGGATGCTGACCCTGACCGGGGACACGATCAGCATGGACGTGTTCGGCCCGGTTGCGGACAACGCCAACGGGATCGGTGAGATGGGGTTCAACCGGAAGGCCGGCGGGGGCGACCTCGACCCGGCGGACCCGGAGTTCCTGTCGGCACCGGACCTCAAAGCGGCCCGGCAGATCCTCGCCGACCTCGACGCGGTCGGGAACACCACCAAGGCCATCACCAAGGGGGTTGCGATCGGCTCGGCGGTGATCGCGGCCGTGTCCCTGTTCGCCAGCTTCATCGCTGTGCTGGTGACCGGGTCCGAGGAGAAGATCGGCCAACTCACGATCGGCGATTTCGTCGAGGGTTCCGCAAAGTTGACCGTTGCAGACCCGTACGTGTTCATCGGGATGCTCATCGGCGGGGCGGTGCCGATGCTCTTCAGCGCGATGACGATCCGCGCGGTCGGGCGGGCGGCGTACCTGATCGTGTACGAGTGCCGGAACCAGTTCCGCGACCCGGAAATCTGGGCCGGAACCAAGCGGCCGGACTACGGCCGGGTCGTCGACATCTGCACCGGAACCGCCCAGAAGGAACTCATCGGCCCCGGGTTGCTCGCGATCGGGACGCCGCTTGTCGTCGGGTTCTTGCTCGGCCCGTTCGCGCTCGGCGGGTTCCTCGCGGGGATGATCCTCGCCGGCCAACTTCTCGCCGTGTTCATGTCCAACGCTGGCGGGGCCTGGGACAACGCGAAGAAAATGATCGAGGACGAGCCCCGCACCAAGTTCGGCGGGAAAGGCTCTGACAAGCACAAGGCGAGCGTCACCGGCGACACGGTCGGCGACCCGCTCAAGGACACGGCCGGGCCCGCGATCAACCCGCTGATCAAGGTCATGAATATGGTCAGCCTGCTCGCGTTGCCGCTGGTCATCCGCTTCAACGTGTCGGATGGCTACGACAACCGCGAGGTCGGTTTCGTGGTGATCGCCCTCGCCGGGGCGGCTGTCGCCTGGGCCTGGTGGCAGTCCAAACGCGACTCGGAAACGACCCGGCAGATGGATGCGGAGATGGCGCGGGAAGCCGAGGAAGCCGCCAAAACCAGCGGATGATTCCGCCGGAGTCGCGTCACTCCAGGTGGATTCCGATTGCCGCCGGGTCCGGCAGGTTCACCCGGGGCGCGGGGACCGTCGGATCCAGACGGATTCCCAGATCCTCCGGTTCGGGCATCTCGAACCGCGACGGGGGCATCGGTTCCGGGCGCGGTTTGACGGCGAGCGGGGCGGGCCGGGGAGCCGGGCGCGGATGCACCGCTGGCTGCGGGTACGGCCGCACCGGGACCGGAACCGGCGACGGTCGTGGGCTGTGCGGAACGGTCCCAAACACGGGGTCGGGGGCGAGCATCTGCGGGAACATCATCGGCGGACCGCCGACGTAGCCGGGCGGACACCCGGCCGGCGTTCACCCTGCACCGGAAGTCGCCGGCGTGGCCGCGATCCAGATGACCGCAGCACCCCCGAAAATCAGCCCGAGTCCAACGGCATATCGCATGGCGACCTCCCCGGCCCGGACCCCCGGGACGGCCGCGAACAATAGCCACCACCTTCCCACCGCGATAGCCCAATCTGCCCCCGTTGCGATTCGATCGGGCAGATTCGCCGGAAGCGCGCGCGAGGGCAGAACCAGATCCCTCGCTCACGCTTCGGGCTAACGCTCTACCGGAGTTACCCGATGAGTCAGCGAGGGCAGCATCAGATCCCTCGCTCACGCTTCGGGCTAACGCTCAAACGGGGTCAATCTTGCCAGATCAAATCGCCGTCGGCGGCGACGACATCGAGGCTCAAGTCGCCGGTGCGGGCGAAGAATGTGTCGGCCCCGTTGCCTCCGATCAACGTGTCGAGATGGCGATCTTTCCCGCCGATCAGGGTGTCGTTGCCCTCGCCGCCGAAGAGGACATCGCGGCCCCGGCCACCGTCGAGTTTGTCATTCCCCGCCCCGCCATCGAGCACATCGTCACCGGCACCGCCGGTGATGGTGTCGTCGCCAGAGCCGCCGAGAAGGGCGAGAACCACAGCCCGGGAAGACTGGAAGGAACCGTCGATGACATCGTTCCCGTCGCCGCCCTGGACGGTGACCTGTCGGAGGTTCCGCACACCGGTGAGGTCTCCGATGGTGACGACATCGTCGCCGGCTCCGGGTTGGAGGACGACATTCTCGGTGGTGCCCATGTCGACGGTGAACTGGACGAGGTTGGTCCTTTGGAAGATCAGCCGACCGCCGGGGCCGAAGGTGAGGGAGAAGGCGTCGCCGGCGGGTTGGCCGAGGAAGGTGTCGTTGCCGACGATGGTGGCGGTGTCGTTGCCGGAGCCGCCATCCCAGACATCGGTGAGGGTTCCCGGGGGCCAGAGGTAGTTGTCGTCGCCGGCACCGCCGGTCATCACGTCGTTGCCAAACCCGCTCACCAGGCTGTCGTTTCCGGCTCCGCCGTCCATGATGGAGTTTCCGACGACCGGCCCGACGACGACCCCGTTGGCATCAACCCCCGCGAGTCCGCCGACGATCCCGCCATGGCCGACCTTGAGGAAGTCGTCCCCCCGACCGCCGGTGAGGATGGCCGGTGGAGCCGCCACCAGTGAGCCGTTGACGACCGTGTTGAGGGAGGCATCGGTCACGAGGGAATCGTTGCCGTTCCCGCCATCGATGGTGATCAAAGTGACGGCACCCCGCGTGGGGGTGCCGGCGATGGAGCGGATTCGGACGTTGGCACCGTCCGAGGTGACGGTGAGGTTCCCCCCCGCGTCCGCCCCCACGACGATGTTGTTGTTCGCGGAATCGCCAAGGACACTCAAAATTCCGGCGTTGAAGAAGGCTGTCACGGCCGGCATCCACCGGTCTTCGAGGTGCTGTAGGTTCATGCGCGCAGTCCGGGTACCCAGGGACATGTTCTGCCCTCCGCGAGAGAAAAGAAATGACGATCGCCCCAGGATGGGGCCGGGCGATAGGTTATGGGCGATAGGAAACAAAATGCGACGATGAAATGGGCGAAGACCGGGGCGAACCGGGGGCGAAAGCGAATGCCGGAGACGGGTCTTGCGGGAAGTATTTGTCAGTTTTCCCGAAGAGTCAAGCAGTCCGGGAGAAACCTCCGCCGGTCGTGGTGATGGGTGACGGATTTCCCGACCACGCAGGTTTCCGGGAATCCGGATTCACAGACAGTGCGGCCCGGTGGTGCCGCTGGCGAAGCACGCGACATTGGCGAGGGTCGTCTCCGCGATGGCCGTCAGGGCTTCATGGGTGAGGAATGCCTGGTGGCCCGTGACGAGGACGTTGGGGAAGGTCAGCAACCGGGCCAGCACATCGTCGCGGACCCCGTCGGAGGTGTGGTCCTCGAAGAAGACCCCCTCTTCCTCCTCGTAGACATCGAGTCCGAGGTATCCGATTGTTCCGTCCTTCAAGGAGTGGACCACCGCGTGGGTGTCGATCAGGGCACCGCGTCCGGTGTTGATGAGCATCACGCCCCGGCGGACGCGAGCGAGTGCCGTCGGGCCGATGAGGTGGCGGGTTTCCGGGGTCAGCGGGCAGTGGAGCGTGACGATGTCCGACTCGGCGAGGAGGCGATCGAGGGGGACGTACTCCGCCCCGGCCGCGGTGGCCTCCGGGTTCGGGAAGGGGTCGTGGGCGAGGACCCGCATTCCGAACCCGGCGAGGATCCGGATCACGCAGATGCCAATTTTCCCGGTGCCGATGACGCCGGCGGTCTTGCCGTGGAGGTCGAAGCCGGCCAGTCCGGCGAGGGCGAAGTTCCCCTCGCGGACGCGGTTGTAGGCCTTGTGCGTCTTCCGGTTCAACGTGAGTATCATCGCGACGGTGTGCTCGGCAACGGCGTACGGCGAGTAGGCGGGTACCCGGGAGACGGTGATTCCGAGCGATTTCGCGGCCGGGAGATCGACGTTGTTGTACCCCGCGCAGCGCTGGGCGATGTGCCGGGTCCCGCCCGCCGCGAGTTTCCGCAGCACCCCGGCATCCAGGACATCGTTCACGAACCCACACACGACCGGGAACCCGTGCGCCAACCCGACGGTTTCCGGTGTCAGTCGCGGTTCCAGGAACTGGATCTCGAACCGGTGCGAGGAGTTGGCCGACTCGAAGTGGCTACGGTCGTACGGCTTGGTGTTGAAGAACGCGATCCGCATGGGGATATCCCTCGGGAATCGGGGAGTGCATCTCGGAGTCGATCCGTGGTTGGCTCCTATCAGAGTACGGAAGAAGCACCCTGGCTTCCTCGTTTGCTTGACGTCCGGGGATGGGGTCGGTAGGTCGTACTGGGCCGATTCGTCCCCTGCTCGCCCGAGGGAGGCACTGCCGTGCGGCCGTCGATCTTCCTCGATTTCCACTTGCCGAACTCGGCCACGTGGTTCTATTTCTCGTTTTTCCTCGCGATCGCGCTCTTCTTCCAGTTCTCGCGGTTACTCAGCCTGCGGAACTGGGACCTGCTGGCACTGTTTCTGTTCGCCCCCGGGTTTCTGCTGATTCAGGAAGCCAACGCGATCGCGGCGACGGCCCCGCCTCGGAAAGTGACGAGCGACCCGGATCCGCCGCCGTCCCCGCACGACCGGGCCGATCGGGAGCGATTCCTGGGGTATGCGCTGCTGCTCGCGTCGTCGGGTTGGTGGTTCGTGCGGTGTCTGTTGGACCTGGCGACGTCGAAGCGGCCGTTGCCGTCGCCGAACCTGAGCACGGCGGGGTTGGCGTGGTTCGGGTGTGCCTTGCTGTTTTGCCTCGGGGCGGTCACGTACATGCGGACGGAGGATCCGTGGGGCTCGGTGGGGCGTCGGCCGGCGGCGATCAGCGGCGTCGAGCAGGGTGCGACCGTCGTCGTGCAGACGGCCCAGGCGGGGGAGCCGGAATCCGTGCGGATCTGGGTCGAGCGGACCTTCGCGATCGGGTGCCACATTTCCGTGGTGATTTCGCTGGTTCTTCTCGGCGTGCGGGTGTTCCAGGATCTTTCGACGGGCGTGGCGGCGGCGGCGCTGTACCTTCTCGTGCCGTACACGGCCTTTTTCGTGGGCCAGGTCCACCACGTTTGGCCGGCGGCGCTGATGCTCTGGGCTCTCTACGCTTACCGTTCCCCGATCGCTGCCGGGATTCTCCTCGGACTCGCGGCCGGCACCACGTTCTTCCCGCTGGTTCTGATCCCTGCCTGGATGCAGTTCTACCGGGGGAAGGGGCTAACCCGCTTCGCGATCGCTCTCGCGTCCACCGGGGGGATCTCCCTCGCGATCACGATCCTGCTCGTGCTCTTCACGGGGTTTTCTAGCGAGGGGTACTGGTCTCTGGCCCACCTGGAAGAGTGGCAGCCCTGGCGGGTGCCGACCACGGACAGCATCTGGACCGGGGCGCACTGGGCGTACCGGTTGCCGATCTTCATCGTGTACGCGGCGTTCGTGCTCGGGTCGATCGCGTGGCCGCCGGTGCGGAACCTGGGGGATCTCATTGCCGTGTCGGCGGCGTTGCTGATCGGGATCCAGTTCTGGCACGCCGATCGCGGGGGTTTGTACGTCCTGTGGTATTCCCCGTTGCTGGTGCTGATTTCGCTTCGCCCCAACCTGTCGGACGTCCAGCCGGGGGTCCCACCCCCGCTTCCCCGGGTTCTGTCCCGGCTGGGTCGGCGAGTCCGGAACCGGATCCGCCCGCTGGATTCCGATGCGATCCCACCCTCGCCCGCCCCAACCCCGGCGAATGTGCCGGCAAACTGACGGGAACTTCCCGAACCGAGACGAACTTCAAAATCTCCAGCACGACCCGAGAGGAATCCTCACCGATGGCCACCGAACTTCCGAGTTTGCCGCCGCAATTGCGAGCCGAGGTCCACGCGATGCGGGCCAGTTGGGGCTGGTTCCTCGCACTGGGGATCGTCCTGATCCTCGTCGGGGGGGCGGCCATTTCCATGGCGTTTGTTGCATCCCTTGCGACGGTCGTGGTCATCGGAATGTTCGCGCTCATCGCCGCCGGGGCCCAGATCGCGAGTGCACTTTGGGCCCGGCAGTGGGAGGGGGTCTTCCTCCACCTGCTGGTCGGGGTGCTCTACGGCGTGTTCGGGTTCCTGATCCTCTCGAAGCCCGGGGTGGCACTGGTGACGATGACCCTGCTCCTGGCGGCGGTGCTGCTGGTCAGCGGGGCGTTCCGGATCGCGATGGCCGCCACGCTGCGGTTCCACAACTGGGGCTGGGCCTTCGCCAGCGGCGTGATCTCGCTGCTGCTGGGGTTGATGATCTGGCAGGATCTGCCGGAAGCCGCCCTCTGGGTCATCGGCACCTTCGCGGGGATCGACCTGATCTTCACCGGCTGGACGTGGGTAATGCTCGCGCTGGGTTTGAAGAATCTTCCGGAACCGCCGCCAGCAACCTGATCCGGCCGATTCCGCGTGGAAAATCCGGGGAATCCGGTGTGGTCCCCAGGGCGGACTCCTGGGCGGGTGCCGATCCACCCGGCTTTCCCGCGTTCCCCGAACCCGCCGGCCTTCCGACTCTTCCCGCGCCACGGTACAATCCTCCGTACGGCGGTGCCGAGATCGGCCACTCTCGGACCGGCCCGACTCGGGTCATGCAGCCATGATGAAGTGCCAGAGATGTCCGAAGCAGGCGACCCTGCACATCACGGAAGTCCTTCCGGACGAGAAGTTCGAGGAACTGCACCTGTGCGAGGACTGTGCCAAGAAGTACCTGCACGAGCCGCCCCAAACCGGGAAGAAACCCGCCGGCAAGTCCAGCAACGACACCGCGTCCGCATCCTCTAACAGCGATGACCCGGTCTCGAAGCAGTGCGAGACGTGCGGCCTGAAATTCGTCGAGTTCCGTAACACCGGCCGGCTCGGCTGCCCCCACGACTACGACGCCTTCCGCGAGGAACTGCTCCCCCTCCTCGAGAGCATCCACGGCGACGTCAAACACCAGGGAAAACAGCCCCGCCGACTCCCCAAGGCCCGCTCCGAACTCGCCGAGCTCACCCAGCTTCGCAAGCAACTCGCCAAGGCCGTCACCGATGAGGCCTACGAGGAAGCGGCTCGTGTCCGCGACCGGATCCGGGAACTCGAAGAAGGCTGAGGTCGGAACACGCCCTCTCCGGGATTCTCAGGGATGTGGACATGAAGTGCGAGCACTGCGGAAAACCGGCGACCGTCCACCTGACCAAAATCGTCAACAAGGAGGTCGTCACCCTCCACCTCTGCGAGGCGTGCGAGAAGCAGCAGGAACTGATTCCGGAAGGCCCCGGGCCGGCCCTGAACCTGCCCGCACTTCTGGCTTTGCTGATGGGTCAGGCCCCGCAATCGTTGACCTGCCCGGTCTGCGGCTTAAAGTATGCGATGTTCAAGAACGAGGGCCGGCTCGGGTGCCCGGCGGACTACGATGCCTTCCGCACCGCCCTGGAACCGCTCCTGGTCCGGATCCACCGGGGGACCTCGCACGTCGGCAAGACCCCGCGTGCCGCCGCCGGAAGGCTCGAACTCAGCCAGCTCCGGGAGCAACTGACCGCCGCCGTCGCCAACGAAAACTACGAAGAAGCCGCCCGAATCCGCGATCGGATCCGGCAGAAAGAAGGCCCGGGATGAATCTCGACAGTCTGCTCCCCAACCTCGGCGAATGGCTCCGCGGCTCCGGCCCGGACTCGGACGTTGTCATCTCCACGCGGATCCGCCTCGCCCGCAACCTCGCCAACTTCCCCTTCACCAGCCGCGCCTCCGCTGCCCAAAAATCCGAAGCCGAGGCCAAAATCCGCGACGCCGTCGGGAAAGCCGACCTCCCCGTCAAACCGAAATACCTCAACGTCACCACGCTTCCCGCACTCGACCGCCAGTTCCTCGTCGAACGCCAGCTCATCAGCCGCGAACTCGCCAACGTCCTCGAAGGGCCCCGCGGCGTCGCCTTCGACGAAAAAGAATCCGTCTCGATCATGGTCAACGAGGAAGACCACCTCCGCCTCCAGGTCATGCGGAGCGGAATGGCCCTCGAAGACGCCCTCTCCGAGATCGACAAGGTCGACGACGCCCTCGAAGCCAAGCTCATCTACGCCTTCCACGACCAGTTCGGCTACCTCACCGCCTGCCCCACCAATGTCGGCACCGGAATGCGGGCCAGCGTCATGCTCCACCTCCCCGCCCTAGGGATCACCAAGCAACTCGAAAAAGTCTTCCGGGCACTCCAGAAAATCAACCTCGTCGTCCGCGGGATGTACGGCGAAGGAAGCCAGGCGACCGGCGACCTCTACCAGATCTCCAACCAGGTCACGCTCGGGAAGTCCGAATCCCGCGTGCTGACGGAGATTCGCGAGGTGATCGTGATGATCCTGCAGTACGAGCGTCAGGCCCGGCAGGTGCTGCTCCGCGAGCGGAAACAGGCCGAGCAAGACCGCATCGCCCGGGCTCTCGGCCTGCTCAGCAGCGCGACGATGATCACCTCGAACGAGACGATGGAACTCCTTTCCGCGGTCCGCCTCGGGGTGCACCTCAACCTCGTGGACGAAATCACGCCGTTGACGTTGAACCAGCTTTTCATCCACACGCAATCGGCTCACCTGCAAAAGTTGATGGGTACTCCGCTCGACGGCGAGGAGCGCAACGCCGCCCGGGCCCGGTACCTCCGCAACAAGTTCCGGGAAATGGGCACCCACCCGCGGTGACCCTCGAACCCTCGCCGTCGGCATCCCCGATTCCGACCCACCAACTCCTTCTGGCGGAACCCCGGGAATCGCTTGTCAACGATCGGCATTGAGGTAAGATGCCAGGAGTGATGGTGGGTGTAGCTCAGCTGGTTAGAGCACCAGACTGTGACTCTGGGGGCCGCGGGTTCAAGTCCCGTCATCCACCCTTGACGCAAACCTCGCAAGTTTCAGGACTTGCGGGGTTTGTTCGTTTGAATCGCCAACCGAACCACCTGGCACCAACCCATTTCTGGGGGCAAAATGGGGGCAATGTTGCAAACGCATTGCAGTCGCATCGCGGTCTCTCGGCTCATGCCCCCGGCACGATTTCGGTCCATTTTTGTTGCGTCAGGCGAAACCTGCGGAAAGAAGCAAAGAAGTTTGAACCATCTTTGACGGGTAAGTTTGAGGGAGGGGATCGAGCAATGAGTTCTCCAAAGCCCACCACCAATCAGCCGAACGAGCAGGCTGAGGCTGTAACGATTACCTATCATAACCCCCTGATCATTGTGCCGGCTGCTCGTTGACTGTGTTTCGGCGGAGCATGCGGTCTGCGAGAGCACTCGCGATACCCCAGATCTTCGAATGCAAAATCTGATCAGCCTGATTCTTCGAGGAGAAGATGGGGAATCTCGCACACACGGAATAGATCAGGGGTGCTGTTTGAGCCCCGGCGCTCTCAATGCTGTCCGATCGCGGGGATGTCGTCAGGTCGGGTGGAGTCTACGGGTGTCTGGGCCTCGTGGCTGATGGAGGCGTTGCCATGCCGAGAAGTCGGCCACGCTTCCATCGGGTTTGCTACCCAGCGATCTGGCGGGTGGGAGGAATCGGAATGACCGGGATCAAATCCGCTGCTGTGGTGGCGCTGGCGGTGCTGCTCGTCGGGCTGACCGGCCCTGTCTCGGTCGCCCAGGACGGCCCGAAGAAGGAGCCGCCCGCACCGCTGGGTGCCGGGGACCACACCCGCACGTTGACGGTCGACGGGCTGAAGCGGACGTACCTCGTCCACATTCCCAAGAAGTACGACCCGAAGACGCCCGGCCCGGTCGTGCTGGCCCTGCACGGGGCGGCGATGAACGGGCCGATGATGGTGTCGTTCTCCGGGTTAACCGAGAAGGCGGACGCCGCCGGGTTCGTGGTGGTGTATCCGAGCGGCACCGGCACCGGGCCCTTCCTCACCTGGAACGCCGGTGGGTTCACGGGCAAGATGGCCGAGGGCAAACCCGACGACGTGGCCTTCATCTCCAAGCTGCTCGACGACCTCGGCACGGTGGTCACGGTTGACGAGAAGCGGGTGTACGCCTGCGGCATGAGCAACGGCGGCATGATGTGCTACCGCCTCGCCGCCGAACTGTCCGACCGCATCGCCGCCGTCGCCCCAGTCGCCGGGACCGTCGCCATCGACGAGAGCAAACCCAAACGCCCCGTGCCGGTGATCCACTTCCACGGCTCGAAGGACGGGATCGTGCCGTTCGAGATGCCCAAGGGCAAGAGGCCGTCCTTCATGAAGCTGAAGGGGGTCGAGGAGTCGGTCCAGACGTGGGTGAAGCTGAACGGGTGCGACGACAAGCCGAAGGCCGAAACGCTCTCCAAAGACGGCGACGAGATGAAAGTGATCCGGACCACCTACGGCAACGGCAAGGACGGCTCGGAAGTCGTCCTGGTCGTGATCGAAGGCGGGGGGCACACCTGGCCGGGCCGGAAGCCGCCGGTCGGGTTCATCGGCAAGTCGGCCAAGAACGTTTCGGCCAACGACCTGATGTGGGAGTTCTTCCAGAAGCACAAACTGAAGTGACCTCCCTCAGTCGGGGGCACCTCATCGGGGAGCAGGGACATGAGCAAGGCGTTCGGGATCGCAGCCCTCTGCGTGGTCGTCACGGCGGTCGCCGATCCGTCGTCGCCCCTGTGTGCCCAGGACAAGAAGGGGCCGCTCGCCGACCTGCCCACCAAGCCGGGTGCGCACGTTGAGAAGATCAAGGCGCTCGGCGAGAACGAGTGGCTGAACCTGGGTGCGCCCGCCGCCGACCCGAAGTGGGGCAAGGCACGGGGCAGTGCGTGGGGGGCCAAAGCCTTGATCCTCGCCCCGGACAAGCGGGGGGCGTTCCTCTTCGGCGAGGGCGTCCACGCCTACGTCAAGCCGGACGGCCACATCATGGACGACCTGTGGTTCTACGACATCAACGCCCACGCCTGGACATGCCTCCACCCCGGAACCGACACCAAGACGTTCACCCGGCGGGTCAAGGACGGGGAACTCCTGTTCGACGACGACGGGCAGTTGATCGACAAGGCCAAGCAGCCGGTCCCGGTCCACACGCTGGTCCACGCCTGGGGCTACCTCACCTACGACTCCGACCGCAAGAAGTTCGCCTTCCTGAGTTGGAACGGCACGACGGGCGGGCCGGTCCCCCGGTACTTCCTGGGCGGCGAGAAGGCGATGGACGAGGGGCTGAAGCTGCTGGAGGCGCAACTGAAGGACAAGAAGAAGCGGGTCTTCTCGCCCTGGTTCTACGACGTGGCTTCGGGCCGGTTCGAGCGGACCCCGGCGACCAACCCGACGGCAATCAACGCCGGGGGCTTCCCGCAGTTCCACTACCTGCCGTCCAGGAAGCGGTTCTACGCCGTGGGGTCCGACACGGTGGCGGTCTTCGACCCGGCGAAGGACCTGTGGACCGACCTCAAGCCGAAAGGCCCGGCCCCCAAGGGGTACGACGCCTGCGGGTGCTACGACTCCAAGCTGGACCGCTTCTACCGGAACGACGGCGACGGGTCCAAGGGGGAAGGACTCATGGCGTATGACATCGCCGGCAACGCCTGGAGCCACCTGAAGCCCACGGGCACCGCCCCGCCCCCGGCGAACACGAACGCAGCGTTCTACGAGTACGACGCCCGCCTCGACCGGGTGGTGGCGATCCACTTCAAGGGGACGAAGCCGGGCGTGTATGTGTACGACCCGAAGACCAACTCGTGGGCCGACCCGCTCCCGTTCCCGGCCAACGGCCCCAAGTTCCACTACGCCGCCAACACCTGCTACGACCGGGAGTTGAACGCCTACTTCTGCCACGTCGCCGGGGACAGCCGGGACGACGGGCAGATGTGGGTGTACCGGCACAAAAAGTGAGGTCGGGAGGAACCGTGACAAGAATCCACCACATCAACTGCGGGACGCTGCTCGTCCCGCCGTACCCGACAGTCCCGTGCCACTGCCTGCTGCTCGAAGACGACCGCCACCTCGCTCTGGTCGATACAGGCATCGGCCTGCTCGACGTGCGGAACCCGGACGGGCGGCTGGGCCGACCGCTCATCGAGATGGCCGGCTTTCAGTTCCACGAACCCGACACCGCCGTCCGCCGCGTCGAAGCCCTCGGCTTCCGGGCCGGCGACGTGGGGCACATCGTTCTGACGCACGGCGACCCGGACCACGCCGGCGGGCTGGCCGACTTCCCGGACGCCGTGATCCATGTGTCGGCGGAAGAACATGCCAGCATCGCCGACGGGCATGGACGCTATGCCCCGCCGCAGTTCGCCCACGGCCCCAAGTGGAAGCCGCACCCGCCCTCGCCCCGGCGATGGTTCGGGCTGGAGGCCCGTTCGGTCGAGATCGGGTTCAGGTCCGAAGTCCTGCTGGTCCCGCTGTTCGGCCACACGCTCGGCCACTGCGGGGTGGCGGTCCGGGAGGGCGGGCGGTGGGCGCTGCACGTCGGCGATGCGTACTACCTGCGGGCCGAGTTGGGCGCGGACGATCACCCGGTATCGCTGCTCGCCGCCAGCCGGGCCGATGACGACGCCCGACGGCGGGCGAGCCTGGACCAGTTGCGGCGGCTGGCCCGTGACCACGGCAACGAGATCGACCTGTTCGGGTATCACGACGGCTCGGAGTTCCCCGGCTGGGTGCCCCACCGGGAGGGCCGTGCCTGAGCGTGAGGGGGACCGAGATGACCGCCCAGGACGCCCGGACCAGGCTGAGTATGCCTGAGCTCAACAACTGACCCACCGATCGGTCGACATGATGCGCTTGCCTATCTTGCCTTCATTTCTCGGTATGGTGCAATCTTTCTCTATCGGAAGGGGTTGACCGATTCGCCGACATCGCAATCCTCGTGCGACTGATACCCGCCTTCCTCATATTGTTCTTCTCCAGGCGATATTCCCAACACCCTCATTGCATGACGCGAAAGGAATACAATCCAGCTTGCTTTCTTGGACTGAGACAAGCAAATTGGCGCGCGGAGGCTTGAATCAAGGCCCACAGATCGAACGGTTACGACTCATGGGCTCGCCAAGCACTCCGGATCAGTTCCAGGATCTCCCTATCAGGAGGATATCATGACCCCGCCGCCATCGCCCATGAACACGCTGGAGTACGATGACATTGACCTGCCATTCCCGATACCCGATTTTGTCCGAGTCGACACTCGCCTCATCTGTGAGATTCCGTTCGGCCATCCTCAGTATCGCGCTTTGAGTACGCGGTTCTGGATCGCACGCTGGGCGCGGATTCAGACCGGTCGATGCGAGTCATCTACACCTCTCAGTTGGCGGCGACGGACCTGAAGGCGGAGATCGGACGCGTCATCGCGGACTACGGGATCACGGTGCCGAAGACGGACTTGCTGACGCTGTGCGTGGAGTCGTGTGCGGACCTGCTCGTCACAGCGTATGCGAACGGGGTTTTCGGGTCGGCGGCGATATCCCTGGACTGGTTCAATTTGCTGGCCAGCGGGTTGACGGAAGATCAGTTGACGGACAGGCTGGAGTACTCCGAGCCCGACGATGCGATGGGGATCTGGTCGCTGAAGGTGTCGGCGGAGTGCGGTCGGAAGAAGTTGCAGGACGCGGCGGGCGGTGGCGGCGGTGGTCCGCCGGGGCCGGGGGGCGGGGTGCCGACGCCGCCGGGCGGGGGTGGGTGGTACTTCAAGGCGTCGGGCGGTGGGACTGGAAGAGGGTGGGGTAATGGTCCACTTCAAGTCAGCAAGATCGGAACTCAGAACGCGCAGACCGCTTGGGCGACCAAAACAGGCCGTGCCTACGATAGACGAGTACGGCGTTTTTGGAGGCAATTTGAAGGTCAAGATATTGGCGGAGGATGGCATGTTTACTCAGTGAACAGGCGACTCGCAAAGGGCGTACAGCCTGATGTTGTTTTTGTCAACCATGCAAGCAAAACCGCAATCGTTTTTGATGTAACATCCAAGAAAGCCACCGGCCATGTGAAGAAGGGGGCAAAGTACGTATCGCATGTTAAGACCTTGTTCTGTGGCTATAAAGTAAAATACCAGGAATTCCACTGGGATAAGGTTATACATACGCTTGAGGCAAAAGCGCGAACAGGAAAGAAGTATTTCTTCCCGACCGGTGAAGGGCATCTTGCGTGCGATGTTACGCTGATCCCGGGTTCC
>CAZKIQ010000058.1:0-33217 GCA_964552815.1 uncultured Alcaligenaceae bacterium | reverse complement strand
GGCCGTCGATCCCGCCGAGGTCAACGAACGCGCCGAAGTCGGCGATGTTCTTGACAACGCCGCGGCGAACCTGTCCGACTTCGAGCTCGGACATGAGCTTCGCCTTCATCTCGGCGCGTTTGTGCTCGATGAGCTTGCGTCGGGAGACGACGATGTTCCGCCGAGCCTCGTCGATCTTGAGGATCATGCAGTCGATGTTTCGGCCAATGTAATCGCCGATGTCCGACGGCCGGCGGATGTCCACCTGCGAGGCGGGGAGGAAGACGTTGACGCCGATGTTGACGAGGAGCCCGCCCTTGATCTTCTTCGTGACCGCCCCGGAGACGACATCCCCTTCGCGGTGCTTGGAGAGGATCGCCTCCCACTCTTTCTGCCGTTTCGCCTTGCGGTACGAGAGGGCGATTGTGCCGTCTTCGCCTTCGACGGTTTCGAGGAGGACCTCGACGGTGTCGCCGGGTTTCGGCGGGTTGGAGGTGCCGTCTTCTTCCCGCCATTCCTCGAGGCCGATCACGCCTTCGGATTTGTAGCCGATGTCGATGACGACATCGTCGCCGCGGATTTCGAGGACTTTCCCGGTGACGATCTTGTTCGAGTCGAAGACCTGGAGTTCGTCGGGCAGCCAACCGCCCTCGGGGCCGCCCCATTCTTTGAAGATATCGTCGACTTCATCGACTTCAGGGGAATCGAACTGGCGGAGAAGGTTTCGGTTGACCATAAAGTGGGGGCGGCTCGGTGCGGGTTGGAGGCACTCTCGGCCGGCAAGGTGCCGACTTCGTCGAGAGCAAGAGTGAGAATTGTAGCGGTCGTTCGGAAATCGCAATAGAGGAACACGCCCAATTCCCGCCGAGCCTGCACCCCGGTTCGGCCGTCCCACCTGGGGTTTTCTCCCTGCCGGGGTGTCGGTACAGTCCGCGGCGGATTCCCTTTTCGAGGCCCGGGATGCGACGATACCTCACCATCGGCCTGGTCATTGGCATCGTCGTCGGAATTGCGTTGCTGCCGGTGGGCTACCGTGCTGCCGGTCAAGGAAAATACCGCAACTTCCGAGTGGTGGAGCCCGGAGTGCTCTATCGCAGCGGGCAAATGAGTCCCGGCGGATTCGAGCGGGTGTTGCGGGAATTCGAGATTCGGTCGGTTGTCTCACTTCGCGAAACCCGCAACGACGAGGGAAAACTCGTGGATCAGTTCGAGGAAGATTTCTGCCGCGAACACGGCCTGAGTTTCCTTCGCCTGTCCCCCGCCGACTGGACCCCCATCGACGGCGTCATTCCCGGGGATCAGAACATCACGGAGTTCCTGGATTTCCTGAAGCTTCCGTCGACGCAACGACCCGTCCTGGTGCATTGCTTCGCGGGCATCCATCGGACCGGTGCCCACTGTGCGGTCTACCGGATGGAGTACAGTGGGTGGCACGCCGCCGACGCGATTGCGGAACTTCGGCAAATCGGTGGCCCCCGGGCCACTTTCGCGGACAATCTTCTCACCTACCTGCGGAACTACACCCCTCGCCAGGAAAGATCCCGCGTCGCCCAACCGGAGCGAGTTCGCGCCGCGATCCCAACTCCGCAATTGTGAGCCATCGCCCAGCCGACTAGGATGACATCTTGCGAGGGTGGCGGAATTGGCAGACGCAACAGACTTAGGATCTGTCGGGGGCAACCCCGTGGGGGTTCAAGTCCCCCCCTTCGCACTTGAAGCAAACCCTTATCCCGCTGGAGTTTTCAGCGGGACTTCTTTTTCTGATGACGATTCGGATTTGGTGTTCACTGTGGCCTGACCGGACACCTTGTGAAGTCGGTAGCGGGGAACACGAGAGGAGGACTTGTCCGGGGTCCTTTTCGACGGAAATGAGTAGTCCGACTCACTTCGCGCGGGACTCTGCCGCACTTCCGACCGCGGGAAGGTACATCGAAACGGCGTTCAGCAAAAGTGTTATGACAAGTCGGGGTGGCCGGATTCGAACCGACGACTTCCTGGTCCCAAACCAGGCGCTCTACCAAGCTGAGCTACACCCCGAACAGCCTAATCCTACTAAAGCAACCGGACACGCGGAAGGGGAAGCTGGTTCGGGATTCCGAACGGGTGCAGCCAACTTCTCTTGGGGAACGAAAGTTCAGTTTTGTAGGGTGGGTCAAGCCGCTTCGGCGAAGACCCACCGAAGGGTGGCTGATCCCCACACCCAACGTAACTTCCACAATCCCCAGTAAACTCCGAAGTTCCAGAAGGAATTCCGGGGAAACCGGGAAGGTCCGTTGACCCTTCGCGGATTCTTGCGCCTTCGGTGGGTCTGCGTCGCCAAGCCTCCTTGACCCACCCTACAAGAACCGGGGATCCAGCGATTCGCTGTGAGACTTTGCGTCGCCCCCAGAAAATCTGGTTCCACCCTGCCGAACTTCTCCTGAACCGCAAAGCGAACCCGCGAGATCCTTCGGATCTGTTTGGGGAGTTCGGATCATTGCGGAAGCTTGGCAAACGCGGTGCTTAGGATCCGTCCACTGACTAATCCGTGTTCGTTCCGCCACTTCGTGTGGATCGTGTAGTTCCATTGTGGACAGGTTTTGTGACGGACGATCCGCAAGGTTCGATACCCACTTGCCGGCACACGCACACCCGTCCGGTATACCCGTTTCATCACGCGGCCCGTCACCCGCAAACCGGTTTCATTGTCGTCGCGCGGATCTGCCGTTCATCGTGAACCTCGTGGGGAACCTGCTATTCCTCCAGCTCAGAAACCG
The DNA here is from genome assembly GCA_964552815.1 of uncultured Alcaligenaceae bacterium. Lineage (GTDB taxonomy): Bacteria > Planctomycetota > Planctomycetia > Gemmatales > Gemmataceae > CAYUHJ01. Next base: position 30,482 of record CAZKIQ010000058.1, on the reverse strand, counting down.
GTGTCGGGACAATCCCTAACTCGCGACCGAGTGTCTTTGAATCGATTTCTCGTGTGGGTAAGTTGGACTTGACCTCCCCAGGACAAGCGAGAGACAAGCATGTCACGCGAGTTATCCATCCTCGTTGTGGATGACAACCACGACACGGCCGATACTGCGGCCGAGTACCTTCGGCTCAGCGGATTCCGGGCGATGGCGGCATACGGGGCGGACGAAGCCCTGGCCGCGATGGACGAACTGCCCGATGCCGTTCTGCTCGATATCCGGATGCCCGGAAAGGACGGCTGGCAGCTCGCCCGCGAAATGACGACCGCCGCGAAGGCGACGTGCAAACGGCCACTGCTCGTTGCGGTGACCGGATGTCAAACGGACGATGACCGACTACGGTCCGAGGAAGCGGGGATCGATCTCCACCTGGTCAAGCCGGTCGAGCCGGCCACACTTGTCGGGATCGTGAAGCGATTTGCGACGGTCATTGGATAATCCATCCAGCCCCCAATTTACCACATCTCAACATCCTTTTCAAAACTCGTGAATCAGCGGCCCGGGAATTGCATGTTAGCTTAATCACGCAAGTACCGAGGCCACGTCCAAGACTTCTTCCGCTTACAATGAAGCCTCAATTCCTCCTGTCTGCCGTACAGAACCTTCTGCCGCGCACGCGGATGCCAATTCGTGGGCACGTGTGTGCGCAGTCAACCAACCGACTCATGATCTTTCACGAGAATCGAACGGTTCCGAACTTCCTTCTCCTTGCGATGTACCATGGACTCCAATCCGTCTACCGCCCGAGGAACAGGCATGAGACCGCTGAATGTATTGGTCGCAGATGATCTTCCCATCGTTCGCAAGGGAATTCGCAGCCTGCTCGAATCGGAACCAGATATCATCGTCGTCGGAGAAGCCGCCGACGGAGTCGCCGTAATCCAGGCCATCACCGAACTCGAACCGGACGTGGTGATCATGGATTTGTCCATGCCCGGGATCGGCGGAGAAGAAGCGACGACGCGGATCCGGATTGAGAAACCCAATGTTCGTGTGGTTGCCCTCACGGCTCACGAGGAACCGGGGTACGTCCGGCGACTCCTCTCGGCCGGCGTGACCGGCTACATCCTCAAGCGCACCGCTGCCGACTCCATTGTCCGTGCCGTCCGGTGTGCCGCTTCCGGGCAAAAATTCATCGATCCCGCGGTCACCCAGCTTCTGATCCAGGACGTCATCGAGACAACCAGCGAGGAGAAGAAGGACGGTCATCTGAGTGATCGCGAAACGGAGGTGCTCCGATTCCTTGCCGAGGGTTTCTCCAACAAGCAGATCGCCGCCCGGCTTGCGGTCAGCGTCAAAACGGTGGAAACGTACAAATCCCGGGCGATGGAGAAACTCGGCCTGCTGTCCCGTGTCGACATCGTCCGCTACGCGCTGCGCCAGGGCTGGTTGAAGTACCAGGACACGTGAGGACTATCCACCCGCTCACACGTCTTGCAGCCGGTAGTTGGACGAAGCTGCCCTCGATCGCACGTCGGACAGGTCAACCCTCGCTCACGCGTCGGGCTAAGAAGCTCCGAATTCATTCCATTCCACGGTCGGGGTTGACCCGGGGCCGGTTTCCTGGCATGAAGCCGACACTCATTCGAGCAGGAGTCTCTCCGAATCGTTTCGAGTGCGAGGGCTCAGGATGATCCACCGATTCCCGTACCGACTGGCACTGTGCTCCGTCGTTTTCGGGGCGGTCGTCATGATCCCGGCGACGGCAGATGCGTTCTACTTTCCGGGCTGGCCGGGAAGTGGGATCCCGCCGCCGAAATCGCTGACGCCGCCGGGAAGCAACAACCCGCCGAGTTCGCGGACGCCACCGACTCCGCCGCCGCAGAAGCCACCGGAGAAACCGCCAGAATTGGTACCGGAGCCCACATCGGCCATCGCTGGCCTGATCGGGCTCACGGTGCTCGGAATTCGATCATTGCGGAAGCGTTGAACGAGATGCCAACTTCGGACGCGGTTTCTGCCCCCGCGTCGCATCCGTCTGCCAATCTCACGCTGCCGCCCGAACCTGCGACCGGACGTATCCCGCGAGCGAATCGACGGCCCGACGTTGCTGGGCTTCCGTGATTTCCGGGAACATCGGCAACGACAGCACCGACCGGGCCGCTTCCTCGCAAACGGGGAAATCGCCCGGGCGGTAGCCCAGGTGCTTCAGGCATTCCTGCATGTGCAACCCGAGCGGATAGTAGACGTCGCAACTGACACCGTCCGCCCGGAGGTGCTTGATCAGCGGGTCGCGGTGGGCGGCGGGAACGCGAATCGTGTACTGGTTGAAGGTGTGCCCGGCGAGCGGATCGACGACCGGCCGATGCGCGAACCCGTGCACCCCGGCGGATTCGATGAGGGAATCGTACCGTTTCGCCGCAGCCCGTCGGCCGGCAATCCACGAGTCCGCGTGAGGCAGCTTCACCCGCAAAATCGCCGCGTGGATCGCATCGATGCGGGCGTTCCACCCGACGTATTTGTGGAAGTACTTCACCTCCGACCCGTGATTGCGGAGCGCGACGAGTTTCTTCGCCAGAGCGTCGTCATTGGTGGTGACCATCCCGGCGTCGCCGAGCGTGCCGACGTTCTTGCTGGGGTAGAAGCTGAAGCATCCGATGGTGCCGATCCCGCCGCACCGCCGACCGCGATGTTCCGCCCCGTACGACTGGGCCGCGTCCTCGATGACATAGATCCCGTACCGCTCGGCGATGGATGTGATCGCATCCATGTCGGCACACTGCCCGAAGAGGTGGACCGGGATGACGGCCCGGGTTCGCGGGGTGATGGCGGCCTCGAATTTCTCCGGGTCGAGGTTGAAGGTCAGGGGGTCGATATCCGCGAAGACCGGCTTCGCCCCGACCCGCACGACGCTGCCGACGGTGGCGAAGAACGTGAACGGGGGGACGATCACCTCGTCGCCGGGGCCGATGTCGAGAGCGGCGAGGGCGAGGAGGAGGGCGGTGGTTCCGTCCGCACAGCCGATGGCGTGGGCTGCCCCACACGCGGCGGCGGCTTCCTTCTCGAAGGCCGCCACTTCCGGCCCCAGAATCGCCTGCCCGGACCCGAGCACCCGCAGAACGGCCGAGTCGATCTCGCCCTGCAGCGAGCGGTACTGGCCGAGAATGTCGCACATCGGGACGGTCGGGACGGACATCGGGAACTCCGGATGGAAAGCAGGCACGCCCCGCCGTGGCACGGGCGCTCGACGTGGGAGGGTGCCAATGGCTACGGCATTTCCCGCGACCCCGTCAAGCCCGACCGGACATCCCGGAACCATCGGAAGCAGCAATGGAAACTTCTCGGATTCGGCGATAGAATTCTTCCACCTCTCACCGCCCATCCGCACCCGTCAGGATTTCGGGCGCCGCGACGTTTCGGAGAGCCCGCAGATGCCCCGTCGGCCCGTGATCGGAATCGCGACCCAAACCCTGCCTGCGGTCGTCGGCGAACGCCCGCACTGCTGGATCATGGGCCAGCGATACGTCGAAACCTTGCGGTCCGTCGGGGCAATTCCCTGGGTGATCCCGCTGCTGCCGCACGACCCGGACACGATGCGGGAAATCTTCGATCGCCTCGACGGTGTCTTTCTCACCGGCGGCGTCGATGTCGACCCGGCTCGGTACGGGGAAGCGAAGCACCCGCTGTGCGGCACCACCGACCACGACCGCGACGCGATCGAGATGATGCTTCTGGAACACGCGATCGCCAACCATCGGCCGGTGCTCGCGGTCTGCCGGGGGCTGCAGATCCTCAACGTGGTTTGCGGCGGAACCCTGTACCAGGACGTCTCCGCCCAGGTTCCCGCGGCTCTGAAGCACGATTACTTCCCGACCCCGTCCAACCCGAGCCGGTCGTACCTCGCCCACGACATCACCGTCAAAGCGGGGACCCGGCTGCACCAACTGCTGGGGGACACGGTGGTGCCGGTCAACAGCATGCACCACCAGGCCGTCAAGGATCTCGGCCGCGGCTTGCGGGCGTCCGCTTTCGCGCCGGACGGAATCATCGAGGGAATCGAGGGAACCAACGGCCAGTACCTCGTCGGCGTCCAGTGGCACCCCGAGGAACTCGCCGAGTCGCAACCGGAAATGCGCCGCCTCTTCACCGCCTTCGTCGAAGCCGCCTGACGGAATTCCCCGCAAATTCCTGCACTCCGCCCCGGGTCTCCCGCAGATCCTGGGGCGATCCGGCACTGCTCCCGAATCAAACCATTTTCGGGTGTGGAGACCCCACGTACTGGGCACCCCAGGCATTTTCCGATACTGAATTGAGGGTGGGTCTACCAATGAAGCACGGCAATGGGAACCGGAGCAATCCATGGCGATACTGGTTTGCGGGAACTGCGGAGCGAAGTTGCAGATCGATCCCAAACATTTCGGGATGAGTGTCCGCTGCACTTCCTGCGGGGCCGTTTTCGTCGCACAACCGTCGCAGGAAGCACCACCGCGGCAGGCCCGAGTTGTTTCTGCGGCACCCGCCCCGATTCCCCCGCAACCGGCCCTTCCGCCGACCCCGCCGGCTCCCGCACCTCAACGCCAGGTTGTTCCACCCCCACCTCCGCCGCCCGCGGCTCCGATATCAGAACCGTTCGAGCCCAACCCCTTCGCGCCGGCGGAACCGGAATCGGACCGGGCGGCCGAGGAAAAGCTTGTCGCCGAGTTCTGGAAGCAGGAGGAATTGCAGGAACAGCTTTCGCCGAGCCCAGTCCAGCCATCGCCCCCCGCCAGCTCGTCGGAGGAAATCCACTTCGAGTCGGAAACCTCCCGGAAACGGCGAGAACGCTTCCAGAAACCGAGCGATTCCCGTCGCATCCGACTGCCGCAGTTCGTGCTCTCCACGATGGCGTGGGTGGAATTGGTCGGCGTGCTGGTTCTGGGAATCGGGATTGGGGTGGTACAGGGTGTGGAGGGCTTGCCGTTCAACGTGCCGAAATCGGCCGAGCGATTGGTAATGGCCCTATTCGGCACCTGTCTGACCTGGCTCGGCGTTCGCAGTTGCCTCGTGCTCCTGGGTACCGCCTCGGTCTCTGCCCGGAAGAATTACTCCAGAACCGTCACCGCCTGCATTCTGAGCCTGTATCCCGTTCCGTTTTTCGTGGCCTTCTTTACGCTCGCCATCATCGGGTCCGAGGAGTTCGAGGCTTTGGTGTTTCTCGCGTGTGCGTTCTTGTACGCGTTGATCTGGCTGTTCGCCGGCTCGTTTCTGATGATCTTTCTGTTGCAACCGGAGATTCGGGACTCGTTCTCGCCGATCCGCCGGACCTCGGACGATGATCCGGACTCCCCGGGAAATCTTCGACGATCGACCAGCGCCCGGATGGAAATACCCGCCGCGCTTCTGAGCGGAATCGCGACACTCGCACTTCTTTGGACGCTTTTCGGCCTGAGCATCGATATCACGTCGATCGCCTTCTTCCCCAAAAACGTCCGACCCACCCGGCTGGATATCATCGGAACGACCGGGCGGGTTCTCATCCAGATGACAACCATGCTGTTCTGCCTGGTGCTGATCGTCGGTTCGGACTGGGCCCGGAACCTGGCCTCGTATCCGATCGCCTTCGTGGTCGCGCTGCTCGCACTTGTCCCCTTGAATCCGTGCGTGTGCTGGACCTTCCCGGTCGGGATCTGGATTCTGGCGGAACTGCTGCGGTCGACGACGCAGCGGGCGTTCCGAGTTCCGGAACGAGAGGTGTATCTGGACGACGAAGATTGACGGGCTGATGCGAAAACCCCCAGCCGATCGGGGATCGCGGCTGGGGGCGGAGGTTTCGGTTGGCCCGGATCAGGGAGCGGTCGGGTCCGTCTTTTCGGGCGGGGCTGGCTTCGACTTTCCGGGCGAGGCGGGGGTTTCGTCGCGTTTCGCCTCGGGCTTGGGTTGGGGCCGAACTTTTGTGTCGTACGCTTCCGCCTCGGCGAGGGAGATCAGGCCGTCCTTGTCGGTGTCGATGGCGGCAAAGTCCTCGGCGGAACCGATGAACTCGGCCCTAGACACGTCGCCGTCGAGGTTGCGGTCGAGTTTCGCGAACCACTTCGGCCCTCGAACAGGCTGGTTCGCCTGGGCCGGCTGGCGGACGTAGGCATACTGGTTGTACGCGTAGCCCTGCAGCGTCTGGTCCGTTTGCACGGCCATCCGGGAACCGACGCGAATCACTGCGGACGATTGCAGCACTTCCTCGGTGATCGCTTTCTTCCCCTCTTCTTCCAGGGCGATGAGGCGTTTCCACGCGGTTCGGAGTTCCTTGAGGCTGAGCCGGCCGTCGGAGTTCTCGTCCATCACCTGGAAGAAGTTCGGCGTGCGGGAGTTGTAGCCCGCGGTCACGCCAAGAGACGCGATTCCCGCCTGAAGTCCGGCGTATTTTCGAACCTCGTCCTTGGTCAACTTTCCGTCGCCGTTGAAATCGGCGGCGTCGAAGATCAACCGGATGAGCTGGAATTGCGGGGCCACGATGTCCTTCTCTTCGATGACATCCTTGCCACGGGGGAAGAAGGCCTGCAGTTGCTGATCCAGGACATTCGGGTTCGGGGCGTAGGCCACGTTGGTGGAGATGCCGAGGTCGAGGGTCTGGGCTCCGAGTCGAATCACCAACCGATGCGGTTCCGGCTGGCTGACCGCGAAACCTTCGAGTTTCGACTCGCCGTCCGCGGCGCGGGCCAGAAGCGTCCCCTTGCCGGGCTTCTCGCTGTTGTCGATTGTGACCCGGCCATCGGGTTGTCCGGTCCGCCAGACGTCGAGTTCGAGCGGAGAGATTTTCCCATCCTTGTTCCGGTCGAGCCGGGCGAAGGTGGCCTTGTCGAATCCGACTTCCTCGGTGGTCAGTTCGAAGTCGGAGTTGCGGTCGTACCGGTTGATGATCTGCTGGACGATCGTTCCCGGGATGGGACCGGAATAGAGAGTGATGTCGGTCGGGGTGTTGACCCTGGCGGCGGGGCGACCCATCATGCCGCCTCCCATCATTCCCCCGTTGTTCGAGTCAACGGTGGTGCTGGGAAGGAACGGGTTGGCGGCCAGCTCCTGGAACGAGACGCACTCGTCCTCGTCGGAGTCGATCGCGAGCAGAGCCTTCTCCGCGGCGCGAACCTCCTCCTCGGACAGTTTGCCGTCCTTGTTCTTGTCCAGGCGGGCAAACAGATCCTTGGTCACCGCCGAGGTATCTTGCGAGTAGACCGGGACGGCAAAGGGTTTGACCAGTTCCCGCGTCGCGTCGTGGTAATACTCGGCGAACTCGGCGAAGGTCACCTGCCCGTTCTCGTTCTTGTCCACGTCCGCCATCGGGACCGTTTTGCCCTGGTTCGGGGAGTAGTTGAGCCCGTAGTAGTAATTCGATTGCAGCAGTTGGCGGAAGCTGGTGACGGGGAAGATGTAGCCCGTCTCGGTCTTGTCGAGGGTGCCGTCGTGGTTGCGGTCGAAGGCGGCGAAGAGGGTGCGAAGTTCGGCCTTCCAGCGGTCGGAGACGGTCTTTCCTTCCTGAAGGAACTGGACCGTGATTCGCACGGGGCGTTTCTTCGTGAGGAAGATCAGATCGACCGTGTCGCCGATCGGGTCGGGAACGCGGGTGGGGGTTGGAGCCCGTTCGAGGGCCGGGGCGGCCGGGGCGACGGGAGCAACGACACCGATTGCGGCGGCGACGGTCAGGGTGCGAAGCAGGTTCACGACACCACCTCCGTGATCGGGTTGGCGGACTTGTCCACGATGCGGATCGGTCGGCCGACGTTCGACATGTTCTGGATTTCGTGGTCCACCCCGACCGCCTTGCACACTGTCGCGAGGAAGTCGCCGATCGGCACGGGGCGATCTTCGACAGTGGTCCCGTCCTTGCTGGTGGAACCGATCGCCTGACCCCCTTTGACGCCCCCACCGGCGATGACCGCCGAGAACGCGTTGGGGTAGTGGTCCCGGCCCTTGCTGGGGTTGATCTTCGGGGTGCGGCCGAACTCACCCATCCACACGATGGTCGTGGTTTCGAGCAGCCCGCGATCCTTGAGGTCCGCCATCAGGGCCGACCAGGCCTTGTCCAGTTGCCCGGCCGGTTGCTTGATCGTCTCGAAGTTGTTGGCGTGCGTGTCCCACCCGCCGAGGGTCACTTCCACGAACGGGACGCCACGCTCGACTAGGCGACGGGCGAGAAGGCAGCCTTGCCCGAAGAGGGTTCGGCCGTAGCCGTCGCGGACGGCGTCCTTTTCCTCGGTGAGTTCGAACGCCTTGCCCGCGTCGGATTGCATCAGGCGGGTCGCGCGGTCGTAGGCGGCCTGGTGGCTGGCGGTGACCGACCCTGGCCGGGACGCGGCGAACTCCTCCTGCATCTGGCGAAGCAGATCCAGTCGGGCACCCTCGTGGTCCGAGGAGACGCTGCCCGGCCGGGACAGGTTCTGGACTTTGAGAATCGTGTCCGGATTCACACCCATGTCGCCGTTGAAGTACTGGTTTTCCCCGACGATCAGCGGTGCGTATCGCGGCCCGAGGAACCCGGGGCCGTACGCTTCCTGGTTGAAGAAGCGTTGCGGGGCGACGCTAACGAAGTTCGGAAGTTCCGACTTCGGATTGCCGAGTTCCTTCGACAGCAACGAGCCGATGGTCGGGAACTGGATGGCCCCCATGGGCATTTGCCCGGTCCGCATCAGATAGCTCGCCCGGCCGTGATCCCCTTCCTTCGAGGTGATCGAGCGGACGACCGCCATCTCCTTGGCCCACTTGCTGATGGTCGGCAGGTACTCGCCGAACTTCAGCCCCTTGGCGGCGGTTTCGATCTCCTTGACCGGGCCCCCGTTCGCGTGCCCTTCCTTGACATCGAACAGGTCGATGGTGCTCGGCCCGCCGTTCATCCAGAGGAGAATGCACGACCGCTTCCGTTTCTTCGCGTCCGAGGCAGCCGCGGCGGTGGCAAGGTTGCCGAACCACCCCGACACGCTGAACGCGACGCTCGCCGCACCAGCTCTGAGAAACTCTCGTCGAGCTCGGAACTCGGAACTCGGAGCGGGGAACGATTTCATTTGGAGTCTCCGTTTTGACGGGTGGTTCGGATCGAAGCGACAACCATCGCAGTGATTTCGTCGGCCTCTTTCCTGAGGTCCGCGATCAACTCTTCTTTCACCAGGCCCGCTTCGGCCAAGAGTTCGAGCCAGTAAGCGGACTCATCCACTTCTTCTTCAACAATCCCGAGTTTCGCTCGAAATTCGGCAGTAGACCGACCTCGCTGAGCCGATCGGTAGTTTGCGCCAGTCGATGTCGCAGACCGCAACAGTTGATTCCCAATCACCTGTGCCGATCGGGTGTTCGGCAAACTGTCCACCAGTCGAATCACGCGGAGAGCGAATTGCTTCGTTCGGGATCGGAGGATCGTGTCGCGTCTCATCGAAGCCTCGTGGGAAAAATATTCTCCCACTTGTCTTATCTCCAATCTGGATCCCGATGTTCTTCACTCCGCGATCCGAGTTCCGCGCTCCCCGCTGGATTCAGTGGTTGAAGAGGAATTCGGTGCTGTTGAGGAGCACCCAGAAGACATCGGAGAGGGCTTTGTCCTTGTCGCCGGAGGGGCCGCCGCGGTCGACGTAGCTGGCGAACCGCTCGGCCTCATCGGGCGTCGGCTTGCGGGCGAGGGCGGAGAGGAAGAGGACTTCGATCCGTTTCGACGTGTCGAGGAAGGGGGCGTCGATCACGGCGGCCAGGGTTGCACTTTTGGTCAGGCTCGTCTGGTTCGCGATCGCCTGGCCGTTCATCATCAGCAACGCCTGGAGGATGCTCGTTTCGCTTTCGGTGGCCTTGCCGGTGCCGCGGGCGAACTGGGCGGCGAAGTCAGCGGCCCCGGTCGGGTCCTGGGGGTTGAAGAAGGCTCGTTGGTTCGGCTGCTGAGTCGCTCGCTGCCCGGTCGCGGCCAGGAAGCTGTCGTAGATCTGGTTCGAGGTCAGGCCGCGGACCGGCATTCGGGCGAAGGTTCGCAGGTTTGCCTGGGACGGATCGGTCTGCTTGCTGGAGCGGTTGTAGGCCTTCGAGGCCATGATTCCGCGGATCACCACTCGCATGTCGAAGCCGGAATCGACGAGGGCGAGGGAAATTTCGCGGAGCATTTCCGGGTGGCTGGCCGGGTTCGCCTCGCTGGGGTCGTCGACGGGGTCGATGATGCCGGTGCCGAGGAGGTGGGCCCAGAGCCGGTTCGCGAAATTGCGGGCGAAGTAGGGGTTGCGGGGGGAAGTTATCCAGTCGGCGAGTTCCTCACGCGGCTTGCGGTCCTTGGTCCAGGTGGGCTCGTTGCCATCGAAGAAGGTAGCGGAAACGGAGCGTGGCGTGCCGGGAATCGCGATGCGGATCGAGTCGCCGTGGGGCAGGTCCGGGCCGTCGCTGGAGGCGACCCCACCGGTGCTGGAGAACTCGCCGAAGAAGGCCGCGAGTTGCCAGAACTGGTCGCGGGAGTACGAGTTGAAAGGGTGGTCGTGGCACTGGGCACACTCGAGTTTGACCCCCAGGAAGACCCGGCTCACCGACGCGGCGAGGTTTTCCGGCTTGGACTCGTTCGCCTGGTAGAACCCGACCAGAGCCTGCGAGTCGACGTTGAAACTTCCGGGTTGCACGAATCGGTTGACGCCGACCCGCTGGACCTGGCCGAGTTTCACGGTGAGGACGTCGCGGACGATCTCGTCGAGGGGTTTTCCGCGGGCAAAACTTCGCTGGAGATATTGCTCAAACTGCTGACCGATGTAGAAGGTTTGCGGGGTGTTGGTCTGCGGGAGCCAGTCGGCGCGGGTGACGGACGCGAAGTGGGCAGCGAAGGCGGCCGTTCCGAGCAGTCGCTTGACCAGGGCCTGCCGCTTGGTCGGGGACTTGTCTTCGAGGAATTCCCGGGTTTCCGAGACCCGGGGGATCCGGCCGACGAGATCGAGGTAGACGCGTCGGCAGTATTCGGCGTCGTCCGCATCTTCTGCCGGCTTCACCTTTTGCGCCGACCACGACTGGGACAGATGCTTGTCGATGGCGGCGGTCAGCTTGGCGACCCGGGCGTCTCTGTCATCGAGCCGCTCGGCGGCGGAGCCAGGACTGGGTGATCCGGCAATCCCGATCAGGGCGGCGAGACCGAGAAAGGCTCGCAGGGGGCATCTCATGGGGGAACCCTCGATCCGCGATTCGAGCGACTTGTCGGCGAGAAGACGGGATCGTGAAGGAAATCTAACGCGACCCGTTACACGCTCGATGCCGCCCGGCTTTCGCCGTTTCAAGGAATCGCTTCCCCTGATTCGCTACTTCACCCAGGCGGATTTGCGTTTTTCGAGTTCGGCGAGGATTTCCTTCACCGGGCGGGTGTTGAAGACGTCGGATTTCGTGAGCCAGCCCCGGCGGGCGACGTTGACACCGAACGGAACCAGGGCCAGTTCCGCCGTCGAGTGGGCGTCCGGGTTGATCACCAGCGGGATGCCGAGCGATTTTGCCCGTTTGACGTGCGTCCAGTCGAGGTCGAGCCGGCTGGGCTGGGCGTTGATCTCGATCATCTTCCCGTGTTTCGCCGCCGCCTGGAGAACCTTCTCGATGTTGACCTTGTAGCCATCCCGGCGGAGGAGGAGTCGGCCGGTGGCGTGGCCGAGCATGGTCACCGCGGGGTGGGAGAGGGCCTTGCAGATCCGCTCGGTCTGGTCGTCCTCCGAGAGCCCGAAGTGGGAGTGGACGCTGGCGACGACGTAGTCGAAGCCGGCGAGCGTTTCGTCGTCGAAGTCGAGGGAACCATCCAGGAGGATGTCGCACTCGGTTCCCTTGAGAATGCGGATTCCCTTGAGTTTCCGGTTGAGTTGGTCGGCTTCCGCCCACTGTTCGCGGACCCGTTCCGGAGTCAGGCCGTTGGCGACGGTGAGGGACCGGGAGTGGTCGGCGACGCCGAAGAATTCGTAGCCGAGGCTTTTCGCGGCTTTGGCCATGTCTTCGAGGGAGGCGGTTCCGTCGCTGGCGAGGGTGTGGTTGTGGAAGACGCCGCGGATGTCGCCGGGTTCGAGGAGTTTCGGGGGCGGACCTTTCTCGGCGAGTTCGATTTCCCCCGTGTCTTCCCGCATTTCCGGGGGAACCATCTCGAGATCGAGGGCACGGTAGACATCGGCCTCGTCGGAGCAGGGGACGCTGCGGTTCTCCCCGGCGAGGGCGTACTCGTTGAGGCTCAGGCCGCGCTCGATCGCCCGCTGGCGGAGGCGGATGTTGTGCTCCTTCGAGCCGGTGAAGTAGACCACGGCGAACGGAAATTGCTCCGCCGTCACCACTCGGAGGTCGGCGTTGAGGACGATGCGGGTGCCGTGGGAGGTGCTGTAGCCGGCGACGATGCTCGACTTGGTCGGTCCCTTGCCGACGATCTGCATCACCTCCGGAAGTTTCACGAACGCATCCATGATCGGCGATGGATCCGGGGCGGCGGCGACGATGTCGATGTCCTTGACGGTGTCGCGTCGGCGGCGGAGGCTGCCACCGAGTTCCGCTGCCGTCACACCGGGCATTTTGCGGATCTGCTCGAGCAGCGCGAGCCCGAGCGGGTAGGCTTCCGCGAACAGGACGCGGTTCCCGACGGTGCCGAGGAAGCGGATCCCCTCGAGGATTTTCTCCTGGGACTTGGCCCCGAAGCCTTTCAATTTCGCGATTTCCCCGGCCTCGCAGGCGGCCTGGAGCTTGGCAATCGTGTCGATGTGCAGCGTGTCGTGGAGGAGTTTGATCTTCTTCGGCCCGACACCCGGGAGGCGGAGCATTTCCACGAGGCCCGGCGGCGTCTTGGCGCGAAGGTCCTCCAGGTACGGCAGTTTCCCGGTATTGACGAGGGTCGTGATCTTCTCCCGGAGCGCGTCCCCGATCCCGCGAACCCCGACGAGTTTCCCCTCCGCGACGAGTTGCTTCAGATCGCCGTCGAGTTGCTGGACCGCGCGGGCTCCGTTGTGGTAAGCGTTGGTGCGGAAGGGGCTCTCCCCCTGCAGTTCGAGGAGGGTGCCAATCTCGTCGAGAGAGGCAGCAACTTCGTCTTTGGTCATGGCTGGGGCTCCGGGTGTGCCTGTAGTTTACCCCCAAGCCGCCACAGCGGGGATGTTCGATGTCGCCGGTTGTGGCGGCCGTTTCCCGATCGAGATCGAAAATTCTTCGGAAGCGGCGGGGGTTGGCGCGGTATCACAGTAGGGACATCCTCGGTGTGGTGAGAGTATCCGTGGACATTCCGTTCCGACTGATCCGTCGCGAGTCGGTGCTGCCAACGCAGGCGCTGTTGGTGCCGTCGGTGGAAGTGCGGGATCTTCTCGAGGTGGTGGCTGCAGTCGGTGCCGGCTGGCCGGCAGTCTTTCCGCTGGCGGGGCGGTTTCTGGTCGTGCCCGCGGGACCGTTTCCGGCAACGATTCCGGGCACGATCCGCCTCCGTCGGCTGGCCGGGGAACTCTACATTCCCGCCGACTCGGACCTGATTCCCGCTCTGCGGACGGACGAGGCGGTCGACCTGACGGCATCGCGGGGGCTGGTGTTTCTTCCCGGGGGGCCCGTGCTCGGTTTCGACCCCGCCCGCCCGCTTCCGGAATCGGCGACGCTTTCCCTCGGGCCGATCCGCCGTCGGGAGTGGACCGCGTTCCCGGAACGCCCGGAGCAGCCGGAGAAACTGCACGCAATCCGCTATGACGCCCCGCCCGATGCGATCGTGGCGATTCTGGAAGCGGGACAACCCGACGGCACCAACCCGCTCGGTGGTGAGATTCCCGAGGATGCCCGCCCTCCTGCGGGGTCGACGGGGCAAAGAATCTCCGCGAGCACGCAGTTCGCGATGGGGCAGTTCCTCAACTGGGTCGGTCGGAACTTCGGACTCGCGTCGTGGGCGCAGGCCGGGGCCAACATGGCTCGGCGAGCGGTGGAGCAGGTTCCGCGCCTGAGCGAGAAAGTCTTCGGGGAGCAGGAAGCGGCGCTTCGCGAACTTTTGCGGCAGTTCCAGGCCGGCGACATCGAGAAGGCGTTGCGGCGGGCTCCGATTGCGGTGCCGGACCCGGACGGGAAACCCGCACAGATCGGCGGCGGGTCGACGCTGTCGGAGAAAGATGCGCGATATTCCTTGCGATCCCTGCTCGGCACCGGTGGGGTGGCGGGGGTCGTCTGGCTCGGTGGCGGGGATGTCTGGGGCCAACTCGCGGCGGAGTACCGCAAACTCGCGGAGGAAGCGGTCCGCACCGGGGACTTCCGCCGGGCCGCCTACCTCTACGGCGTCCTGCTCCGCGATCCCCGGCAGGCGGCGAAAGTCCTCGATTCCGGCGGGCTCCACCGCGACGCCGCCATCCTGTACCGGGACAAGCTCCACGATCGGGCCGCCGCCGCTGCCTGTTTCGAGCGGGCCGGATGCTGGGACGAGTCCGTCGCCATCCTGCAGGAACTCGAAGAGTTCGAGAAAGCCGGCGACCTCTACCGGCGGATCGGCGAGGAATCCGCCGCCTGCGAGATGTACGGCCTCGCGGCGGAGAAACTCGCCCGGGCTGGCCGCTACCTCGCCGCCGGCGACCTGACCCGCGGGAAAGCGGGCAACCTCGACCGGGCCGAGTCCTATTTCCGCCAGGGCTGGGAAAACGGCGGCTCCGACGCCCTCGGGTGTGGCGGCAGACTCGTCGAGGATCGCATCCACGCCGGGGAATGGGACGACCTCCGGGCGATCGTCGACCAGGCGGAGATTCGCTTCGCACCCCCGCGGGCGGACGAGGCGGGCCGGTTCTTCTCGCACCTCACGGAAACCGCGGACCATCGGGCCCCGAAACCGGTGGCCGCGGATTTGCGCGACCGGGCGAAGCTGGCGTTGGCGGTGCACCTCCGCGACACCGCCCGCACCGGCCGCTCCGCAACCGCCGCGATTTCCACGTTGTTTGGGAACCACGCAGCCTGGTCGGCCCCGGTGGTTCGCGATGCCCGGGAAGCCCTGCGTCAGGAATCGACGACGAAACCACGCGGCTCGGAGGGAACCTCGTATCCCAGGGTGCAGTTGGTCCGCGGCCCCGTGTCGGCGGCGGTCGTGGCGCGGGGAACTTTCGACCTCGTCGTCGCCGGGGCCGGCGGGGAAGTGGCGATCTTCTGGGCGGACGGCGGGGAAGTCGAAGCGGTGCCCGGGAAGGTCAGCGGTTCCCCTGCTGCACTCGCCTGCGGCGGGAATGCACGGACCTTCGTCGTCCTCGCGACCAATTCCGATGGGTGTTTCCTGAGCGGATTTCGGAAACCTTCTTCTTCGACAGGTTGGGATTCCTGGGATAACGAGCGGGTTGTCAATCCGGATCGGAACATCCCCTATCTCGAGGGTTCTCTGTTTGATCTGGGAGATCTGCACCGCCTCGGGCTCTTCCGCCTCCGAAATGGGTCGAGCCAGGTTCTGTATTCCGCACCGAAACTCGAAACGATCGGAACACTCCTGGATGCGTCTGGAGCCAATCCGGTGCCGGTCTTCGCGCAATCGTTCAAGGATTCCCAGTGGATCTGGAGTGACCGCTGGCTTCGCGTCGACACCGTTTCCACCCAGCTTCCCTGGCTCCCCGCGGTGCCGGCGGGGTCGTCTTTTGTGTTTCCCCCCGTCGACTGGCTCACGCCCGCCCCGGACACGCTCGAACTTGCGGGAATCGCCGAGGATGGAGCCGTCTACTGGACCGAGGCGAAGCGGGAAGAATCGTATCTGACCGCAAGCACCTCGACCGCCACCACCCCGGCCGGTTACCAGGCGGCGTGCCTGATTCGACCGGGGCTTCTCGCCGCCATCACGGCCGACAATCACGTCCACTGGCTGCGGGCCGATGGCAGCCCGACGCTCCGCCGGTGGGGTCCGACCCGCGTCCTCGCCGACCCCGGCCGGGCCGTCTTCCTCGCCAACCGACCGACCACCAACGAGGTCGTGGTTGTCTTCGATGACGGCTCCGCGACTAGAATTCCGAAGCCATGACGTCCGGCGTTTCCGGAGAGACCATGTTCCGCGTGACGAAAGAAATCCACTTCTGCTACGGCCACCGGTTGCTCGATTACAACGGCAAGTGCCGATACCTGCACGGCCACAACGGACGCGTCCTCGTCACCTGCGAGGGGTCCGACCTCGATTCCCTCGGAATGGTCGTCGACTTTTCCCGGATGAAGCAGATTCTCGGAAAGTGGATCGACGACACGCTCGACCACAAAATGCTTCTCCACCGCGACGACCCCATCCTCCCGGAACTCGTCCGGCAGGGGGAACCGTTTGTGACCCTCGACGTCAACCCGACCGCCGAGAACATCGCGAAAATGATCTTCGATGTGGCCCGGAAAGAGGGCTTCCCGGTGGTCGAGGTGATCCTGTGGGAGACGGAGAACTCGTTCGCGTCGTACCGCGGGTGAGCGGGTCTCGCCGGGTGACTCTTTCCCGCTCGGGGTCCGCGGGGTAGGTTGACACTCACCGATTCCCATCCTCCCTGGACCGGCGACATGCTCCCCACGTCTGCCGACCTCGCTGGCCTGCAATCCTCCCTCGCCCTCGACCTGCTGCGGTTCGCGCCGGAACTCGCCCTCGCGGGGACGATCGTCATCCTGCTCCTCGCGAAACTTCTGGATTTTCTCGAGCGAGTGCAACTGACCACCGTCGCGATCACCGGGACGACCGTCGCCCTCGGGTTGCTGGTCTGGCAGCTTGCGGACCCCGGACGATTCCCGCCTGGTCCCGCGTTCTCCGGGTTGCTGGCGATCGACCCGCTCGCGGATTTCGGGCGAGCTCTGGTGCTCCTCGCAACGCTGACAGTCCTGAAGATGGGCTGGCTCTCCGGTTTGCCCGATGCCGAGGATTCCGCCGACTACGGCACGCTGCTCCTCGGGGCGGCCCTCGGAATGTGCCTGATGTCGTCGGCAAACCACCTCCTGATGGTGTTCCTGGCGGTGGAGATGGCGAGTCTGCCGAGCTACGCCCTGTCCGGGTTCTTGAAGGGTCGGCGATCCGGGAGCGAGGCGGCGTTGAAGTACGTCGTCTACGGGGCGGCGGCGTCCGGGGTGATGCTCTACGGGATCAGTTTGCTCGCCGGTCTGGCCGGGTCGGGGAACCTTTCCACGGTCGCGCGGGTGTTCGCGGCCACGGTGGAGTCGACTGGGAATCTGCCGGCCTTGCAGTCGATCGGGCTGGCACTGTTGCTCGTCGGGGTTGCCTTCAAGCTCTCCGCGGTGCCGTTCCACTTCTGGCTCCCGGACGTTTTCGAGGGAGCAGCAACGGAGGTCGCCGCGTTTCTGTCCGTTGCCTCGAAGACAGCGGCGGTGGTGCTCGCGGTCCGACTGCTTCTGACCTTCCAGGATGCGGCCCGTGGAGCCGGCGTTTCCCCGACGGTGTTTCCGCAGAGCTTCGGCTTGGCGATCCTGGTCGTGGCGTGTCTGACGGCGACGCTCGGGAACCTCGCAGCGATGACGCAGACGAGTTTCAAGCGGTTCCTGGCGTACTCGACGATCGCCCACGCGGGGTACGTCCTGATGGCGCTCGCGACGATGACGCCGGAAGGGTCGGCGGCGGCGATCTTCTACATGGCCGTGTATCTGCCCATGAATCTCGGAGCATTCGCGGTGTCGGCGATCGTCCGTGACCAGACCGGGTCGGAAACCCTGGAGGCGTGCCGGGGGTTGTTGTTTCGGTCGCCGGCGGTGGGAATCGCGCTGGTGGTTTGCGTGCTAAGTCTGCTGGGGCTGCCGCCACTGGCGGGGTTTGCGGGGAAGTTCCAGGTCTTCGCGTCGATCTACGATGCCGGCCGGGCGTATGCCGCACTCGGGAATCCGGGCCTCGCAAACGCGTACCTCGTGATGCTCGCGATTGGCATCGTCAATACGGCAATCAGCGCCGGATACTACCTCCGGCTCCTGCGAATCGCGACGCTCGACGAGCCGGCGGAACTGGACGAGAAGGGAACCCCCGTCCCCCTCGGCGAATCCTGGAAGGGGGCGGCACTGGTCGGCGGGCTCGCGCTCGCGGTCGCCGTCCTGGGCGTGTGGTGGGGCTCGCTCGCCACCGCCGCGGCACGGGCCACGGCGGGGATTTGAGCCCGAGAAGAGACCCGGTTACCCGACGTAGATTCCGTCCAGGTTCGCGACGTTGACCAGCGGGAACGGGTTGAAGGAGAGCGGCGGGTTCCGGAACTGGCTGCCGCCGAGCCCGACGTAGACTCGCAAATCGCCGACAAATCCCTCGCCGCTGCCGGTCACGATGTCGGTGAACGTGTCCTGGTTCAAATCCTTCGCCGCGACCCGAACGCCTCCCCGCTGGGATTCGTCGCCGGCGAAGAAGTTCGACAGCGGTGCGTTGACGGCGGCGTCGCCCCCCTGCGTGATCGTCAAGAACCCGCTGATCACGAGTACCCGCGGGCCACCCCCCGGCCCCGCCCCGGCGATGATGTCGCCGAACCCGTCCCGGTTGACGTCTCCGATCGCGACGTACACCCCGTTGCGGAGGGTCTGCTCGAAGACGAAGAAGTCGTTGACGAGCTTGGTCGGCACGCGATTCTGGCCGAGAACGGTGGGAATCACGGACCGACCATCATAGACGGACAGCCGGGGTCCGCCGCCAAAACCCGCCGCGATCACCAAATCCGCGAAGCCATCGCGGTTGATGTCGCCAATCGCCGGTCGGGCTCCACCGCGGAAATTGGGGTCGTCGATACCAAGGAAATCGTTGACCTTCACGACCGTGTTGACGGAGAACCGATACACCACCACCCGCGGGCCGCCCCCCTCGTCCGGGGTGACCACAAACTCATCGAAACCGTCGTTGTTGAAGTCCCCCGCCGCGACAAACACTCCCCCGGTGAAACTCGATTCGAACACCGAGAAGGTCGGCACGAGGTCGGTGAAGAGCCGGCCATCCAGGATTCGGATTTGCGACCCGCCCCCCGGCCCGGTGCCGATGATCAGGTCCGGCGTTCCATCCCCGTTGAGGTCTCCGAGCGCGACCCGCACCGGCCCGTTGAAGTTCTCGAACGGTCGGAAGGGTTGGCCCTGGGTCACCAGCCCGCCCGTGGTGGTGCCGGCGTAGATCTGGACTGTGTTGTCGTTCGGGCCCGAGGCGGCAACATACCTCTTCGTGGATCCTGCCGGAAGTCCCCCGATCACCTGCGGCGTCGCCAACGGAGCCGGAAGCGGCGCTTCAACCGGAGGATTTGCCGGCGGGAAGCTGGGACGGTCGACCTCCGGCACGCCCGTCACATCCCAGCCAATGTCGCGAAGCGCGGCGTAATCCAGGTCCGTAAACAGAACCCGCTGGTTGGGAACCAACTGCGGGTGCATCGAGACCGTGTTCCCCGCAACTTCCACCTCCTGCTTCCAGTGGGCCGAGTCCGTGTGGAGCGGAACCGGTCCACCATAGACTGCAACGGAAGTCGGGCCGGAAAAGAATCCGTTCCCGATGTAGGTCGCAAATTCCGGGGAAGTTCCAAATCCCAAAACGTGTCCGAGCTCGTGAGCCACCACCGTCTCGAAATCGATCTGCCCGGCCGGAAGCGAGGCGGCGTCCGCACCAAAGTACCAGTTTTGGTCTGCGTCGAACGAGATGCTTCCGCCCCACGTCGAGAAGCCCACGTGCCCCCGGGTGACCACCGAGTTCTGCCAGGAAGTCGAGCCGGAAACCGTGTACCCCCCGGGTCCGCCGGTCCCCGCTTCCGCAGAATTGAGGTCGAGTCCCCCCACGAAAACCAGAAGCGTCCCCTCGGAGATGAAGCGATTGTCGACCTGGGCGAGAGTTCCCGACCGGGATGGGTCGTAGAATGTCGCCTGCCAGGTGTTTCCCGCCGCCACGTCCGGGGTGATCGCACCGAGCGTGGTGGTGATCCGGGAAGCAAATTCTTGCCCGGCCCTCTCGAGTGCCGCCCGGCGGGTCGGGTCGTCGAAGAAGTGGTTGGTGTCGAAGCTGTAGTCGAATTGCAGCGTGAGGGCCGGTGTGAGCCGATCCTCGAGCATTTCGACGCGGAGAGGCACGGCGCGACGCGACCGGAGCGACGAGACCATAGCAGGGTGCGGGGTCCGGGGAGCAGGTCGTCGGCAGTTCCTTGCCGGTCCGGGGCATCCTTCCGGTCCCGCCAACCCGGGTTATGCCGGTGGTGCGGGTTCGACTGACTGGTTTCGCCGAAGCGAATCCGCCAGCAGTCGGGCTAACCCGTTTTAGACCGGGGACACCTGCGATATCAAGGAAAATGTGCGACCGGGTTGATTCGCCTCGTGAAACTGGTCCGGTCGTGCGGAATGCGTAACTTTCGCCGGGGGAATGTGTTTCACGCAACGTGCGGGTCTGGCTCGCAGCCCGAAACCGCCACCCCGTCCGGCTTCGGGTGCGAATCTAACGCCCGAGTCGAATCGATCGGCTTCGCAGGTGAGGGGAAACCAGGAACCGGTTCGCGACAGTTTCCCGACGCGAAATCGCGGAGCATGTTAGAGTACACCGCACGGTCCCTCCCGACCTGAACCCGAGGACGAGGTTCCCCATGTCTTTCGTGACATTCCCCCGTTGGCCCGGTGACCGCCGGTCGGCCAGCCCAACCGGGGCCCGGCTGCAAATGGAATCGCTCGAGGACCGCTCGACCCCCGCCTCGCTGCTCTCGACGGACTTCACGCTGTCGCAGTCGCTTCCCTCGGATGCCTCGATCCTCTCGACCAGCAACGACGGCCGATACGTGCTCTTCCAGAGCACGGCGATCAACGTGATTCAGGGGCAGATCGACACCCCTGGAACCAACGACCTGTTCTGGCTCGACACCGCGACCGGGGAACGCCGGTTGGTGTCGGCAGAACGTAAAAGCGGCGGCTTGAAGGCGGCCGGGGCTGAGGTCACCGTCGCCGGCGGCACGGCGATGGCCGTCCTGAGCGGAAACGGACTCTCCGTTGCCTTCGTCAGTAAGACCAATGCGAAAGTTTTCGATTCTCCGTTTGGTTTCGGAGTTCTGGACATCAATGACAATGCGAATGCGACAGCGGACGTTTACTACTGGAATGCGGATTTCACCCGGGCTGCAGTCCAAGTGACAACCGGCGGCCTGCCGACACCCCTGGACGGCTCCGTTCTCATTAGTCGGGTTTCCGGCGACACCGCGTTCGGGAACACGGTCGATGCGACGAACCCTGCCATCAGTTTCGATGGTTCAGTGGTCTCTTTTGTCTCCAACCTGGATGCAGGTCTGGCCGACCCGACGGTTACCGACTCCAGCCCCAACGCCACCGCGGATATCTTCTACACCAAGATCAACCGCCTTCAGATTGTTGGCGGTGCCGTGGACCGGGACATCGACGCGGGACTGGTCGCCACTTATTTCACCCGCGATGTGGCCGGCGTCCCGACCCGATTCACCTTTGGCAAGTTCGGCGGCGATGTGCAAGTCGACCCCCTCGGTCGCTACCTCGGCGGTGACGGTTTCACCTACGCCGTCATCTCCGGGATCAGCCCCAATCAGGTCGACATGACCTGGTCCCCCTCCGCGCCGGGGACCATGGACCTGTACTACATTCGACAGGACCAGAACGACCCGGCAACCAACGACATCGCTCTCGTCTCCGCCGTTCCAGGGTCGACTTCCAAGTCGGCGAACGGGAAGGTCACCAACGCGATCGTCGCCTCCTCCGCCTCGGATGTCGTCGTCTTCTCGGCAACGGTACCGGGTGGCGTCAACGTTCTGGTGTCCGGATATCAGAACAACAACGGCGGGGCCGCAGATCTTTACCTCCGCAGCGTCTCTGCTGTCGGAGCGTCACAGCCCACCGTGTTGGTTTCCTCCCAATTTCAGAGCCTTGTCGAGGGGGGAGACGGAGTCCTCGATTCTCGGAACGGTTCGTTCTCGGTCACGCCCGACGGTAAGAAGGTGGTTTTCGCCTCGACTTCCACGAACTTCGTCAACAACGTCACCGACACCAACGGCACCTTCGACGTCTTCCTTTGGGACATCGCCACGGAGGTGGCCACCCCGCTGAGCGTGGTTCCCTCCGGTGTTTCGACTGCCAACGGGGAGTCCTACAACCCCCGCGTCACCCAGGACGGTGGCTTCGTCGCCTACGAATCCGTGGCGACCAACCTCGTCGGGGTCCGCGACGATAACTCCACCACCGACATTTTCGTCCGCGATGTCTCCGGCGGGTTCAATGCTCTCGCCAGCATCTCCGCCGACTTTGCCAGCACCGGGAACGGCCCCTCCTTCGGGCCGGTGATCGGCGGGTCGGGCTCGACCGCCTTCATCCGCTTCAACAGCGTCGCGACCAACCTCGACCCGGTCTACACCGTGCCGACCGGGGTGATCCAGATCTACACCGTGACGACGCCGATTCTGGGACTCGGCGCTGACCGGACCCTCGCGGTTTCCGGTGGGCGGAACGGATTTGCCGGAACGGCGACCTTCGATGCGTTCGGGAACCTCGTCTTCGGTCCACCGATCATCCCTTTCCCGGGTTTCACCGGGGAAATTCGCACCGCCGTCGCGGATGTCACCGGAGACGGAATCGTCGATCTCATCGTGGGTGCGGGGCCGGGCGGTGGTCCGCGGGTCAAGGTCATCGACGGTTCGACGCAGGCGACCATCCTGGATTTCTTCGCCTTCGAAGCATCCTTCACCGGCGGCGTGTTCGTCGCGGCGGCTGACTTCACTGGCGACGGCAAGGCGGATCTCGTCATCGGGGCGGGTGTTGGTGGTGGTCCGCGGGTTCTGGTGCTCGACAGCACGAATCTCAGCGTCCTCGCTGACCTCTTCGTCTTCGAACCGACCTTCCGCGGCGGTGCCCGCGTTGCCACCGGCGACTTCAACGGCGACGGCATCCCAGACATCGTGACGTCGGCGGCGGAAGGGGGCGGCCCCCGGGTGCTGGTCGTCAACGGGGCGACGCTGCCCAACCTCGTCCCGCTGGCGGATTTCTTCGCCTTCGAAGGATCCTTGCGGAACGGGGCCTACGTGGCGACGGGCGACTTCAACGGCGACGGCCGGGACGACATCGTCGCCGGGGCCGGGCCGGGCGGGGCGTCGCGGGTTCAGGTCTTCGACGCGGCCACGGTCAACAACCCGCCCGTCGATTCCAGTCCCGTCCTCTACAACTTCTTCGCCTTCGGCAGCGACCGCCGGGATGGCGTCCGCGTCGCCGTCAAGCAGATCGATTCCGATGGCACGCCGGACATCGTGACCGGTGCAGGGGCGGGAACGCCGCTCATCCGCACCTACGCGGGTGGCCGTTTCCAGGCCCCGCAGGTGCCCCAACTCATCGACGAGGCGTTCGCATTCGGCGACACCTTCGGGATGTTCGGGGCGTGGGTCGGGTAAGCGAATTGGTTCGGGAATTGGGAAGTCGAAACGACCCGGCCCGCGGAGTTCGCTCCGCGGGCCGGGTGCATTTTTCGCCGAGAAATCACGCCTTTTCGAGCATGTCCCAGCCCTTGCGGTACTCGTAATTCAGGAACTTGGCGGCTTCGGGGCAATCCTTGGCGGTGACGTTCTCGCCGTCGAAATCGAAGCCCTTGCCGGTCCGGATCGCGACGTTCCCCAGCAGGAAGGCGGCGGCGAGGAAGCTGGCGTAGTCGAAGTTCGACAGGGCCACTTCGGGTTTGCCCGCCTTGATCGCCTCGACCCACTCGGCCTTCTGGCCATGGTCTCCCTTGCCGTTGATGGGGAGCTTTTCCGGCTTGGTGCCACCGTTGGCTTTTTCGCCGGTTTCGAAGAAGACCTCAGCACCGTAGTCGTTCGGGGAGTAGGCGAGGCCCTTCTCACCGACGAGGATGGAGCCGCTGTTGGAGAGCGGTTTGCCGCCGGTGAGTTTGGTCGCTCGCTTGACGAGTTCTTCTGGCGGGACGAGTTTCTTGCCGTCCTTCTGGCCCTCGTACCAGTGGAGTGTCACCGCCGGGAGATCGCCACGGGCGGGGAACTTCAGGGTGACGTGGGCAGAGCTAGGGCAGGTGAGGGAGTTGACGTCGGTGGCTTCGGCGACGACGCTTTCCGGGTGTCCGAGCTTGAGGGCCATGAAGGCCATGTTGGCGGTGTGGCAGGCCATGTCGCCGATCGCGCCGGTGCCGAAATCCCAGAAGCCGCGCCAGGCGAACGGGTGGACGCCGGGCATGTATGGCCGTTCCGCGACGGGCCCGAGGAACTCTTCCCAGTGGACGTGCTTGGGGCACTCGGCAAATTTCGGCGGGTTCTTGTCGGTGATCTTCGGGGCTTGCGGCCAGATCGGCCGGTTTGTCCAGACGTGGACTTCCTTCACCGGCCCGAGCGTCCCCGCCTGCACGAGTTCCACCGCCCGGCGGAGACCGTTCTCCGCGGTCCCCTGGTTCCCCATCTGCGTGCAGACCTTGTGCTCCTTCGCGAGCTTCCGCAGCAGGTGGGATTCGAAGACGGTGCGGGTCAGCGGCTTCTGGACGTAGGCGTGTTTGCCCATCCGGATGCCGAGTGCGGTAGCGAGTGCGTGGGTGTGGTCCGGGGTGGAAACGGTGATGGCGTCGAAGGTGTTGCCGGCCTTGTCGAAGAGCTGGCGGAAGTCGAAGAAGGTCTTGGCGTCGGGCCACTTCTGGGCTTTCTTGCCGAGGTTGTTTTCGTCGATGTCGCAGAGTGCGGTAACTTCCATCAGGCTGCCGGCCTGATCGATGTCGCTGGAACCCTTGCCGCCAACGCCGATGCCGGCGACGCGGAGTTTCCCGTTGGAGCCCTGGGCCCGGACGACGGAGATGGCGGGGCCAGTGTAGAAGTATCCGAGCCCGGCAGCGGCCGAGCCGGCCTTGAGGAAGTTCCGACGGTTCAAACGTGCGGACATGAGAGAGGACTCCTTCGCGGTGCGGAAGTTGAAGCAGGTGGGATTGGTCGGGCAATGGAAAGTCTAGACTTTCCCACCCACCCGGGCAACGACGAAGCCGGAAGGTTCGCGCCGGAAGGTTCGCGATGGATCGGCGTCGCCACCGGGGTGGGTGACGACGCCGAGAGGGTTTACTTCCCGGCCGCGGGGAGGTGGTAGCACCGGCTGTCGCCAAGGTTCGCCACGAACATCGCCTTCCCGCCGGTCCGCCAGGCAGCGAGGACCACCGTCGAGCCCATGTTTTTCATCGCCAGGATCTCCTCGTTGGCCCGGACGATCGCCTTGCGGATCGCGTCCTGCACGGCGGCGTCCGGCATCCCGGCCGTCAGGCTCCGGCGAAGCGCGTCCGTCAGGATTTCGATGGCCTTCTTCGACGCGACCTCCCCGGCCGCCTGCCCGCCCATTCCGTCGGCGACGATGCAGACCGTCCACCCGTTGAAGCGGACGACGCCGAGGGAATCTTCGTTGTTTTCGCGGTACCGGCCGACGTCGATGCACGACCCGACGGCGAGGGAACCGTCCGCCTCGACCTTTGCGACGATGACCGTGACGTTGTCCCGCGACCCGGTGTCGAGGGCCAGTTGCACGAGCCCGTCCGCACAGGGTTGCACTTCGGGATTCAGTTGAACGAATGCGAGCAGGTCTTCACTCCGAACGGGGCCAGACAAGCCGTCGGAGCAAAGCAGGAAGCGATCCTCGGGCGATGCGGGAATCACATACACGTCCGGGTTCTCGCCGACTTCTTTGCTGCCGAGGTACTTCCACATGACGTTTCTACAACGGTGATCCTTCGCTTCGGCTTCGGTAATTGTACCAGCTTCGATCAGTGCACGGATAATGTTGTGGTCCTTTGTCAGTTGGCGAATGCCACCTTGTTCTCCGACTCGCTCGGCTGCTTCGTCCTTCGACGGAGAACCTACCATCGCATCCCTCGCTCGCTTCAGAATCCCACGCGACTTGGCCTTTCGGTGAGGCCGCGACCCGAGTTTTGCGAATTCCAACGGGTCGTAATCCGTGGCGAACTCTTCCGCTGCTTCCGCACTTGCATCGGGTGGAGGTGCGAATTGACCCATCGGGGCCGGCGACATCGGCGCGCAGCGGGCAGCCGTTGGTGCAAATCCACCCGCGCCACTGACGTGCGTGCTCCGCATCCGATGCTTGGTGAATTCCTTCTGCATTTCCCACCCCGCCGGCATCTCGACCGCTTGCGTCACTTCGTGCCGCACGCCGCCGGGGTTGACCACTTCGCTGCGGTCGACGGCCACGAACGCGGTGAAGCGGCACAGCACGCCGAAGCGGATCGAGGTGTCGACGATTTGCTTCGCGAGGTGCGGGTCGGCGGCGATGGCGTAGCGGTCTTCGAGGGCTCGCACCCGGGTTCGGGCCCACGCGTGTTCGACGACGGAATCGGTGCGGAGATCGGCGGGAACGGTGACGTGCCAGGGGGTGGTGTCCGCGCTCCGCTTCGCGTCGCGGCTCAACGTGGTCGCGTGGACGGAGAGCGATTCCGGAGAGCCGCGGTACCGGCCGGAAATTGTCAGCGGGCTGCCGGCGTAGAGGTCCGGGAGACGCGTCGGGGTCACCGTTTCTGCCACGATTCCGAGGCTTTCCGCATCGAGCTTCACCCCCGTCAGGACCGGGGTGCCGAGGTGGCGGTGGACGCGGTCGGCGACCTCGTCGAGCCGGACTTCCGACTCGATCAGTTCGCACTGCCCCCGGCCAAGGGCCGCGAGGCGGTTGAGGAAACCGGCGTTGACCGCCTGGTCGATGCCGAGGGCGAAGATGCGAGCTCCTCGCATTTTCGGGGCGAGGTGCTTGAGGATCTGGTCCTCGTTCCCGACCTGCCCGTCCGTGACCAGGACCAGGATCCGTTCCCGGGACGCATCCACTTCCGCAAGTGCGTCGGCGGCGAGTTCCAGTGGCTGGGCCATCTCCGTGCCACCGCGGGCGTCGACGGTGCCGAGGAAGCGGTCGGCGAGGAAGCGGTTGCGGTCGGTCGCCGGGACGAGTTTCCGCGGGGAAGATCCGGGCGGAACTTCGATGGAATCGTCGAACGCGAGGACGGCAAAGCGGTCGCGGGGGGTCAGCGTCTCGATCATCCGGGCCATCGCCCGGCGGGCGGCGACCATCTTCCAACCGCCCATGCTTCCGGAACGGTCGAGCACCAACGCGACGTCCCGCGGCGGTTGGCTGGAAGCGAGCCCGACGGGGGGAACCAGGGTCAGCGAGAAGGTTCCCTCGCCCGGCGATTTCGCGTCCGGGACACACACCAGGGACGTGGAAATCCCGGTGCCGCCCACCTTCCAGCGGAGCACAAAGTCGCGGTCGAGCCGCTCGCCGGGGTAGAGGGCGATCCGATGGATTCCGTGCGTGTCAGTGGTTTCGGCAATGGCGTGCAGACTGCACCGGAAGTCCGTCAACGGCATCCCGGCCGGGTCGACATCCACAGAAAGAGCCAGTTTCACTGGATTCGGGAAGCCCCGCAACAGCACCGGTGGCGTGATCCGCGAGGCATCCGGAACCGCATCCGTGTCCGCGACGGTCCCGGTTCCCACCGAGGCACCGTCGAGCGCCGAGCCCGGGATGTACCGCGGCGCGACGACGAGCGGGAACCGGAACGTCGCCTCACCGTCGGCAAACGTCAGTGGCCCCGCGAGATCGAGCCGCACCGTCGCGGTTTCCCCCGGCATCAGGTTCCCGACCCGCAGCGAGAAGACGTCGGGCCGATCCTCCTCGGCGATGGCGGCACGGTGGCCAGTCCGGATGGCCGCGTCGTACTCCCGCCTCGCCGCCCCGCGTTCCTTGAGCACACCCTCGATGACCCGGCCCGCCACCTCGAACCGGAAACGTGTCGTCGCGAAGCGGTCCGGCAGCGGGAAGATGTAGGTCGCCTCCAGGGGAACATCGTGATTGTTGACGAAACTCTGCGTCACCGCCACACCGGCGAGCAGGCCGGTGACCTTCCCGCGGACTGTCATCGCCGCAAGGGGAAGGTTGCCGCTCGGGGTGGAAAGCGACCCAAATCCGGCGTCATCCCCGGCCGGGGCGGACTCGACGATCTCGGCATCGGACAGTGTCGGAAGAGTGGTCATGAGTCCTCCTGGTTCGGGTCGGGGTTGGATCGAGAGACGGAAATTCCGGCGTTTTCGAGCAGTTGCAGCAGCGGTTCCGCGGCAGCGCGGAGGGTGGCGAGGTCCACGGCGGTCGGCGGGTGGGCGGTTTCCAGAAGCAGGCTCACTCCGGAAGAGAGCGGCACCACCTGCAGGGTTCGCACCGGAGCCACCGGAGCGGGCGGAGTCGCCCAGAAGGTCGCATCTCGTGGGGAACTCGACGGTTCCGGGGCGGGCATCGACGGGGGTGCAGATGCGGAATCGGGAGGCGGCGGACCGGCATCCGCCGGGACCCGGGCCAGCTTCTCCAGGGCCGGGGCAGACATCCCGACCAGCATGTTCTGCACCTCGACCAGGGACTTCCCCGCGGCCTGCAACCGCTTCACGGCCACGAGTTGCAGCAGGTGTCGGCGACCGTAGTAGGCCGTCCGACCCCGCATCTCCGCAGGCGGATCGATGAGGCCGAGTGAGGCGTAGTAGCGGATCGTGCGAGCGTCCGGAATCTCGCGGACCTGACCGTTCCGCTGACCGTCGTAGCCCACCGCGAGGGCGTGCTGGGCAGCCGCCCCGAGCTCGGCGATCGTCCACAGGGGTTGGGGTTTCGCGTGCGACATGGCGGAATCATAACACTGTATCATACAGTGTCAAGTTCCATGTCTCCGGAACTGAGTTGTTCCAGATCCCGAGGGATCGGGCAAGCACCGATCCGTGGTCGAACCCGATTTCTCCTGGAAGTGTCCCATTTCACACCCCATTCACAGAGCCGGAAGGAGGTGACCCGTGTGCCAGATTGAAAACTCGAATTTCCTGGGCGTCGCGTGCAAGATCCTTTCCTTTCCGGGTGTAGAACGTGATGAATGAAGACGAAGCTTTCTCGATCGAAGATGGAACCGATCCGAAGAAGTTTCACGACCGCCGGCGGTTGCATCGGCAACCAAGGCAAACGGTGGCGGGGCGGAAGGCCCTGCAGTTGTGCGGTCAGGTGAAGGATTCGCTACACGGGATTCTGGCAGGTTGTGCGGACGAGGTGGTTCGGAATCTGACGGTGCTGATGGTCGAGCCGGCCCCGCATACGGGTCGGCTGATGGTGACAGTCGCCGGCCCCGGGCCAGCAGACGCCACCGACCCGGCGACGGTCGCCGACCACCTCGCCCGCGCGGCAGGCTGGATCCGCATCCAGGTCGCTTCCAGTATCAGCCGACGAAACACGCCGGAACTGGTGTTTCGAGTGATGTGAAACCGTTCTTGCCTCGGAAGCCGCGACGGTAGTCGCTGTTTCCGGGGAAGTCCCCAACCTTATCCTCCACAGGGGTTGGGGTTTCGCGTGCGACATCGCGGAATCATAACACTGTATCATACAGTGTCGATTTCCGCGTCTCCAGAACGGACTTGTTTCAGATCCCGAGCAGGCAAGCACCGATCCGATCCGTGGTCGAACCCGATTTCTCTTGGAAGTGTCCTCGCCCGCGCGGTGAACTCGACTTGATTCCGCTCGACTCCTTGCCGATGTGTGGCACGTCGCTCACGACGGAGGGAATCGCATGCGGATCCGATCGACGGCCGTTTTGGCCGGGCTCGCGTTGATCGGTGGGAACGCGGAGGCTCAGTTTTTCCCACAGAAACCGCCGCAACCTGCCCAGCCTCTGACGTTTCCCACCCCGGCGACTTCCGGGTCGCAACCTGCGATCGTGCCGACCCCGGCGACACCCACGCCGACACCTCCCACGTCCCCGCGAGCCCCGTATTTTCCCCCCGCTTCCCGGATCTCGACTCCGGGGGAACCGCGGGAACCCCGGCTACTTCCGATTGGCCCCGGAATGACCCCGGCCTACGGCCCCTCGCCCACGGTCAACCCCTCGAATCTGCAGACACCCCAGCCACTGCAGAATCCCTCGGAGATCCAGTCTCCCTCGTCGCAGAAGGCGGATCCGTCGGTGAAGCTGCCGCAACCGGAGAACCTTTTGAAGGTCGACTCGGCGGCGATGACGCTCCGCCGGGGGATCGGATCGTGCGAACTGTGGGCGGGTCGTGTGCTGCTCCACGATTTTGGGCGTGCCGATCGGGATGCCGAGGAGGCGATCCGCGTCTTCCGGACCTGCCGGCCGACGGAATGGGGGCGGATCGGCAGTCCGCGGCCGATCGTCGAGTACGGCCTGACCGCCGGGGAAGCTCCGCAGGTGCCGCCCAACGCGAAGAACGCCATCCCCATCGACCGCCAGACCGTCCAGGCGGAGCTTGTCCGTGGCGCGTGGGTGCTCCGGGACCAGCACAACATCCTCCTCAACTTCGGGCCGATTCGCGCGGATGCGGAACAGGCGGCGGCGGTCGTCAAGCGGTACGGCTTCAACCGGCTCGGCCGAATCGGAGCCCCAGACGCGGTATCGATGTCCTACTTCTACACCGTCCAGACCCTGGAATCGGCCCCGGAGAAACCCAACCCGGCCGCCTCGCTGGTTCGCCTTGCCCAGGAACAGAACCTCACCCGCACCGGCGTCGATGTCCCGGGTGTCGGATACGTCGGCGAGCGGCTGGTTCTGGATCTGAACAAGCTCGAGGTGCGGAAATCCCAGAACGAGTGGGTCCTCGCCCACGGGCCTGACGTCCTCG
>CAZKIQ010000057.1:14041-33345 GCA_964552815.1 uncultured Alcaligenaceae bacterium | reverse complement strand
TGACCTGGATTCCCCGGGTCGATCAGGCCGGTCCGCACACGGTCGTCCTCGAAGTCGCTGCCGGGGGAGCCTCGGCGGTCCAGACGTTTACCGTGACCGCCGTCGTGGCGCGGAACCGGGCACCAGTCTTCACCTCGCATCCCCCAACGATCGCCGCCCAGGGCGTCTCGTTCGAGTACACTGCCACCGGATTCGATCCCGACGGCGACTCGGTCTCCTTCACGCGAGCCTCGGGACCAGCCTGGATCACCGTCGATCCGGGTACCGGGGTTGTCAGCGGGGATACCACCGGCGTTTCGGTCGGTTCCTACCTGGTGACCCTGCAAATCACCGACACCACCGGAGCCGCAGGCTTCCAGTCGTTTGTTCTCGAAGTGCGGGCTCCGAACACGGCACCGACCGTGACGGGTCCAACTACCGCCACCATCACGGCCGGTCAGACCGTTTTCGCCCAGTTCACCGCCTCGGATGCGGAACTCGATTCGGTTCGCTTCTCGATCGCCAGCGGTCCCGTTTCGGCCCGGATCGACGCAGTGACCGGCCGGCTCGTCTGGCCAACGGCTCCGAGTGACCAGGGAGTGATTCCGGTTACCATCCGGGCGACCGATGAGCGGGGCGCGTTCACGGACTACACACTCGACGTCACAGTGGCAGCCGATACGACGGCCCCGTCGGTCGTCATCGTCCTCGACCGCAACGGGGTCAACCCCGGAGATGCGGTCGAAATCACGGTCTACGCTTCGGACGACGTGGGGGCCGGCTCGCGAACGCTGACCGTCAATGGCGTGCCCGTGACTCTGGATGGATCGGGCAAGGCGACGATCACCCCGGCGAACCCTGGTGTGGTCCGCCTGATCGCCACCGCCACCGATCCGGCCGGCAATCTCGGGTCCGGTTCGGCGACGCTTCGCGTGCTCGACCCCACCGACACGGAAGCACCGGTGGTGACGATCACCTCCCCCGAACCGGATGCAGTGATCAGCTATCTCACCGAGATCCGTGGCACCATCACGGATGCCAACCTGGACGGATACCGGGTCGA
The DNA here is from genome assembly GCA_964552815.1 of uncultured Alcaligenaceae bacterium. Lineage (GTDB taxonomy): Bacteria > Planctomycetota > Planctomycetia > Gemmatales > Gemmataceae > CAYUHJ01. The sequence continues at coordinate 32,303 of CAZKIQ010000057.1, read as the reverse complement.
GGTGTCTCGCTACGGCTCCAATACCTGGCGAACCATTGCGACCGGGACCGAGGTCCCCAGCGATGGTGTACTGGCAGTCTTTGACCCGACCTTGCTCGACAGTGACACCTACACGATCCGGGTTGTCGCCACGGATGTCAATCTTCTAGAAACAGTCGTCTCACTCGATGTCGGGCTCACGGGGCAGGCGAAGATCGGCAACTTCCGCCAGGAATTCACAGATCTGTCGATTCCGCTGGCGGGGATTCCGATCACCATCACCCGGGTTTACGACACCCTCCGGGCCTACCAGTCGGGCGACTTCGGGTTCGGCTGGTCCCTCGGGGCCGGATACGACCCGCGGGTCCGGGAGACTCGCCCGATCGGTCAGTTCGAGCAATTCCTCGGCGCGTTTGGGGCATTCCCCTTCAAGGACGGCACGCGGGTCTATGTGAACGCCCCGGACGGCCGGCGAGTCGGGTTCACATTTGCTCCGAAACCGTACGACGGGATCCTGACCGAGTTGGGCGGCCCCGGGGCCGGGTTCTACGAGCCGTACTTCCGACCCGATCCGGGTGTGTTCGAGGCCCTGGCCGGCGAGTTCGACTCGGTCGGAGCCATCGACCTTCCGCTCGTCAAGGTCGGCGATTCCTACTACACGGCCGGGCTCAGCGTCGCCTACAACCCGAGCGGCTACCGGCTCACGACCAAGGACGGGTTGAGCTACCACTTCGACCAGTTCACCGGGTTGAAGGACATCACGAACCGGAACGGGGTGACGCTGACGTTCACCCGCGACGGCATCTTCAGCAGCCTGGGGCCGGCCGTCACGTTCGCCCGCGACTTCGCCGGCCGGATCACGGCGGTCACCGACCCGGCTGGCGGCGTGATTGGATACACTTACGACGCCAACGGGGACCTAGTCGGGGTCCAAGACCGTAACAGGCTGGACACAACGTACACGTACGACCAAGACCGGCCACACTTCCTGGCCTCGGTCACTGACCCGCTCGGGCGAGTGGTCACTGACGTCGGATACGACCTCGACGGGCGGGTTGGCCGGGTCACCGACGCTGCGGGACACGCGGTCACCAACACATTCGACCTCAACGGGTTCTCCGAGACAACGACCGACCGGCTAGGATACTCCACGACCTACATGCACGACGACAGGGGTAACCTTGTCGCGGTCACGGACCCGTCTGGCCGCACGGTTCACATAGAGTACGACGGCTCCGACAACTTCGTGAAACTGACCGACCCGGCCGGGAATGTGACCGAGATGTCGTACGACTCCAGAGGCAATCTATTAGTCCTTACCGACGCGGCCGGCGGGCAGTGGACCACGGTGTACGACACGCTCAACAATCCCACGTCGATGGCTGACCCGCTCGGTCGCGTCAAAGACTACGTGTACGACACCAGAGGGAACCTCGCCCGCACCATCGAACCCGACGGCTCGACGAGCGAAGCATACTTCGACCCAGTGGACGGCGTCCCGGTCGCCGCGGTCGACCTGACCGGGGCTGTTACGGTGTTCGGTTACAGTTCTCCGTTCGCCGCGCCGACCGACATCGTGAACTCGGACGGCACGTACTCCCGCACGACCTACGATGCCATCGGGAACGTCACGTCTATGACCGATGAGCGGGGGTTTGTCCGCCAATTCGGGTACGACCCGGAAGGCCGGAATACCGAGTTCCTGGACGCGACCGGGCAGGGTATCCGTTACTCGTATGACGACGCCGACCGAATATCCCTCGTCAAGCGTGTCGTCGCATCACCGATTTCGACAATGACGTTCTCGGGGACATCGGCGGATAGCATTTTGACGGGAGTGGATGTACTCCGGGAGATGAGGTACGAGTATGACGATCTCGATCAAGTTGTGGCCGTGTACGACGCGGCTGGCAACCCGACCCGATACGAGTACGACGCCGCGGGCCGGTTGACCGCAAGGACCGATGTCCGCGGCTACGTCACCCGGACCGAGTACAACCCTGACGGGACGGTCCTTGCGTTGACCGACGCGGGCGGCAACCGGACCACGTACGGGTACGACGACGCCGGCAACCTCACCACAATGACCGACCCGCTCGGGCGTATCCGGCAATATAGTTACGACCCGCTCGGGCGGCTGATTGAACAGGACGACTGCCCTTGCCCGAACCTGGTCTACGAGTACGACGCCGTCGGGAACCTGATTCGATCGGTCGACAAACGTGGTCTCGAGACGACGTTCGAGTATGACGACCTAGACCGGTTGGTCCGCCAGACGGACGCGGCCGGGGGTGGCACCGAGTGGGAGTACGACGCCGAGGGCAGAACCGCCTCTGTCACCGACGCCCTGGGACGGGTGACTGCGTACGAGTACGACGCCCGCGGCCGGTTGGTCCGTGCCACTGACGCGGACGGGGGAGTGTCGAGTTTCGAGTACGACGCATCCGGCAACCAAACTGCCGCCACGGATCCGCTCGGCCGGACGGTACGGTTGACCTATGACGCGCTCGACCGCCCGACGACGATTACCGACCCGGCGGGTCGGGTCTCTACGCTCGCGTACGATGATTTTGGTAACGTGACCGCCCGCACCGACTCGCTCGGACGGACCACGTTGTTTGCATACGACGTTCTGGATCGGGTGGTGACGACGACCGACCCCTTGGGACATGTCACAACTAACGGGTATGACGAGGCAGGTAACGTCGTATCCGTCACCGACGCCAAGGGGGGTACTACGACGACACGTTACGACGCGGTAGGCCGCCCGGACGTAGTGACGGACCCGCTCGGACACTCGACGGTGACCGTATATGATTCGGTCGGAAACGTAACGTCCATCACCGACCCCCGCGGTTTCGTGACCCTGTTCACGTACGACATTCTCGATCGTGTAACATCCGTGAACGACCCGAATGGGAATGTCACAGCATACGCCTACGACTCGAACGGCAACCTTCGGGCTGTGACAGACGCGAATGGTCACACGGTACGCTACGCATACGACGAGTTGAACCGTGTCTCCTCTCACACCGACCAATTGGGACGAGTCACCACATACGAGTACGACGCTGTCGGCAACCAGACTTCAGTTACTGACCGCCGAGGGTACACGACTCGAACAGACTACGACGAGCTAAACCGGTCCGTCAGGGTTACTGACGCCGCCGGCGGAGTGTCTTCGTTCTCGTACGACGCTGCCAGCCGCATGACGTCCATGACCGACCCGTTGGGGCACACAACCCGCACTGAGTACGACGATCTCGACCGGTTGGTCGCAACCGCCGACCGACTCGGATACCGTACGACTTACTTGTACGACGAGGCCGCGAACTCGGTCACCGTCACCGACCCGACCGGGCGGACGACGCGGAGCGTGTTCGACCCACTCGACCGGATGGTTAGCCAAGTCGACCCTGTGGGCCGCACGACGGTGCTGGCGTACGACGCCGTCGGGAACCTCGTGGCAACGACCGACGCCGCGGGCCGGTCGGTGACGGCCGAGTACGACGCCGCGAACCGCCTCACCCGGTCGATTGACGCCTTAGGGCAGGTCACCACGTTCTCTTACGACGCGGCCGGCAACCAAACATCCGTTACAGATCCGCTGGGCCGGGTGACAGTGACCGAATACGACCCGGCCGGCCGGGCGGTCTCCGTCACCGACCCGCTCGGCGGGACGACCCGCTTCGCGTTCGACCCGGCTGGGAACAGGACGGGCGTGACGGACGCCAAAGGGAACGTCACCACGTTCGTGTACAACCCGGCGAACCGGCTTACGACCGTGGTCGATCCGCTCGGCGCGGTCACCCGGTACTCCTACGACGAGAACGGTAACCGGAACGAGGTCGTCGACCGCGACGGACGCCGGACGGCGTACGCCTTCGACGGGCTGAACCGCCGAGTTGGGGAAACGTGGTATGCAGGGTCGGCGGCAATATACACTGCTTCGTTTGAATATGATGCTGCGGGGAACTTACGATCTGCGGGCGACCCGTACAGCGTCTACTCTCTCGACTACGATGCGGCCAACCGACTTGTCGCTGTGGACAATGCGGGCACCCCGGTCGGCCCGCACGTGGTCATGCGTTACGGGTACGATCCGGCAGGGCGGCTCGTGTCCGCGTCGGACGACGCCGGTACGACGGCGGCGACCTTCTACGACGCTGCCGGGCGGGTAGCGTCTCGCGCTTGGTCCGGTGGCCCAACCGGGACCGTGGCGTATGGCCTCGACGACTCGGGGTGGGTGGTGTCAATGGCCCGGACGGTCGGGGTTGCGCCCGGGGTCTCGACTGCCATCGAACGGAACGACCGCGGACAGGTGACGGGCATCGTCCACTCCCGCCCGGACAGCACCACTGTCACATCGTTCTCCTACGGCTTCGATGTGGCGGGACAGTTGACGAGCGAGAGCCGGGACGGTTTGGCCACACTGTTCGGGTATGACGAACGTGGCCAACTCACCTCGGCAGACCATCCGTCAGGAACCGACGAGTCTTACTCCTACGACGCCACAGGGAACCGGGCCTCACCTGACGATGTCACCGGGGAAGGCAACCGCGTTATAGAGGACGCAGCATACACCTACGAATACGACGCCGAGGGGAACCGGACGGGTCGTACAGACAAGGCGACGAGCGAGGTTACTCAGTATGAGTACGACCACCGCAACCGACTTGTGGGTGTCGAAACCCGTTCAGCAGGCGGTGTGCTGGTCGGGTCGTGGTCTTACACTTACGACGTGTTCGACCGCCTCGTGGTCAGGTCGGGAACGGACCGCACTACGACCGTGACGGTATACGACGGGGACCACGCGTGGGCGGACTACGACGTAGCTGGTGGGGTGGTGTCACGTTACCTCTACGGGGACGCGACCGACGAACTGTTGGCACGCTGGCGACCTACCGAGGGAATAACGTGGTATTTGACTGATCGTCAGGGTAGCGTCGTCGACCTGACTGACGCGAACGGGACCGTCCTCAACAGGGTAGACTATTCGGCTTTCGGCAAGCCGTCCCAGTCGAACCCGTCGATTGGCGACCGCTTCCTGTACACGGGCCGAGAGTGGGAGTCCGGTCCAGCGCTGTACTGGTACCGGGCGCGGTGGTACGACCCTGCGACTGGGCGGTTCCTGAGTGAAGACCCGATCGGGTTCGACGCGGGTGACGCAAATTTATCACGATACGTGGGGAACGCCCCGACCAATGGGGTTGACCCGTCGGGGATGGAACTGGAGTTCCCGCCCTTACCCGAGCGGCCTGCCATGACCGCCCCCGCTAATCCCGGCGGCGGCAAGCCACCACCAGCTGGCCGATGGTGGCCGACCACACCCTGTGCGAATGGGGCATGCGGAGGGTCGCCAGGCGCCCGCCCCCCGGGAGGCGGACTCCCCAACTTCAACCCTCCACCAGGGGGGGCACCAGGCGGCGCACCGGGGGCACCGCCCCCTGGCGGTGGGGGGAGCCGCATACCGTCTCCGCCTCCGCCGGGAGCAGGGTCGGCACCGGCGAACAACCGTGTCCAACTCCGACATTCGATGCGGGCTCGAGGCGGAACACCCGAGTACGCGGTTCTGGTCCAGGCCGTGTCCGCCACCCTCCTGTCACAGGTCCGGTGGAACGATGTTCGACGAGAGGTCGTCCTTGCCGACGGCCGTTTCGGTGCGCGGTTTGTGGGGGTCGCCCCGGCTCTCGCGGCCCATATGTCGAACGCCTTCGCTGTCTCCGCAGCCGGCGCGGCTTACTCAGCCGGGGTGTCGTCGCTGAATACTACCCTCCCAGTCCCGTGGGCGGCAGCGCAATCGCTGTGGGAGTTCCGAACGGCCGAGTCGACGAATAGCAACAGCCGCGTGAGCGATCCGGCACGCGACCAGAACAACGACCCTTATCCTCCGGACTCCGATAGGCGGAATGACGACGGACGGAAGCGAGACAATGAGAGAAGAAAACGAAAACACAACTGTGAAACAGACTGGATGCTGAGCCCAGGACTTAGCAATATTCTCAACGCCATTTATAACCCTGGCATCTCTTTCGCGAGGGCAGATACAGGCTTTGCACCATATGATACTGAACGGGATAATTTGCTCGCAATGCATAATGGGTCTCCTCAAAACAATGTCCTCAGGGTGCCCTCTTTAACTCGATGGCGTATCGAACAGGGAACCAGCGAAGCCGTATTGGCGAGCACTGGCATAGCCGACACAGTTGGGTCACCACGAATGTATGTACAAGGGGTAGCAGGTCGTCCTGGTTTTAATAATTTCCAAAATCGCGGCCTGCGTCCCGATGTTGCAGGTCATGTCATCTCGTATAGATTTGGCGGTGGCGTGGCCGTAGGATGGATGCCATATACAAATATGGTCAATATTGTACCTAAATCAAATAATGTCAACGGTAAATTTTATGATGCATTTGAGTTGAGCGTCAGGCGCGCAATACAACAAGGTAATACGGTCTGCGCCTCTGTACGCATGCAGTATGGTGACCCGGAGTATCCAGCAAGACCGATCCGTATCCTGTATCAGTGGATGGTAAGAGAGCGAGGCTCCGATACATGGACATCGTATAGTGGTTCGCAAGAAGGCTTATAATCTGTGATTCACATGAAAAAACAACTAGATAATTTAATAGCCAATATACATAATAAACTATACGATGATGCACTTGCCATCATTCAGGAGCACCCTCTTATAGTTCTTTCATCACTCGCACAGCATCATTCTGATACTTGCCATGATAAAGTTGTTCATTTACTCACTTCGCGTGGTGCGGAACAGGTACTGGCCCAGGCACTTGCCCTGGGCGCCGACCCCAACGCGCGAGGTTTGAACGGTTGGACCCCCCTCCATTCGGCGGCGTGGCACGGCGGCGTGCGTGCCATGCCGATCTTGCTCGACGCCGGGGCCGAGATCGAGGCGGCCAACGACTTCGGCGATACCCCCCTGGACCTTACGTATAACACCCACGACCCGGCGGAGGGGTTCGAATATCTACTCTCCCGGGGGGCAAAACCGGGACTGATCCCGGCCCTTGAGTTCGACCGTCTCGACTTGCTCGCCGACCTTGCCCGGTCCCCCGACAGGGACGCCATCCGAGCACGTGCCGGTGACCCGACGCTCCTTCACTACTTGGCCGAACGGGGTCACCACGCCGATTTCAAGATGCACATCCTCCAAATGCTCGACCTTTACCGTGCGGATGAAGTTTCCACCTGCAGTCGGGTTGAGATGACTCGAAACGCACTTTACAACCAGGAATTTGACAAGGCCCTGTGGAATCTCGACCAAGATCCGCAGCTCGCCTACGCCGCAACCCGGTTGGACGAGGAACCCGATTACGACACCGCCCACCCGCACGGCCGGTCAAGGCTGATCCATTTCGTCGCCGGGGTGCCAGGGGCCGAGCGGGTGCTCCGAAGGATGATCGCCCTCGGGGCCGACGTCCGGGCCAGGGGGTGGAAGGGGGTGACGGCCCTCCACTGGGCGGCTTGGCAGGGGAACCAGGCGGCCATGCCGATCCTGCTCGACGCCGGGGCCGACATCGAGGCGACCGACGACGACGGGATGACCCCGCTCGACCTGACATACGGCCCGGAGGACGCAGTCACGGGTGTGCCTTGCCTCTCGCACCTTTTGTCCCGGGGGGCCAAACCCGGACTGCTGCCGGCCATGAAATACGACCAATTCAATTTGTTCTCGGAACTGGAGCGGGCCGGGTGGCCGACGCTCCGCAGTCGTGTGCCGGACCTCGACATGCTGTGGGAGTTTGCCGAAGAGGGGCCAGCCGCCGACGCGAAAGTCGCATTCCTGACCCGGTTGGGCGTTCCTAGGATATGATTATTCCGTCCCGAGCCGTCCTGTTCGTCCTGTACAAAAACTCGATCCGCACGAGGATATGCGCTTTCGAGGGTTTTCGATGGAACCGCCGTTCACGGGTTGTCACGATGATTATGAGGCGAAAACGCTGCCCGGCGCAGTCCTTCTCCGAACCCGCGGTTCGATCCGCGGGGTGCGAAGCTCGGCGTTGTGCATGACTGGAACTACGCCGCGCGGGTGTAGTGCTTGAGAACCCCGCCAAGCCGCTCGTGGCAGACAACGTCAGTGGCCTCCGACGGGAACGGGATCATAGGCGGCGGGTTCGGGACGGTGAAATGGTGTACGAAAATGCTCGGTATCCATTTCACTGTCAACCTGAGTGTCGTTCTGTTCGAGCTTTGTTTCACGGCGAGGGATCGACCGAACGAGATACAACCGGGGGTGTTAATTCGGCGAATCACCGGAAAGCCCACGTTTTATTGTGTTTCGGAGTGCCAACCGACTTCGCGTTGCTCGTATCGATGCGAGAGATTCGTTACGAAGACTGTTGCGTTCGGGGAGCTTTTTTGACCAGCTACGAACGATTCCCACCGTCGGGTTGACAGAGAGCGCCGAGAGCAGTTACTCCCGGCGTTTCGCGTTTACGCCCCTTTCCCGCAAAGGGTTTCAACGCACCCTCGCTCCGCGCCGAACCTCTCCGTTTCGCGAGAGACGTTTCGGGGTCCGAGCGGAACCATCGCTGTTCCCCTCGTTACCTGAAACTCTCCCGCCAAAACTCTCAGAGTCTCGGCTTACCACCTCCCGAAAAGTTACCAACCCGCTTCCTCTCGGTGCCTCAACGCGATCTCGCTGAGCAGCAGTAGCAACGCCAGCCGAAGGTCGAGAAACTTCCTCGACCTTCGGCTGGCGTTGCGGAATGGTGTTGCTCACATGCCCAGCATCAACTCACTGGGGCGCCCGCTCATGATCGTGCCGGGCGGCTGGGGCTGCTGGGCCGACACCGCGGTGAAGACCCGGTCGATCGCCCCGAACAGACCCCACGTCTCGTTGGGGAAGTTGTCGCCGCTGTCGATGGCCTCCTGCCGGGCGTAGATCGCGTGCGGCCACTCGGGGCGGCAGGGGTAGCGGTGGTGCCAGTCGTGGGCGGGGAGGTCACCCACCACGACGAGGCAGCGGGCCGGGAGGTGGACGAAGGCCATCCGCGCCCACCACATCAACCGGGCCAGGGCGCCGCCGTTGGCCGGGTACGTCTCGCCCATGAAGCGGGCGTGGGTGACATCGCAGTGCCACGCCTTGATCTTGTCGCCCTTGGGCTGGAACCACAGGTGTTCACCGGCCCAGCCGACGATCGAGGAGATCTGGTACATCACCGTCAGCGGGATGACCCAGGCGATCAGCAGGGTGTCCCAGCCGATGACGTAGCCCATCGCCGTCAGCATCATGAAGTACATCACGGTGGCGATGCCGCGACCGACGCCCGAGCCGAACAGGTTGACCCGCAGGCGAGCGGCGAGGTAGGTCAGGTGCGTGCGGGGGGACAGCACGCCCCAGATCAGCCGGGTCCACAGCGCCCGCTTCGACATCCCCGACCGGATGCCCAGCCAGTGCAGGAACATGCCGTCGTCGTCGCCGTCGTTGGTGCAGAAGCCGGGGCCGTGGTGCCGCTGCGTGTGCGAGCGGCGGTAGCCGCTCCACGGCAGGACGAGCATGATCAGCGAGACGGCGTCACTGACCAGCCGATTCGCCATGCGGTTGCGCGAGAAGCTGCCGTGGGCTGCGGCGTGCAGGTCCGTCAGCCAGAGGGTCCGGCTCGCCGACAGGGTCATCGCCATCGTCAGCGGGAGCAGGAGCAGCCACAGGCCGCCCTGCGTCCAGGCCGCCGCCGAGCCGACGGCGCCGCCGACGAGGACGAACAGGGTCAGGAACAGGTGCAGCCAGGGCGACATCTTGATCATGGGCTTCTGGCCCGGCAGCGGCTTGCCCGTCGCCCAGGTCAGCAGCCGCTGGATCGCGTTGTAGACCGGGCGCGGCAGCCACTTGCCGATCGCGGCCATCGAGGTCCGGGGGCAGTCCTTCGTGGTCATGAGCGTCGTCTCCTCCGAGTGACCAGATCGCGGCCGTTTCAGGGCGCGCAGTGGCGCGGAATCGCCGCGAGGCGAACCCTGACAAGCGATGGCGAAGGGTCAGGTTGGGGTGAGTCCAGAGCGGGACGAACCCGCAGGATCGTGGTCGGCCGGGTTGTGTTCCAGCCTGCCGACGCACTTTCCTACGGCGATGGTCGATTCAGCCTCTCAATGAGCGCCGGCGAGGGGGCGCAAGCCCCGAAGTTCGCCTTGCGGGAGGTGAGGCTGGAGTTGGTCCATCTCGGAGGTGATCCCGGTAAACAAGGCGAGGGGCGAGGCTATCAGCCTCGCCCCTCGAAAGATCAGGGGACAGCGGAAGTCTCGCTACTTCTCTGCGCGTCGGACGATGACGTACCCTCGACTCTTGGCCGAGTCGCTGTCCACCGCCTTCATCGCTTCCCAGAGTGCTTCCGCCTTCACCCAAACAGGGGGGTATTTGTAGCGGGACACGTCCATGATCAGGAACCTGTCCTCCCCTTCGTGGTACGCCCCGATGGGCGAAATGTGTCCTCCCGATTCCTGCTTGATCGCCTTGCGAAGGTAGTTGACGACGAGATAACTGTCCCGGCTCTTCAGAACTTCTATCGCCGACTTTCTGAACGTGGGAAGGTCGGTTTCGCTGGCGTGAACGACATCGACCTTGACCGGGTAGCAGGCAAACACCTCGCCGAGCGTCTTCAGTGGCATTCCGCCTTTGCGGACCTTCTCGGGCGCGATAACCTCGCACACCTTGGGGCTGAACAGGTTGGCCTGGGTGAACAGCCGGAAGGGCTTGTGATCCGGCGAGATGGGCCGCTCGATACCGATGGCGTTGAGGACCATGCACGCCGACGCCGCGCCGCAGTAGGCAAGGTTGTCCTGGGTGGTGAAGTGCACGCTCAGGGGGACGTAGCTTTGCTTGGCCTTGCTCTCCTCCAGCAGGCGCAGCCCGTCGTCGGTGTCCAGGGCGATCAGCCCGTCGTCCAGCTTCAACGCCTTCTTCTCCTGGGCCGTCGCGTCAGAGGGTTTGCCCATCACCGCCACGCCGATCAGGGCACCGGCCACGCCCATCGTCGTCCCGAGCGCGACCATGAACAGCCAGAGCCACGACCGCCTGGACGGCCGGCTTCCCTGACGCACTTTCTCGCTTTGCATTTCAGTCATCCTCGCTTCGTGGTTGATTACCGTTCCTTCCACTCCCACTGAATGCTGTAAATCCAGCGGAATCCCATCTCCTCATCACGTTTGCAAGGAAAGGTCCAGACGTATACCGGGCTTTCCTTGTAGGTCGGTTCGAGGTCCCCCGGATCACCTTCTGGAACTTCCCTGAACGGGATGAGCTTGCCAGCCTCCTCCTTGCGGAGGAAACGTCTCACCGATCCGAATGCGCGATGCTTCGGCAGTCGGACGGCCAAGTCTCCCCAAGCCGTTCCCGGCCAGATTCGGGTTCCCCACCAGTCGTGGTCAACCCGCTGCCCCTTCTTGGGACCGTCCTCGTAGATACGCAGTCGCTGATCCTGGGCGCCGTTAAACCAGATTGCGTTCACCACCAAGTCAAACGGTTCCGGCTTGCCATCCTTGCCGATTTCGTTGCCCATTCCAGAGATGTCGATCACCAAGTATGTCGTCCTGGTCAACTTCCCCGGCGCCTTGCTCTCGTCCATCGGCTTCGAGCAGTAGAAGACCTTGTCACCGCGCGACTCGTTCACCACCGGAACGACGCACAGGCCGCCGGTGTTGAACTCGGCGGCGATGGCGCGGGGGGCGTTGTTTTCCTTTTGCAGCCGCAGCACCCGCGTAAAATACGCCGGCTCGATCGGGCTACGGGCCAGTTCCTCCAGCGAGGTAACTTCCGCCCAGTCCGCGCTGTCGAAGAACTTGCTGTCGAGGAGGATCTTCAGGCCGCGGAATGATGTTTCAGCCGGTGCCTGTCGGAAGTCGGGCTGCCTGATGATCAACGGCGAAGCCGCAAGGAGTGGCCCCTGCCCGAAGGGACAGGCACCCAACCCCGCCGCGGCTACGCCCCAGACCGGAACAGCCTTGATCTCGGTTGCCTTGAGAACGTCGCGGAAGTACGCATCGATGCCGAACTGGGCGGCGTGCAGCTTGACCTCCTCCGCTTTCCGCCGCAGCATCGCCTGCTGGTGCCGCTGCATGGCCACCGTTTGAGGCCGGCGATCAGAGAAGAGATAGGCGCCGGTAGCGACCCCCAACCCAGCGGTGACGGTTGCCAGGAGAAACGCGCGGCGGGAAGAGGGCTTATCGATGTCGGCCTGCCATGCACACCGCTCTTCGATGAGCCGCTCGGCCGTCCGCTGGGGGGATCGATTAGCGCGAAGTGTCGCAAGTCCGTGCCGGCCACGGAAGGGTTCAAGCACCTTCGAGACGGCTGTCAGTTGGGGGGTTGCGTTGGCGACAACGACCACCCGCACGCCTTCCTCCCGAAGGAGCTTGATCTTGGCCTCGACGGCTCCGACCGGGCAGGCTCGGCCCTCGGCCTTCGGGTCGAGCGTCGCCGTCACCACCACCCACGGCGGCAGGGCAAACCAATTCTTGCGCCAGCGGCCGCTGGGCCGGTTGGCGAGGATCTGCGCCAGCAGGATCGCAAGGCCGCCGCTCTCTCCGGTCAACGACCCCGCAGCGAATTCCACACCCGAAGGCGGCTGAAACTGTAGCTGGTGAAAACGGCGCCTGCCGACGAGTTTTTCGGCGACGTGTCGGACGGCTTGATAGAAGTCGCTGTTGAACACCTCCTTCGGATCGACGTAGGGTTCACCGCCCCCTTGCTCCCCGAGTTCAAGGTCAACGAGGATCGCGGGACGGAGTTCAGCCGGAAGCCCCTCCTCAAAGGCGAACACGACCCGAGCAAAGGACCGGCGGGGGAGCCGACCAACGCCCCCTCCAGAACGCCGGGCCGCCAGTCTCGCCACGGTGTCGGTTGCCCACCTCAGTTTCCCCGGTGCCTCGGCCAACACCTCCTCGGCGCGGAGCAACATGTCGGCGAAGATTTGTTCTTGAACGACGATGTCTTCGAGGCTCAGTACACCTTCACCGCAAGACCCTCGGAGGGCGTCCTCGTTCCGTCGCCAGATGCCGGGGATGGTGCTGTTGCACTTGGCCGTTGTGGTCACCCACTCCCAGAACTCAAACAGCGGTTCGGGATTGAACCGGGTGTCGAGGTTGAGGAGATGCCGTTCGAGAAGCACCGAGAGTGCGGTGTGCCAAGCGTCCTCGCAACGGGGGGCAGCCAGGGCGCACTCGGCCCCCTTGTCCTGCCTGAGCCATCCCCAGAGCCGATCCGTCGTCAACAGAGACGCCCACCGCAGATGGGCAGCCAGTTCGTCCGGCCTGAGCGAGCCGAGACCCCGAAAGAACGAGCCGTCGGCGATTTCCTTGAGCGGGAGTTGCTGTGTCATGGTTGTCCCTCGACTTCACCGCCTGCGGTGGGCGAACCTGTTCACTCGACTTGGACGTGTAGTTCGGCGACCCCGGCCCGAACCGGACGGATGTCCTCGGCGAAGACGACGGCGTAGCCGTGCTGGTCGATGGGATGGACAAACTTCACTGACGAACCCCCGACCAGCAGGCCCAAGGGCGCCCGCGGGACCGAGCCGACGAACCGGACGGTCGCGAAGCCGTCCTCGTCAGCCGGGAGCAGCAGCACGTCGTAGCCCTCCTCAGTGTTGACGAACCGGACGGTGTCGGAGGGCTGGCAGGCTCCACGGGCCACAGCCCGCAGTTCCATTTCGTCCGGCGCGGTGATGTCCGCTCGCCGCAGGGGGATCGTCACCGGCAGCCTGCACGCAGCCGACTGCACCGCGGCCAGCATCCTCGCCTCGTATTCCAGCAACCGCGGGTCCGCGTCGATGATCTCCCTCTCCAGGGCGGTCCACTTGTACTTGCCGCGGGCCGCGGCGTGGAACTTGGCGGCAGAAGGCCGCTTCGACTGATCGAGTGCGAGCAGCGTCTCCTCGTCGCAGAGCGACCGCTGGTAGGCGACCAGATCGGTCAACTCGCTGCCGTGCTTGTTGGTCATGGTTATTTCCTGCCCTGTCGGTGTTGGTTAGTAGTTGAAGAAGGTCGCGATTACGGCAGACGTGGCAACCACCAGGAGACTCCCCCTGGTGGTGCCGCAGATTCACTCCCCTCCGGTCTGGTCGCGAATGTTCTTGATTCCGCGCGCCCGCCCGTTCCAGACACGCTGGTGGTTCGGCAGGCCGAGAACCTCGACAATCTCGTCCTCGCTCGCGCCCTCGATGGTGAGTTCGAGGATGGCGCGGTTGGTGTCGCACTTCACCATCGCCAGGAACTCGCGACGAACCGCGATGTCGCAAGGTTTGGAGTGGATGGCCGTCGGGTCGCCATCGACACCAATGCAGACGATGGGTTCGGGGATGCCGCCTTCGGAATCCTCATCCGGTTCCTTGAACTCCCCGAAGAACAGCCCGCGGCGAAGCGAAGCTTTGGCACTGCGCCGACCGTAGTTGGCCAGTTCTCGGAACAGCAAGGTGTTCAAGAACGGGAGAAGGCGGCGCGACTGATCCCACTGCGCCCACACTTCAAGGACCTTCAGGCAATAATCCTGTGCGAAGTCCTCGGCATCTTCGTGAGAAAGCCCTCGACACCGCCTGGCGATTCGGTAAGCCCGAATCTGCTCCGCCTCCAGAACCGCCCCCGGCGGGGCGCTCGTCCCCCGCGCGATTCGGTCCAGGCGTTCACCGTACGTCGGATCACGCCCCCGAGCTTTCTGCGGCTGCTGTTGACTCATCGGCTCCTCCGTTGGTCCGGTCTGGATGACCGCGTCTGGATGCTTGCCGTGATGCCCTGTAGTACGCGACCTCGCAGACTTGCCTCTCAGGCCGAACCAAATATTTTCCCTGATCCACACGATCCCGTCGTGTCGTGCCGCAAAGGGTTAATTTACAAGACCTTGCCCCAAGCGGCGCGCACGACGTGACGGGTCATGGGGCCACGCCGGACTTCCCCAATCAGAAAAAAAGCACCAGCCGAGGACAATCTCGGCTGGTGCGGCTGATGGACTGAACGCTCGTCAACGTCGCCAGCAGTCGCCGGCCGCAGCGTTCCTCAGGGGATGCCCGCGTTCGCGAGCCACGCCGCCCAGCGGTCGGCCTTGAAACTGCGGCCTTCGTAGACGCCGAAGCCGGCATCGATCTTCTCGATGAGCCGGCTCTGGATCGACGCCCAGTTCGTGCGGAGGACGGCGAGCGTGCCAAGGTCGATGGGGACGTCGCGATGCTCCATGCGCGCGACGGCGTTGAGGTAGCGCCCCCGAAGAGGGTGCGGGGCAAGTCGATCTTCGGCAGCATGACCGGCAGCAGCGCAGTCAGGGCATCCACATCGCTCTGGCAGTAGTTGAGGATGGCTCGGCGCTCGTCGGGCGTGTAGGCGCAGCACCACACCTGCTTCAACGTCACCCCGTTCTCCTGGCCGGGTAACCGTGGAGCAAGGTCCGGGCGGGCCTGGGTAGCTGCGAGGTTGAATGGTCTGGCTAGACGGTGTGAAGCGATCCGGCGCGGAAAGGGCGACAACGTAACCGGCGTAAGGAAGGGCGTCGGCCCGATGAGATCTGCGGACTTCTGGATCCGAATCGGCCGACGTGGTCATCCAACCGGAGGTTCAGCCATGTCGCACACGGTCGAGTCGCTCTGCCGCAGCAAGCTGAAGAAGATCATGATCGGTGACCCGGTGTCGTCGGCCGGGAAGAAGGCCGCCCGGCTGAAGGCCCGCGGCTACAGCATCTTCGAGTTCCGCACCTTCAGCGCGTACTCAGAATACTACACGCGCGGCTACAAGCCGGAACTCTTCGACGGCACCTACGAGTTCGACGGCGACGACGCCAAGGCCATCGCCTACATGCGGGACAACGACATCGAGCGCCTCATGATCGGGGCCGACAGCAGCATCAAGGACGTGGAGCGCATCAACCACACCCTGGGGCGGCTGCCCAACGACCCGAACAAGATCACGGCCCGCTTCGACAAGGTCTGTCAGGCCGAAGCCTACGCCGCCGCCGGCATCCCGATGGCGGGCTACGCCTACTTCGACGCCGACGAGGAGGAGAAGGCCGCCGACTACGCCGAGGGCCGCTACCCCATCGTCCTCAAGCCGCGGGCCAGCGGCGGGACCAACAACGTCCTGCTCGCCCACGACCGCGACGAGTTCCGCGTGAAGTTCCGCATCGTCGCCGCGGCGAAGAGCCTGTACGACCGGCCCAACGGCGGCGTGCTGGTGATGGAGTACATCCCGCCGGACGCCGCGCGGGAGCGCGTCGTGGACGCCGTGTCCTGCCCGATCAACGGCACCGACGCCCTCCACGTCATCACCGACTGCTGGGAGTACGTCAAGGAGCCGATGAACGGCACCCCGGCGATGTACCGGGCGATGCGGGCGTTGAGCTTCGATGAGGCCGCCGAGGAGATCCGGTTCGCCCGCCGCATGCTCAAGGCCGTCGGCCACCGTCAGGGCGAGTCGCACATGGAGATCTGGCGGCTCACCGACCCGCGGCTGATGGCCAAGTACGGGTCCACGCACCTGCCGGTGGAGGGCGCCTACGGGCGGCTGCCGGGGCTGATCAACGAACTGTCGGCCGAGGCGACGGGCCGCGATCAGATCGAACTGGCGTTGGACTGCGCCCTGGACCCGTTCGTCTTCTTCTCCCAGACCAGCCACATGCCCTCCTCCGGGCCGCTCCGCAAGGCCGCGGCCATCGTCTTCCTGGCCTGCAAGCAGGAGGGCCGCCTGAAGATGAACCCGCCGATCGACGCGGTGAAGGCGATGGCCTCGTACCACTCCGGTCACTTCAAGGCCATCAAGGCGGGGGACCGGCTGACGCAGACCGTCGATGTCGGCACGCTGGCCGGCTGGGTCGGCCTGTGCCACGAAGACCCCAACGTCCTCGAACGCGACATGGCCGCCATCCGGGCGATGGAGGCTGACCTCACCGCAACGTCCTGATCCCTGATCGTGAGCCGCCGGGCCGGGGCGCAGAAAGTTCTGCGCCCCGGCCCGTTTTGCATTTCATCCTGCGAACCGGGACCACGCTGGAAACCCACCGCGCACCCGAAAGGGGCTTGCCAACCGCGCCGTAAGTAAGGTCACGGTTCAAGGGCAGCCGGTTGTCAAAGCTGCTCGATCCTCTGACCCCAACCGTCCGTCACTGCTGCATTGTCCCGGCGTCCGCGCCGGGACAGGGGAGGCCATTGTCCATGAACGAACGCAACACGTCCAACCCGACGCCCCAGAAGGGGACCGACTGGACCGGCTGGATGCACTTCCTGATCGTCTGCGCGATCGGGGGCAGCACCTTCCTGGCGATCCGCATGGCGGTCGGCCCCGGCTCGGGCTTCCCGCCGCTGTGGATGGCGGCCTCCCGCTTCACCACGGCGGGCGGGCTGCTGCTCTGCGTGCTGGCCCTGAGCCGTCGCACCGTCACGATGCCCTTCCGTCAACTGGCCGCCGTCCTCGCCTCTGGGATGCTGCTGTGGGGCGGCGGCAACGGCCTCGCCTCGATCGCCTCGCAGAAGGCCGGGTCCGGTCTGGTGGCCATCTTCTTCGCGATCGGGCCGCTGTGGGTCGCGGTGATCGAGGCCGTACTCGACCGGCGCCGGCCCTCGCTGCTGGCCCTGGCGGGGATGGTGCTGGGCGCGGGCGGCGTGGTGATGCTCGTCCTGCCCAAGACCGCCGCCCTGCCCGCCGACCCGACCACCGTCTTCGCCCTGCTGCTGGCGCCGGCGTCCTACGCCAGCGGCGTCGTCGTCCTGCGTCGCGCCGGCAGCAAGGCCGGGGTGCTGACGACGGCGGGCTGGCAGATGCTGGGCGGGGCCGGCGCCCTGTGGATCGCCGTCGCCCTCCGCGGTGAGCCGATCCCCACGCCGACGCTCACCGCCTGGGGTGCCTGGGCCTACCTGATCCTGATCGGGTCGGTCATCGGCTTCACGTCGTTCACGGCGGCCCTGCGGCGGATGCCGACGCCGGTCTTCATGTCCCACGCCTGGATCAACCCGATCGTCGCCACCGCCCTCGGCGCGGCGGTGCTGGGCGAAACCTTCACCGGGTACGCCGTCATCGCCTCGGGCCTCATCCTCGTCGGGTTGGTCGCCATCGTGACCTCGACCACCAAGGCCCGCAAGCCGACCGGCGAGGGCGCCGGCACCGGCGGGAACGGAACCGGCGGCGTTCCGCCCGGCAGCACGATCGAACGGCGCCCGTCGATGAACGGATCGGTGGCAAGCAACGGAGCGCCGCCCGCCAAGCGGCCCACCCTCGGTGAAGCGTTCCGCATCGCCTTTTCGGCCTTGCTCGGTTCCAAAGCCTGGGAAGAGACCGCTACCATTTCGTAACGATC
>CAZKIQ010000057.1:0-13941 GCA_964552815.1 uncultured Alcaligenaceae bacterium | reverse complement strand
CGGCCTTGCTCGGTTCCAAAGCCTGGGAAGAGACCGCTACCATTTCGTAACGATCAACTTGGATTCGTGCAGTTACCAATCCGTTTCCTTTCGGGCACTTTTTTGCGTCAACTGTCCACGGAAATGAAAAGGTCTGTAAGTAGGGGGAGTTTGTATCCCCGCCGCCAGACAGCCGCCGGACGCGTCGCGTAGGTCGCTGTGGGCACCTCCCCTCACCGAGGAGTTGACCACGCGTGCGCCCCGATCTCGACCCGTCCCAGATGGCTCCCGACGAACGCCGTCGCGAAGCCGTGGCGATTCTCGCCACCGGCCTGCGGCGGCTCCGCGACCGCGTTGCGCTCGCAGCCCATCCCGCGCCCGAAATCCCCTCGTGCCCTGCTCCGGCAAACCTTCCCGAAGCAGCGGAAAAGTCCCTTGAAGCTGTTCCCGACAACCCGCTCACTGTCCACGTCGGTTGACGGTTTCGAGACTCCAATGAGAGGGACTGCACATGGGCCTGAACGTCGGGCAGGAGGTCGCCGCGCTATCACGGATGACCGTGAAGCAACTCAAGCAGAAGTATGCCGAGGTTTTCGGCGAGGACACCAACGGCAACAACAAGGCGTGGCTGGTCAAGCGGATCGCCTGGCGGCTCCAGGCGCGGGCCGAGGGCGGGTTGTCCGAACGCGCCCGCCAGCGGGCCGCGGAGTTGGCCGACGACGCCGACCTGCGGCTCAACCCGCCGCCGATGAAGGCGGTCACGCCGGTCGGGGACGAGGCGCCGGTGCGGGTGCTGAAGTTCCAGGCCGACGACCGACTGCCGCCGCCGGGGACGGTCATCACCCGCAAGTACAAGGGCGAGGTGCTGCAGGTCCGGGTTCGGTCGGACGGGTTCGAGTACGAGGGGAAGGTCTACGCCTCGCTCAGCGCCGTCGCCAAGGCGATCACCGGCAGCCACTGCAACGGGTTCCTGTTCTTCCGCATCGGCGGCAAAGGGGGTGACGCGTGAAGCGCAACGGCAAGCCGAACTCGCCCGCGACGCTCGCCCTGGTCCGGTGCGCGATTTACACGCGGAAGAGTACCGAGGAGGGGCTGGAGCAGGACTACAACTCGCTCGACGCCCAGCGCGACGCGGGGGAGAACTACGTCAAGAGCCTCGCCGGCGAGGGGTGGACGGTGGTCGCCGACCGCTACGACGATGGCGGGTTCACCGGCGGCAACATGGACCGGCCGGCGCTCAAGCGGCTCATGGCCGACATCGAGGCCGGGAAGATCGACTGCGTGGTGGTCTACAAGGTGGACCGCCTCTCCCGCAGCCTGCTCGACTTCGCCCAGATGATGCAGACGTTCGACAAGTACAAGGTGTCGTTCGTGTCCGTCACGCAGCAGTTCAACACCGCGACCTCGATGGGTCGGCTGGTGCTGAACGTGCTGCTGTCCTTCGCCCAGTTCGAGCGCGAGATCATTTCGGAGCGCACTCGCGACAAGATCGCAGCCACCCGGCGCAAGGGGAAGTGGGCCGGCGGCTGGCCGATCCTCGGTTACGACGTGGACCCGCAGGGGTACAAGCTCAACGTCAACGCGGCCGAGGCCGAGCGGGTGCGGGCGATCTTCGCCCTCTACCTCGAACACGAGTCGCTCCTGCCCGTGGTCGAAGAGTTGGGGAACCGCGCGTGGACGAATAAACGGTGGCAGACGCGGAAGGCGGGCGTCCGCGGTGGGAACCGCTTCACCCGCACGAGCCTCTACAAGCTGCTCACCAACGTCGCCTACGTCGGCAAGGTGCGCTACAAGGACGAGGTCCACGACGGCGAGCACGGCGCCATTGTCGATCCGGTCGTCTGGCAACGAGTCCAGGCGATGCTGGAGCGGCACGGGCGCTCGGGCGGTGCCCCGGTGCGGAACAAGTTCGGGGCGCTCCTCAAGGGGATCATCCGGTGCGTGCCCTGCTCGTCCGCGATGACACCGACGCACTCGACTCGCGACGGCGGCACCAAACGCTACCGCTACTACGTCTGCTCGTCGGCCCAGAAACTCGGCTGGCACACCTGCCAGTCGAAGTCGATCCCCGCCGCCCAGATCGAGGAACTGGTCGTCAACCAGATCAAACTGATCGGCCAGGATCCCCTCGTCCGGCGTGAGATTCTGGCCGAGGCCCGCCGCCAGGACGAGGCCCGCGTCGCGGAACTGGAAACCGAGCAGCGCGGGTTGGAGACGGACCTCCGCAAGTGGCACACCGAGATGCGGTCGCTGTCGGGCCAGATCAAGCCGACCGACGACAACGGCTCGCTCATCGCCCGGCTCGCCGAGTTGCAGGAGCGCATCGGCACCGTCGAGGGGCGGGTGCGGAAGATTCACGAGCACATCCACGCCGTTCACCACCAACTGCTCGACGACGACGAGGCCGCGCTCGCGGTGTCGGTCTTCGACCCGGTCTGGGGTTCGCTGTCGCCGCACGAGCAGGCGCGGGTGGTGCATCTGTTGGTCGAGCAGGTGGACTACGACGGGTCGAAGGGGAAGGTGGCCATCGCCTTCCGGCCCGCCGGGATCAAGACGCTGGCCCGCGAGCTGGCTGACAAACGGGAGGAGAGACGAGCATGACTCCGACAACACCGCTGAAGATCGAGTGCGACGTTCACTTCGACCGCCGCGGGCGGGGCGGCCGCAAGGTGCTGGAAACCGGCCCCAGGCCGTTCCGCCCGGCCGAACCGGGGCGCGTGCCGCGCGTGGCCCGGCTGATGGCGCTGGCGATCCGGTGCGACGGGCTGATTCGCGACGGGGCGATCGAGAACTACACCGAGATCGCCCGGCTCGGCCACGTCACCCGCGCCCGCGTCAGCCAGATCATGAACCTGCTCAACTTGGCCCCGGACATCCAGGAGGCGATCCTGCACCTGCCGCGCACCGAGACCGGCCGCGCGCCGATCATCCTCGCGAACCTGCAGCCGATCGCCTCGACCCCCGACTGGCGGAAACAGCGGACGCTCTGGCGTGAGCTCAAGGAGGGCCGGTTGTAGGGGCGACCCGCCCAAAATTCGCAATTCGGACGTCCGGCACAATTGACAGCGGTCAATTTATATGGCTAATATGTATTAGGTCTAATTCCGGGCGCGTGCCCGGCTCCGGCTCGTTGTCTCCCAGGAGGCCCGAGGGCGACCCGCATGATCGACAGTAAGAAGCGACGCGGCCGGCCCCCCGTCGAAACGCTCACCGACCCGCAGCGCCGGGCGTTCCGCGCCGTCAGCGCGTTCCTCGCCCGCCACGGGTTCCCGCCGACCGCCCAGGAGCTGGCCGACGCCCTGGGGATTGCCGCGCCGAGCGCCCACGCGCTCGTGGGCCAGTTGGTCCGCAAGGACTACCTCAAGCGAACCTCACACAAGGCGCGGGGCTTGAGCATCGTCCGCGAGATCGACGACGCCCCGCGCAAATTGGTGGCGGTGCCGATCGTCGGGCGCGTGGCGGCCGGGCGGCCGATCCTGGCCGAGGAAAACATCATCGGCGAGGTCCTCGTCGAGAGTGCGGTCGTCTCCGGCGCCCAGTGCTTCGCGCTGCGGGTCGCGGGGCAGAGCATGGTCGACGCGGGGATCGCCGACAAGGACCTGGTCATCGTCCGGCGGCAGCCCATCGCCGAGAACGGGGACATCGTCGTGGCCCTCATCGGCGAGGAGGCGACGGTCAAGCGGCTCTCCATCAAGGGGCCGCGGGTCGAGTTGTGCCCGGAGAACCCCAAGTTCAAGCCGATCGTCGTCGGCATCGACGACGACCTGCGGATCCTCGGGAAGGTCGTGGCCGTCCGCCGCGCGGACAGTTCCCAGGTGTCGAAGCCGGAGTGAACGGCGGGGTCGCAGCCCGCCGAGTTGGGAGAAGGTTGTTGCGGATGTCCGTCCTGTATTCCTGACCGTGATTGAGGGGTGCCCCATGTCGGTTTCGTCCAAATCGTCCCTGTCCCCGGCGCGGCGCCGGCTGCTCGAGTTGATGCAGTCCATCAACTTCGGGCGCATCGAAAACATGGAGGTCCGCGGCGGCGAGCCGGTCTTCGACCCGCTGCCGCACGTCGTCCGCGAGATCAAGCTCGGCTCCGACAGCGGGCCGCGCCCCGAGGTCGCGCTCGCCGATTTCTGCCTGAAGGCCCAGGTCGTCGACCTGTGGAACCGGCTCGACCAGCTCGGCACCGGCACGGTCGAAGTCCTGGAGGTCAAGCACGGGCTGCCGTTCCAGATCGTCGTCCCGGAGGTGACCGCGTAGCCGCGGCCCGCAGCCGACCGACAACCCGTTCTTCCAACTCACTCGACATTTGTCCGGCCGCAAAGCGGAAGCAGATGTGGGCGACGCCGACCCGAGCGTTCCTCGCACCGCCTCCCGACTTCGCGGCTTTTGCGTTTGGACGCCGGTCGTCGTGGCCCACGTCTCTTCCCCCGCGGTCGGGGGAGATCCGACATGGTCAGCCACGACCAGATCATCACCGACCGGTTCGCACGGGGCATCATCCGGCGCAAGGTCCGGCAGTCCGTGGGGCGCGCCGGATTCACCGAACAGGACGCGCACGAGGTTGAGCAGGAACTGCTCCTGCGGCTTCTCGACGGCTTGCGCTGCTACGACGCGGCACTCACCCGGCACCCCAACGCCTTCATCACCACGGTCGTGGAGCGCGCTTTCGTGGTGATCCTGCGGGACCGCCGCGCCCGGAAGCGGGGCGTCGGCCGGCTCCGGTCGATCCACGGCCTCCTCGCGCGTGCCGACCGCACCGACTCCGACGCGGGCATCCCCGACCCGACCTCGCGGTCGGACGCGGAGTGGTTCGAGCTGACCGAGGACGTGGCCGGCGTGCTGGCGACGTTGCCCGACGACCTCCGTGCCCTGGCCGAGCGGCTCAAGCGGCAGTCCGTCTCGGAGGTCGCCCGCGAACTCCGCATCCCGCGCACCACCCTCTACCGCAACCTCGAGCGCCTCCGGCGGCATTTCGCGGACGCCAATCTGCGCGATTACCTGTGATTCGGGCGTCAAGTGTCCGCGGACTTGAAAAGGTCTGTTGGTAGAGGACCGCGCACCCGAGGAACCGACCATGACGATCTACCGCTACACGTTCCAGGCCGACGTGCCGAAGGCTGAAGTCGAGGCGTCGCTCTTGTTGGCACTCATCGCCGTCGAGGGCCTGCACGGCGAGGCGCAGACCCGGCTCGACGCCGGTCACGCGATCAGCGGCAAGTTCGGCGCGTGCGTGATCGACGGCAGCACACCCGTCGGCCGCGACCTCGCCAAGGTGTTCACGGCGTTCTTGCGCCGCGAGTTCGGCGAGGAGTCGTTCCGCGTCGAGCGCCTGCACCCCGTCCAACCTCAACCCCAACCCACCACCCCGGAGGCCACGAAGTGAACTGGCTGGCAACCATCCAGAAGGGCCGCACGCCGAAGCCGCCCCGTCTGCTCGTCTACGGCACCGAGGGGATCGGCAAGTCGAGCTTCGCGGCCCAGGCCCCGCGGCCGATCTTCGTCCAGACCGAGGACGGGCTCGACGAGATCGACACCGATAAGTTCCCGCTGGCAACCAGCTACGAGGATGTCGTTGAGTCACTCACCGCGCTCGTGAACCAAGACCACTCCTACGAGTCGGTGGTGATCGACTCTCTCGACTGGCTCGAGCGGCTGATCTGGGACCGCGTCTGCCGCGACGCCAACGTGGCGAGCATCGAGAAGGCCGACGGCGGCTACTCGAAGGGCTACACCCACGCCCTGACCTACTGGCGCGAGATCCTCGACCTGCTGAACGACTTGCGCGCCGCGAAGAACATGGTCGTGCTGCTCATCGCGCACACCAAGGTCGAGAAGTTCGAGGACCCCGAGTCGAGCCCCTACGACCGCTACTCGCCCCGGCTGCACAAGCACGCTTCGGCATTGGTCTGCGAATGGTGCGACGCGGTGCTGTTCGCGACCCAGAAGGTGCGCACCCAGAGCGAGGACGCGGGCTTCGGCCGCAAGCGCACCATCGCAAAAGCCATCGGCCGGGACGGCGGCGACCGCGTGCTGCGCGCCGTCGGCGGGCCGTCGTGCGTCGCGAAGAACCGCTACGGGATCACCGACGAGTTGCCGCTCGACTGGGCGGCGTTCATAGCCGCCCTTTCCGACCCATCCAACCACTCTTCCGAGGAGACCATCAATGGCTGACCTGTACGGCTTCGACGCCAACGCCGTGGAACCGTCGCGCGAGTTCGAGCCGGTCCCGGCCGGCAAGTACCTCGCGGTCATCACCGAGAGCGAGATGAAGGAGAACAAGGCGGGCACCGGGCACTACCTGCAGTTCACCTTCGAGGTGATCGACGGGCCGCACAAGGGCCGCATCCTGTGGGCGCGGCTCAACCTCGACAACCCCAACGCCACCGCGGTGCAGATCGCGAAGGCCGAGTTGAGCGCGGTCTGTCGCGCGGTCGGCGTGCTGGCCCCGAACGACTCGACGGAACTGCACGACCTGCCGCTGGTCATCCACGTGAAGTGCAAGAAGCGGCCCGACACCGGCGAGATCACCAACGAGATCAAGGGCTACTCGCCCAAGGCTTCGCTGGCGGAGTCGCCGCCCGCGAAGCCCGCGACAGCGGGCAACGGCAAGCCGACCACGCCGCCGTGGAAACGCTGACCAAAGTCCCCTGACGCACGTTCGCCCGGCGCCCCCGCGCCGGGCCGTGCCTGCCGCCCATTCCTCACGAGTCATGCCCATGCAACTGGAACTGCCATACCCGCCCAGCGTGAACCACCTGTGGCGGCGGGTCGGCCACCGGACGCTGCTCAGCCGGCAGGGACGCGCGTACCGTCGCCAAGTCCACAACCTGCTCGTCGGCCACCGCACTCGCCCGCTGGAAGGTCGCCTCGCGGTCACGGTCGAGGTCCACCCGCCGGACCGTCGGCGCCGCGACCTCGACAACCTGCAGAAAGGCCTGTTCGACGCGATGCAGCACGCGGGCGTCTTCCTGGACGACTCGCAAATCGACGAGCTGCACATCCTCCGCTGCGAGTGCGTCCCGGGCGGCCTCGTGCGGGTGTGCGTGATGCCGCTGACGCCGACCGAGCCGGAGGCGGTCGCGAAGCCCGAACCGGAACCAGACCCGCAAATCAAGCCGCGCACCTGCCTGAAGTGCGGCGAGACGTTTGACTCGACCGGGCCGGGGAACCGGATCTGTACTCCCTGCGGCCGCGCCAACGCCAAGCTCCACCTCAACGAGGCGCAGGTGCAGAAGCAGCGCGGCGTGAAGCGCCACAACGGGGAAGTCGTGTCGCCCGGCGCGGTCGAGGAGTGCTGAGGAACCATGATCCTGCGGCCCTACCAGCAAGAGGCGATCGACGCGGTGTACACGCACCTGCGCACGCGGGACGACAACCCGTGCGTGGTGCTGCCGACCGGGTGCCACGCCGAAGGGCACCCGATTTTGATGTTCGATGGGACCGTGCAGCCGGTCGAACGGGTGCGGGTCGGCGACGACGTGATGGGGCCGGACAGCCGCCCCCGGCGGGTACTGGCTCTCTGCCGGGGCGAGGACGAGTTGTTCCTCGTCCGACCTCACCGGGGGGAGCCGTTCACGGTCAACGGCGATCACGTGCTCTCCCTGGTCCGCACCAATGAAAGTCGTGACCCGCATCGGAACCCGTTCGGGGGCGAGATCGAGGACCTCGCCCTCCGGGACTACCTCACCAAGCCGCGGTGGTGGCGGCACGTTCGCAAGCTGTACCGCGTCCCGGTGGAGTTTCCGAAGCCCCGCGACCTACCCGTGCCCCCGTACGTCCTGGGCCTGTTGCTGGGGGACGGTTGTCTGCGGGACGGGGTGGTCGAGTTGACCACCGCGGACGAGGTCCTCGCCGACGTTTGGGACGGCTACGCCACGGCGATCGGGTGCGGCACGACCGTCAGGGCAGCCGGTCGCTGCCCCACGTATCGATTGATTCGGGAGTGTGGAAAGTTCAACCCGCTCACGCTGGCGCTGGACGCCCTCGGGTTGTCCGATTGCGATTCCGACAACAAGTTCATTCCGCACGACTACCTCACGGCCGGCCGCGGGGATCGCCTGCAGCTGTTGGCAGGTCTGATCGACACGGACGGCTCCCGCCACCGGTCGGGGTACGAGATCACCACGAAGTCGAGAGAACTCGCCGGCGACGTGACGTTCCTCGCCCGCAGTCTCGGGTTGGCCGCGACGTGCCGAACCAAGTGGTCGATCTGTCAGACCGGCGCCGGCGGGTGGTACTTCCGCATCCATATCGACGGGGATTGCACGGCGGTCCCTTGCCGACTCGAACGCAAGCGGCCCAAGGTCCGGGGCCAGAAGAAATCGGTCCTTCGGACCGGCTTCACGGTCGAACCGTGTGGGCGGGGGACGTACTACGGCTTCGTGTTGGATGGCGACCATCGATACGTCGACGGTCATTTCGTCGTCCACCACAACAGCGGGAAGTCCCCCGTCATCGCCTCGATCTGCAAGGACGCGGTCGGGCTGTGGGGCGGCCGCGTCCTGATCCTGGCGCACGTCAAGGAGCTGCTCGAACAGGCCGCGGACAAGCTGCGAACGGTCTGCCCCAAGGTGTCGTTCGGCGTCTATTCGGCCGGGCTCAAGCGGCGCGACCGCCGTGAGCCGGTGATCGTCGCCGGGATCCAGTCGGTCTGGAAGAAGGCGTGCGAGTTCGACCCGTTCGACCTGGTGATCGTGGACGAGGCGCACCTCATCCCGCCGGAGGGCGACGGGATGTACCGGCAGTTCCTCGACGACGCGAAGACGGTGAACCCGAACCTGCGGATCGTCGGCTGCACCGCGACGCCGTACCGCCTGAAGTCCGGCACGATCTGCACGCCCGACGGCTTCTTGAACCACGTGTGCTACGAGGTCGGCGTCCGCGAACTCATCGTGCAGGGTTTCCTCTACCCGCTGGTCACCAAGGTCGGCGTCAACAAGCCCGACGTGGACAACCTGCACATCCGCGGCGGCGAGTACGTCGCCGGCGAGGTCGAAGACCTGATGGACCAGGACAGCCTCGTCGAAGCCGCGTGCGGCGAGATCGTCGGCTACACCGCGACGCGCAGCGCGTGCCTGATCTTCGCCAGCGGCGTGCATCACGGGGAGCACATCGTTCGCGTACTCGGCGAGAAGCACGGCGTCGAGTGCGGCTTCGTGACCGGCGACACGCCGATCTCGGAACGCGACGCGATCCTGGCGCGTTTCAAGGCGGGCGGGCTGAAGTACCTGTGCAACGTCAACGTGCTGACGACGGGCTTCGACGCACCGCACATCGACTGCGTGGCGCTCGTTCGGCCGACGCTCTCGCCCGGCCTCTTCTACCAGATGGTCGGGCGCGGGTTCCGGCTGCACCCCTCGAAGACCGATTGCCTCGTCCTCGACTTCGGCGGCAACGTGCTGCGGCACGGCCCGGTGGATCAGATCCGCGTGCGGGAGCGCGACGCCGGTTCTGGCCCGGCACCCGTGAAGGAGTGCCCGGAGTGCCACACGGTCGTGATGGCCGGGCGCGCGGTGTGCCCCGATTGCGGTTACGAGTTTCCGCCGCCGGAACGGTCGAAGCACGACGCCAGGCCGTCGAACGCGGGGATCCTGTCGGGCCAGGTGACGGTCGAGACGTTCGCGGTTCACGACGTGGTGTACAGCGTCCACACCAAGCGCGGCGCGGGCGACGACGCGCCGAAGTCGCTGCGGGTCGATTACAAGGTCGGCTGGCACCGCTGGAAGTCGGAGTGGGTCTGCCTCGAACACACCGGCTACGCGCGGGCGAAGGCAGTTGCGTGGTGGAAGCAGCGGTCGCGAACGCCGGTGCCGAAGACGGCGGCGGAGGCGGTCGAGATCGCCAAGGCCGGCGGGTTGGCCTCCACCACGTCGATCACCGTGCGCTCGGTCAGCGGCGAGGACTACGACTGCATCACCGATTATCAGCTCGGCGACATTCCCGCAGCAGTCGAGCGTGCTGCGCCGGAAGAAGAACTCTTCCCGTTCGGCTACAACGTGGCCGACACTGTGGAGGATCGTTCCCACTGCCCACCCACGGAGGACGAGATCCCGTGGTGATCCCCGGCGCACTGCTGACCGCCGCGTTGCGGTACGCCGAGCTCGGGTATCGCGTCTTCCCGTGCGTTCCCGGCACGAAGCACCCGAGCACCCAACACGGCTTCCGCGACGCCTCGTGCGACCCGGCGCAGATTCGGGCGTGGTGGGCACAGCACCCGACCGCGAACATCGGCGTCGCCGCCGAGGGGTTGCTCGTCGTCGACATCGACGGCGCGAACAACCCCTGGCCCGGCGACCCCGAACGCGCTGCCGATCTGGCCAGCGCGGGTGCGATTGCGTTGACGCCGCGCGGCGGGCGTCACCACCTGTTCCGCCGCTTGGATGGTGTGAACTGGAAATGCTCAACGGGCAAGATTGCCAAGGGTGTCGATATCCGCACCGACGGCGGGTACATCGTGGCCGCGCCATCCGAGATCAAGGAAGGGCCGTACCGCTGGGCCGACACGCTCGAACTCGAAGACCGCCCGGAGCAACTACCCGACCCGCCGGCGTGGTTGGTCGGGGAACTCGACCGCGTGGCGACGCCCACGGTCGCCCACGTTGCGACGAACGCAGCGACTGGATCGACGGGTGCCAACCTGATCCCGGCGGGCCAGCGCAACGCGACGTTGGCCCGTCTGGCCGGTTCGATGCGCCGGGTCGGGATGGGGCAAATGGAGATCGCCGCGGCGCTCCGGGAAACGAATCGGGGGCGATGTTGCCCGCCGCTCGACGAAGCCGAGGTGGACCGGATCGCCGCCAGCGTCGCGCGCTACGCGCCGGACGACGTCGCGGTGGCCGTGGCCGAGAACCATTTCGACCAGATGTACGCCGCCGCGGACGTCGTGTCGGATGAAGAACCCGAGTTGCCCGATCCCGGCCCGATTCCCGACGAACTGCTCCGGGTGCCGGGCTTCGTCGACGAGGTGATGCACCACACGCTCGACACCGCGCCATACCCGGAGCCTGTCCTGGCCTTCGCCGGTGCGCTCACGCTTCAGGCCTTGCTCGCCGGTCGCAAGGTCCGGGACGCGATGGACAACCGCACGAACCTCTACGTCCTCAGCCTCGCGAACTCCGGCGTCGGCAAGGACCACGCCCGCAAGGTCAACGCCCGCATTCTTTACGAGGCGGGACTGGCGGACTGCCTCGGCACCAGCTTCGCCAGCGGCGAGGGCATCGAGGACCGGCTGTTCGTGCAGCCGGCGTCGCTGTTCCAGGTGGACGAGATCGACGGGCTGCTGCTCCGCGTCGGGCAGTCGCGTGACGCGCGGCACGAGGCCATCGTGTCGATGCTCCTGCAGATGTACTCGTCCGCGTCGAGCATCTACGTCATGCGGGCGAAGGCGAATCACGAGCGCGCGGTGATCGACCAGCCGTGCCTGTGCCTGTTCGGGACCGCCGTGCCCAAGCTCTTCTACGAGACGATGTCGGCGCGGCTCATGACCAACGGCTTCCTGGCCCGCTTACTCATCCTCGAATGTCGTGGTCGCGGGGCCGGTCGCGACGACACCGAACGCCCCATCCCGGCTTCGATCCTCGACGCAGCAAAGTGGTGGGCGGACTTCAAGCCGGGTGCGTCGGGGAATCTCGCCGACTGGCACCCCACGCCGTGCCGGGTGCCGCACACGGACGAGGCGGCGGCCGTGTTCCGCGCCGTCCGCGAGCGGGCCGACGCCGAGTACGCCCGGTGCGAACGCGCGAACGACCCCGCCGGAATGGCGATCTGGGCACGCGCCTACGAGAAGGCCCGACGCCTCGCCCTGCTCCACGCCGTCAGTGCGTGCCGGGACAGCCCGGTCATCACCCCCGAGGCTGCGACCTGGGCCGGCGCATTCGTCGAGCACCAAACCCGCCGGATGCTGTTCATGGCCCGGCAGCACGCCAGCGAGAGCGAGTTCGACGCCCGGCGGAAGCGCCTGCTCGACGTGCTCGAACAGTGGCAGAGGCAGCACGGCGACGAGTGGATGCCGCTCTGGAAGGTGAACCGCAAGCTGCCGTGGTCGAACCGCGAACACGAGGAGGTCCGCGACACGCTCCTGCAACAGCGGCTCATCGAGTTCCAGGTCGTTCCGCCCGGACGCAAGGGCGGTCGCCCGACGGCGGGATACCGTTTGCTGCCCGCACCGGCTCCGGCGGCTTCCGAGTAATTGTCGTTCTTGCAGTTGTTACGTCCGGCCTCGCGGGAGTGCGGAATGGGGAACGGGGAGGTAATTGCAGTAGTTGTTGTTCTTGCTCATGCGCGCGAAGAAGGGAACAGAATCGCGCGCGTGGGCAAGAACTGCAAAAACAACAACTACTCTCTCCCCTCTTCTTCTCTCCCCAAACTTCGACCCCGCCGGGGTCATGCCCCGCCGAACATCGGCCGGGCAATAGGTACTTCCCGGCGTTCTTGCGGTTTTTGCGGCCCGCGGGAGCAGCTGGGCCATGAGACACAGTTACGTTCGCCTGTCCGGATTTTTCCCGAACCCGTTGCCCTGTAAGGGCTAAATGGCTGTTGCAGGTTTTTCGCGGTCCCATCCGCGCCGCATATCCTGTAACCGAACCGAACGCGAGGGCATGCCCGTGAATGCACCCGCCGAACGAACCGTGGCCGATGACGAGCAGACGATCTTGTTCACCATTCTTGCCGAACTCGAAACGTTGGCCGGACTGCCGGACGATGCGGCCACGCCGTTTCTGGCCACGCTTTGTCGGATCGGCCTGCCGTTCGCGCCGGGCGAGTGGTTCGGGTACCCGCTCGAACCACGGCAGCGGATGTCGCTCTCCCGCGCCGCCCGGCGGTTGGCCGCCCGCGGCCTGGTCCGGCGAGTGACCGAGACGCACCGGGACCGCACGGTCGCCCTGGTGCCCACGCCCGAAGGGGTGGCCCACGCCCTGGCTCTGGCAGGCACGCGGGCCAACCGCGGAGCCGTGCGGAAAGGTTTGCGACGGACGCACTGGGGCACCGCCCTGGCTGCCACGCTCTGACCGGCCCCGGCCGGACCTACCCACCGACTCACCGACCGACCCGTTCCCTGTCCCGATGACTCGCGGGAGGAATGCGTCGTGAAGATCGAACTATGGCCGATTGCGGATGTCAAGCCATACCCCGGCAACCCCCGGCAGAACGACGACGCCGTCGACGCCGTGGCCGCTTCCATCCGCGAGTATGGGTTCCGCCAACCGCTGGTGGTCGACGCTGAGGGCGTCATCATCTGCGGCCATACTCGGTACAAGGCCGCACACAAACTCGGGTTGGACAAGGTGCCCGTGCACGTCGCAACCGACCTGTCTCCGGAGCAAGTTCGTGCGTACCGCATCGCCGACAACCAGACGGCCTCGCTGGCCACCTGGGACTACGACCTGCTGCCGATCGAACTGGCTTCGCTGAAGGAGGCCAACTACGATCTCGGGCTGCTCGGATTCGATCCGGACGAACTGGCCAAGCTGCTCGATCCGTCGCTGACGGACGGGCTCGTTGATCCGGACGACGTGCCGGCCCCGCCGGACGAAGCGATCACCCAACCTGGCGATCTCTGGTTGCTTGGCAACCACCGTCTCTTGTGCGGCGATTCGTCGAAACCCGAAGACCTCGACCGCCTGCTCGATGGATCTGACATCCATTTGTGCAACACGGATCCCCCGTACAACGTGAAAGTCGAACCGCGGTCGAACAACGCCATCGCCGCCGGGCTGTCGTCCTTCCAGGGAACGACCCATCACCAGAAGCTCGATGTCGAACGGCACCCCGGCAAGGCGAAGCCGACGCAGAAGAAGCTCCGGGCCAAGGACCGTCCGCTGGCCAACGACTTCGTGACCGACGCCGAATTCGACGTGCTACTCGATGCGTGGTTCGGCAACATCGCCCGCGTGCTCCACCCCGGCCGCGCCGCGTACATCTGGGGCGGTGCGACGTGTAGTCTGTGAGTGCAATGAGGGCGTCACGAACCCTCCC
>CAZKIQ010000056.1:0-33580 GCA_964552815.1 uncultured Alcaligenaceae bacterium | reverse complement strand
TGAAGGAGTTCCCGACAGCCAGGACAGGCGGGTTGGTCCATGGGGTCAGCGTAGGCATCGGAAGGGCGATCAGCTGCGCCCAGACATCGTGAAAGTTGCGAGTGGCGGGAGATGGGTGGCTAAACAAGTACAAATGCACTTGCCGAGAGAGCAACAATGAGCGCCATGCATGCAAGATTGCGACCGTCATGGCGAGGTGCAATGGAGCGGGGGTGGTGTTGCGGACGTCGCACGACGCAATGTCGCCCGGATCAGGGGATAGATATAAACAAAGTTAAGGAAGCTGCCGACAAGCAAAAAGGACGCGGCCGAATAGTGATGGCGATGAATTTCCTCCAACAGCATGACATCTTTGCTGTAATATCCAGCAAGAAACGAATTCATCGCGCGTTCGCCGGCCTCGTCCTCGGTGCGATAGAAGGCGCCGATGCGGGCCAACGCCTCCGCCGACCGGGTCGGGTCGGTGTCGCGGGCCTCGTGGAAGTACCGCCGCGCGTGCGCCCAGCAGCCCACCTCGACGATGCCGCCGGGTCGGTAGAAGCCATCGAACACGTTCGCCGCGTCGGCCTGCAAGTAGCCGCGATACTCCTTCAAGATCTTGGCGGGACCATCGCGAGCCTTGGTTGGGGTGTAATCATAGATGATGTGAGGATGAATGCGATCTCCAATATAGACCCACAATCGGCCCAACTTTGTCTTCCGCGAGCCCGGATCTTGCACCGGCACCCGGGTTTCGTCCGTTTGCACGACCTGTGACAACAGGGGGTCGCGGAGCATCGCCTGGTAGATCGGTAGGAGCAAGTTCGCGACCGCCGCAACCCAGTCGCACATCGTCGAGCGGGCGAGATCGAGTGCCTGAAATATGCCAGCCTTGAAATGTCTCATTGATTCCAGCATCGTCCATCCTCACGGGGGTTCGCGAGCGTGCAACTTGAATTTTTGATGGAGTCAAGTCGAACGTGCGAGGCGAATGAATTTTTGCCCAGAGGATTTCCAGAAGAAGTGTCGGGATGCTCAATGCGGTATCGATATAAGATTGCACTGTGAGAAGGTGCGAAGTTCAATTCAGCGGTGGAACTACCAAAAATATTCCAAACGTCATCATATAATTCAGGCCGAGAGGCGGAGTGAGATTTTCCAGACGACCTGGTTGGTTGGGAACCGACCAGGTCGGGTGTCGGGCTGCCTCGTTGGATCTATTTCGCAATTCGCAAAAGCTTCACCATGGCTTCACCCATCCCCAGGCCGACATTCATATAGGTCTCGGCGTTGCCGTTGTAGTGGCCATTTGACGCTCCTCCTTTGGAAAGAGGGTTCGTATAGACCGTAGCGACGTTGCCTTTGAATTGCGGGTACTTCCCCGATTCACCATCAACAGCGAGAAGCGCGTTGAGAATGGCACCGTCGTTTCCCTGATCGCCTTTCTTGGTTTGGCCCAATGTGGCACAAACAAAGGGCGCCTTGGGGGCATTGAATTCTTTTCGCAAGGCGCCAATGAGTTGCACAAGATTTTGTTCATAGCGGCTCGCAAGACCCGCGTCATAGCGATCCTTATCCCCTTGCCACCAACAAAAGCCGGCAACCTCATACCCTTTAGCGTTTGGATAATACTTGTCCAACTCGGCTAGGACCTTCTTGGCATTTGCAATATCATCATCCCATTGTTTGCCCGCATACCACTCGACTTTGACGGGGGTAGTTCCTTTTTCCCATTTCATCGGAGATTCTTTGTAGCCCGCATAGATATAGGTTTTAGTCTGACCCGTTTTCTTGTCTTTGTCCTCAAACTCGAAGCCCTTACTTCCTGGCGGAAGGAGGTCCCACCCAAGGCTGCGGTTGCCAATGCAACTTTTTAAGATCAAAACGGGTTCGTCCAACAAGTTGCCGACCTGATGGCCAATTCCAATCTCGGGCCCGATGTTCCCCTTGCCGATGGTCAACCATTCATTGTTGAACACTGACATTCCACCCTTTTTTCCGACCATCACCCGGACGTTCCGAACGTCTTTGCGTTCGGTCCATTTTCCGGCGTCATCGATCAGGAAGGGGTACATTTTCTTCTGAATAACGGCGTGCTCGAGGGTTCCATCCTTGTCGCCCGGGACCTTTCCGAATCCGAGCATGTTTGACTGCCCCATCAATACGAAGACCTTGACAGCTTTAGACATGTCAGCAGGTTTTCCATCGGGCCTGGGCAGGGATTTTGAAGCATCTTCCACCGCAACTGCGGCTGCCACAGTCGACAACATACCCAGCATTGCTA
This sequence comes from uncultured Alcaligenaceae bacterium, assembly GCA_964552815.1. Taxonomy (GTDB): domain Bacteria; phylum Planctomycetota; class Planctomycetia; order Gemmatales; family Gemmataceae; genus CAYUHJ01. The sequence goes on along the minus strand of CAZKIQ010000056.1, from coordinate 31,317 downwards.
TCCGGCACGTATGCTTTCTCATGGTATTCCCTGGAGTTCGGGTTGTAATGTCGAGATCGAAAGTATATCTCACCGCACGGGGGTCAGCGTTAATTCTTTCAGCGCGAACGACTGGGTCGTTTTAGAAAGAGTGAGCGTGGTTTTCCCTTGATTGAGGGAGACCTCGACTGGCTTCGAGTCCTGCCAGGTTCCGATTGTAAACGGCAACGACAGGTCGTAAGTCGTCTTGGCATTGCTTGTCGAGATCGTCAACGTTTGTTCGCCATGCACTGTGACGACGCGTGCGGTGAGAGCGTATTTTCCAGCTTTAGGAAGGTCGAGCGTGAACGTAATGGGCTTTCCTCCGCATATCATTTGTAGGCCGCCGCCATGACTTTTGATGATGTGGTTTCCTCCACCCATTGCTGCCGCGGGGATAGTGATCCGTCCATCGGGAGCAATTGTCATTTTCTTGTCCGCCTGGTTAGCTGTCACGCGATCGACAGCAGCCGCCTTCGCTTCTGCAGACTCGTTCGCCTCGGCAAGTTCGGAACCCAGTGCCGCTAACTCAGCCGGTTTTTTCTCGGCGACGATGGATTGTTTCTCGAAAAGTGCCAGTTGTTTCCAGGTGCCAGGCTGTTCTTTTTTCGCCGATACTTTGGTCTCGCCCAGGGTGGTCCCGATCCAATCAGCTCTTAGAACTCTCTGGTATTCCTTTGGAAATCGGCGCGCCTGGGTGTCGAGCAGAAACTCTGGTCCCGTTTGCTCAGGGAACCATCCATGTGGCCAGCCGGCACCGAGGTTGACCACCCAACCTGTCGGTGTCCATCGCACAATGGCGGCATGACCTTTCTGAGTAAATGGCCGGGCAGGGAGACCGAATGCCTGCACAATATAGCGACCGAAAAAGGCTCGTCGACCGCAGATGCCGCCGTTCTTGCAGACATTCTGGAAGAATCCAAGGGTATCACTGTCCTGGTATTCGTTGGAGTGCCGATATGCCACATCCGTTCGTACAGCACCGGAATAACGCCACCCATAGTTGGAGTTCGAAATGTGGTCAGGCCGATAGTTCCGCAGCATTTGACGACCCCATGTGAGCATTTCATCCGGGGCATAGCTGTCGACAATATATCGGCATTCCCATGTGGTCATGGTTGGAAAGGCAGGGTCAAGTTCGCCATCGGTGTATGCTTTCTCGAAGTGCAGGTACCGTTTTACTGGATCAACGTGCGATGCAGCCTCGGTTTCGGATTCGGCATTGCGCTGGCCGATTGGTACCGCGTGGGCCAGGCTTGTAGCCAGCGCTGCCCGTTGCAAGATTCCCTTATTTGCTTTCGAGCTGGCTTTCTGAATGTTGGTATAAATCTGCATCGCCTCGCCATACTTGCCACCAGCGGCTCCGCCTGCGACCAGCATATCGGTCATCAATTGGGTGTCGGCCAGAAGTTTGTCGACGAGTTCCCGCTCTTCACGGCCTTGCTGAGCGAATGAAGCGAGACCTTGGGGCGTTGCCTCGGCCAGGATTGTTGCCTTGACCAGTTTCGCATCCAGATCGGAACGGGAGAGGACCGGTTCGACCACCGCTCTGAGAGCTTTCGTGGCTGCAAGCTCATCGGCTCGGGCACGGTCGAGTGCGGCCTGTGCCAGTTTCTGGCCCTGGATCACCTTCGGCTCATCGATCTTTGCCTTCTCAAGGGCCGCCTGTCGTTCGTGGAGGGCCTTGATTCCCTCCTCCTTGTTCGCTTGCCACTTGGCGAGGTCGGCGTTCGCTTTGGCTCGTTCAGCATCCGACTTGGCCTTTTCCAGGGCGGCTCGAGCCTGGGCTATTCCCTTCTCGGCCCCACCGATCCACTTCCCCTTGGCGTGATCGACCAGGCCCTGGGCCTTCTTGATCTCCGCTTTGGCCAGTTCGGCCCTCGCAAGATCGGACTCGGCAACTCGCAACGCGGCCCGGGCTGTGCGAACGGCTGCCTGCTTCTGTGCATCCACTGTCGGGAGGGCTTCCGTAATTTCCTTGCGAAGCGTTGTAAGCATCTCCGCATATCGCGATCTGAGAGCTTCTCCTTCCTCGGTCAACTTGTCTGGAGGGGCGTTTCGTGTTTTGGGTGCACCTCCGGCGGCACATGCTATCTCAGGCATGCACGCGAACGATGCGCTGATTAATGCTACCTTTGTGATCCAGGCCGACCGCATTGCACATCTCCGAATGGGAATTTTTGTCCCACGACTCGTCGCTTGGGATGGGGAGGAGCGTGGTGAAATTCGGTTTGGGACGTCAACCCAAGCTTTTCGCCAGTATGAGTTGGACGAGGAGTGTTTCCCGGAAAAAGATGAACGAAATCCGGAAGCGAGATCGACCTCGATTTCGAGCATCTTGCAGGTCGGATTCGGTCGCCGCATCGGGTATAGTTGACAGTCTTCTTCCTGATTTCACAGCTTGTATCGGCTGTGGCAAACGAGTTCGCCTCATGACAGCCCCCGTGCGCCGAGTCGCGTTGGTTCTCGATCTCCAGTGGCCGTACAAACGGCATTCCGAGATCTTCGCGGGTATTCAACGTTATGCCGTCGAAAAGGGCTGGGTCACGATCATTGACGAGTTCGCGCACGACACGATCTGTCGCAAGCAGGTTCCATCGGTCCGCTACCATGGGATCATCGCCCGTGCCAGCGTCGCTCTTGCCCGATTGACGGTGGGGCGATCCATTCCGGTCGTCAATGTCTGGCCGAGTTCGCCCGCCCGAAACATGCTTCCTGGGGTGTTTCCGGATTCGCTTGTATCGGGGCAACTGGTGGCGGAGCACTTGCTGGCTCGGGGTTTCCGCACGTTTGCAACCCTGACTTCACCCACTAACGCTGACAATGAATTGGAAGTGAGGGCCTTTTCCGAGACTGTAACCCGCGCCGGGTTCGATCTTCAGTGTACCTATGTACCTCAAGATTTTTCCGGGACCGTGGCCAACTGGAGAAAAACCGAGCGGTTGTTCGTGGATGCAATGAAGAAATGGAAGCCCCCGATCGGTGTCTATGTCGCGCAGGAGGTGTGCGGCAGGATGCTGGTGCAACTGTGTCAGCAGCGTGGCTGGCATGTGCCCGGGGACGTTGCAATCGTCGCCGGAAAAAATCAGGAAATTCTCTGCGAGCAACCTCGCCCCTCTTTGACAAGTCTCGAGATCGGCCATGACCGGATCGGCTATGCCGCTGCCGAACTCCTCGACCAATTGATGGATGGATACAGCCCGCCCACCGAACCCATCCGCATCGTTCCGAAGGGGATCGTGGTGCGAGAATCGACGGATTTCTTCGCCGTGGACGATGAGATGGTGGCCGCAGCACTCGCATATATATCCACTCACAGTCATCGCCGTATTGGACCCGAAGACGTGGCGAAAGCAATCCTTGTTGATGTTCGAACCTTGCAGAATTACTTCCGCAGGACCTTGAATCGACCAATCGCCACTGAAATCCGACGGGTGCGGATCGAACGGGCGAAACGCGAACTGACCCAGAGCGATCGGCCACTTGCCGAAATTGCACGCGACACCGGGTTCGGCACAATTCAGAGACTCTACGAAGTGTTTCGCCGCGAGATCGGGATGGGTCCCCGGGAATACCGAAACTCCCGGCAATTGAAGGCGAAAACTTGAGATCACAAAACGGTCGCATCTTGTCGGGACCTCACAAATGGTCCCGCCTGATACTCTGATTCCATGACCCCGCGCATCTGGGATTGCCGTCAACATCGCTTCGAGATCGGCCCGCGTCCGCTGATCCTGGGAATCGTCAATGTAACCCCGGACAGTTTCTCTGACGGCGGCCAATTTCTCGACCCGTCCGCCGCCGTCGACCACGCTCTCCAACTCGTTTCCGAGGGGGCCGACATTCTCGACGTGGGTGCCGAATCGACGCGGCCCGGTTCCGACGAAGTGCCCGAAGACGAGGAACTTCGGCGAATTCTCCCCGTGGTTCGCGAAATTGCAAAGCGGACCGTTGTGCCCATCTCCGTGGACACCAAGAAAGCCGCCGTTGCGCAAGCGTGTCTGGATTCCGGGGCGTCGATCATCAATGATGTATCCGGGTTGACTGCGGATTCGCGGATGTCGGCGGTCTGCGCGAACGCAAACGCCGGGATGATTGTCATGCACATGCAGGGGACGCCGAAGACGATGCAGGCCGACCCGCGGTATGATGACGTGGTCCGCGAGGTCGGGGACTTCTTCGCGGAACGGCTGCGAACCCTGGCGGACGTGGGGATCCCACCCGGATCCGTGTGCCTCGACCCCGGCATCGGCTTCGGCAAGACGCAGCCGCACAACTTCGCGCTGCTGGCGAACTTGCGGGACTTCCAGCGGTTCGGCCGGCCGGTGTGCCTCGGCGTGTCGCGGAAAGGCGTGATCGGCACCGTCTGCGGCCGCCCACGGGACCAGCGAATGCCCGGCTCCCTGGCGGTGGCGTGCTTCGCGGTCGCGGCCGGGGCGGCGCAGGTGCTGCGGGTGCATGACGTCGGTCCGCACCGCGACGCGGCGGTGTTATGGGAAGCGATGGCGAAGAGCCAGACTCAGCTATGAGCGAATTTCAATGTGCATGTGGTTGTTCTTTCCCTGCGTTGGTCGATGATTGCAGCGGAGAACTACTTTGGAAGGAGGAAATCGAAAAGTGGCGAGCAGTTGTTTCAAGAAAGCTTGCGAAGTACGCCGAGGCGTACAAGGCGGGTCTGCGTGATGAATGGCTGCGTGAAAACGTCGAGTATGGATGGAAGTTGGCTAGCCGGTCGAATGAGATCGCAATCGAGTCGATTCTCGAAGATTCGCTCATGACGGACAAGCCTAACACGGTGTATCGATGTTCTCATTGCGACCGAATGTATATCGAGATCGAACCCAGAGTATTTCGTGAGTACATCCCGGGAGTTGAAGTCGAGATCTGATTGACAGGCAAGTCATCTGTGAAGGCAATTCAAATGGATCGTTCCCTCCCCGAACTTTGCCTCGACCTCGCCCAGCGCGCGAAGGCCGCGGCGTCGCTGCTCGTCTCCGCGAACACCGCCGCGAAGAATGCGTGGCTCCTCGCCTCGGCCAATCTGCTCGAATCGCGGGCCGAGGAACTGCTCGCCGCGAACGCGCTCGACGTGAAAGCCGCCCCGGAGTTCGGGCTGTCCGCCGCGTCGATCGACCGACTCACCCTCACGCCGGCCCGGGTTCGCGGGATGGCCGAGGGGTTGCGGCAGGTCGCGGCGTTGCCCGATCCGGTCGGCGAGGTTCGCGAGGGCGGCACCCGGCCGAACGGGTTGCAGGTGCTCAAGGTCGGCGTCCCGCTCGGGGTCATCTTCTTCCTGTTCGAGTCGCGGCCGAACGTCACCGCCGACGCCGCCGCCCTCGCCGTGAAAAGCGGGAACGCCGTGATTCTGCGGGGCGGCAAGGAGGCGGCCCACTCGAACGCCGCGATTCACGCCCTGCTCGCCGGGGAACTGCCGAACCACGGCCTGCCCGCCGACGCGGTCCAACTCGTGCCGACCGCCGACCGCGCCGCCGTCGGGCACCTGCTGAAACTGCACGAATTCATCGACCTGACGATCCCCCGCGGCGGCGAGTCGCTCATCCGCCGGGTCGCCGCCGAAGCGACGATGCCGGTGCTCAAGCACTATCAGGGGAACTGCCACGTCTACGTCGATGCGTCGGCGGATTTGGACATGGCCGAGCGGATCGTCGTGAACTCGAAGTGCCACCGTGTCGGCGTCTGCAACGCGGCCGAGAGCCTGCTCGTCCACGCCGCGGTCGCCGAAGAATTTCTGCGACGCATCGGCAAACTCTTCCGCGACCGTGGCGTCGAGGTCCGCGGTTGCGAGCGGACCCGGCACTTCCTCCCGGAGGCGAAACTCGCCACGGAAGAAGACCATGCCGCCGAATTTCTCGACCTGATCATCTCGGCGAAGGTCGTGCCAAGTTTGGAAGCTGCCGTCGAACACATCAACAAGTACGGATCGAAACACACCGACGCGATCGTCACCCGGGACCTGGCCGCGTCGCGGAAATTCGTGCAATCTGTGGATTCCGCAGCCGTCATGGTCAACGCCAGCACCCGCTTCAACGACGGCTTCGAACTCGGCCTCGGGGCGGAGATCGGCATCAGCACCGACAAGTTCCACGCCCGCGGCCCGTGTGGCTTGCGGGAACTTTGCACCTACAAATACATCGTCACCGGAGATGGTCACATCCGAGGGTAGTGCCGATGACTCCGCAAGCGGTGGTCAAAACGCGGTTCTGCGAACTCGCTGAATCCCTCGGGTTGAAGGTCCGCATCCACCGGCAGAAGGAGAAGTTTTACTTCACCCTCGAAGGCGACTGGAAAGCCCAGAACCGATTCGTTGCCGCGACGTTTCCGGCGGCCTGGATGACCTCCAGCGGCAGTGACACAACCTATGGACTGCCGATCGCAGACGTCGAGAAACTCGTCGCATCTTTACAGATCGACCCGGCGTGGCTCGAGGGAAACGACGGAACCGCTCGCAAAATTGCGGAGAAAATCCGCGATGACCGGTTGTTCGGCAACCTCCCGATTCTCGCGGATGCCCTGGAGGAGGCAGGTTGCGACCACGCCGAGATTCTCCGCCACTGCCGGGAACAGTCGTCGCATCAAAGCTGCTGCTGGGTGATCGAGCTCCTCGTGGGTCCGGCGCGGAAACGAATCGGGAAGATTCCTCCGCTACCCGATCCTGACGCGGCGGTCAGGCCAGAGCCCGGCGAAACCAGCGGCGCCACAGGATGAGGCCACCGATCAGGACCAGAACCGGAACCGCGGCCAGGATCGCCAGGACGACCTCGGCTCGCGGCACCTGGCGATACTCGGAAACGACCACCGGTGGTCGCTCGATCGTGGACTGGTCGGTGGATTTCGAGAAGTAGACCTCGTCTGTTCCGGGGCGGGGTGAGGAACTGTCCTCGAACTCGGTGAGATACCACTCCCGGCCGGCCAGTTCTGCAGGCAGTTTCGCGGCCGTCGAGACCGTCGCAAAAGTTGCCGGGTCGAGCTTGTTCGCCCACACCGCTTTCCCTGGCCAGGCGGTTTTCCCGTCCCCCAACATGCCCGCGTACCGGCTGTCCGCGAGGAGGAAGACGCGAAGAAGACGGTAGGGTGGCGGCATTTCCGGGGAAACGAGCCGCTGGTCCGCAGGTTCGCGGTATGGGAAATAGGGGCGGTCGGCCGAGAAGGACATCCGCACGGTCGTCGAGTTGGCGTTCGGGGCCATGGCGAGCGGCGTTTGGGATTTCTCGAATCCCTTGGCCGTGCTCGGCGGTGCGGATCGCGGCAGGGCCTTGCGGTCCGCCGCGATCTTGAACGCAGAAATGACCCACTTCGCGTCCGTGTATACCTTCAACCACTCGGCCAGCTGCGGCCGGGCGTCGTAGCCGTTCTTCTCAAGCCATTCCCGAAGTTTGCCCGCGTCGTCCGCACGAAGGACGGCCACTTCCAGATCCCCTACCTTCTTGCGGTCGATCACGTCCACGGATCCGGCCGCTGGCGGGCTGGACGCGAACGAGGCGGACTTGGTTCCGCCACATCCGACGCTGGGAAGCTCTTCCTTCACGACCGTCACCGTCCGCGGAGCCGTGACGGAGGTCAGCGTGCGGAACACCGAAACATCGGCTTCTTCGATGGATGGTTGGGTCGGGGTGGGGACGAGAAATCCGAAGTCGGCAGAGGTGGTGGCAAACGAGGCGTTGCGGATAAAGTGCTGCGTCTTCGATTTCTCGTCCCACACGATCACCGCGGACTCGCTGGCGACCTCGACGCTGGAGGCAGGGGAGCCGCTGTGGATGGCCACGGCACATCCACTCGCGTTCTGCGAAGGGGGAAGAGCAGCAACCACTGCGAGGGCGGCGATCGGGAAAAGCACGACGGGAGAACGCATGGGCAACTCACGCTGGGAGGGATGGAGAGCAGCGTACCGGACCGAGCGTGCGAAGGGGAGCGAATTTCCCGGTCTTTCCGCATCTTCTGGGGGGTGGAAGTCGGGCAGCGGGTCCGGGGAATCGGTGCGGTCTGCGTGGTCGCCAGGGTTTCCCACGCTTACCCCACCCGCACCGACCGCGGGACCGTCATGCGCGACCGGGAATCGCGTCGATTCTGCGGGATTTCCTCAAGCGTCCATTGAGACGGGAGGCACCGAAGCCGTAGGGTTGGATGTCCAGCGGATGGACCGGACGTGTGTCCTTCCGGAACTGCCTCGCCAGGAGATCCCCCATGACGCTCAAACGCCTTGTTCTGACGGTGAGTTTCGCAGCCCTTCTTGCCGTTTCCGTGGGTTGCGGCCGCAGCCGATGCTGCTCGTCGAGCAGCTTGGCCCCGCCCCCTCCGCCGGTTGTGTCGTATGCTGCACCGGCACCGTGCCCTGCGCCCTGCCCGTGATTTTGCCGAGGAACCTCGCCGGATCCGTCGAACCCAGGATTGCTTTGGTCCTGGCACGTTGGATTCCGGGCGAGTTCCTCTCCGATTGCGATCATTCGGCAAAGCTTTGCAAGAACTGTCGCAGGGGTTCTTCCGGAAAGAGAACCCAGGAGTAATCCCGCAGTTGCAGGATCGCGTTGGCGTGGGCTTCCCGTCGGGCGAGGGCCAGGCGGGATTCCAGATTTCCGTCGGAAACGAACTGGCGGAGGGATTCCGTCACCTTCCGCAATTCCGTGAACCACCGGCGTCGCCCCGCCGGGTCGCTCGGCTCCGCCTGAATCAGGGCCGATTTCGCATCGCGAAGACGATCCCGTTCCACGCCGTCCTGCCCGTATCGCTGCGGGTTCCAGTGTCGATCCCGGAGTTCCCGGGCCAGTCGGCGGGCATCCTCGTTGGTGTGCGGAAACGCGGGCAACGGGAGATGCAGAGTCGCGGAAAGGACCGCAAACCCCGGCGGCTCGACCCCAAAATAGTTGCGGATGATCGCGTCCGTCACCTCGTCATACTTCCCGCCCCCGATTCCGTGCAGGAAGAAATCCCCGACCGCGAGCCGGGAAAAAAGAGTCAGCGTGAGGGCCCGTGGCCGGAGATTCTCGGGTGAAGTTGCCCGCGATCGCCGACCGGACGCGTCGGCCGCACCCCAGAACGGAGCCTCCCCGGCCCCGAGATCGGGAACCGGGTGGTTGCGGCTGCGAATCCCGTGCTGCCGCCGGTAGTCCGCGACCGTCGAGTTGTAAACTTCGCGAAAACGATCGAGATCGGAGAAGATGTGCCTCGCAAATCGGCGGAACGCCTCAGTTCTGGCGAGTTGACTGACGGTGAGTTCCCGGTTCCGTACACCCCATCTCCCTTCCCAGCAGCGTCGGGCGGCCGAGAATCGCTCGCCGAGTGTGGGGGAAGGGTGGGCGGAAATCTCGTCCCAAACCCGGGGCAGAAGCGGCGGGAACGGCCAACTCTCCGTCACCGCCGCGACCCGCTTCGAGAAACTGCGGAAGGTGGCGTCGTCCTCGATTCCCCGATTCTCGTACGGAATCTCGGCGTCGAACACATCGAAGGAAACCGAGTGGAGGTGGACGGCGGAAGGGTCCGAGAAGTGCCAGGTCGGGACCCGCAAGCTCGTGGATTTGACCGTGTCGTTGTCGACAATGAGGTTGATCGCCACCCCGCCGACCCGGCGGGCGAGCCCGGCGATCGCGAAGTTCTTGACCCACACCCCGGGGTGGAACAATTCCGGCTGGTGGCCGGTCAGAATCAGCGGGGCCTCGGGGGAATCCGACGCATCGCCGTCGGCCAGTGCCAGAATCTCGCGTCGGGCGGCGGCCCGGAAGTCCGCCAGTTTTTCCCCATCGATCCGCACGTCGGTCGCTTCCAACCGACGGCGGTTCGACTCCACCAACCCGGGCCATGCCTGCCGATCGGGAACCGCCAGAACTTCGCGGTTCCCTGTCGGAGCCCGGTATCTCGGCATCAGCGCATCTCCGGGCACGGCTGCCAGTGACACTCCGGTGTCACCGCGGTGGCGGCGAAGTTGGCCTCCGATTCCGCCAGCACCCGGCGATAGTACGCCAGCCGCTCCGTCGGGTCGTTGAGGACGCCGCCAAACGCACGTGTTGGATCGAGATACAGCCGCGGCACCCCAACCTCTTTCACACGGAGCCCCAGACGGGCCGCCTGCACCCACAACTGCAAGGGCATTCCCCAGCCCGCCTCCGTGATGCGGAGATCCCGCAACGCCGGCACTCGGTACGCCTTGAAGCCGCAAAACGCATCGGTGAGGTCGAATCCGTAACGGGCGTTGATTTCGCGGGTGATCGTCGCGTTGATGTACCGGCGATCCGTCGGCGGCGGCGAATCCTGCCGGAAATCCCGGAGGTAGCGGGACCCCGAGACGATGTCCGCATCGTGGATCGCTTCGAGGAGTACGGGGATCCGGGCCGGCTCGTGCTGACCGTCACAGTCCATGGTCACGAGGATGTCGTACTCGTTCCGGATCGCGAACTCGAAAGCCGTCGCGATCGCGGCCCCGTATCCGCGGTTCCGAGAGTGGGAAACCCGGGCGATTCCCGGTTCGCGATCGAGTAGCCGGGGTGTCGCATCGGTGCTGCCGTCATCGACCACCAGGATCTCGCTGGCGTAGCGACGGACCTCATCGAGGACGTTGCGGACGTGACTGGCTTCGTTGTAGACGGGTATGGCTGTGAGCCAGCGGGAGTTTTCCATGCCGGCGCCTTTGCGTGCAGAAGGTGTGGAATCGGTGAAGCCGTCCCATTCTAGGCTGCCATCCCGGGAATCGGCAAATCACCCGAGTTGCCGGGGAATAGTCCACGGACGGAAGAAATCTTTCGAGGAACTTGGGGGTGGATTGTGCAGAACCGGGAATTTTCGAGGTCACCCCCGCAGATTCATCCGCGACCCACCGAAGAGTTTCGACCCAATCCCCGGTTTCTTCACGGGTGGCGGAGGTGTCCCGGGTTCTTCCTCCTGGACCGCACCCGGCGGGAGTTCCCCTACTCGATCCGGGATCGTCGCACAGACCTGCTCGAATTCCGCCTCGGCCGCCGCGAACGCATCGACAACGGCCGGGTCGAACGCGATCCCGGACGCCTGTCGAATCTGGATCACCGCGTCGTTGTGGGACATCGGCAAGCGATCCGGCGCACCCCGGCGAAGCTCGTCGTAAACATCCGCGAGGCAGGTCAGCCGGGCCGCGTGCGGAATGTTTTCCCGGCAGAGCTTGTCCGGATACCCCGACCCGTCCCACCACTCGTGGTGGTGCCGGACGACGGCCCGGAGGACACGCAAGAAGGGCAAGGCTGGCCCGTGTTCCCGGGCAAGATCCTCGACAATTTCCGAACCATAAATCGGGTGCGATTCGAGCAGGTGCCGATCGGAGAGGGAGAGTCGCCCGCCGGCGGTGAGCACCTCGTCCGGGACCGCGATCAGGCCGAGGTCGTGGGCTGCCGCCGCCCGGGCGACGGTCTCCGCGAAGACGGGGTCGGAGAACATCACCCAGTCCGCGAGGCGAGCGAGTCGGTCGCCGAGAATCCGGACATACCGGCGGACCCGTTGCTGGTGGCCCGGAGCTTCCCCCGGTCGCTTGGCCGCCGTCGCCGCGAGACCGGTCAGCACGGCATAGCGGACGGCCTCCGTGTCTGCTTCCTTCGCCCGCATCGCCATTTCCAGCTGCTCGACGACGTCCCGCAACCGGGCCGCCTCGCTGACTTTCGGGTCCGCTTCTCCGGGGCCTGCGTATGCCGCCAGAAGCTCTGCAACCTCGCCGGCGAGCGGTCGAGCGCCGGGGTTCCGCTCCAGCATCCGCCCGACCAGGTCGTCGAGGCCGGCGGGAAGATCCTTGTCCAGATCGTGCAGCCGCTTCGGTGGCGTCTTCTTGATCGTCTGCACCATCTCCTGGGGCGACCGGGATTGCGGCAGCGGAAGTTGCCCCGTCAGGAGCCAGAATAGGCTCACGCCGAGGGAGTAGATGTCCGCCGGCGGCCCGGCTGTCGTCGGGTCGGCAAGTTGTTCCGGAGACACGAATTCCAGGCTGCCCAGCACGGTGCGGGTGCCGGTCCGGGTGCTGGCGAATTCCCGGGCGAGCCCGAAATCGACGAGCTTCACCCGACCCGTATCGGTCAGGACGAGGTTGCTCGGCTTGACGTCGCGGTGGATCAGGCCGGCATCGTGGGCCGCCCGCAACCCCGCCGCCGCCTGCCGACCCCACTCGCAGGTCGTCGCCAGCGGCGGTCGGCCGTGCTCGTACGCATACTGCTCCACATCCCCGCCGGTGAGCAGATCGAGGGCGACGTAATACAGCCCCTGCTCGCTTGGGTCCCGCCCGGGAAGGAATCCCGCGTCGTACGCCGTCACCACGTGCGGGTGGGAGAGCGTCGCGAGGAGTCGAATCTCGATCAGGAATCGCTCGCGAATCTCCAGCGGAACCGAGTCGTCCGCCGGGATCACCTTGATCGCCACCCGGCGTTTGAGGATCGCGTGCTCGGCGAGGAACACGATCCCGACACTGCCGCTGCTGATGCGGTCGAGGACGCGGTAACCGCCGAGCACCATCCCGAAGAGGTGGCCGGAAAGAGCCCGTTCCCGCTGGAATCGTGTGAGGAACCCGTGATTCGTCAGCGCCTCGGCGGCTCGTTCGCGGGTCACAAGTTCCGGCAGCCGGTCCCCCACCTTGGCGATAAAAGCCTGCACCGTCTCGGGGCCCAGAAGCCCGCTTCCGATCACCTCGGCCAGGAATTCCCGGGCGGATTTGGGAAGTCGAGGATGGTCGAGCCCGGGTCCCGCGACCACCGGCTTCGGCGGCGGTGCGATCGGCAACGCCGTCGCCGGGGGAACCACACTCGACGTCGGGGCGGCCGGCGTTGCTGCAGGGGAAGGTGGTTTCCCCGGCACCTGCAACGCCGGCAACGGTACGTCCGGCTTCGAGTCGCCGCTGCGAACCGTTCGAAGAGGGGGAAGATTATTCATGCTCTCAGGCTTCCCAGACGCAAGCCAACGGGAGGGCCCCGATATCTTCGCGTTTTATGGAATCCGCCGCAATAAAAATGCCAAGAACGGTCATACTGACCGTTGGCCAAGCGATCCTCCCCTCAGTGCTTCCGGAACCGCCTCCGGCCAGATTTCGACCTTCAACCGTCCCGGGAGCAACTCCACCTCGAATTCCCGTTGGCCGTCCCCCGGGATTGCCACCAGTTCCCCGTCGGTGTGGACGGCAAGCGGTTCCTCGCACCGCACGGAAACCCAGGTGCAGCGGCCGATGCGGAACCGCGGATGGTCGGGCGGAAGCGTGCCCCGAACCAGGGCGGGGAAGAACCGAACCAGATGCCAGCGCCGCACATCCCGGGCGTGGAAAAAATCCAAGTACCCGTCGTCGAGCCGGGCGGCCGGCGTCACCGGGAAACCACCTTCTCGCTGCGTGAGATTGACCGACAGAGCCAGCATCGGCGAAACGCTTTCCACCCCGTCGATCGCCACCGTCGTCATCGGTCGCCGGAAATGGAACAGCCCCGCCCGGGCGAACGCCAGCGCGTACAGGGGAAGCCCGCGAAGCCTCCGAATTCCCCGCGATTCGAGCGTCACCATCCCGTTGAAGCCGAACCCGCAGCCGTTGACGAAGTAGCGTTTCCCCCCGGCCCAGCGAAGAATTCCCACATCTGCGAGAAGGGTATCCAGTGCTTCGGGCCCGCGATTTTCGCTCCACCAGCGGTCGAGGCCGAGTGCGAACGCGTAATCGTTCATGGATCCGAGCGGCCAGGTCGAGAAGACGACCTCGCGATTGCCCGCCGCCAAGATTCCGTTCGCGACCTCGTGGACGGTCCCATCCCCACCGGCGGCAACAATGCGAGCGAAACCGTCGAGGGCGGCGGTTCTCGCCAGTTCCTCCGCGTGGCCCGGGTGGGAAGTCGGCCACATCTCGCACTTCCCGACCCGTGCCACCGCCGACTCGATGAGCTTCTTCGCCCGCCCTCGCCCCGCGGCCGGATTGAAGATCACGCAGGTCCGCCCGGTCACGACGCTTCTCCGCGAAAGTTCGGGTGTCCCGGGGCTCGGTGCAGGCTCTTCGCAGTGCTCCGACCGGGATGTTGTAGCACCCCAACCGATTCGGGAACCGTCCGGACGGTCGGCACGGCCCGGGAATTGCAGCAATCTCGGCCGCAAACCCGGCAAGACCCTCTGAGGACCACCCATGTCGACCTCCCCCGAGCGTAAACTGCACGAAATTCTCGACGATTTCGGTCTCGCGATGCTGGTCACCCGGACCTCCGAGGGTAACCTTCGCGGCCGACCGATGGCCCTGGCGCAGGCCGAACTCGATGGAACACTCTGGTTCGCGACCGACCGCCACTCGGCGAAAGTGGACGAGCTCAACAAGGATTCCCACGTCGCACTGACTCTGCAATCCAGCAGCCGATTCGTTTCCCTGAGCGGAACCGCGTCACTGGTCGAGGACCGAGCGAAACTCGACCAGCTCTGGAAAACGGAGTGGAAAGTTTGGTTCCCCGGCGGGAAGGACGACCCGAACCTCGTTCTGCTCCGGGTCGACGGAAGCGTCGGCGAATACTGGGACAACAGCGGCACGAACGGGCTGAAATACCTGATCCAGGCGGGCAAGGCGCTGCTCACCGGTTCCCGCCCCGACGTCGGCAACGACCCGAAAGTCCACGGGAAGGTGAACCTGTAGGCGAATGACCCCTCCCTCCGCGATTCCCGGAGTTGGTACCGGGAAACGCCGATCGATTCTGCCCCAAAAGCGGATTGTGCTTGCCAAACTTCGGCCCCAGAACGAGTCTGACCTAGCAATCGGAACTTGCAACCGACCGCGGATTCGAGGGGCTCATGAAAGTCGTGCTGATCGAGGGGGACGGGATCGGCCCGGAAGTGACGGCGTCCGCCTGTCGTGTCATCGCCGCCGCCGGGGTTGATATCGACTGGGTTCGCGCTGACGCCGGGCTCGGAGCGGCCGAGCGCCATGGGGAACCGCTTCCCGAGGCGACGCTGGACCTGATCCGCACCCACCGCGTCGCCCTCAAGGGGCCGTGCACCACGCCGGTCGGGAAAGGGTTCCGCTCCATCAACGTCCGGCTTCGACAGGGGCTCGATCTGTACGCGAGCGTCCGACCGGTGCAGTCCCTTCCGGGGGTCAAGACTCCGTTCGAGAATGTCGATCTGGTTGTGGTTCGCGAAAATACAGAGGGGCTGTACGCCGGGCTGGAACACCATGTGGTGCCCGGGGTGATCGAAAGTTTGCGGGTGATCACACGGACGGCGGCGGAGCGGATCGTCCGGTACGCCTTCGAGTACGCCCGGCAGGCGGGTCGGCACCGGGTCACGTTCTGCCACAAGGCCGACGTGATGCGGCTGTCGGACGGACTTTTCCTGGAATGTGCCCGCCACGTCGCGGATGAGTTTCCATTTATCCGCTTCGACGAAAAACCAATCGACAACGTCTGCCTGGAACTCGCCCTCGACCCCACCAAGTTCGACGTGCTGGTGATGGAGAACCTCTTTGGGGACGTGATTTCCGACCTGTGTGCGGGCCTGGTCGGGGGGCTGGGAGTGGTTCCGGGTGCGAATCTCGGAGCACGCTACGCCGTCTTCGAGGCGGTGCACGGCAGTGCGCCAGACATCGCGGGTCAGGGGAAGGCGAATCCGATTGCGGTGATTCGCAGTGCGGCGATGATGCTTCAGCACGTCGGCGAGCGGGCGGCGGCCACCAAGATCGAGGGGGCCGTCGTCCGGACCCTCCAGGAAGGCGTCGGCCTGACCCGCGACCTCGGCGGCGACGGCAACACCGCCACCATCACCGAGCAAATCGTCAAGAATCTCGTCGCCTGATTCGCAGGGAAAGTCGATCGCGGTTCCGTCATTTCCGCGGCGATTGGAGGCCGGCGATCACGGTTTCGAGGAACTCGCGGGCTCGCTTCGCCAGCGCGTCGACCCCCTCGGGTTTCTCGGGTCGCGGCAGCAGCGGGGCGGCGATGTTCTCGCACGCCAGCGGTATCGTCAGGCCCGTGAACGCGACCGGGTGCAGAAGCTTGTAGTGGTCGATTTCCCCGAATCCGGGGCCGCAATCCTCATCCTTGGGCCAGTTCCGGTGGTCCTTGATGCAGAAACTCCGCACCTCGCCCGCACACGCCTTGATGTCCGGAATCGGGTCCTTGTCGAGGTAGTCGAGCACGTTCCCGGCGTCGTAGTTGACCTTGATGTGCGGGTGGTCGACTTCCCGGGTGATCTCGGCGCACGCTTCGCCGGTCCCGGTTTCGCCGCCGTGCTGTTTCACGACCAGTGTCACCCCGTTGTCACCGGCGATGGGGCCGAGCGTCTTGAAGCGTTCCACCCACAGCTTCCGGTTTCCCCCCTTGGTGTGCCCGAACGTGAGCACCTGGGGAATCCCCGCAGCGGCCGCCTGGAGAATCCGTTGCTTGAGCACCACCGGGGCGTCCCTGTGCTCGGGGTAGATGGTCGAGAACATCAGGACCGGTTCGAGCCCCACCTCTCGGCACTTTTTCGCGAGATCCTTCGCTTTCTCTGGCTCTGCATCCGCCGCCAGAACTGGCACGTCCTTGCCGTCTTCCCGGTGAGTTGTGCCCCAGGCGACATACCGGAACCCGGCTGACTTGATGCCATCGAGTGCCCGGCTCAGCGGGAACCGCGAGTAGGGCAACGTCATGCACGCGATCTGGAACTGCGTCGGCTTCGCGGATTCCGCAGCACGGACGCCGCCGCAACCGGCACCAACGGAGATCGCGGTCGAAGCCAGAAATTCCCGGCGAGTCATGGCTCATCTCCCTTCGGGGACTGCCGACACGTCGGCGGAAACGGAGGTGGAAACGGGCGCATCCGGTGGGGAATCCCCGGAGCGTCCCCGTTCCCCGAGCCAGAAGACGCCCCCGGCAACGACCATCTCGAACGCGGTCCACACGATCCGCAACACGACCGCAACGATCGCCGCCTGGGCTGCAGGAACCTGCTGCTCGAGGACCTGCTGGAGAAGCAGTTCCCGGGCACCGAGCCCGCCGGGGGCGAAGAGGACGACGAATCCGATCACATACGAGATTGCCACGGCCGAGGTGTCGCGGAGGAAATCGTCGAGTTCCCAGCTTCTCGGTTCCTCGGCGAGAGCCTGGATCGTCAGCCAGAGACTCATCCCGAGACAGGCCCACCCGGCGAGCGCTTGCAGCAACCCCTGACCGAGCAGCCATACCGGCGGGCTCGGGAGCGGTTTCGCGTCGGGTCCGCGATGCTTCGCCGCCACGCGAACCACGAGGCGGTTCAAGATGCCGAGCACAATCGGAAGGCCGGCGAGCCCCACCAGTGCCGCCGCCTTCCCGGATTCCCACTCTCCACCAAGCCCCGCCCACGGCAGCAGCACCGCCGCGATCGTCGCACCCGCAGCCATGCTCGTCAGTGTCTCGTACGTCGCCGTCACCGCCACCAGCGTCGGGGAAAGCCCGGTGTGGCGGAGCAGAACAATCCGCAGCAGCAGGACCGTCGCCTTCCCGGGGATGTACTTCCCCAGCTGGCTCACGAAATACGCCCGCAACCCGGCCGACCACGAGACGTGTGCCCCCTGGCTCCACAGAAGCTGGACCCAGAACGTGCCCCAGATCGTGTGGGCGGCGAGATACAGAAACCCGGCGGGAAGCAGGTACTCGACACGGGCCGACCAAAGCCGGCGGGTGGCGTCCTCGTTCTCGAGCAGTTTCGCGAAATACCGACCGACCGCCGCGATCAGGACGACCGCCGCCAGCGTCTTGAGGACCAGCCAGATCCGCTTCCGATTCCACGACATGGGCTCGATTCTAGGGTCCCGGATCGGCCGTGTCTCTTGCAGGAACGCGAAACGGCGCGTAAAGTGGCGATGCGAGGCCGAGTGGCGGAATGGCAGACGCACTCGACTCAAAATCGAGCGCCGCGAGGCGTGTGGGTTCGAGTCCCACCTCGGCTACTCGCCCATCTCACGACTGGATGCGTATGGCGGTCAACCTTCCCCCGCACTACCACGACGCGGAAGCACGCTACAAAAAAGGCCGCACGCCCGAAGAAAAGCTCGCCGCACTCCGGGAAATGTGGGTCCTCCTCCCCAAACACAAGGCCAGCGAAAAGGTCCAGGCTGATCTCAAAACGAAAATCAGCGAACTGACGGACGAGATCGAGGCTGCCAAGTCCGGGCCGAAGAAAGCAGCCCCCGGAACCTTCAAGATCCCACGCCAGGGTGCCGGGCAGATCGTCTTCCTCGGCCCGCCCAACGTCGGGAAATCGCGGCTCCTCGGGAAACTCACCAAGGCGGCGCCGACGGTTGCCCCCTACCCGTTCACAACCCGCGAACCCGTCCCGGGGATGATGGATTTCGAGGACGTCCGCGTCCAACTCATCGACCTCCCCCCGATCACGGCCGACCACTACGACACCTTTGTGACCGACCTCACCCGCTCCGCCGACGCCGCCGTTCTGTTCCTCGACCTCGCCAACGACGATGGCCCCGCGGAAACCCAGGCCGTCATCGACCGCCTCAAGCAAGCCCGCCGGCAACTCGTTCCGACACGCCCGACGGCCGAGGACGACGACCCCACCACCTACTTCCTCCCGACGATCCTGGTCGCGACCAAGTGCGACGACGAGGCCGCCGACATCCGCCTGGAACTCGCGAACGAGCCCTTTTCCGGAAAGTTTCCAATGGTCGTCATCTCAGCCGACCGCGGGGACGGAATCGAGGAACTGCGGGCGAAACTCTACGAAATCCTCGGCGTGATGCGGATCTACACAAAGCAACCGGGGAAACCCGCCGACACCGGCAGCCCGTTCACGTGCCCGATCGGCTCGACAGTTCTGGAATTCGCCGGCCGAGTGCACGGGGATTTCGAGGAAACGCTCAAATCCGCCCGCGTCTGGGGCTCCGCCGCCTTCGACGGCCAGACCGTCGGCCGCGACCATGTGCTCCGAGACAAGGACGTGGTCGAACTTCACGTGTGAGGATTCCGGGTCCCGCCCATGACGCCATTGCCCACCGCAGGTTCGCCGACCGCCCCGACGGGGTGGCTGGTTCGCCACGGGGCGATGCGGTTTGTCGGACACTTCCAGCCCACTCCGGGCGCCGGCAACGTTTGCCGGGGAGCGACGGTCATTCTCAAAACGGAACGCGGGCTCGAAGTCGGGACCGCACTTTGCCCCGCAACTCCGCCCGCCCTCGCCGCGCTTCCGGAACCGACCCGAGGCGACCTCCTCCGCGTCGCCGGGCCGGATGACCTCCGCAAGATCGAGCAACTCCGAACCATCCAGCAACGCGAATTTGCCGCCGGAGAAGAGCTTATTTCCCGGCACAAACTCGCGATGCAGCTCGTCGATGTCGAGCACCTTTTCGGCGGCGAACGGATCATCTTCTACTTCCTCGCCGAGAATCGCGTCGACTTCCGGGAACTGGTCAAGAGCATGGCGCGCGAGTTCCACGCCCGCATCGAGCTCCGCCAGATCGGCGTGCGCGACGAGGCCAAGCTCCTCGCAGACTACGGCGATTGCGGCAAGCCCGTCTGTTGCAACACGCACATGGTTGTCATGCCGCCAGTCAGTATGCGCATGGCCAAGTTGCAGAAATCAACCCTCGACCCCACCAAAATTTCCGGCCGATGTGGCCGATTGAAGTGCTGCCTTCGGTTCGAAAATGATGTATACGAAGACTTTCAGGCCCAGCTTCCCCAGATCGGGACGCGGGTTCTGACCCGGAAAGGCCAGGGGCGGGTGCTCGCTCACGAGGTGCTCGCCCGACGGTTGCTGGTCGAATTCGAGGACGGTCGGCGACTCCCGGTCGCCCTCGACGAAGTGCTGACGAGGCTATGATATTCCGGGCACGGCGGAGGTTCCGTTGCCCATAAGCTCTCCGGAGGAGCCCCGTGGATCAGAAAATCTTCGAGCTTTCGCGGGAGGATCCGCGATACGCCTACGAGGCGTACGAGTTCGTGCAGGAAGCCGTCCCGTTCACGCAAGAACTGCTCGACCGCTTGCCCCACGAGGAGGATGACCCCGACACCGACTACCACGTATCCGGCGAGGAGCTCGTCCGGGGCGCCTGCGAGATGGCCGTCCGCGAGTTCGGAATGATGGCACCCGTCGTCTTCCGCCAGTGGGGCATCCGAACCACCGACGACTTCGGAAACATCGTCTTCGCCCTGATTCGCATCGAGAAACTTGCGAAGTCGGAAAGCGACGATCCGCAGGATTTCCACGATTTGTTCGATGTGGAAAAGGTTCTGACCGAGGGATTCGCCCTCACGACCCGCGAGCCGCACCCCGGCAGGGCGGACCGATGACGCGGGCCCGAATCCAGTTGATCGTGGCGGCGGTCCTCTTCCTCGGATGGATTTCCTGGCTGGGGTACGCCGTCCTGCAGAGGGGGCAGACCGCCGTCCTTTCCCGGGCCCAGCTCACCGGCGCCACCCATCTCGTCGTGGCCGACGTCGAGATGACCTCCGAGGGTCTGCCGGACACCAGGGCGAAAGTGGTCGAGGTGCTCCGCGGCGACGGCGTCAAGGCCGGGGATTCCATCGAGGTGTTGAACCTTCCCGCAGCCCGTCCACCGGGGGCGGGCGAAACCCCAAAATCCGGGCCGTTTTTGCTCGCACTGGTCAGTGACGGAAAAACCTACCGCGTGGCCGCGCTTCCCGAATCGCCCGGTTACCCCGCCACCAGCTACTCCCCCAGCGACCGCCCCCCGATTTACCGCTGGTCGGAGGAGACCCGTTCCCAACTCCGCGGGCTGGGCCTGATCCCGTAGCATCCCCTCGCCAGGTCGTTTTTCCTGCCCGCGATCCCCGTCTGGAGGCGGGTGGATCGTCGGAGGTCCGCCCGTCCGGATCCTGCCGACCGTTTCCGCAAGGTCTCGAAGTGCCGGTTGGAGCGGTCCGGATGTGCAGGCGGAGAATCGGTGCAGATTTCCCATCTTCACGTGATCCTCTTTGACGCTCAGCTTGCCCATCTTTACCATCTACCTTGACCGACAGTGGGGTCTGTCGGATGGGACTTCGAACGAGGGAATGGAATGTACAGCCTGATTCTCATGGCAACGATGGCGAGCGGGCCGGAAACGGCTTCGTTCGGGAAGCGATATGCCGCCTGTTACGGGTGCTGCGGCGGCGTCGCAGTTAGCTGCTACGGATGCTACGGCTCCTGCACCGGTTGCTGGTCGTCCTGCTACGGATGCTACGGCGGGGCCGGATACGCCCGACACCACAAATGGGGCGGATGCTGGTCATCGTGCTACGGTTCCTGCTGGGGATCCTGCTACGGCTCCTGCTGGGGTTCTTGCTGGGGATCCTGCTATGGTTCTTGCTACGGCGTTGGGTGCTACGGGGCGTGCTATGGAAGCTACTACCCCTACACCGGCGGTTGCTACGCGTATCCGCTGCCGGCCGGGATGACGATCATTTCGTCGAACACGGATCTGCCCCCCATTCCTGCAGTGCCCGTTGCGGCCAGCACTCCGTCCACCAACGCGGCCAAGCTGACCATCGAACTCCCCGCGAACGCGAAGCTCTTCGTCGACGGCAAGCCGATCTCCGGCGAAGGTGCGACCCGACAGTTTCACACGCCGGAACTCGTCGCCGGCAAGAAGTTCTTCTACGACTTCCGCGCCGAGATCCAGATCGAAGGTCGCGTCGAGATCGAGGAAAAGCGGGTGATCGTGAAGGCGGGCGATGTCCTGAACGAGTCGTTCCCGAAGCTCATCGCGATGACCAAGTCGCCGAGCGAACCCTTCGTGTCGACCGCGAAGTAACCGTGACACCGGGATGACACAACGCCGCCCTCATTCGGGGGCGGCGTCTTTTTTTCACGGTGCTGTCGAACAATCGAGTACCCCGGAAATCCCTATTTGACTTCGCCTTCGATGACGGAAACCGGGGATTTCGTCGGCACGACGCGCGTCAGACGCCACCCGGCGGTGTCGAAGAGAGCGGCGTATTCCTCCTCCGTGCGTTCCTTCCCGCTGGCGATGACCAGCATCTCCAGGTCGAGGAGTTTGCCGGGGGAAGGTTCGTTTCCGGGCGGGATGACCATTTCCACGAGAAGGAGCTTGGCCCCCGGGTTTGCCGCGGCGCGACAGTTTCGCAGAATGGTGGTGGCCCTGGCGTCCGGCCAATCGTGGATGATGTGTTTGAGGACGTACGCATCGCCCGCTGGCACGGCCAGGAAGAAATCGCCCCCCTCGGCCCGACACCGTCCCGAGAGTCCGGCTTCCGCGAGCCGAGGCGTGGCACCTTCTGCAACGTGCGGCGAGTCGAAAACGATCCCCTGCGGTGCCGGATACTTCGACAGAATCGTGGTCAGAAGCTGCCCGTGCCCACCGCCGACATCCACGACCGTTGCGAATGGGGAGAAGTCGTAAGCCTCGGCCACCGCCGGCGACTCCTGGATCGAAAAGCCGGTCATGCCCTCGTTGAATATCTCGGACTCGACGGGGTTCTTCGCAAGGTAATCGAACACGGGCTCGCCGAAGACCTCGTCAAATGCGGTTTTTCCGGTGCGAACCGTTTCCAGCAGTTGGCCCCACGGCTTCCAGCTCCAGCCGGCACCGCAGTAGTCTGCCACGGCCCGCATCGAACCCGGGACGTCCGACCGCAGGACCTCGGAGAGTTTCGTCTGGCGAAAGCGACCATCCGCCTCCTCGGCGAAAACGCCGACACTCGCCAGTGCCCGAAGCAAGCGGAACAAACTCGGAGCATGGGTCGAGGATTGGGTCGCAAGCTCCGCGACAGATTTGGGTCCTTGGGCCAGCGCATCGGCGAGCCGCAACTTGGCCGACACGGAGATCGCCATCGCGATCCATTTGCCAAAAATCATCTGCGTGACGACCACCTCGGGAGGCGGTGTTTCATTCGGGGGCATAGAGTTCTCGTTGGGGTTGCACGATCGAAAACACGGGCATGGTCACTGGTTTCACATGGAAAGCCGTGACCATGCCCGTGTTGAGATAGTGAAGACGTTCCGGTTTCAAAATCCGGAGTGACACTGCAACCGCCGAGTTCGGTGGGGTGGCGATACCCAGCGTACCCGTTCCGACCCTGACCGAGACGAACTCATCGGATCATTTCGCGGCTTTTGCTGCCTCCGTGGGTGAGAGCAACCCGTCCTTGTCGGTGTCGAGTCTGTCGAAGGTTTCGGGGTCGCCGGTGAATTCTTTTCGAGAGACGTCGCCGTCCCCGTTTCGGTCCATCGCCTGGAACCAGGCGGGGCCACGGCGGGTTTCGGTGCGTGTGGCATAGCCCCGGCTCACGGATGCGAGCACGACCCGGGGGAGTTTCTTTGGGTCGAATTCGCCGTTGGCGGTGCAGCCAGCCGCGGTAAGCCGGGCCCAGGCACTTCGAAGTTCCCGAGGGGACAGGGCTCCGTCGTGGTTCACATCGAGAAGTTCGAAGAGGCCGCCACCGTCGATGAGCGAGACGAGAACGTGGCCTCGGACGACCTGCTCTTGCAATTCGAGCCAGGCATCGAGTTCGGCCCGATCGAGCTTGCCGTCCGAGTTGCGGTCAGCGATCGGAGTCAGCCATCCGAGCCCACTTCCTCCGCGTCGCCGACCGCCCGCGGGTCGTTCCTCCACATCCTCGGTGCGGTCGAGGGATGCGACGAGTTGTTTGCGAATGGCGTCGAAGGTGGCGGGAAGTTTCCCTTCTGCGACCCAGCCATCGATGCGGATATTGCCGGCCTCAACCGAGAAGTGCTCGGTCGGCGGTTGCTTCTCGCCGAGCCGGACGGTCCAGGAGGCACCCGCCGATTTCCGGGTTCCGAGAAGCTCCTCCACCGTCGGTTTCTGCAGGGGTTTCCGCCGAAGAACGAGTTGCTGCGCCCACCGATCGTCGGTGGCATCCGGGGGCAGAACCGCAATCGGGAACGCGAATCGGATGTCTGATCTTGTGATTTCCCCTGGATTCGCGGAGAGGAGGACACTTCCTGCGGCCCCGGGGTAGGTCGCTTTGGGAACCAGTTCGCTGATTCCGATCAGTTCGTCCTCGTTGAGGTCGAGCCTGGCCAGGCTGGTTGCGAGGCGCTTCCACTCCGCCTCGGTGGTTTTCCCGTCCTTGTTCGCGTCGACCTGGGCGAGGAGGGCGCTGGTAAGGGGGGCGCCGTGGGGCATTTTGCCGATTCCGACGACGCCGGAGCCCAGGCCGGCGTTCCGGTAGAAGGCGGCGACCTCTGCGGTCGTCACCTTTCCGTTCTTGTCCGCGTCCAGTTCTGCGAATGCGGGGGCGGAGCCGAGCGGGGGAATGTAGCCCGTCCCGAGCGCCTGGCGGAACGCGACCGGGTCGGGGAGTCGGGTGGCCTCTTTCTCGTCAAGCGTGCCGTTCCCGTCGCGGTCGACGTAGCCGGCTAGCTTGGCAAACGTCTCGTCCCAGACAGTCGATAGGGGCTTGCCGTCGATCTCGATCTGGAGTTGGAGCCGGCCCGGGGTGCCGTCGGGCACCACGACGAATTCCAGAGGCACGCCGGGCTTGGCGACCGGCTGGGAATCCGCTGCGGAAATCGTGGGTCCGACCAGAGCCGCGAGTGCGAGTGTGCAGGCGAAACGGGTCACAGGAGCTCCTTGATCGGTTTGCCGTTGGGGTCCGCGATCCGGATCGGCCGGCTGACGTTGGACATGTTCTGCTTCATCGGGTCGATGCCGACCGCCTTCACCACCGTTGCGATCAGGTCGGCGGTGCGAACGGGGTTGGCCTCGACGGTCATCCCATCGGCGCTGGTTTTCCCGTAGGCCTGGCCGGTCTTGATCCCGCCCCCGGCCAGAACTGCAGACCAGGAAGCGGGCCAGTGGTCACGCCCCTTGTTGCCGTTGATCCGCGGGGTCCGCCCGAATTCGCCCTGGCAGACGATCAGGGTGTCGTTCAACAACCCGCGATTCTTGAGGTCGTCGATCAGGGCGGAGAACCCCTTGTCGAGGATGCCGGACAGCCGCTCGACGGAGGGAAAGTTGTTGGAGTGGGTGTCCCAGCCGCCGAGGTTGACCTCGACGAAGGCGACGCCGCGTTCGACCAGTCGGCGGGCGAGAAGGCAGCCCTGGCCGAAGCTGCTGCGACCGTAGGAATCGCGGAGTGCATCTTTCTCGTCGTCGAGCTGGAATGCGGCGGCGGCCTCGGGACGCATCAGGCGGACCGCCCGCTCGGTGGCGGATCTGAGGGTTTCCGCGACCGGACTCCCGCGACCCGGCTCGAAGTTCTTGTCGAGCCCGGTGAGCAATTCGAGCCGCTTGATGTGGGTCGCTTCCGAAATTCCTGCCGGTTTCTCGAGGTCCGGGACGCGCAGGTCGGCGGCTCCGCCGTCTTGGTTGAAGCGGCCTCCGCCCCCGCCCACGACGAGCGGGGAAAACTTCGGCCCGAGGAACCCGCCGCCGAGTGGGGTTCCGTTCTGGCCACCCCCGCCGCCGATGCTCACGAACCCGGGCAGGTCCGCGTTCGGGTCCGACAGTTCGTGCGACACGAGCGACCCGAGTGCCGGGAACTGGATTGCCCCGACCGGTGTGTACCCGGTCAGGCTGACGACGCGGGCCCGGGCGTGGTCCCCTTCACGGGTCGCCATGGAGCGGATAATCGCGACGTCTTTCATCCGCTTCGCCAGGCCGGGCATGTGCTGGGAAATCCGCACGCCGTTGACAGCGGTCTCGATTTCCTGGAACGGTCCGCCGTTCTCGTGCGCTGGCTTGAGGTCCCACATGTCGATGGTTGCGGGCCCGCCTCCGAGCCACAGGAGAATGATCGATTTCTTCCGCTTCGGGTTCTTGGCTTCCTCGGTGGCGAGCGCCTGGAGCCAGCCCGATTGCGACACCCCGACCGCTCCGACCGCGGAGATCCGCAGCCAGTCGCGACGGGAGAACGAGTTCCGGATGTCGGCCATGGAAATCTCCAGAATCAGTGGTTGGTGTTGAATTCGGTGCCGTTGATCAGGGCCCAGAAGACGTCGGCGAGAGCTTTGCGTGCATCTCCTTCGGTGCCGCCGTCTTCGACGTATTGCACGAGCGGGGTCAGTTCCTTCGCAGTGGGTTTACGGCCAAGGGCGGACAAGAAGAGCGTTTCGACTTTGCCCTTGTTGTCGAGGAAGGGTGCTTCGGTCGCGGCCAGTGTGGGGTTCGATTGGGGGTCCGTGAGGTCGAGGGTCATTCGCCCGTTCATGAGGGAGAGGGCCTGCACGATCGATCGTTCGGCGGAGACGGCCCGATCGATGCGGAATCGGCTGGCGAACTGCTGCCGGTTCACGAGCCCGCCACGGCCGGCGACATCATCCCGTTCCGGCGAAAGCCCCGCGGCGACACGCAGGCTGTCGTAGAGTTGTTCCCCGGTTAGGCCCCGTACGGCCGCACGAGAATACTGCTTCGGGTCGGCGGTTTGCCCCTCGGGACTGATCGAGGAGAGTTGATACGTCTTCGTGCGGGTCAGGGCACGGGTCAGGAACTGGAGATCGTGCCCGCTCGCCGTGAAGGCGTCGGCGAGTTCGGCGAGCAGTTCGGCGTGCGGACCCGAGGTGCCGGATTCGCCGCTGAGATCATCGAGCGGTTCGTGCAACGCGGTGCCGTAGAGGTGAGCCCAGACGCGGTTGACGGCGTTCTTTGCGAAGTACGGGTTCTCTTTGGCCGTCACCCAGTTCGCGAGCAACATGCGGCCCGTGTCGGGTGTAACCGATTCGGGCCATTTCAACGACGAGCCATCCATCACCTCGGCTGAGACGGTCTTTTTCGTGCCGGGAATCGTCATCCTCGGGACGGCTTCCATCCCGGTTTTGGTGGTTTCCTCGCGGACGAAGAACGCTGCCGTCTGCCAGAACTGGTCGCGGGACCAGCGTGCGAACGGGTGGTCGTGGCACTGGGCACAATCCAGGTTCACGCCGAGAAAGGCCCGGCTCGCGGTGGCGGCGAGGTTTTCCGGCTTGTTCTCGGTTGCGAGGTAGAACCCGATGGGATTCACACCCCGGGAACTGGCGACGGCGTCGAGCGGGGTGGTGAGGAGTTCCGCAACGATGCGGTCGTAGCGGACGTTGTCGCGGAGCCGGACGACCGCCCACGCCTCGAAATCCCCGGCGAGTCGTACGAACTCGGCGGCATCGGTCTGGGGAACCCAGGCTCGCCGCCAGACGCTTGCCATGTGCCGGGCGTGGGCCCCTGTGGCGACGAGCTTGTCAACGAGCTTCGCCCGCTTGTCCGGCGACTTATCAGCGAGGAACCCCCGCGTTTCCGCGACCGTGGGGATCCGCCCGAGCACGTCGAGCGTCACCCGCCGCAAGAACATTGCATCATCTGCGGGTTCGGCAGGAGTCACCTTGGCTTTCTTCCAACCCGCCTCGATTCGTGCGTCGATGAGCGCCGCCAGCTTGGCCGGGTCGGAAGAGTCGGCGGCCGACGTCATCACCGCGGCCCCGGCAAGCACGACGCACGCCATCACCTCTGGAATTCGCATCACCTGGATCTCCCGCGTCGGTGTTAGTAATCGTCCGAGGAAATGACGTGCCCATCGTCCCGGAGTGTCAGGTAGGCGAGGGTCAGCGGGTTGAGTTTTTTGCCGACGAATCGGACGCTGCCATCGCACATCAGGACGTTGGCGCCGTTCTCGTGGAAGCCGTAAATTCCGAAGGTGTTGTTGCAGTTCACGGTCAAATCCGTTGCGTCGCCCTTGCCGGGGGTTTCGCCCGTCTCCGCGGACGCGGCCCCGAAGGCGATGGATCCCCACCCGGCCCAGGGACCACGGGCGTTGTTGGCCATGCCGAATTGCCCATCACCTTCTTTCTTTTTTCCGTTTCTCCAGTTGCTCGGCCGGCCCGCTTGCTCCACGAGCAGGAAGGTGCAGGAAAGACCGTCTGTGATTTTGTTCAAGGGTAGATCATCATTGTCGGACATCGCCTGGCGCTGGTTGCCGTTCATCCCGTCGGTGACGATGGGGGTGAGCCCATAGCCGCCGCGGGTCAGAAGCAAGCCGTTGGAGGCGATAAAATCGGTTGGCCCGGATTTCACAGTGTAGACCGTGTCCTTGTCCGGATTGGCGGACTTCGTCGAGGCCTGCGACTGGATCTGAACAATGCGTTCCGGCGACGCGGGGCAGAGGTAAACTTTGACCTGCGTTTCGACCGCCTCCTTGTTGGCGGGGTCGAAGAAGTCGTATTTCATGTCGTACTTCCGGGCGACCGCTTCCTCGCCGATGTAAGGGAGCACAAACGCTCCCCAGCCACAGTAGGGTGAGCCATTGTTGAAACCGGCCCGTCGCGGCGGCAGACCCCCGTGCGACTTCTCGTATTCCGCGAAGCCTTTTCCCAGCTTCCGGAGATTGTCCTGACAGGTGGCCCGGGCAGCGTCGGCACGGGCGGCCTGGACGGCTGGCAGCAGAAACCCGATCACCCCAGTGAGCAAGCCGATCGTCACCAGCAGATCGGTTCGCCCCCGGCCGCGAAAACTGGGAAGCCTCGGTTCCATTCGGAATCTCTCGGCGGAGTCAATCGAGTTGGAATGAGTCAAGGACGTTCTCCCCGTGCCGCACGGTGATTTTCCAGGAACTTTTGGCGGGGTCGCCGTACCGCCCATTCAGAAGATCGTTGGACAACTCGTCGCCGGTCCTGGTGTCGATCTGGCTTTTGGGCCAGGTCATGGTGGCGATGTATTCCCCGGCAGGCGCTCCATCGTTGAGGTCAAAAGTGGTGATCTGGAAGGTGCCATCTGCGGCGGTGGTTCCGCTGGAAGGTCGAGAACCTTCATTTGCCAGGGGTCGGAGAACCACCACCACACCGGCGGCCGGTTTGCCCTTGTACATGACTGCCCCGCGAACCGGGTGCACCGGGACCTTGACCCCTTTTTGACACCCCATTGTCAATGACAGGAGGCCAATCGAAACCAGTAACTGTTGCCATCGCTGGGTCATCAGAATCCATCTCCTGAGACGACTTCGCTCCCGTTGACGGTGACGATGGCGAAGAGGATGTTCGGGTCGAGGTTCTTGGTGAGGAATCGGACCGACCCGTCGCAGTAGACGGCATTCGCGCCGCCAGTGTGGAAGGCGTAGAATCCCTGGCTGTTGTTGCAGTTGATCGTGCAGGGTCCGCCGGGGCCGTCGGCGGTGATTCCGTCCGAGCCGAACTGTTGGATCCGGGTGACCTGGTAGGCCGCCCACGGACCCCACTGGTTGTACGCGGCCATTCCCGTGTTGCTGGCCTGTTTCACGCCGAGAATGTAGAAGTCCGGCCGGCCGGCCTGTTCGCTCACCAGGATCGTGTTGGACGTGCCGTCGGTGATCTCGACGATCTTCCGCTCGCCGGCGTCGATCATCGCGGTGCAGGTGTTGTTCCCGCTCAGGGCCGAGTTCCCGTACAGGGTCGACTGGAAGCTATTCGGCCCAAAGTAATCGCCGGCCGCCCCGACCGAAGTGGTGGTCACGCCACCGGTGGTGTAACTGACGTTGACGGTCCTACCCGGGGGAGCCGCCGGGCAGGTGAAGAGTTTCAAGGGGACGATGATGTTGTCTGCGTTGTCGGCGTGGTAGAAGTCCCGGTCGAGCCGGTAATTCCCGCTCAGGGCGGCTTGCTCGACGTAACTCAGAATGGCCGGCCCCCACCCACGGCGGGTTCCCGCGGTCAGGTTGCGGCGGGGCGGAAGCCCACGGTTGGCGGACTCGTAATTGTGCATCGCGAGACCGATCTGCTTCAGATTGTTTTGGCACGTCGACCTCGCTGCGGCCTCGCGCACCTTCTGCACCGCAGGCAGGAGAAGGCCCACCAGAACCGCGATGATCGCGATGACCACCAACAGTTCGATCAGTGTAAACGCCTGGCGAACGCACTTCGGCATGTCCATCTCCGTTCCCGTGGAGCAACATCAGGGATTTGCACACTGGACTGCTTCTCGATCCGGTTGGGCTCCCACCAAAGCAATGAGTGTGCCCAATCGAAACAGGGCCGAAAGTGTGGCTTTGCTGAGAAATCGAGGGGAACCGAAATTCGGCACTGCGCCCGAAAGATCCAGAATTGGTCGCGAGTTTTCCAGCGTTGCCCCTCCCGGATTTCGAACCGCTCTCGGCAGTCGATCGCCTTCTCGCCAACGAACCTCCGCTTCCCGGGAAGTACCCGAAGAACCTTCGACGGATTTTGGGTTCCCTGCGAAACCCTGGCCGGTGGGTGGGGTTGATTTCCTTATCGCCGGTGATGCAACTCGCGCTTGCCGGACGCCATCGACCGAACTGCAAACTCTCACGGAGGTTTCGTCCATGCGGACGTTCCGAACCTTGTCCCTGTTTCTCGCCTCCGCGTTCGCCTTCGCGAACCTCGTCGAGCCCGAAGTCTCCGCCGCCGACAACAAGGCCGCGGCCAAGGCGAAGGCGAAGGAATTCCGCAAGCAACTGAAGAAGAAGCTTCAGGAAGACGCGAAGAAAGACGAGGTCAAGAAACCGGTCGCCGAGGTGAAGAAGGCGGAGCCGGTCAAGGCGGTGGACGCAACCCAAACCCCGCCCAAACCGGTGGTTGCGGCAAAACCGATCCACGTTCCCAAGGACAATCCGGCCCTCACGAAATTCGTCGACGATCAGATCAACGCGAAACTTTTGACCAGCAAGGTGGTCGCCTCGCCGATCTGCTCCGACGAAGAATTCCTCCGCCGGGCCTACCTCGATCTTACCGGCGTCATTCCGACTCCGGACAAGACCCGTGCCTTCCTCGACAGCAAAGACCCCTACAAGCGAGCCGTCCTGATCGACGAGCTCCTCGCCAGCCCGCACTTTGGCCGACACCAGGCCGACGTCTGGCAGGCGAAACTCTACCTCCGCGATTCCAACAATCGCTTCATCACCCGCGGGCCGCTCGTGAAGTGGCTCGAAGGGGAGTTCAACAAAAACACCCCCTGGGACAAGCTCGTCACCTCGCTCGTGACCGCCACCGGAACCGTCGAGAACAACCCGGCCACCCTGTACACTCTGTCCAACCGCAGCATTGACAAGCTCACCGACAGCGTCAGCCAGCACTTCCTCGGGATCCAGTTGATGTGCGCTCAGTGCCACAACCACCCGTTCACCGGCTGGAAGCAGACCGAGTACTGGGGGATGGCGGCGTTCTTCAACAAGGTCGTCGCCGATCGGCCGAAGAATACCAACAAGGGGGGCGACAACACCCAGATTGGCGTCCGGGAAGGGAATGCGAAGTCGAAGTCGAAGGACTTCTTCCCCGAGTCCGCCAAGTCCGTCCCCGCGAAGTTCCTCGGCGGCCCAGAGCCGAAGTTCGCCGACCGCGACCCCGCCCGACCGATCCTCGCCGCCTGGCTGACCTCCAAGGACAACCCCTACTTCGCGAAGGCGATGGTCAACCGGACCTGGGCCCAACTCTTCGGGACCGGCATTGTCAACCCGGTCGACGACATGCACGACGAGAACCCCGCCTCGCACC
>CAZKIQ010000055.1:0-34043 GCA_964552815.1 uncultured Alcaligenaceae bacterium | reverse complement strand
AACCCGGGATCAGCGTAACATCGCACGCAAGATGCCCTTCACCGGTCGGGAAGGGAAAGTACCTGATCCGGGAAGACGACCTTCTCGCGTGGATCCAGTCGTGCCGGGTGGAAGGAGGGGTTGAGGAGAATGAACACCTCACCTACATTCGTTGAACACTTCTTGCCCTTCGCGCACCCGTGCTCGAAGGGCCTTTCTCGTGAGGGATGTACTGTCGAATTCGAAGGGCTTTCGGGGCATTCCCACGGATCGAGCGCAGTTCGTTCCGGTGGACGGTGCTTTTGATCGGCCTGTGATGCGACTCCTTCGGATCGAGGTCGCACTTCAGCGGTATCCAAGACGTCTTCTGCCGATCCGCCCGTGATGCTCAGCCGTGCCGGGCGAAGATCGCCTCTTTGCGGTAGAGGGGGAGGTGGTCGACGCACTTGGACACGATCACCTGGGCCAGCAGCCCGGCCCCGTCTCCCGACCGCGGCCCCGTTTCGGGCGGGAAGTCCGCGGCCGCAATTCACGGGTCATGACCTGCCCGATCGCAGTTCCGGCAGACAGCGGTCGCGGGAAAGCACCTCGACTTGCGGGTTCTCGCGGAACCACTGGGCAATCGCTTCGCCATCGCGTCCCGGCAGCAGGCCGACCACGCGTCGGCGTTGGAGGTCGACGACCGCGGTGCCGTAGTTCTGACCCTTGCGAATGGCCCAGTCCTCGATGCCGACCCTCGGGACGGTTGAGGCTCCAACTCGGTCTCAGCGTTCGAGTCCCACCTTCGCCTTGTCGGCGAGAGTAATCGGGTGGACCGCGTCCAGGGTGGGCTTCGTCGATCCGTTGCCGTGAACCACGCACCACGGCTCGCCTGTCGTGCGGCTCACGAAGGTGCCGTTGCTGACGTGGCCTTCCGAGTTCAGCGAGTTGTAGAGGCACTCCAGGTATCCTGACCGCGACGTGAACGAAGACGGCAGGGTGTTCGTCAGAATCGTCAGTTCCGATTGGTCCACTTCGGTGCCGAAGGGGAC
Source organism: uncultured Alcaligenaceae bacterium (assembly GCA_964552815.1). GTDB lineage: Bacteria > Planctomycetota > Planctomycetia > Gemmatales > Gemmataceae > CAYUHJ01. The sequence goes on along the minus strand of CAZKIQ010000055.1, from coordinate 33,033 downwards.
GCGGGAGAGCACGCGTGCAACGACCTCGACGGCCTGGGTGGGACCGCACAGTAGGCCCCCGTTGACGACCTCCCAGTCCGCACGGGCGAAACGCCCGCACCATCTCGTATTTTGAGCGTCGTCGGCCAGTCGAACCCGCTCGCGAGAGACGAGGACACCCGTCGGCGGCGGATCGAGGGGAATGCGAGGGTCGGCCTGGAACACGACATCCCACACGTCGGTCCGCATGACAAAGGGGGTCCGAACGGTGTCCGCACACAGTTGAGCCAGGAGTCCCCAGACCCGACAGTACCGCCCTGGAGGAGGCTCGGCCCAGGGGTCGGGGTTGAGGTCCAGGTCGATTACCTTGCAACGGAACTTGCGGCCGATGGCCGTTCGGATGCCCGCAGGCGTGTTGACGAGTGCTAGCACACACGGGCCGTCGTAGTGGGCACGGAGCGTTCTCGCCCAGCGCTGGACGGCGTCGTGGTAGGTGCAAATGCCGACGACTGTCAGCGGTTCCATGGCCACCCCCGGTGATGTCGTTATGCCCGCACGATGTTCTCGCGTAAGGAGATACCCTTCGTCGCGTTGCGGGTGTCGACCACGAGGCGGGCGTTCGCCGTCACCCACGGGATGTCGTAAGCAGTGTGGTCCGTCGCGATCAGCACGCAGTCCTGGTTGGCCAAGACTTCCGCCGTCAGCGGCGTGCTCGCCATGCTGAGGTGCGGCCATCGGCGCATCTTCGGCAGCGCGGGAATGTGCGGGTCGTTGTAGCTGACGTCCGCGCCCTTCTTCAGCAGCAGGTCCATCAACTCGAAGCCGGGGGACTCGCGCGGGTCGTCCACGTCCTTCTTGTACGCCATGCCGAGGATCAGCACCCGGCTCCCCTTCACCGGCCGGCCGCGGTCGTTGAGGGCGTCGGCGACGCGGTTCACGACGTAGGCCGGCATCGCGGTGTTGACCTCGCCGGCGAGTTCGATGAAACGGGTCGTCGTGCCGTACCGGCGGGCGACCCACGTCAGGTAGAACGGGTCGACCGGGATGCAGTGCCCGCCGAGGCCTGGGCCGGGGTAGAACGCCTGGAAGCCGAATGGCTTGGTCTTGGCCGCGTCGATGACCTCCCAGACGTCGATGCCCATGCGGTCGTAGAGAACCTTCATCTCGTTGACGAGCGCGATGTTGACGGCGCGGTAGGTGTTCTCCAGGATCTTCGCCGCCTCCGCGACCTCGGGGGACGACACCCGCACGACGTTCGGGACGATCCTCGCGTAGAGGGCCGCGGCCGCGTCGCCGCTCCGCTCGTCGATGCCGCCGACGACTTTTGGAATCGTGCTGACGGAGTGCGTCGCGTTCCCAGGGTCTTCCCGCTCGGGGCTGAAGGCGAGGAAGAAGTCGGTGCCGGCCTTCAGGCCCGACTCCTCGAGGAGCGGGAGGACGACCTGGCGCGTGGTGGTGGGATAGGTGGTCGATTCCAGAACGACCAGTTGCCCGACACGCAGCGAACGGCTGACGGCGCGACACGTCTGGGTGACGAACGAGAGGTCCGGCTCCCGGGACTTGGTGAGGGGGGTGGGGACGCAAATGAGGACGGCATCGACATCAGACAGGCGGTCAAGGTCGCAGGTTGCGACGAACCCAGCATCCCGCATCCCCTGGATCTTCGCATCGGGGATGTGTCGAATGTAGGACCGGCCGGCGGTAAGTCTTTCGACCTTGTGGGGGTCGATGTCGAACCCCAGGACCTCAAGCCCGGATTGACTGAACGCGCAGGCGAGCGGTAGCCCGACGTACCCGAGGCCGACGACCCCGACCACCCATCGATTGTGGGTGGCGAGCAGAGCACGGGCACCCCGTTCTTCGCTCGGCGTGGTCTCGATCGTCGCCGCACTCGAATGCCTCATGCGGACACCTTACGTTTTGATGATCCAGCGCAGGACGGCCGAGGGCGGCATGTTGTTGTGCGGCTGGGTCACTCCGCCCGATCCGCCAGTGGATTGGGCGAACACCCCGGTGCCAGAGTTCGCCGAGGCGTTCACCAGGACGAGGGGAGATCCACCGGCCGCAAAACCATAATTGATGTTGTGAGTGTGTGGCGGCATCTCACTCGTCAGCAGCGTATGCGTTTCAAACCCGATGCTTTGGTTCCCAAAAACTCGATTCGTCGCGCCGGAGTACGTTCCCTGGCCGGCTCCGATGAGGGCCCGGCCTCGCAGGTCGGGGACGTTGAAGGTCGTACTCCCATCCCCTCTTCCCCATGCGGTGAACGTCAGTGACGGGGCCCCCGACGCCGTGGCGTTTGCCGACAGCGTAATGCTACTGCCCGACGGAATGGCGGTGATCGTCGCGCCGGTGGGAACCCCCGACCCGGTCACCTGGAATCCCGCGGCCAGGTCGGATGTCGACGAGAGACCGGTCACGGTGGGGCTCCCGCTAGTGGTCGTTCCGACGCGCGTGGCCGACAGCACGCCGAACAAGGCGGGGAAGTCGCCACGACTCACAGGCGTTCCGTCGCAATTCAGCCACCCCTCGGGTACGGACAGGCCCGCGAACGGCACGATCGTCCCGGCGGGTACGAACGCCGCCACCACGGCCACCGGGGAACAGTCACAGGATTGGTTGCAGAAATCATGGGGGCCTCACGTTTTGATGATGTAATTGACGACCAGAGAAGGTTGGAGGTTATTGTGAGCCCCGCCTCCACCGGTATTTGCCGTAGTGGATGAGGTTGAGTCGCCAGTCCCAGCGGTATAGTTGATAGCAAACGAGCCCCCCGGCCACGCTCGATTCCAAAAGTTCGGAGCACTTCCACCAGGGGCGTGATTGTGCGACGGGATTTCCGAGGTGGAGAGAGTGTGCGTCTCTGACCCGCCCGTGGCAGCCAGCGTATTAGCAAGAGTTGCCGTCCCCGACCCGCCAATCCCCACAAGCGTCCGACGGCGAAGGTCGGGTACGTTGAACGTGGTACTCCCGTCCCCCCGACCAAAGGGGCAGACGCGGAAGGTTATTCCTGTTGCAGTCGCGGTGCAGTTCGCCGACAGCGTCACGTTTATCACACCACCGCCGACAGAACTGAGAGAGACAATGGTTGCCCCGGATGGTATTCCGGGCCCCTCGACTACACGTCCCGTCATTTCAGACAGTTCAGTCGAGAATGTATCGGAGACCGACGTGATGTTTGCCGACCCGTTTGTGGTATTGCCTGTGTACGTTGGGCAGATAGCAGAAAACAAATCTGAGTAGGTGGTACGACTGACTGCGGTTCCGTCACACCGTAACCAACCAGTTGGTGTCCTCACACCTGCGAACGGCGAAATCGTCCCGGCGGGTACGAACGCCGCCACCACGGCCGCCGTCAAGACCTGGGTGACGAGTGCCCCTGCGGGGTGGGCAGCCGCACCCCCCGGCCCTTCGACGGCTCGCGTCACCGTCCAGGTGGTCCCGGCCACCGCCGTCACCAACAGCAGCTCGTCATCGATTCGGACGCGAAACTGCGGTAGCGAAGGGAACGGACGGCTCGGCGACGCGTTGACCGTAAGCGTCGTTGCAACACCGTCGACGGCTGCCGCCAGGGTGGTCTGAGCGGCGTTTTTGAACTGTTCGGCGGGCATCGCGTACCCCTCTCGTTGCAGTAAGGAACTAACCCCTCGCTCCCAGTCGCCGGGCCTCATCCCACGCCTGCTCGGCCTCGGTACGATGGCCGGCATCGCGAAGCACGTCGCCGAGCCGAGCCCAGGTGTCGCCGGACTTCGGCCGCAGTTCGACCGACTTACGGTACGCCGCGGCCGCGTCGGCGGGCTTCCCGAGCGCCGCCAGGGCCGTGCCCAGGTTGTGGAAGGCCGCGGCGTCGCCGGGCGACCGCGTGGTGAGCTCCCGCAGCGCCGGCTCCGCGGCCTCGGCGCCGTAGTGTTCGAACAGCAGTCGGCACAGGTCCTGGAGGGGCTCGGGGTCGCCGGCCTCCCTCGACGCCGTGCGCAGCAAGCCTACCGCCTCGGCCACCTCGCCCCGGGCCGTCGCGATCCGCGCGGTGAGCAGCACGCCTTCCAGGGCCAGGCTCGGTTCCGCGGTCAGACGCGTGACCAGGTCGGCGGCCTCGGAGTACTTCTTCTGGCGGACCAGCGACTCCCCCCACCCGCGCCAGCCGGCGGGGTAGGTCGGGGCCTCGGCGGTCACCCGCCGCCACTCCCGCTCTGCGCGGGCCCAGTCGCCTCGCTCGGCATGGACGGAAGCCAGGTTTTGTCGGGCCTTGAAGCCGCCAATCCCGCGATCGACACTGGCGAAGTAACGCTCCCCGGGGTTGGCCAGGACATCCTCGTAGGCCGCGACTGCCTCCTCTAGGCGGCCGCCCTCCTGAAGCAACAGCCCACGACGGAAGCGGAGTTCGAGGTCCCCGGGAAACTCCGCCAACCCCTCCTGGCAGACCGAAAGGGCCTCGAAAACTTTCTCCAGTCGTGACTCGCAGAAGGCAATGAGCGCGTAAGCCTTGCGGCGGTGCGATTCCCCCGGCTCCGAGTGGCGCAGGCAGCGGCGCAGGAAATCGATCGCGGTAGGGTGTTCGCCCACGTCTGCGTAGGTCATGCCGAGGTTGAAGAGCGTGAACGGGTGGTCGGGGCGTTCGGCCAGTTCGCGGTGCAGGATCCTCAGGTCACGCTCCTTCTTGCGTTCCTGCCCCTCGGGCGTGTGGTCGTAGCCCGAGTGCAGGACAAAGGCGTCGGTCCAGGCGACTTCGCCGCCGGCGCGGCGGATGGCCGGGAGGATCTGCTCGTGGATCCGCCCCTCGAACCGGAGGTCGGGGCGGTTACGGAACAACTTGACATGGTCGACGACGGTCATATCGTCGTGGCCCCGCTGCCCCGGGCCCGGACAGTGAACTCGCACCACATAGCCCAGGACCCGCGGGTCGGGATCCCGGTCGGCAAGGTCGCGGACCGTCCGGCCGCTGACCTCGTCGATGGTGTCGTCCGAATCCATCCAGAAGACCCACTTCCCCCGTGCGTGCCGGACGGACTCGTTGCGCGCCGCCGAGAAGTCGTCGCACCAGGGGAACTCGAAGACCCGGGCCCCGCACTCGGCCGCGATCCGGGGGGTCGCGTCCTTCGAGCCGGTATCCACCACGACGAGTTCGTCGACCCAGGGGCGGAGGCTTTCCAAGCAGGGGCGAATGGTCTGTTCATTGTCCCGAACGATGAGACAACCCGAGAGCGTGATCGGAGGGGGCACGAGAAGCAGTCCGCCGCCATCGGCCGGCCGAAAGCTCATCCCACGGGTTGCCGCCGTCGGCGGACTCAGGGTACTCGTTTCCAGCTGCCTTGATCGTGTGACGGGCGTTTTCTCCACCAGTCCGCCCAGGGCTTCGAGGACGCGGATGGCGAATGCGTCCGTCGAGAAATGCCGGGCGACCCGATCCGCGACGCGCCGAGTTCGGGCCGTCAAGGCCGGCTTGTCGCTCAACGTGTGTCGAATTTTGCGCAAGACTTCTTCATCGTCGTCGCCGAACGAGAGGGAAAGATAATCGTCGCCGAACGTGTCGCGGGCGGACTCGGGCAAGTCCCCAATCACCAGGGCCTGGCTGGCGGCAATCTCGAGGTATTTCGTCAGCAGGCAGCGGTAGACACTGCAAGTCGCGAGGGCCAGCCAGGACCGGTTGATCGCGCGCGACAGGCCTTCGCCCGACACCGTCGCGGGCATCCGTTCCGGTGCCGGGTAGTACCCCGGGTGAGGAATCGTCTGGACGCGAAACTCCTGCTGCCGCTGGAGCAGGCGAGCCAGTCGCGCCCGAAGCGGATAAACACCGGGGTCGAGATTCCCGTACACGATCACGTCGTACTCTTTGTCCAGGCCGTGGTCACGAAAGAGGGAAGTGTTGACGGCGTTGGGAGCCCAGACGAACTCGACCCCAGGGCAGCGTTGCCGGTAGTAGTCAAGGTGGTGTCCCGCCTCCTGCATGAGGCCCATCGCGAACCGCTGTTCTCGCACGAATCGGACTTGATCGTCCGGAAAGGCCCAGGAATCCAGCAGTTCGATGGCGGTCGGAACCGGTGCATTTGCCAGGCCGGTCACCAGGGGTATACCCGATGCGCGGGGGTCACAGCCGTGGACGACGACGTCTGGCCACTCGTCGCCGCACGCGAATTTCACTGCCTCCGCCAGGGTCATCCCGGACCGGTAGCCCGGCAGACCGGGGCCGAACAGGGTCACGCCCGGCCGGCGGGACAACGCCTCGTACCGGTAGAAGTGCGAGCGATCCAGGCGGTCCCGGAACAGGCCGACGTGGGCCAGGACGAGGGCCCGGAAGGTTTTCGCGGATCGTGTCGCCAGACGTTCGAGGGCGGGCGTCGGTTCGATCGACTCCCACTTCTTCTCGAAGCGGTGGCGGTTCGCCTGCATCAATCCTTCGTAGTGCACTCCTGATTCGGCGAAGGTCGCCCCGCCGACGTGATGGACAAAGGCATCCCGGACGATCACGGCCCGGAACCCCGCCCGCCGGGCACGGAGGCAGTAGTCGTCGTCCTCGAAGTTGCCGATCCCGAACCCCTCGTCGAACCACCCCACCGTCTCCAGAACGGCGAGTTTGATCAGAAGGCAGAACCCGACCAGTCGACCGGTTTCCTCGCGTACGCCCTGATGGGTCTTGGCGTATTCCCAGGCAAATCGATCGATCCCGGCCAGGTCGTCATACTCGGCTGCCACCTCCTGAGGGCCACTCACGTGGTTGGAACACGGGCCGACGAGTCCGACGGCGGGGTCGGAATGTAGCGCCCGCAACAACCGTCGCAGCCACCCCGTGGTCACCACCGTGTCGTTGTTCAGGAGAAGGATCTGCTGGCCGCCTGCCAGACGCATCCCCTGATTGACCCCGGCGGGAAAGCCGCGATTGTCACGGTTGAGCACCAGTCGGATCCGATCATCCGCTGCCGCCAGGGCGCGAAAGTAGTCGTCCGTTCCGTCCGTGGACCCGTTGTCCACCAGGATCAGTTCGATCGGCTCGTCGGTCAGAAATCGGATCGAGTCGAGACACGCCTTCGTGTACGCCAGTTGGTTGTGAGCGAGGATCACAATCGACGTCAGTCCGAAGTCGGGGTCCTGGACGGGACGGGCGGTGACCAGCCACTGGTAGGCAAAAAAACCCTCGGCGTCTTTCGGATCGAGTGGTCCGATTTGCAGTCCCGCGACGTTGACCCCACCCGGTCGACCCGCCGCTTCCCACTCCGTATAGCCCGGGCCGGGAACGGCGGTGAACCGACCCGAGTCGAACCCGGCCCGGAAGAGCAGTTTTTCAATCTCCCGCTGAGTGAAAAAACGGAGGTGGGTGTGGTCGAGCAACCCGGCCGGCTCGTAACTCCAGTCGCCGGCCAACAGTCCCCGGACGACGGAGTGATGGCGGGCGTTCGGGAAGCTCGCGACCAGCACACCGCTTGGCCGCAGCCAGGTTTTGAGCTTGCGGAGAACCGGGAGCGGGTCGCGAAGGTGTTCGAGCACGTCGCCGCACACCACCGCGTCGAAGGATTCGGGGGCGAACGTGTCCAGCGGCATCGCTTCCACGTCTCCTTCAAAAACGCGGTCGAGGCGCGTCCGGGCGTAAGTGGCGGCCCGGGCGTTCGTTTCGATTCCGGTGACCCGGGCCGGCTGTCGCTCCTTCACGCTGATGCCGAATCGCCCTGCCCCGCACCCGACGTCGAGTACCTCGCGTGCCTCTCGAGGGACCAGCGCCAGAAGTTCGGGCCGCGCGTGCTCGAAGTAGCTCGGGTCGACTCCGCCGGTGGATTCGGAGGTCGCTCGTGCGGGGAACGATCGCGGCCGGGCTGCGACCGACTCGAGAATCTGGGCCATGCGGTGCGCATACGTGTGTCGATCGCACACGGCTTGACGCCCCGCTCGTTCCGCGCGGGTCCGGGCCGCGGGGTTGGCCAGGTAGAACCGCAACTTGTCGAGCAGTTCGTCCGCGTCGCGGTAGGTGCCAAGATGGACCCCGTCCTGGAACAACTCGTCCTGTCCGGTCCCCGGCAGGTCGTTCGTCAGGAGGAAGGAGCCGCAGGCGAGCGCCTCGAAGACGCGCATGTTGAGGTCGTCGCGAATGCTGCGATTGAAACTCGTGTGGGCGGAAGAATACGCTCGGGCCATTTCGTCGAAGAAGGCCCGTCCGACGAAGTGGCGGGGGTAGCGGGTCCGCAGGGCGGCCAACAACTCCGCCCGCGGGCCGGGAAACTCGTTTCCCACGAAAGAAAAGTCGAGCGTCTTGGGGATCGCGTGCGGTCGGTGGATCGACGGATCACACGCCAGCGGAAGCCACATCGTGCGGTAAACGCCCGCGGCGGTCAGGGCGTCCGCTCCGGGTCGCTGGGCCGCAAAGGTCAGGTCGGCCCGACACGCTTGTTCCAGGCCGCGCTCGAACTCGAGGTGGGTGTCGATCGCCCACCAGGCGAGCGGTCGAAACGTGTCGGGAAGGAGGTAGGGAAGGCCGTCATCAATTCGGAGGAACAAATCCCAGGATCCGGGATCGATGCGATCGACCTCGCCCGGTCGAACGTGGGTGACGGAAACCAGCTTCTGAAGGGCTCGAAAGCAGTACCCGCCCGTCGTTTCGGGTCGATGGGAATCGTCGTATACGACCGCGACGCGTGTGATGCTCATGGACGGGTTCCGGCAATCGCCTCGGGAAGGACACTGGCTGCGGCCGAGCTTGGGAGGAAAGCCCGTCCGTCAGCACCAAAATGCGCAGCGTAAGTTGCCCAGCGATCGGGACCGGGGTCATTGCCGCGATCCCACATGAGCCGACCTTCCGTGTCGTCGATCGAGACCACGCGATAGCCCAGACTCCGCACCTGATGCATCAGGTGGTTGTCACGGTGTTCGAACTGATGGCACTGATCCCGGGTCGCGACGGGACTCGCGGGGAAGGTCAAACGGCGGGCCACGTCCCGGCGAATCAGGAAGCCCACGGTTCGGCAGTGCTGGTCCGCGGCCTTCCCGCTCCAGTCGCCGGGCCAGTAACCGTACCGACCGGCGACGAGGCCGACGCGGGGATCAATCGCCCGTTCGGCGAACCGCGTCAAAAAGCTAGGCTGAAGCGGGATAAAGTCGTCCGTACACCAGATCAGATATTCCCAGGCGGGAAGAACGGAATCGAACCGCCCCTCCGCCACGTCCTGGAACGCCCCGATGTCGTACCCGGTGTTGGCGCGGGGGACGTAGCAGTCCGGCCCGCTCGAACGCCATGCCGGCGGGTGGGGGCCGAACGAGGCATCGCTGTTGTGAATCACGGCGAGGCGGGCCTTGCCACGATCGGTCTTTTGCCAGGCGGTCAGCCACGCCTCGACGTTCTCGAACCGGTCGTAAACGACGACCGCAACCAGCGTGCGGGCGAGCACCGCTTCGACCGCCTCGCGGCCGGCCGGACATTCGATTGCCGAGCTTTGCCGAGCCTGGTAGTCCCGGGCGAAGCTCGCCGCTTCGGCGAAGCGTCGACGGGTCGACTCGTCGCGTTCCCAGTTTCGGGCGTACCAGGCGTGCAGGAGGAGCGGGTGCCCTCCCGGCGACCGGACGAGCGTGGTGGTGCCGTCTCGCCACGTCTCGGCGTCAAGGTAGAGGATCCGGCGTCCCGCCTTCACGATGGCGTAAAACAGTCCGTAGTACGGCTCGAAATCGTCGAAGGCGTGCTCGCCCCTCCGAGCCCAGGCGGGCACGACCGCCTCGAACGCAGGCGCGTGCCGCAACCGCGTGACGGCGTCCCAGTCCGCCCAAAGGGGGCGAATTTGCCGCATGTCGAAGACGTTGAAGAACGCGTTGCACGCGACGGGATTGTGGTGCCGGATCGGGACGACGCCCCCGTCGGGCATCCCGCACGCGGCGTACCCCTGTTCCTCCATGTGTCGAAGTAGGGCGAGCAACGCCGGCGGATCGAGCAGGAAGGCATCCTCGTCGAGGTTGACGACCCAGTCGGCGTCGAGATCGGCGAGCAACCGGAAGTATCCGGCCGCATCGGTATGAGTCAGGCGGACGCGGTGGGTGGGACCACTTCCGTCGAATTGCAGGAACTCTCCCGACAGGTGATACAGGTCCTCGTTCATCGACCGGGTCACGATCAGGACCTTCCATTGTCCGGGAATCAACGGAGCGGTCCTGGAAGAAGCCGCAAGCGTCGGAATCGCCACGTCGAGGCGACCGTCGTTGCGGACCACGCTTTCCGTCTTCATTCGTTCAAAGTAGACCCGATTCTCTTCCGCAGGGCCCGCGTCGGGGGCAGGCGGGTGCCACTGGTGCAGCAGTGTCGCCTCGTGTCGGTCGATTTCTACGACCCCGATGGACCGTTCGGCCCGGGAGCGCAGATCGAGGTCCTCGTACCCCCAGGATCGAAACACCCGGTCGAAACCGCCCACCTGACGAAACCAGTCGAGGGGACAGGCGAACAATCCCCGACCCGCGCTGGCCCAGTCCTTGCCCAGACGTTGGCGCAGGTTTCGGAGTTGCTCGGGGTCGCGGAACGCGTCCGGGCAGGGCGTGTCCCGGGGGATGGTCAGGTACTCGAACTGACAGAAGGAATCGGTCGCCCGTGCGACCGCCGTTTCCAGCACTTCCGGTCCCAGAAGCACGTCCGCGTCGCTTTTGAAGACGACGGTCACCCGCGGGTCCAACGCTGCGACCGCCCGGTTGTACGCGTCGGCCAGGTGCCACTGCGGGGGTTCCGGCTCGACGCGCACGTACCGCCAGCCGAACTCGGTGCCGAGGCGACGGTAGTCCGCCGCGTGTTCGGCGTCGCTGCCGTAATCCAGAAGCACGCGATCGAGAGCGGCGCAGGTTTGCCAGGCGTACGTTTGGAGGGTTCGGGTCAGGAGGTCGGCGGGTCGATCGCGCACGGCGATCACGCAGCCGAGGACGGGTTGAGAGGAGCGGTCGTCGACCGGGATGGCATCCGCCGGGTCGCTTCTCTCAGGCTGCGTCCGGGGAAGTGGCTCGCCGAAGAGCGGGAGGTAGTGTCGGGTGATGATCGCGGGCCAGGCGTAATGCTCCTCGAAGCGAGACCGCCCGGCCGTCCCGAGCCGATCCCGGAGGACGGGGTCGTCGAGCAACCGGATCAGTTTCGCCGCCAGATCCTCGGGATCGCCCGGATGGCACAGGAGTCCGGTCGCGCCGTCGGTCACCGTAAACGGGAGCCCTCCGATCCGACTGGCCACCACGGGTCGGCCGGCGGCCATGGCCTCGACCGCCGTACGCCCGAGCGCCTCCTGGGCGACCGTCGGGACAACGACGACGTCCGCGGCATAGAGGTGTCGCGGAAGGTCGGCTTGCGACTGCCAGCCGATGAACCGCTCCCACGGCTCGAAGGGCGCGTCTGGCGGGTCGTCCGTCGCCACGACCTCGAAGTCCTTTCGGGCCGCCCACACCTGGGCCGCGGCTTCCCGCAGGACGTGGAACCCCTTCATCCACTCTCGGGTCAGGCCGGCGAACAGGATCCGAACCGCTCCGGGGGTCCGGGGCGGAAGGCCGTCCTTTGGCGCGGGCCAGGGGAACCTCGCCGGGTCCATGCCAGCGGTGACGACTTGCACGCTGGGGGCATGCGGCTCGACCATCGCCGCGGTGAGCGGGTTCACCACGAAGACGGACGCGGCTTCGGCAAACGCGCGGGCCAATGTCTCCCGGTAGGCGTCTGTCCCCACGCCGGCCAGGTCGCGTTCCGCCCGGTGGAGGTCGCCGGAGGTCGGTCCCAGATCCTTGACGCAGCGATTGCAGACGTCGACGGTCGCGAGTTGGTGGCGATGGCACTGCTGGGGGCGTCCGTCCGACCCCGGAAGGAGCCGGACGTTATTGAGTGGACACAGACACTCGAGCGCCTGCAACCGCAGGACGTACTTTCGCCCGCCTGCGGCTCGCGTGAGGACTGGCTTCATGTTCCACGAGTCAGTGAGCACGACCCACTCGGGGTCGAACGACTCGATTGCACGGCCAAATCCCGCGCAGATCCCTTCGCTCGTCCATTCGGCCGGTTTGAAATCGATGGGGACGGCGGGATGCGGCGTTGGATCCGTGACCCGGCCGAGACCCCAGGGTGCGTACCGGGCGTAGAAATGTCGAACGTCGTAGCCCGCCATGGACAGAAATTTGGCCAGTTCGGTGGAGTGGACGTTTCCGCCTCCGGTACTCGGCCAGTTGAACAGCAAGCTCACGACTGCGATTCGGCGCGCGCGGCGGTCAGGAGGGGTATAGGACCATCGCCCTCGTTCTTCCGACAGGCACGACAGGTTCGCGCGGGCCGGTCCGCAATTCGGGTCGCGGGCGAGCGCAGCCCGAAACCGTGCCAGGTCAGGCGGGCCACCGTCGGCCACAGCGAGCACCGCCAGGTCGTTGATGGCCAAGGCCCGAAACTCGTCGGGGACGCCGTCGGCGTCGAGCGCCGTGAGTCGACTCCGGCTGCCATCCCGGTCACCTTGCACGGCCAGGTCCCGTGCGCTGAGATACTCGTCCCGGACACGAAGGGTTCGCGAGCGCGGATCGAGACCCGGTGTCGCGCCTTGCGGGAAAGATGCGCGATGCAAGTAGGCTCGCTTCACGAGGTCGCGGGCACGGGCGGCGACCCGGTCCGCACCCAGATCCTCCCGCATGCGGCGGGCGACTGAGTGGGTTTCGGCGGAATACGACTCGGAGAGCCACCGGCTCGCGTCGAGCGGGCTCGGCACCGACAGGCCCCGCGCCGCCAGGGCTTCGATGGCCGGGTGACCCGGTGCGAGAGCCAGCGGCACGCCGGACGCCACGAGGTCAAACGCCTTGGCCGGGGGCTTGTGGCGGCTGCGGAAGTCGTCCCCTTTCACGTCGAGCGCGGCCCGGCAGGTGCTCGTCAGCTCGATGTGTTTGGCGGGCGTCCACTCGTGGATCGTGACGTCGCGGTCGGTGCGAAAGCCGAACTCGAAGGGGGATGGAGAGTCCGACCGGTTGGTCAGCACGTCGAGGGGGCCGGACAGGGGGTGCGCGTTGACCCAGTCGACCAGGGGCGGCAAGTTGGACCAGACGCCCACCCAGAGGAACCGCGTTCCCACCGAGCGAGAATCGCGGAGCGGGGCGACGTACTTGAGCGGATGGTCGAGACTGTCTGTCGAAGCGTACGGAGAAAAGTGTGGGACGAGCGACGGCGAATGGACGACGACCTGTGAGCAGAACCGCAGCCAGGAGGCGTCCGCCGCGATGGCCTCGGCACTGGCATAGTGATCGATCGGGCAGTACACGAGGGCCGCTCGCCGCGCGACCCGTTCCGCCCAATACCCCGAGGGCGGGTGTTTCACCACGACGACCACATCGGCGTCGGGAAACTCGCCCACCTCGAACGAAGCGGTTGCCCACTCGGGTTTCAGGCCGTCGAGAAGCGACTCGCCGACCCAGTGCCAGGAACCCCAACCGGGCGAGACCGGGCCGACCGCGACGGACAAAGCCTGGAGTTTACTCATGAGCCCTCGACCGCTATCGATCCCGAGAGGACAGTTGTAGAAAGAACGAAGGCAGCCTCCTCCCCGCATCTCCGCGACCTCGTTGAGTCGGCCGCGTGGGGGTGGTGTGGGTCAACCGGTCGGCAACGCACAAGGCCGCTACCCGACGTTCTGGGCTCCGAACTCTCCCGCATCGCCCCAGCCACCCGCCGCCAGCGTCTGGAGGCGTGCTCGCGTCTCGGCCTCCGAAAGGGGCGGGAGACCGACGGCCGCGCGAACCAGATTCAACTGAGCGTAGAGATCCCGTCCGAGCAAGCGGAGGACCGACCCCACTGTGTCATCTCGGTCGAGAAAACCGAGTGCTTCTCGCCGAGCTTTCGCCCTTTGCCAGCCTCTCGCGGCTTGCTCGGACCAATCGAAGGAGGAAACGACCGCGTCTGCCGCCGCTCGTTGCTCCGCCGTGGATTCGGGGGCGTGGTCAATCCGGGTGACGCGATTGCCTTCAACGCACACCCCTTGAATCGGACATACGTTCTCGATTGCCTCGTGGAGGCGTTGGATCGCATTCATAGGTTCACGCTCGCGGCTAGGGTGGCAGTATCAAAGGTCGTCGCTGAACCACCTGGGTACTCGCAGGCCAATATTGTGTGGTAGCCCGGCGTGGCAATATCCAAGATTCGCGGAGCGTTGGTACGGTTGGACACAGTGACCATCGTGGTGCCCTCGAAAGCGGGCCAGTTATTCCCGTCGTACGCGACGCCCGTGTGTCCCCCTCCGGAATTGGTGACCGAAAATTGAGCGTTGATTGTCGCGATGACCGCGTCGCCCCTCACACTTCCGGGCACCACGAACTCGACGATCGGGTAACCAGAGTTGGCGTTATTCCACGTCCGCCAGGCGGAACCCGTGTACGTGTGAGATGCCGATTGTGCTGCGTACAATTTGCGCGCGACACGATGATACATGTTGGCGACAAACCGTTTGGCGACGCTATCTTCGATCGTCGTGGTACTCGACGTTCGAATGGTGCCAAGATAGAGCCGGGTCGCGTCCCCCCCCTTGACCAACCAGCCGTCCTGGGCGTCCAAATCCGCGGTCCTCGCGTGGGAAGCGTAGCCTGTGTGCGTCCCAGACTGGATCCCGCTGGTGTTGATCACGGAACCCGTCGGAGTGCTCGATAGCTGGAAGGTGTTGGTGGTGACGTTTCGGACGAAGTACTTGGTGTTGGCGGCGAGTCCGGTCGGCAACGCGCCCGTGGTGGTGAACACGACGGGAGCCAGTTCGCTCATCCCGTGGGAATTCCAGGTGACGACCCCGGGCGGGGCGATCGAAATGGTGACGGTCGCGTTCTTCCAGACCCCCAGTTCCAGTGTCGGCGTTCCGGAATTCGAGTAGAGAAACACGTCGTAGTTGACCTGCGAAACGAGTGTCCCCAGGGCGAGTGAGACACCAGAACTTCCGATATCGTGCGCGACCCATTCCCCGTTCGTGAACAACCAAACTTGACGGCCGCAGTAGGGAAGGTAGCGGAGCGTGGTCGCTCCCGTCACGTCGGCGGCAGGCACAGCGTCCGTGTTCGCCGACAATCGACCGGGAGGGGTCAAGCCGGTCAATGCCACAAAAATCCCCTTGATCCCCGCGGCGGTGAGGACCTGGGTGACGAGTTCGCCGGCGGGGTAGGCGGCGTCGGACGTGGACTCCTGGGCTCGGCTGACCGTCCATGTGGTCCCCGCCGTCGCCGTCACGAGCAGGATTTCGGACCCGATGCGGACGCGAAACGGTACGGCCGGGAATCCCGCCGTGGAGGCCACGCTTAAGGATGTGGACCCGGTCCCGCCCCCCAGCGGGGCCGCGAGGGTGGTCTGCGCGAAGTTCGCCACGTTCTCGACGAGCATCGGGGCTCCTCCTTGCGTCAATGCGCAGAGACCGGGGGGGGGTGACTATTCCTCTCATCCTCGCCGGCGAGTTGCAACCGAAAAATCCCGATTTCGTCAAATTTTCTTTATTCCGAAAAACCGGCGAACGGTGGTTGCAATTCGCTGTACTACACTTACCATTGTCGGTTAGACCTGATGCCATGAGTATCCGAGTCCTCTCTTGCAGGGGCGGAGGGTGCCTTGTTCCGTGCCGACGGCCGCCTCGACCCCAAATGCTTCCCGGACGACCGCGTGCGGGCCGCGCTGGCTACGGTGCCAGCGCGGCCGGGGGCCCGCGTGCGGGCCGAGGACATCGTGGCGGGGGCCGCCGCGGCGGGCGATGGGACGGCGGTCGCCCTTCTCACCGCCGCCCTGCGGCCCGGCCGGTCGCTCCGCGACCTCTCGCCCCCGGACCGCCCCACCCACCCCGACCCGGCGAAACCCCTGTCTCGCGACGGGCTCGATCCCACGGCACTGCGGGCCCTGGACGAGTTCGCCGCCCTCGCCCGCCGGCACGCGGCCCGACTCGACGGAGTCGGGCTCGAGCTCCTGCTCCATCGCGCATTGACCCACGTCGACGAGACGGGCCGGCGGCGGCTGGACGCGCTCGACGTGCCCGCGGCCGAGTTCCTGTTCCGCCGGCGGGTGGCCCAGGCCCTCGACCCCTCACCGCCGCCTACTCACCCGGCGGCTCCGCCGCCCCCCCCGGAACTCGGCCCGGTCGACGACCTGACCGAGCGGGCCCGAGAGTACGGCGTTTCGGCCGACACGCCGTTCGACGGGGTGCCTGCGTACGACGCCGTCTTCGACGCCATCGCCCGGGCATTACACCGGCGTACCGCCCGCCACGTCCTGCTGACCGGCGAGCGGGGGGTCGGGAAGTCCGCGGTCGTGGCCGAACTGGCGCGCCGCGCCATCCTCGGCCGTCCCGCCTTCCTCCGGGATCTGCGGATGGTGCACCTCAACTGCCGACACGTCCCGCCCGACGAGTCCCGGGCTCGCCTCGCGGCGCTGCTCGACGCTGTCGCCGACCGCGCCGACCTCGTTGTGTGCGTCGACGGGTTTGCGAACCTGCTTCGGCCGGATCAGGCCGGGGCGAAAGCCGTCCTGCTCGCCTCGCTGGCCACGTCCCGCTATCGCCTGATCGGGCTGATGACCCCCCGCGAGTACGACGACCTGATCGCAGACGACCCGGAATACGCCGACTACATGACCCGTGTGGAGGTGCCCGAGCCCGACCCCGACACGGCAGTTCGGCTGCTCACGCACTTCGCGATCGGACTGGAGGACCGGTTCCAGGTCTCGATCGACCGCGACGCGATCCGCCAGGCCGTCAATCTGACGGCGGGATTCGTGCTGAACGACCACCTTCCGGCGAAGGCGTTGGCCGTCCTCCACCGGGTCTGCGAGGACGCCGATTTCGACCGCACCCAGGCGGGGCGTGTCCGGGAGAGGATCACGGAATCGGACGTCGTCGGGGCGGTGGCCCAGGTCAGCGGGGTTCCCGAGCAGACGCTGCGGGGGGTGGCCGACCGAACGGACTACGAACGGAGCCTGGGAGACGTTGTGTTCGGTCAGCCCCGGGCGGTTCGCGAGGTGGCGACCGAGTTGGGACTGATCAAGGCGGGGATGACGGATCCTACCAAGCCGGCGGGCGTGTTCCTGTTCCTCGGCCAGACCGGGACCGGCAAGACGGAACTCGCCAAGGCCCTGGCTCGCTTTTACTCGACGTCAAAGCGGCTGAAGACGTACGCGCTCGGCAACTGCATCGAGCCGCACAGCGTCGCCACCATCATCGGGGTGCCCCCCGGCTACGTCGGCCACGACCAGGGGGGGCGACTCGTTACCGAACTGAACACCGACCCGTACGGTGTGTTCTTGCTCGACGAGGCGGACAAGGCGCACCCCGACGTACTGCAACCGTTTCTGAACCTGTTCGACGAGGGGTGGGTCACCGACCAACGGGGCGTTCGGGCCTACGCCGGGAAGTCGATCTTCGTTCTCACCAGCAACGTCGGCCAGCGGATGATCGCCGACTGGTACGCGCAGGGCCTTTCACCCGACGAGGTCGTTTCCAAAGTTCGGGAGGCGCTGCCCCAAATTCGGCACGGGAAGATGGACCGGCCGGTGTTCGCTCCTGAATTCCTGGCGCGGGTGAAACGGGTGATCGTGTTCCAGCCGCTCGACCGCGAGGCGATGACCGGGATCGTCGGCAAGCAAGTCCGAGACATCCAGGCGGCGTGGATTGAGCGACGCGGGAAACGCCTGATTGTGTCGAGCGCACTTCTTGAGGCGATCGCGGAACGTGCTCACCGGTTGAATGATGCCTCGAAGGGACGCGAGGGGGGTCGGGTCGTGCGACGGTTGATGACGGACTGGATCGAGGCCCCGCTTCAGCAAGCGATGGCGGCGCGAGTCGAGAAGTACAAGACCGCGACGACGGTGGAATTGATCGCCGCAGAAGGCGACTCAGGAGCAGATCCGGAGGTGCGAGTGGAGTTTGGCCTGGTGGGAGGTGAGTCATGAGCCAGAAGGCCGTGCCGGTGTCGGATATCTCGAAGGGCGGCTGGCAATCCCAGGCTGGAGCTTTGGATCCGTTGTATCCCCAGCTCGATCTCGACCTGTCAGGTTCAGGCGACCCAGATTATGTGTTCAGCACAAGCGATCCCTCGGGGGATGCGTTCACGGTGCAACTTGGTCGACTGTACTCACCGCTGGCTGGGCAGTATTTGCTTCGAGTTCGCATGAAGAGGAATGGCCCTAGCTCAGTGCCTGTCGCAGTCGCACTATATGGGGGTCGACGCAAATTGTAATATGGCCAGTGCCATCGGTGAATACAACATTTACAACACATACATTTGTTCTTACGAATGCAAGCATCGATGCACTAGGGGGGGATATTGCAACAGTTCGCGTTCAGGTGATTGCTGGGATTTGTGACTGTTCGGCATTCTCAGGCCAACCACTGCGAGTGAAATCGCAAGGAGCAACCTGCGTCTGCCTGTCGTCTGGCGACGATTTTGGACCGATTGATAGCACACTATTTTGGGACGGCACAAGATGGGGCGGGGCGTTGGAGTATGGTGTTTCGGGATTATTGCAAATGACTCTCAATTGCGTGGGAGGGCAATATGATGCCGTATTGGTTTAAATTATTGCCGGATATGCCTGCCCATTTGCCCTTTCGTGTATCTCGCAGCAATGCAGCCCGCTCGAATTGGTATTCGAGGTGCCTTCAAGTCAAGCCTGCTCAGCAGGTGCGCGATTTACAGTCACACAGAGTTGATACGAGCGGCCTTTTCGTGGCGGTCGCAATGGCAAGTGATATCACTATCCGTACCTCCCAGATCGACTTTCTGTAGTGCGTGGCTCATTCGTTTGGAATATTGCGGACACCCCCAATGCAACGCTCGCCAGTTTGAGTTGCTACCTATCTTGAGTATAGTCCCATGGTAATTCTTGTAGTCGGAGGCATACGGAGTGGGGCATCCGTCGTCGCAGGCGTGCTTCATCATTTGGGATACCCAGCTACACGACTTGAGAGACAAAGAGACGAAGGAAACTCCCCAGAGTTGTTTTGTGATCGAGAATTTGAACGTCTTTTTCTCCGGATGACAAATGACGCGAATCGAGATCTCTGGCCAGAAGTCGAAGCAAGAGTCGCCAGGCAACACGCCGTCCACCCCTTGGGTTGGACGCTGAATACACATGCGGTATTGCCCCATGCGATGGTTTTGACTACTACTCTCGGGAAAAGCGTCTCGCTCGTTCGGACAATTCGCAATCTTTCAGATTGCGCAATGTCACTGTTGGCGAGTCGGAGGGATGTGAAAGAGGTCGACGTCTGTCGGCATTCCGTGGCTGATAGCGCCGCTCGTGCCGCACGCCTGTATGAGGACTTCTCTGGCCCGAAGCTCACCGTCGATTTTGCAGCCATCTCAAACCCTCGTGTATATGTATCGAACTTGGCAACGTTCGTTCAGCGACCGCCGAGTGCGACCGCGATCAACTTCCTACGACCAGACTTTGTCCATTTTGGTGAGCGGACTGGATCAAGCCACACCTCCCATCAATACATCGAGCCGTCCAAGAATCGCGGGCTTGTCAGCAAGGTCGTCTCATTTTCAACAGCACTGGCCCGTCACACTGCCGCCGGTTTTCCCACGCTCTCGTCTCAACGTGTCGAAGATCGACTGGCTGTGTGTCGGGGGTGTAACCAGTACGATGAAACACGCAATGCTTGTCGGATGTGTGGTTGTAACCTGACTCTCAAACTGACATGGGCTGACCAGGCCTGTCCTCTGGGGAAATGGGCTGCCGAGTAGTAATCGATCGCGATGGATTCGCGGCGTCATGCTATGTTCGGGTCTGAGAGAGACGAACAGTCGGAGCAGCGGCGAAAAGTGAGAGAACCAGTTGTGTCGTAAACGTATCGACTTAAACAAGCGGGATGACGATGGCAACGCAAATCGAAGTTAGCTGGATCCAACTGGAAGTACCCGATGCGAAAGCCACGCGACCCGGATGCCCAAACCCACCACTCTTTCAGCCCGCTCAGGGAGCGCCAGGTTGGTGTTGCGTCCCCCCCGAACCCGGTGCTTGTAAAGGGATCGTCGATCCAACAGGTTGTCAAACGCGAACGACTCCGAATCGATGGATCGACGAGTCGGGGTGCGACGACCGCGAAGTTGTCGAGTGCCCACCCGGTTCTCAACCGCGGAATTCTTATACGATTTTGCACCAGGTCAGTGCTCTCGTCGCCAAGTGGCAGCGCGAGATGAAGGGAGCGGTCCCGTCCGCTCCTGCCGGCCCCGGAGTGCTGAACGTTGCGAGTGGAAATCTCACTGTCAATTTGGGCGTTCCGACCGCCGGGCCATTCGACCCCCGTCCGGTCCCTGTCTATAACTCGAAATCTCCAGCCACGTCCGAATTCGGTTGGGGATGGACCGCCGTCCCCAAATTGACTCTGACATCGTTGACGGTGACATCCGCACAAATTACCGATGGCCAGGGGTCGGTTTGGCCATTCACCGACAAAGATGTTAACAACAAATACCTCAACGCATCGGGCGGCCAGGACTCGCTCGTTTTCAACCCGTCGTCGACCACCTGGACTCAGACACGGCCGAATGGTTTCCTCACCGTTTACGACTCGGGGGGACGAGCGGTCCGATTCGGTGATGCGAACGGATCACGTTGGACCGTCACGTACGATGGCGGCGGGCGGATGACGCGGTTCGCTGACCCGGTCGGCAATCTAACATCCATCGCGTATGACGGCTCCAATTCTCTCAGGAGAGTCGTTCAGCCGGGGGGGCGAACCACGACCTATGTCGTGAATCCATCCGGAGATCTCATCCGACGCCAATTGGCGGATGGGACGATTACCTCCCTGGTCTATGACGGAGCACACCGCGTCACCGCGATCGCAAATCCAGGCGGAATCCGAACTTCTTACGGGTACGATTCGTCGGGACGAACCGCCTGGGTCTCACCGCCGCTGGCCGGTCGGACCACCTACACATACCAATTTCCGACTGCCACACGAGCGACCGACCCGACAGGCCGGATCACCACCTGGTTGTTCGATGCCGCCGCGAACATTACGGCGACCGTCGACGCCCTGGGACGTCGAACCTCGTACGCGTGGACCGCGGATTCCAATCTTCGAAGGTCGACCGACGCCAGTGGCCGGGTCAACACGATTGTCTTCGCGACGCTTGCGAATCGCTCGACAGCATTGCGCTCGCTTGCCGACGCGGCCGGCGGACGATGGACGTTCTCATACGACCCGACGACATCGAAGATGCGTGGCATCAGCGACCCCCGGGGTGGGCGCTCGACTTTGGCCTGGGATGCATCTGGAAACCGGACCGCTTTGATCGACGCAGCAGGTGCCCGGACCTCATATGTTTATAATGCTCGTGGACAGATCGCGGCGAGTATCGATCCGCTCGGGAAGCGTTCCAGCATCGTATACGACTCAACGGGTCAGGTCGCGGCTTTCATCGACCCACTCGGGAATCGAACCAGTCAGTCGTATAATATCAACGGGCAGCTTCGGCGTGTCGTCAACCCACTTGGCCAAATCACCACCACCGTTCGGGACAGCGTCAACCGCGTCATTTCGACTGTGAACCCAACGGGCGCTCGGTCGACAACGGTTTACGACCGTATCGGCAATGCCGTCGCAGTCATGAACCCGGTCGGCTCTCGGTCGACCACGATTTATGATGCTCAGAATCGCGTTCTGGCAACGGTCGACGCTCTCCTGAACCGCACAACGGTCGCCTACGACTCTCGCGGAAATCGCATCCGGACGACGAATCCGCTCGGTCTAAGCACGACAAACATCTACGACGCAGACAACCGGGCGATTGCGGTCATTGACTCGCTCGGCGCTCGGACATCGACGGCCTACGACTCCACTGGGCGTGTCCTTTGGTCCACGAACGCCCTCGGATGGATCACGACGCAGGTCTATGGGGGTTCGGGACGATTGGTCAGTACAGTCGACGCGTTGGGCAAACGAACCAGTTTTGTGTACGACACGGCCGGTCAACGCATCGCGTCGGTCGATCCCATGGGCCGTCGAACGAGTACGATTCTCGATGTGTTCGGTCGGGCGATCGCCGATGTCAATGCGCTGAACCAGCGCACGTCGCAGATCTACGATGTTTTGGGGCGATCGATTGCGAATGTCAATGCGTTAAATCAACGTACGTCGACAGTCTATGACCCGGCCGGGCGCAGCATTGCCACGGTTGACCCGCTGAACCTACGGACTTCCACGGCGTACGATGCCGCGGGTCGTGCGGTCGGTAGTATCAATGCGTTGAACCAGCGGATGTCGACGGTCTACGACCGAGCGGGGCGCGGTGTCGCCAGCATCAATCCGCTGAATCAACGGACTTCGGCAGTCTATGACCTGGCCGGCCGCAATCTTGCTCGCATCGATCCGCTCGGGAAACGCACGTCAACGGCTTACGACGTGGCTGGTCGTCCGATCGTCACCATCAATCCCCTCAACCAACGAACATCCACGCTCTACGATGCGGCGGGCCGGAGCGTTGCGTCGATCGATCCCTTGAAGCAGCGGTCGACGATTGTTTATGACTCGGCCGGCCGGAGTATCGCGAGTATCAATCCACTGAACCAACGCTCGTCGACCGTCTACGATCGGACTGGTCGCTCGATCGCGAGCATCAACCCCCTGAATCAACGAAACTCTACGATCTACGACGGGGTCGGACGGGTCCAGGCGAACGTCAACCCACTCAACCAGCGATCGTCGACGATTTATGATCCGGTCGGTCGAAGCATCGCGGTGATCGACCCGTTGAACCAGAGAACTTCAACGGCGTTTGACGCCGCGGGACGGTCGGTCGCCAGCATCAATCCGCTCAACCAGCGGTCGTCAACTGTGTATGACCCGGTGGGTCGGAGCATTGTCGGCGTTAACGCTTTGAACCAGCGCACATCAACGGTCTACGACTCGGCCGGTCGTCACATCGCTAGCGTCAGTCCACTGAACCTCCGCACCTCGACGGTTTACGATCAGGCCAATCGGATCACTGCCAGCATCAATCCGCTCAATGAACGGACGTCGACTGGTTACGATGCGGCAGGTCGTGCCATTGTTTCGATCGATGCGTTGAGCCGGCGAACTTCGACCGCTTATGATGCGGCGGGCCGAGGTGTTGCATCGATCGATCCACTCAATCAGAGGTCTTCGACGACGTATGATGCCGCCGGACGTGGTATCGCGTCGACCAATCCTCTGAATCAGCGGACGAGCACGGTTTACGATGCGGCGGGCCGCTCGATTGCGAGCATCAACCCCCTGAACCAACGCACGAGTACGACCTACGACCTGGCAGGACGGGCGATCGCCAGTGTCGACCCACTGAATCAGCGGACGAGTACCCTCTACGATGCCGCGGGACGCTCGACCGCCAACCTCAACGCGCTCGGACAACGGACAAGCACCGTTTACGACCTGGCGAGTCGGTCGGTGGCGAGCATCAA
Organism: uncultured Alcaligenaceae bacterium; assembly: GCA_964552815.1. Taxonomy (GTDB): domain Bacteria; phylum Planctomycetota; class Planctomycetia; order Gemmatales; family Gemmataceae; genus CAYUHJ01. The sequence goes on along the minus strand of CAZKIQ010000055.1, from coordinate 9,698 downwards.
TCCTCTCAATCAACGCACGAGCACGGTCTACGATGCGGCGGGTCGGTCAGTCGCGAGCATCAACCCACTGAATCAACGGACCAGCACCAGTTACGACGCCGCGAGCCGGTCGATCGCCGGCATCAACCCCTTGAATCAACGCACGAGCACGGTCTATGATCTGGCGGGCCGGTCGGTCGCCAGCATCAACCCCTTGAATCAACGGACCAGCACCGCGTTCGATGCAGGGGGCCGGACCGTTGCTTCGATCAACCCCTTGAACCTGCGAACGAGCACGGCGTACGATCGGGCGGGGCGTTCGATCGCGAGCATCAATCCCCTCAATCAGCGAACCAGCACGGTTTACGACGCGGCGGGTCGCTCCACGGCCAGCATCAACCCCTTGAACCAGCGTTCGAGCACCGTCTACGATGCGGCGAGTCGCTCCATTGCGAGTATCGACCCGCTCGGGCTTCGCAGCAGCATGGTTTACGATTTGGCGAGTCGTTCGATCGCGAGTATTAACCCGCTGAACCAGCGGACGAGCACAACCTACGATCTCGCTGGACGCTCGGTTGCCACGCTTGACCCGCTGAATCAACGCACCACCACGGCCTACGATCGCGCGGGACGCGCGATTGCCCGCCTTGATCCACTCGGTCTGAGAACGAGTACCGCATTCGATTCGCTCGGCCGCGCGGTTGCGAGCATCAATCCTCTGAATCAGCGGACGAGCACGGTTTACGATGCGGCGGGCCGCTCGATTGCGAGCATCAACCCCCTGAACCAACGCACGAGTACGACCTACGACCTGGCAGGACGGGCGATCGCCAGTGTCGACCCACTGAATCAGCGGACGAGTACCCTCTACGATGCCGCGGGACGCTCGACCGCCAACCTCAACGCGCTCGGACAACGGACAAGCACCGTTTACGACCTGGCGAGTCGGTCGGTGGCGAGCATCAATCCTCTCAATCAACGCACGAGCACGGTCTACGATGCGGCGGGTCGGTCAGTCGCGAGCATCAACCCACTGAATCAACGGACCAGCACCAGTTACGACGCCGCGAGCCGGTCGATCGCCGGCATCAACCCCTTGAATCAACGCACGAGCACGGTCTATGATCTGGCGGGCCGGTCGGTCGCCAGCATCAACCCCTTGAATCAACGGACCAGCACCGCGTTCGATGCAGGGGGCCGGACCGTTGCTTCGATCAACCCCTTGAACCTGCGAACGAGCACGGCGTACGATCGGGCGGGGCGTTCGATCGCGAGCATCAATCCCCTCAATCAGCGAACCAGCACGGTTTACGACGCGGCGGGTCGCTCCACGGCCAGCATCAACCCCTTGAACCAGCGTTCGAGCACCGTCTACGATGCGGCGAGTCGCTCCATTGCGAGTATCGACCCGCTCGGGCTTCGCAGCAGCATGGTTTACGATTTGGCGAGTCGTTCGATCGCGAGTATTAACCCGCTGAACCAGCGGACGAGCACAACCTACGATCTCGCTGGACGCTCGGTTGCCAGCGTCAATCCTCTGGGTCTCAGGACGAGTACTCTCTACGACATTGCAGGACGCTCTGTCGGCAACATCGACCCACTGAACCAACGAACCAGCACGGTTTACGACCGTGCGAGTCGAACGATCGGTACGATCAACCCGCTCGGACAGCGTTCGACGACGGCGTACGACCTCGCGGGTCGGACCATCGCCACCATCGATCCCTTGAACCTCCGGACCAGCACGGCGTACGATCGGGCCGGACGTTCCATCGCGAGCATCAACCCACTCAACCAACGCACGAGTAGTGTCTTCGACGCGGCAGGACGATCTCTGGCCAGCATCAATCCACTGACTCAACGCACGAGCACTCTCTATGATGCGGCCGGTCGGTCCACGGCCAGCATCAACCCCCTCAACCAACGAACCAGCACCGTCTACGACTTGGCGAGTCGGTCCATTGCAAGTATCAATCCGCTCAACTTGAGAACCTCGACGGTGTATGACGCCGCGAGTCGTTCAATCGCGAGCGTCAACCCGCTGAACCAGCGCACCAGCACAACCTACGATCTCGCGGGTCGGTCTCTGGTCTCGATCAATCCTCTCGGGCAACGAACGAGTACGGCCTACGATGCGGCAGGACGTGCAATCGTGACGATTGACCCTCTGAATCGACGCACCAGCACGGTTTACGACCGTGCGAGTCGAACGATCGGTACGATCAACCCGCTCGGACAGCGTTCGACGACGGCGTACGACCTCGCGGGTCGGACCATCGCCACCATCGATCCCTTGAACCTCCGGACCAGCACGGCGTACGATCGGGCCGGACGTTCCATCGCGAGCATCAACCCACTCAACCAACGCACGAGTAGTGTCTTCGACGCGGCAGGACGATCTCTGGCCAGCATCAATCCACTGACTCAACGCACGAGCACTCTCTATGATGCGGCCGGTCGGTCCACGGCCAGCATCAACCCCCTCAACCAACGAACCAGCACCGTCTACGACTTGGCGAGTCGGTCCATTGCAAGTATCAATCCGCTCAACTTGAGAACCTCGACGGTGTATGACGCCGCGAGTCGTTCAATCGCGAGCGTCAACCCGCTGAACCAGCGCACCAGCACAACCTACGATCTCGCGGGTCGGTCTCTGGTCTCGATCAATCCTCTCGGGCAACGAACGAGTACGGCCTACGATGCGGCAGGACGTGCAATCGTGACGATTGACCCTCTGAATCGACGCACCAGCACCGCGTTTGATTCGGCAGGCCGCTCGATCGCCACCGTCAATCCTCTGAACCTGCGGACGACCACGGTCTATGACGCCGCCAGCCGATCCGTGGCCAGCGTTAACCCACTCAACTTGCGGACCTCTACGCTTTACGACGCTGCGGGACGGGCGATCGCAAGTCTCGATCCACTTGCGCAACGCACGTCCACCACGTTCGACGCCGCCGGTCGATCGATCGGATCGATGAATCCCCTCGGACAACGCACGACCACCGTGTACGATCCTGCCGGTCGATCCGTGTCAAGTCTTGATCCGCTGAACCTCCGGACGACCACCACCTACGATGCTGCCGGCCGGTCGATCGCCTCGATCAATCCGCTCAATCAGCGAACCAGCACATCGTATGACCAGGCCGGAAAGGCAGTCGTTTCGATCAACTCCCTGGGTCAGCGAACGACAACGGTCTACGATCCGGCAGGGAGGACGGTTGGGTCGATCAACCCGCTCAATCAACGAACAACAACAACTTTTGATTCGGCTGGTCGTACAGTAGCAAGTCTCAATCCACTGGGACAACGAACGAGCTCCGTCTATGATCTGGCGGGGCGAACGCTCGCAAGCATCAACCCGCTCAACCAGCGCAATTCGACCGTCTACGATTTGGCCGGAAGAACGATTGCGAGCATGAATGCTCTCGGTTTCCGATCCTCCACTATTTATGATGTCGCGGGCCAGACCATCGCTTCGCTCAACCCGCGCGGCTATCGTTCCACGACGACATATGATCTGGCCGGTCGCACGATAGCGTCGATCGATTCTCTCGGTGGACGGGCCACCACCGCTTACGATGCCGCCGGTCGAACTGTCCGATCGACCGATGCGATTGGCTCGATCACGACAACGATCTATCGACCCACTGGGGCGACGCTGGCAACTGTCGATGCACTCGGCAACCGAACGAGCTTCGCTTACGACACCGCCGGTCAACGGATCCGCGTCACGGATCCTCGGGGCTACTCGACCACCACCGTTTTCGATTCTGCCGGGCGATCCGTGGTGGTCGTCGATCCGCTACTCGCCCGGACTACGACTACTTACGATCGCGCCAGTCGAGTGGTTGCCGTGACGGATGCGAACCGGTTCCGGACATCGACTGTCTACGATCCGACGGGTCGACCTGTCGGAACCATCGCGGCGACCGGAACGCGGACCACGTTCACTTACGACATGGCCGGACGACGAACCCGATTGACCGATCCCAACAGCCGTCTCGTCACATTCCTGTTCGACGCAGCGGGGCGGGATGTCGGAAGCATCGATCCGCTCGGTCGACGAGTCACCTTCGCCTACGACCTCGCCGGACGACAAACGCTCAAAGCGGATCCGAGGGGCGGCCGCCAGACGTTCATTTACGATGCGGCGGGTCGTCAGACGGGGGTCCGTTTCCCGGCCCGGAGGACAACATTCGTCTACGACAGCGCGGGGAACCGGACCGTCTTTTCGGACACTACCGGCCGGACGACCTCGAGTTACGATCCCAAGAATCGGGTGACTCGTACGGTGGCTCCGTCCGGCGGCATCGTGTCCTACTTGTTCGATGCCGTGGACCGCCGCCGTGCAATGGCCGCCCCGGGCGGGCGAATCACTTACTTGCGAGACGCGAAAGGCCGTCAGACCGGGGTCGCGAATCCGCAAAACCGACGAGCGTCGTTCGTCTACGATTCGACAGACCGGGTGATCCGGCAAACGCACGGGAACGGGTCGATCACGAGCCAGACGTTCGACCCCGCAGGCCGACTCGCTTCGATCCGGACGGCCCGAGCGGACGGACTCGTGCTGACCCGCGTGACGTATGCTTACGATCCATCGGGTCGGCGGGTCGGAGCCTCGGCGATTGGGGGGCGAACGACTTGGACATATGACCCCTCCTACCAGCTGGTTCGCGAACTCGCGAGTGGACCCTCGACGGTCGCGGTGACCTGGACGTACGACCCGGCCGGGAACCGGACCCTTCAAATCGATGCGGGTCAGCGGACGACCTCTGTCTACGACGCGGCGAACCAGTTGACCCGGTCGACGGCCGCGGCGGGGGTGACATCGTTCACCTACGATGCGTGTGGGAACCGGACGCAGAAGATCACCCCTTCGCTGGCGACGTACTACGCGTGGGATGAGGAAAACCGACTGAGCGTGGCGGAGCCGGCGTCCGGGCCGGTCACGATGACCTACGATGCCGAGAATCGCCGGGTGCGGAAGCAGACGCCGGTCGAAACGAAGTCCTACCTGTACGACTTCGAAAAGGTGCTGCGGGAATCGGACGGGGACGGGGATACGGTCCGCGATTTCACGGCGACCGATGGCCAGTACGGGTCGCTGGTCAGCGAGTTCGAGGCAGGCAGCGGCGAGACGTTGTATCACGAATACGATGCGATCGGGTCGACGACCGGATTGACGACCGACACGGGCCTGGTGTCCGATCGGTACCAGTACCGGGCGTTCGGATTGGAATCGCATCAATCGGTGCTGACGGGTCCGGAAGCCGCGGCGTTGCCCGCGGCATTGCCATTGGTTCTGGGGACCGCGACGCAGGGAGGAACGGACTTCAGTTACGTGGGCCGGGACGGGTACGTCGCGGACCGGGAACTCGACCTGTACTTCGTGCGTCGGCGCTACTACGACCCCGACGCGGGGCGGTTCGTGACCGAGGATCCGATCGGGTATCGGGATGACATCCACCTGTACCGCTACTGCGGCAACGATCCGGTCAATAAAATTGACCCGAGTGGACTGAGTTGGCTGAGCGACAACTGGGACGGGTTTGTGAACCGGTTGGAGTCCGGGTCTCAGGTCGCGGCGGAGCGGTTTGGGTCGGGCGTGCAGATCATCAAGGAGGCGGGTGCTGACGCGCTCGACTGGACGGTCGGCAAGGTCTACGAGGCGAAGGATGCCCTGGGAAATGTCGTGACATTCGCGGTCGAGTCGTTCATGCGAGGGCTCGCCAAGATTGGAAAGCTGTTCACGGAAGTGATTGGCTTGAGTCCGTTCTGTTTGCTCAATGCTGCGTTGAAGGCGGCCGGGTTCGATCCAGATGATGTGTGGAAGTTGCTGAACGAACTGGGCGGCAAGTTGCAGGCGTTCGCGGAGCGAGCGACCTCGATCGCGGGGAATTTCTTGAAGGGTGCCCAGGAGGGGTTCGGGAACTTCCTGGAACACTTGCCGGACCACTTCCTGTCGGCGTTGCAAGGGTGGATCGGCGTTCCCGGAAGCATCTTCGCCGCGATCACCAATCCTTCCGTGGAGAAAGTCACCGGTGCGGCCCTGAACGCCGTCGGGTACGATTGGGATAGCCTGCTGGGCCTGGTCCAGGATGCGCTGGGAGCCGACAACTACGCCTTGCTGTCGACCGTAATCGAGGAAGTCGCGGAATTTGTCGACAAAGGGCTGGAAGGGTACGTTGATGCGAAGCTGACCAAGCTCGGTAAGGATGACACGCAGGAATTGAAAGATGCGTTGCCGGATCTCTTGAACGGGTTGTTGACGAAGGTTGGCGAGGCGGCGATCAAGCCGATCGGCCAGGCGGTGGCGGAGAAGTTGCTGTCGCTGATCAGCCCGGCCGGGTGGTTGGGGCAGTTGGTGTTGAGCCTGTACCGTGCGGGCAAGTTCGTGGTCGACAATTTCAAGAAGTTGGAGGGATTGTTTGAGAAGGTGAAGGGGGTGTATACCTTGGCGGTGGATGGCTCGGGTCCGATGATCTTGGCGATGAAGATCGAGCAGTCGTTGAGCAGCGTGTTGCCGCTGGTGATCGATTTGTTTGCGAAATTCGCGGGAATTGATGGGATTCCGAAGGCCGTTCGCGAAGCGTTCGCGAAGGCGAAGGACTTGGCCCAGAAGCCGGTGAAGGCGTTGTTGAAGGCGATCGCGGCCCCGCTGAAGAAGGTGTTGGATGCGATCTTGCAGGCGTTGGGGTTGAAGGAACAACCGCTTGTTGCTCCAGAGGAGTTGGAGGGGGTGACCGGTGGTGGTGTGTGGCTGGCCGTAAGTGGTGGGAATGTGGTGGTGACGGTGAAATTCAACCCAACGCGAACGGTCAAGGAACAGTTGGACGTGTGGGACAAGGCGACGATGGATGTGGCAGTGAAGAAGCTAATACAAGAGGCCCGTGATGACGCCGATGTCTTGGGCGTAGTAGGGCGAGACTTATTGGCAAAGTTGAAAGCTAAAGTAACGAAAGGGTCGGCCAAAGATGTGCAAACATTCATCGATAACAATGTCAGAAAGAAACATCGCTCACTCTCGATGAAGCTTGCGAAATTGATCTCGATTCTCAGTCCGGATCCTTGCGCCACTCTGCCAAAAGTGGAATTTAGCCTAAGCGGAAAGGCGTCTGACGTTGCTGCTCATATACGGGATGCTCAAAAAGCAGGAAAACCAGTAATGCTGACTCGAGATACTGATAAATCTCGACAAACGCAACGCAGAGGGCAGGTGTGTCCAACAGGCACCTGCAGCACGTCTCCAGCCCCAAATAACTCTTGCGATGAGTACCCATTCGCAAGTACGTTCGAAGGCGGCACAGGCGCAAGTGTTCGTTGTGTGCCAGGCGGCACGAATAGCTCCCAAGGTGGGACATTGGGGGTGTTTTACGGGACCATCGCTCATAACGTCAAATTTTGCGTCAAAGTCATCCCTTGAACATTTATGGGCACACTAATGTCACAAGTTGTATCGCTATGCACAGAAATTGCGAGTCGATTGGGGCAACTCGGCCTTCGGACTCCCCAGAATCTTTTGCCAGGCCTATCGAAGGCACAGATTGCCAAACTTACTCGTGGTCTTCCGTTTGAGCTGCCAAAAGACATCTTTGAGCTATATCAATGGAGCGAGGGCACGAATCTCGAATGTGGAGTTGGGAATGATTTTTTTCCGGGGTTTAGATTTGAGCCACTAACTGCGATGGTCAGAGCTTACGACGATCTTTCGCATGCTGACGAATTTCCGAGATTTCATAGTGGGGATCTGAATTGGTTTCCTGTGTTCAAAAGCGGAGGGATGGATTTTTACGGCATAGTCTGCAAAGGGCCACCACACGCGATAGGTTCTATTGTTCTCGACGACAACGAAGGTGAGCATCGCGACTTGATACACTTGCCAACTGTCGAATTTCAGAACATCGTTGCAATGTTGCGTACGATACTCGCATCTCTCGTTCACAATGTGTTTTTTGTTGCAGACAACGGGCAGCTAAGCGTTGGAACCACTTTATATAATGAGGCCGGCCGACTAGTTGATGTCGATCTGTCAAAATACAAAGAGATTGGGCGTCGCTACAACCCGAACCTGCCTGTTTGGAATTGAGATATTCGAGAATTACGTATTGCCAAATAACAGACTTGATCACCATCGCAAGGCCGACCACCGCCGGGTGCGGAAGCAGACGCCGGTCGAAACGAAGTCCTACCTGTACGACTTCGAAAAGGTGCTGCGGGAATCGGACGGGGACGGGGATACGGTCCGCGATTTCACGGCGACCGATGGCCAGTACGGGTCGCTGGTCAGCGAGTTCGAGGCAGGCAGCGGCGAGACGTTGTATCACGAATACGATGCGATCGGGTCGACGACCGGATTGACGACCGACACGGGCCTGGTGTCCGATCGGTACCAGTACCGGGCGTTCGGATTGGAATCGCATCAATCGGTGCTGACAGGGAGGAACGGACTTCAGTTACGTGGGTCGGGATGTCTACGACAATGATCGAGAACTTGAGCTATATTTTGTTCGTCGATGATACTGAGACCCCAACGCCCGACGGTACGTGGCAGGGGATCCATTGGATCAGATATCTCGTGCTGATCGCGTTTCCTTTTGCGTGTTGATCGCCAATCGGGGCAGTCTCACACGCGTATCTCAAGAGTGGATATTGCGATGTCTCAATTTACAGTGCCAGTATCGGATATTTCAAAAGCAAGCTGGAAGTCCCAAGCAGGGCCACTGGAGCCACTATACCCTCAGCTGGATTCGGATCTATCTGGATCGGGAGATCCGGACTATGTGTATAGTGGTATAAATCCAACCGACGATTCGTTCATTGTAAAACTCGATCGCAATGCCATTCCAATCGTTGGCAATTCCTATGTTCGAATAAGACTCCGAAAATCAGACTCTGGCAGTATACCAACCATTGTCGCGATTATGAAAGGCGGAGTGTCCTTGGCGACAACAAATGTAACTTCGATGCTAGGCACGACATTTGATACATTTCTATGGAAACTTCCTCACAATGTCATGCCCGCCATCGGTAGCGATTGGAGCGATATTCGAATTCGTGTCACCGCCGGAGCAATAATTCCTGGTTCTTCGGGTTGCGGAGCAATGCCGACAATCAATCTCCCCTTTACCTATAATGGGGTGATCAATTCAAGTGAACAAAACTGGTTCCGAATTGCCATAACTTCGACAGATTACGTTCGCCTGACACTCTGTATTTCTGGCGGTTCTGCCGCTGGCACAATTTGGTCAAACTCTTGTCCACCGGATTTCGATGTTGCAAATACTGGTACCGTCAACCAGTCTGATAATTGCAAGTGTGCTACTACAATTTTCCCTCTTACAACTGGCAACACGTATTACCTCGCGATCACAGGACTCGCTACTGGAACTCAATACTCCGTCGCAATTGCTGAAGGCACATGCTGAGGTGTGGCGCTCTAAATTGTGGTCGCAGTCGTTGCCGAATTGCGGATGTATGGATTTGGCCGCGTGAAGTCGCCGATTCCCAAATTGCTGCGAATTCTGGAGAGTGCATCCGCGGCGTGGCGACACCCGTGAAGGCATGACAACACTCGCACAAGGGGATGCTCAGACCGGAGGGTGCGACGATGCTGGCGAGACTCGTACTCGGCGAGCCAGCGTTCCAGGAGTGCGACGGCTGTGACGAAGTCGTAGCCGAGCACTCGCAGCAGGTCGATGTTGTTCATGTTTCGGTTG
>CAZKIQ010000054.1:0-34575 GCA_964552815.1 uncultured Alcaligenaceae bacterium | reverse complement strand
GCGTCGGTTCCTGTTGCACGTGCTGCCGCGGGGCTTCGTGCGGATCCGGCACTATATGCTAATGACCGGCGAAGTAAATCACCCGCGAAACTCTCGCGAATTTCACGTCGAGCACACGGTCGCTGGGGATGATCCGGCGTGACCCGACCCTGGGGATTCGCCGTGCCCGACGCCGTAATCGCACCGATCCGTCGGCCGGGGTTGGATCGACGATTTCCGATGCTCGCGCTGTTTCTATTGGGCATCGCGGTGATTGCGGTGCTTTCCCCGGACACGTCCGAGATTCTGCGACAACAACACGCACTCCGCGATTTCGCCCGGGACAATCGGCTCCTGGCGTGCTGCGGGTTCTTCCTGATGTCGGTGGTGCTGGTCGGATTCTCGGTGCCCGTCGGGGCCGGGATGACGGTGCTGGCGGGCTTCCTGCTCGGGCGGTGGACGGGAACCGTGGTCTACAGCTTCGGCTCGACGCTGGGTGCATTCCTGGCGTACTCGTTGGCGAGGGTGATTCTGGCGGACGCCGTTCTGCGATCCGCGGAGAGTCGGCCGGGGTTTCGAGTGATGCTGCGGATGCTGGATCGAGGGTTTCACCACCGGGGGGCGTACTATCTGCTCCTCGTGAGGTTGTCGCCGGCGGTACCGTTTTTCGTGCTCAACCTGCTGCTGGGGGCGTCGGTGCGGGTGCGGTTCCGGACGTTCTGGTGGACGACGCAGGTGGGGATGCTGCCGGTGACGTTTCTGTGGGCGAATCTGGGCGCGAGTGTCGCGGAAATCCGCTCGGTGCGGGATCTGGTTTCGCCGGAGGTGACGGCCGCGCTGATGCTGCTGCTGGTGGCCCCGGCGGTGGTTCACCTTCTCGCGGGGCGGTACTTTCCGGCGGGGGAATTGGCTCAGGCTGCCGGCAGTTCGAGCCGGAAGCAGGCCCCGACCCCGCCGTCCGCCGGGCGGTAGCTCAGTTTCCCGCCGAGCATGTCGGCCCACTGTTTCGCGAGTGCGAGCCCGAGCCCAGTTCCGCCGGTGTGAGCGTTGGATTCTTTGCCGCGCCGGAAGGCCCGGAAGATGGAGCCGCGTTCCCGCACCGGGACGCCGGGCCCGCGATCCTCGACCTCGAAGATGATCCGTCCGCGTTCGCCGGGCTTGGCCCAGACCCAGATTCGCGGGTCGACGGCGTCGCGGGCGTACTTCCGGGCATTGTCGACGAGGTTGCCGAGAATTTGGCCGGCGATGCGCAGATCCGTGTGGACCTTCTGCTCCGCCGGCACGGTCGCGATCACGACGAGTTCTTTCCCCTCGGCGGCACAGCGGTCGGCCCAGGTTTCCCGCACCTGCTCGACCACGTCGGCCACTGGGGTCGCCTGCCGGCACGCCCGGACGGATCGCTTCTCGAGTTTCGCGAAATCGAGAACGTTCTCGACCAGCTGGTTCAACCGGGCCGATTCGGCGGCGAGCGTGGTCAGGTACTCTTTCTGTTTCTGCTCGTCTTGCACCATCCCGGAGGTGAGGAGGTCCAGGTAAAGCCGCATCGAGGTCAGCGGGGTGCGGAGTTCGTGGGTGACGGCGGAGACGAAGCGGAAGCGGCGCTCGGAGAGTTTGAGGAGCGTGAATCCGCCGACCCACACGGCTGCGAGTGCGACGAGGGCAGCGGCCCAGGCGAGAGCGAGCCCCATCCGCAGCGGGGTCCACCCGGCCGGGGCGGGGGGCGGGAGGGGGCCGGGGTCGAGTTGCACCGGCAGGGCGGTCATCGCTCGCTCCGGAACCAGATCCTCCGGCGTGCGGACCGGCGTCAGCGTGCCCGTCGGGAACAGGTCGGAAACGTTCTTCCCGAGTTCCTTCTGCAACCCGGGCCAGTCGAGAAGAATCCCCTGGTAGACGGTCTTGTCGTCGATGGTCGCGGCTCGAATCAGGACCAGCACCTCCGACCCGTCGGCAGCCGTCAGCCAGCGAGGTCGAAGCGGCCCGACGTGGACGGGGACGGCTCGCACCCCGGGTGCGGGTTTGTGCAACCCGGCGGCGATCGGGATGGTCGGCACGCTCGGAAACGCGGGAAGGGCACCCGTTCCGGGCTTGGGAAGGCCCTCGAATTTGTGCAGTTTGTCGAGCAACTCCTGGAAGGAATCCAGGGTTTCGGTCTGGCGCTGACCTCGGATCAGTCCGCCGGCGAGATCCTTCTCTTTGAGGTCGGCCGCATTGGAGCTACCGGCCTTGGCCCCCGCGTCGGGCCGGCCCTCACCGCCTTTTTGCCCCTTTGCTTCGCCCTCGGTGCGGAGCTTGGCAAGGAATTCGTCGCAGGCTTTCTCGAGTTTCTTGGCCTCGACCGAGTCGGCCGGGGCTTTCTTGCACGCCTCCTTGGCTTGCTCGGCGATCTCCCGGGCGCGGTCGATCTGGAGGGCGTACTGCTTGGAAGAATCCTGTTCCGCAGGTGCGATCGGGAAGGGGGCTTGGACTTTCCCTGCGTTGGGGAAGCTCCCTCCGGATCCGCCGAGATCGTTCTTCACGTCGGTCCGGCTGTCCGGTGCAGGGCGGTCGTTGAGGTAGAGGGACTGCGGTGTCTTCCCGGCGGGGGACTGGGCTTCATAGGTGCCGCGCCCCTCGAAGACTCGCTGGGCGAGTTGCAACCGGCCGGTCCATTCCTTGAGGCGGGACGGATCCTCGCGTTGCTGAAGATCGTTCTGGAGGAACTTGTTCGAGTACCAACCGGAATTCGAGTTGGAGGTCGTGTTCCGGCTGACGCTTTGCTGGGGCATGGCACCGGGGACGGCGGCCATGGCGGTCGTCGGTCGGGGTTCCGGGGCCGCACTCACGTTCGCAGAAGGCGCCGGGGTCGGCACCGAGGGGACCTGGGGTCCAGCCGGCTCGCCGCGAACGGGTCGGGGTGGTTCCTGGGCGAAAGCGCTTCCGGTGAGAGAGGGAATGGGGGCCGGTGCGGTCGGAAGAGGGAGGCTCGGTGGCGGAGGCTTGGGCGAGGTTTTGCCCGGGCGCGTGGGCTCTTTCCCAAAGTTGGTTTTGATCGACGGGATGACGCCTGACGCGGGATGTTTCCGCCCGATCGGGCGCTCGATGGCCAGGAATTCCGGGGATTCGGACGGCGGAGGGAGTGCCGTTCCGGCGAAAGCCAGGCCATTTCCCGCACGCTTGGCGGTGGCGGCCTCGTCGAGTTGCGGGAAGGGGACGACAAACGGGGTCTCGTTCGCGACGGCTTTCTCGCTCTCGGCGAGGGACGGGAGCAGTTCGTGGGCCGGGAACTTCGTTTCGAGGTCCGCCAGAAGGTTCCGTCGGACGTCGGTGCAGTTGGCCGTCGACCAGTTGAACGGAGGATTTTCGAGCCGCTCTTGCTGCTCGGTTTCGAGCACCTGCGGGGATTCCCAGCCAGTTTCCGGGTCGATCTGGAAGTGGAGGAGCATCCAGGGTTGCAGGTCGTTGGAAAGCAGCGGGGACGGGAGGCGGACGACGCCCAGGGTGGGGCCATCGGTGCCGGCCTCGACGGCGGAGTAGGTCGTGTGGAGGGCGGAGTAGTGGGCAAACGGGCGGTTGTTTTCGAGCCCGAGTGCGAAGAGCATCTGGCCGTCGAGCCGCCAGAGTGCCAGGCGTTCCTTGTTGGAACGTTCGGCGCGGACGTTGGCTTCGAGCCGGGATTCCTCGACCTGCAGGGCTTCGTGCGTGACCCAGCCGAGGCCGCCGATGACGAGGGTGGCGACGAAGAGGAAGGCACAGCAGGCCCCGAAGGGTCCGTTCAGCCGGCGAGTCACGGCTCATCCTCTTTCACGGTCAGCCCGGGTCCGGCCATGTACCCGTGGGCCCGCACCGTCACGATGGCTTCGGGGTGGTCCTCACCCGATGGATCCTTGAGCTTCGCCCGCAGCCGGGCGATGTGCATGTCGACGGCTCGCGTTTCGAGCCCGGCCGTGCCAATTCCCCACACTTTACCCAACAATTCTTCCCGAGACACGGCCCGATCGCGGTTGGAGACGAGATATTTTAGCAACGCCGCCTCGGTCTCGGAAAGATCAGTCCGATCCTGGTCCGACCAGCGGACTTCCCGGCGTTGCAGGTCGATGGCGGCTCGCCCGAACTGGCAGATGCACACCTCGACGGGTTTTTTCAGGGTCCGCCGGAGAACCGCCTCGACGCGGGCGATCAGTTCCCGAGCGGAGAATGGCTTCACGACGTAGTCGTCGGCCCCCATTTTCAGGCCGCGGACGCGGTCATCTTCGCTGCCGCGGGCTGTCAGGATAATCACCGGCCGGGTGGGGCAGACCCGGCGAAGTTCCGCGAGGACTTCCATCCCATCCCGTTTCGGGAGCATGAGATCGAGCAAAATCAGGTCGATTCCGCCGGCGACGCCCTCCTTCAACCCGGCGGGGCCGTCGGCCGCCTCGGTGACGTCGTAGCCCGTCAACCGCAGGGCATCCACGATCCCTCGGCGGATGGCCGGCTCGTCCTCCACCACCACGACTCGCGCCTTCGGCATGGCAAGCCCTTCCCCGCTCCGGACGGACTACCGTCCCACTGTCCTAGACGACGATCGGGGCTGTTACGATTGACCAAGTCGGAGTTTCAAGTTTCAGGGTTTCAAGTTTCGGAGTTTCAAGCCGGGGCCGGAAACTCCTGAAACTTGAAACTCTGAAACTTGAATCTCTGAAACTTGAAACGACTTACTTGGCCAGGAACGCCCCGATGTTCACGTTGCGGTCGAATTCGAGTTTGTACTCGTAGTCGATCGTCAACGCCTTGTCGCCGTTCTGCTTCGGGCCGAGGTTCACGTCCCAACGGAGGAGGTTCTTCGGCTTCTCGTCGCGGACGTAGAGCGGATTCTTGCTCAGTTCCGGGTCCGTCTTCACGAGGGTGACGGCGATCGCGTTGGACGCCTCCGCGTGGGGCATGCGGTCCCAGACCTGGACTTCCACCGGGGCCGCCTTGTAGCTGTTGAGCAGGATCTGGTACTTGAAGGTTAGCACCTGGTTTCCGCCCTGGGTGGTTCGCGTCTTGTCGATGAGCTTCCGGGTGGCGGAGAGTTGCGGGTCCGCACCGAAGCCGACGGTAAACGGTTTGCCAATCGCGACGAGCGGAACCTTGGTTTGGCCGACGAAATCGGAGCCGAGGTAGACCGTCGCGTCGCCCGGGAGGAGGATGTACTCGGTGGTGTTGGTCAGGTCCGCGAGGCGGTAGACGTTGGTGGTCAGCACCGGGAGGGCCTTGTAGTAGAACTTCGGTGCGACGTCGAGGCGAGCGATTTCCAGGATTTGCTCGTCGTTCCGGGAAGGCAGCGTGAGCTTGTTCTTGAGGTGGTAGGTGACGCTGGGTCCGCCGGCGACCTCGGTGGGCATCGTGGCGGAGATCTGGAAGACTTCTTCACGGGTGGCGGCGAAATCGCGGAATTGCTCCAGAGCGGCGGCGTCGTTCGCTTCCTTCTGGGCCCGGGCGACGTCGAATTTGTTCAGATTCTCGTTCGATTGCATTTTCAGCTTTTCCGACCGCTCCTGCAGATCCTTGAAATAGGCACCGCGGGCGGCCATTGCGTCGGGGGAGGGGCCAGCCATCGGGACGGGCTTGGGGAAGCCGGGTTGCGGACGCGGGTCGTGCGGAGTCGCGATGGCGACTTCGAGGGAACTCAGGTCCGGCGGGGCAGCGTTGAGCAGCGGCTGGGCGGTTGAGAGGGTCAGATCCACGCCGGTCCAGTCTTCGCCGGTTTGCTGTTTGACGGCGGCGAGGTACTCGATGATCACCTGTTCCTTCCCCTGGACGTTGCCGCGGAGCTTGTATTGCGGCCGCCAGGAGGAGTCGGAGACGAGGTAGTTGAGCTTGATCGTCCCGGCGCCGGCCTTCTTGTCGACGACAATGACCGCGTCGCGTTCGGTGCGAACGACGCCGCCGGACTTCTCGTCCAGTACGCGACGCTGGAATGCAAGGTCATCCTGGATGGTCTGGATCTGCTGCTTCAGGGCGATCTCGTCCTTCGAGGATTTGGTCCGAGTTTCCCGGATGTAGTTGACGAGTGCGATGGTTTTCTCGCTGTCGAGGTGGCCCTTGTCAGTGAGTGAGACCAGCGTGGAGGCGGTAAAACCCTCGAGCTTCGAGAGGAACGCAGCGTTTTGCTCCAGGGTTTTGAGTTCCGCCTGGAGTTGCTGCAACTTCTGCTGCAGTTCCTTGATCCGGGTGTTGAGGGTGCGGACTTCTTCCCGGTTGTCCTGCTGGATGGCGCGGGTGCGGTAGCGGGCGGTCATGACGCGGATGCCGTCGGCTCCCTCGGCGTAGAGGGAGGTCTCCATGGTGGCGGGTGGAAGCGGCGAGACGACGATTTCGGTCTGGCCGGCGGCTTCGGGGACGGTCACTTCGCGGGTGACCAGGGCGGTGGTCTGGTAGACCGTCACGTGGACGATCTTGCTTGGGGCGGGCTTCACGTCGGCGGCCGGGGCAGGCCGTGCGACCGTAGGGAGGGCGACAGCGGCGACGGCCACTGCCAGGAAGCTTCGACGAACCATCGCAAAAACTCCAGGAAACAAGGGGGTTGGCGGGGGTCTGGGCGTAAAGAGAGCGGCCGGTGCCGTGGCGTGCCGGCCGCTCTCGGGGGGAATCGGTTGCTTCGGACCCGGAAGTTCCCGGGTGGACGTGGCTTACTTCTTCTCGAACTCGAAGCCCTTGCCGTTGGCCTGCTCCCGGATGATGCCCTTGAGGGCTTCATCGAGGGCCTTCTCACCGGCGGATTTCGGAGCCTTCTTGAGTTCCTCGGCCACGAACTTGGCCCGGGCGCTGGCGAGGTCGTTGATTTCCTTCTGCAGGGCGGCCCGTTCCTCGGCCTTCTTCTTGACGTAGGCGACCCGCTCGTCCGGGGTCATCTTCTTCATCTCCTCGCAGAGATCTTCTTCCTTCACCTTGCGGACGTCGAATTCTTTGTCTTCCTTGAGGCGGTCGACGAGGTCCCAGCCGGCGTTGCGGTAGAGGGCGTTGGCCTTGGCCTCGGCCCGGGCGACGGCGGCGACGGGGGCGGCGTTCGGGCCAGGGGCAGCGGCCTTGGCGGCCGTGTCCTGTTGCCTTTGGAGATCAGCCTTTTCTTTCCCGGCAGCACCGTAGGTGATGTAGGTCTTGTTCAGCTTTTCGCTGAGTTCGAGGAGCTTGGCGTCTTGCGGGGCCTTGATGTTGACGGCGACGTTGGTGGTGGCGGCTTGCTGGTCGATGCTGGCGTACTTGCCCTGGCTGAGGGCGGCGAACTTTTCCCAGCCGGCGGCTTCGCTGTTGTGGGTGCCCCGGCCGCAGTAAATCGTGTTGATAACCACGCCCGACTTCTTCGCGTCGTCGGCGACCGTCGACAGGCTCACTTCCTTGTCCTGGTCGGCCGGTTCGTTGCCGCACACGAAGATGAGCTTCAACGCGTTCGGCTCTTCGGACCATTTCTGGTTCTTCAGAGCAGTCTGCGTCACGCGGGCGACCAGTTCGGTGCCGCCCCCGGTCTTCAGGCCGTTCAGCTTGCCGTACACTTCGTCCAGGTCCGTGCTCAGGTCGATTTCCTTGCGGACCCAGCCGGTCTTCGAGTCGTAGCTGTCGTGCCCGTAGCTGTAGAGGGCGACGCGGAGATTCGGCGTCGGCTTGGCCTTGGCGAGTTCGTTGACGATGTCCCAGAGCCGCAACTTCGCGGAGTCGATCAGGCCATCCATGCTGCTCGACGTGTCGAGGCAGATGACCAGGTCGATGGTCTTCGACTTCTCGCCAGGAACCGGGGCGGCATTGGCGAAGCCGGGGAGGCAGACGGCGACGGCAGCGGTCAGGGCTGCCAGACGTGCGGAGCGGAGCATGGAAACCTCCGAGCGTGGAGTTCGAACCGATCGGGCGGGTGCGTCCGCCCCTCACTCTTCCGACGGGATTCTAACTTGTTCGGATGGGGGAAGGTGTAACGGGTCGGTAACTCGACAGGGAAGTGGGAGGGGTGTGTCAGGTTTCCCCGCATTCGAAGTGGTCGTGTTTCTCCCCAAGAGCCGCAACTGCAAACGGAGTGGCAACTCCCTGGGGGTGAGAAGACTCGGGAAACAGAACTGCGATTAGCTCGGGACGTGCCCGCTCCTTGGCAGTCGCGGCTCTTGATCAAACCCCGAGTCGGCCCCGGAATCGGACGCATCCCAGGCTCAGGAATGCGAGGGCGGAGAGGACAAGGGTGGAGGGTTCTGGAACTCCGATCGGCCCGCCGATTGGAGGGGGACCGGAAGATGTCGGAGGAGGCGTGGAACCGCCGGATTGGCCGGCGATGGCTCCATCGCGACCTTCGAAGACGTACCGACCCGGAGTGTCAGAGTTCCAGATGTTCGCGAAAAGGGCTGTGCCGCCCGTCGCACCGTCGAGAAATGATCCGGGCACGCCGGAACCGGGAAGCTCGTAGAAGGTTCCCGGAATCGCAGATCCGTTGGTGAATCCGACGCGGGCCGAGGAGCCGCCGACCCCGCCGATTCCGCCGTTGAAGTCACCGGATTCCCACTGGATCGAGCCGTAGTTGAGTTCGAGGTCGAAGTTCCCGCTTCCGGTGTCGGACCGGTCGACCAGGACCGCCTGGAAGGTGTTTCCACGCGTCCCGTTCCCGCCGTAGTAGTCGACACTGCTCCAGGTCGCTCCGAAGGCGGCCCGGCCATCGACGGAACCGGTTCCGAATTTGACCGTCCCCACGGCGGTGGTGTCGACGTCGGCAAAAAATGGTGCGACGAGAGCGTACCGAAGCTGCCCGAGCGGGACAGGGGTGAAGTCTGCGAGGGGGGAGCCGAACGAGAGGTTCCCGTTGTTGTTGACGAAGATCGAAGAGAAGGTCTGGCCGAGAAAATTGACCGCGAAGCCGAGTGAGTTAGCGTCGGAGGAGCCGTCGTCGGTGGCGGGAAGGGTCGAGGTGTCGAAGCCGGTACGGATGGGGCCCGCGAGGACGGGGGGTGCGAACAGACCGGCGAGGAGAACGAGGAGCCATCTCGACGGGCGGGCACATTCCATGGCCGGGCCTTTCGCGTGGTCCGGGTCGACATCGTGATGCCGCCGACAGACCGCCGGCCGGTCGATTCCGGGTGGAATCGACCGGCCAACGATTCCGAGCGCGGGTTCCGGTCCGCCTCGGGCCTCTTCCGTCCCAGCCCCTGCGTCAGACGCGTGGCCGGTGGCGTCATCGCCAAAAGGTAAGGCAACCTCCGTGCCAGCCCGAATTTCCCCACATTTCCCAGAAGATTGGCCTTGAACCGACCCGATTCTCCCCCGACCCGGCGCTGCCGGGGAAAAACTTACAACCCGATCGGGGTGGTTTTGAAAAAGTCACAGGTGATTTTTGCACGACCAACCGCGAGGCCGTCCAACTCACCGCACCAGAACCACACGGAGGTCCATCACGTTCGTATCCGTCATCCCGGTCCGGAGCAGGCCGCCGACACGGTCGAAGAATGGATAGGCGTCGTGGGATCGGAGAAAGATCGCCGGGTCGAGCCCGAGTTCCGAAGCACGTCGGAGCGTTTCCGCGGTCGCGATGGCCCCGGCGGCGTCGGTTGGGCCGTCCTCGCCGTCGGTCCCCCCGCTGAGGATGGCGATCCCCGGCAGGTGCTCGACTCCGAGTTTGACCGCGGCGGCGAGGGCAAATTCCTGGTTCCGGCCGCCTTTTCCCGGGGCATCGCCGAGCGTCACGGTCGTTTCCCCGCCGAGCAGCAGACAGACCGGCGGCGATGCGGGGATGCCGACCTCCCGGATCGACCGCGCGATGCCAGCCACCGCCACCGCCACCTCCCGCGATTCCCCCTCGATGAAAGAGCCGAGGTTGACGACGCGATACCCGCGATGCTCCGCCTCGGCCACCGCTGCCCGGACCGCCCCCGCGTTGCTGCCGACGACGATGTTCTCGACGGATTCTGGCAACGATTTTGGCGTCTCGGGAATCTCGCCACGTTCCCCCTTCCGGAGGTAATCGCGGACCGCCGGGGGAATTCGCCCGGTGAGGTGGAACTTTTCCAGAACTGTCAACGCATCCGCGAACGTCGATGGGTCTGGTGCCGTCGGGCCGGAGGCGATGACGTCGAGCGGGTCGCCAACGACATCGGAGACGATCAGGGAAAGCATCCGTTTCCCGCGAAACGCCTCCGCCAGCCGGCCACCCTTGACCCGGGAAAGGTGTTTCCGCACCGCGTTCATCTCGGCGATGGTGGCCCCGGAGGCGTGGAGCAGTTTCGTGACGGTTTGCTTGTCCGCGAGGGAGATGTCGGCCGGCGGTGCGGGGAGGAGTGCGGATCCGCCGCCGGAAATCAGGCAGATCGCGAGGTCGTCCGGGCCCGCGGATTCGAGCAGGCGGAGCATGTCGTCGGCCCCCGCGACCCCGGCCGGGGTGGGGTGGTTGCTTCCGGCGGGCCGGGCCGGGTGCAGTCGGATCCGGGCCAGCGGGCGGACCGTCCCCTCGGGAACGTTGACGACCCCCTCGACTTTCTCGATTTCCCCGGGAATCGCCGCCTCGAGTTCTGCCGCCATCGCGGCCCCGGCTTTCCCGCACCCCACCACCAGGACCCGCTTCGCGACCGCGGCCGCTTCCCGGAGTTTGCCGGCCACCGCCCCGAACAACCGTGCCGGCCGGACCGCATCCACCCCCGCGGTCCAGATCGCGATCGCATCCTCACGCAGACGGGCATCGGGAAAGTCGGAGTCGGACACGTTGGGCACCTGAAGAGAAATCGGTAGGCTTCCCCGCGACCTCTGCCGCCCGGGTTATCGACGAGTTCCTGCAACCGCCGGGCGAGCAAGTCGGGGAAATTCGCACCCCACCCGGCGTCCGGTTCCGGTTCGATCATCTCGAAGGTCGGTGAGCCCAGTTGTCCGCCGCGGCTTCGCCGACGGTGCGGACGATCGCCTCCAGATTGCCGAAATAGACTCCAGAAGTTTCGAATGGATTGAATTCCACCACCCGATACTCGCCATCGACTTCGCAGATGTCGAGCACGAAAACCTCTGCCGGCCGCCACGATACGCTTCCGAGGATGTGGTTCGCGAAAGCGGCGACTTCCTTCGGCGCTCCCGGTTCGAGGTTTCGCCGGCCATCGCGGGCATACTGACATTCCGAAACCAGGGCATTCCCGACGACCACGAACCGCCACTCGCGCCCGATCTCCCGGGGAGAAGAGACCAGGATCGTTGTCTCCAGATCGTACCGTGTCGGAGCGAGTGCGGTTTCCCAGTCATCGCGATAAATACAACGTCCGGCGAAGACCTTGGAAACGCCGGTGGGCCGGGCGAAGACCTCGTCGTTGGGGCCGAACGTTGCGAAAAGGCGGTCGGCGTCCCGGATGGCGTCCACGCCACGAACGATTTCGAAACGGTGGTTCAAGAGGAAATCCGAGAAGTGCGGAGCATATTCGCCGCAGTCGAACCGTTGCGGATCCAACCAGGCTCCAGGGATCCAGCCCGCGTGGATCTGGGCGTGCCGGACAAACGGGTAGGTCCCGTACACTACAACGCACTCTCCAGCCCGGATTGGGGGTCCTTCTCGCACGAGTTCCCGATGGGTGATGCTCACGCAGGGGAAGGATTGGCGACGGATTTCGCCTGCCAATTGGTCACAGTCCGGGTTGGACCCGCCCGATTCGAGGAGCCAGATCGGAATTCGCATTGGCGGGATCCAGGAAGCAAACGGAGCCCGGGAAAGATCCGGCACTCAGCAAAGTTTACGGGGTTTTCGCCTCACTTCGATTCCAGCTCCCGCTTTCTGCGTTGGTGTAAGGTTCCCCACCCAGGAGTTTCATCCGGTGATCGCACCGAAATCGGGGCGGCCGGTAGTCGATGCGGACTTTCGGCGGTAAATCGAACCGCGGATGGGCTTCCCGCGTAGGAGGCTTGTCCCAATCCCGGACCCCCGGCGCCGCAACGCATGTTTCACTCGCTGCTGCAAACGAACATCCTTTTGGGCGGGCTGATCCTCGCCGTCCTCCAGTTGGCGGCCGCCTTGCCGTGGCTGCTGGCCCTGGATCCGAAGTGGTTCAAGCGCGGTTCGAAAGAAGAAGGGGGCGAAACGTTCCCGTTCCAGATGATCTGGACGAACGTCGGAGCCCCGATTCTCGTCGGAGCCCTCGCGTCCCTGTTCCTCGTGTACAAGGGGAACTCGACGTACATGCAACTGTACGGGCGAATTTACGCCTGCGTCCTGCACGCGCAGTTGCTCGTCGACCTCTTCATCTACCTGCCGATGGGCTTTGCCTGGCTCTTCCCCAAGAGCGGGGCAGTGGCTTACGCCGCGTTCCGTGAAGGTTGGCGGCAGCCGATGTTTTGGCTCATCACCGGGGCCGGCATTGTCGGAACCTGGGTTGCCGTCGTTCTGCCCTACTTCACGTTCGGCGACGACTTCAAAATGATGAAGCAGATCGGCTTCGACATCGTCATGCTCTCCGCGGTTCTCTTCGGAGTGCTGGCGTCGAGCATGTCCATTTCCGAGGAAATCGAGGGGCGGACGGCGATCACCTTGATGAGCAAGCCGGTCAACCGTCGACAGTTTCTGCTCGGGAAGTTCATCGGAATCCTCCTCGCCTGCGGGCTCATGACCTCGATTCTGGGGTGGAACCTCAACTGGGCTTTGCTCGCGCAGCCCGAGTTCGATCAGATCAACAAGGACCGATCGCTCGACCCGATGCCGGTGGAAGCGAAGGAAAAACTCACCCCGCAACTGACGAAGTTGATGCCTTCCGGGCCGGCCCGCACGGTGGCAGAGGGGATTGCCCAGTGGACCGGGGAGACGTTCGCGTATTCGCTTTACCTTCTGTGGGGCTTCGGGCAGGTGATGATTCTGGTGGCGATTGCGACGGCCCTGGCGACCCGGTTGCCGTTCGTCATCAACATTGTGGTTTGCCTGGTGGTCTATTTCCTGGGCCACCTTGCGCCGGTGGTGGTGCGCGTCACGGATCGCCTTTCGGACACGGGTTCGTCGGCGGTCGGGCTGGTCCGGTTCCTGGGGAATCTTTTCGACACGATCTTCCCGGCGTTGGAGTTCTTCAACATGAGCCCGGCGATCATCCGGGACACGCCGTTGGCGTTGTGGTCGTTCGCGGGTTACGTCCTGACGGTGTTCGGGTATTCGGTGATTTACACGCTGATCGCATTGTTGGTGGGGCTCCTGATGTTCGAAGATCGCGATCTGGCGTGATTATTCCGGTGTTGCTGGCAAAGTTCTGGCGGAGAAGGCGGGATTATGTGGGCAAATGGCCACCCGGTTTGGTAGCCTAACCGCATCCGGGTTGTGTGTGTTGTCGTTCGGCTCGAGTGGACCGTCCGCTACTCGCCCCTCCTCAAGACTCACCCGAACCTCCGGCAGACCGGAACGTTCGGCTGGGGCGTCGACGACCAATCCCGGACTCGGCGAGGCTTCCCGTGGATAGCAACTCGTTCCGTTCGGCGCGGAGTTACCTCAACTACTCCCCGCTGTCGAAGTGGGCGGCGATGTTCTCGTCGGCTGCGGCCGCCGTCTGCCTGCCCCTCATGCTTCCGGTCCTCTACCTCTTCGCCGACCTCGTGGTCTGGCAGGGGTATTCGCCCGGATACAGCGGGCTTGCCCCCTCGATGCAGAAGTCGTTCCGCGACGAGTGGGAATCGAAACTCTCCCAGCAGACGGAAATCACGGACACGTTGAACAAGATCCGCCCGGCGAGCGCCAGCTCGTCGGCGTTCGAGTGGGATGCCCGCTGGCTCGCCACCAATTACACATTCCTCGATCAGAACGTCAGCCACGACGCCGCGGAAACTTACCTTCCGCTCGACGGGGCAAACGGGAAAACGGGTCCATCCCGGCTCGGCGTCCTGTCCACGATCGTCCGGGAACGGTCCAACTGGACCGCGAATCTTCTCGCGGTTTTCGCGAAGTTCAACCCCTGGGCCTGGCGACCCTCGATCGACAACGGCACCGGGGCAGCCTATCTCACCGGGCTGTTCGCGATCGCGTTCCTGCTCGGACTCGTCCGGGTCGTGTTCCTCAACCTGTCGACCTACTTGACCACCAAAACCGTCAACGAGGCGGTCACCCGCCTCCGACGGACGATCTTCAACCACAGCCAGCGGCTGGCGGCGGTCGCGATCAAACCGGAAGCCCAGCGCGAAGCCGGTGAGCTCATCACCAACCGCGTCGAGCATGTCATGGACGGCTTCTTCGCCTGGATGTCCAACACCTTCCGCGGGCCGATCAAGCTCCTCCTGCTGTTCGGGATTCTGTTCTCGGTCAACATCTGGGTCACGCTCTCGTTGTTGCTTGTGGGCGGGCTGGTGTGGCTCCTCGCGGGGCAGGCGGCGGCGTGGTATCGGCAAGATGCTCGACGGGCGGCTCGGCGTGCGGAATCGCGATTGGGGCTCTTGAAGGAAAGCCTCTCCGTGATGCAGCTCATCAAGGCGTACCTGATGGAGCGTTTCAGCCAGACCCGGGTGGAGCGGCACCTGACGGAGCTTTCCCGGGCGGCCTGGCGTCGGCAGCGCGGCGAGACCTACTCCCGGCCCACTCTCTTCGCAGTGGTTTCCCTCGCCTCGATTCTGCTGCTCTACCTCTGCGGGTGGCTCATCCTCAACGGCCAGATGACGGTCGCCGGGTTGCTCGTCAAGGCATCCGCCCTCGCAATCCTGGTGATGACCCTGTACTCGATGCTCTACGCTCGGCTGCGGGTGGCCCGGGCCCGGGTCGCCGCCGCCGACATCTTCGAGTTCCTCGATCGGCGGGCGGAAGCGGGGCAGGCGATCGATGTCGAGTTCCTGCAACCGCTCGCGAAACGGCTCGATTTCGCCGAGGTCAGCCTTCGCGAACCGGGCACGGGCCGGATGGTGCTGGAAAACGTCAGCCTGGCGATTCCCGCGGGTTCCAAGGTTGCCGTCGTTTACAACGACCCGGCGGAAGCCCACGCCCTCGCTTACCTCATCGTCCGATTCCTCGACCCCACCGCCGGGGAAGTCCGCTTCGACGGCAAGAACATCCGCTGGGTGACCTTCGAGTCGCTGCGGACGCAGGCGGCGGTCGTGCTCGAGCAATCGCTGACCTTCACCGACACCGTTGCCAACAACATCGGGTGCGGCGACCCCAGCTACTCCCTGCCCCAGATCATCGAGGCGGCGAAGTTGGCCCACGCCCACCAGTTCGTGCAGCACCTTCCCAACGGTTACGAGACGCCGATCGGCGAGGGGGGCGCGAGCCTCAAGCTCGGCGAGCGGTTCCGGATCGCGCTGGCAAGGGCGATCCTCCGCGACCCGTCGCTGATCGTGGTCGAGGAACCGAGCGAGCACGTCGACCCGGACAGCCTGGCCCTGATCGACGACGCCCTGACGCGGGTGCAACCGGGTCGGACGATCCTGTTCCTGGCCCGCCGACCGTCCACCGTCCGCTCGGCGGACCGCGTGTTTGTGCTCCAGAACGGCAAACTCGCCGCCTCCGGCCGACACGAGGAACTGCTCGCCGGCAGCGAAATCTATCGGCTCATGCACTTCAAGCAATCGCTCACCGCCAGCAGTGCAGTCTGACCGAGAAACTCGTCGAGAGGGGATGATTCTGCAAGTTCGCCGGGAATGGGACACGAATCCCGCTCCCGGCGAACTTCTGGTTTCCACGGTGCCCTCACGCTGCCGATTCGATGGGCAGCGTCTCCAGGGCGGCGGTGACGGGTTTGAACGCTCGCAGAATCAGGACCCGGCCGAGGAATCGCTCCATCAAGGCCAGCGGCAGGAAACGCCAGAGGTGGGGCAGTTCCCCGCGCCGAAGCTGACGCTTCGACACCCGGTGCTCCGCGAAAGGCTCGAAAAATTGCAGCAATTCCCGGCTGCTGTACTTTCTCGCGTCGGTCATCTCCACCGGCGAGCGGTACCAGCGGCGGAACGGGACAAAAATGTTCTGCCAGAACGTCGCATCGTACTTCGCCGGGAAGAGGGCGAAGACTTTCCCCCCCGGTTTGAGGACACGGTAAATCTCCGCCACCGCCCGGGGCAGGTTTGCGGGCGGCGAGTGGAGGGCGTTGAAGTACGCGAGGTCGAACGCCCCGCGTTCGAAGGGAAGGCTCAGATCCGGGCCGGCGTGGACCAGGGAGCAGGAAACGCCGCGGAGGTCGAGGTTGCGTCGCAGAATTTCCGGGTGGTCGGCAGGGGTGGTGCAGACGGTGACGGAAGTGCCGTGACGCAGGTATTGCAGGGCGTCGGTTCCCACGCCCGGCCCGAGCATCACCAGCGATTCCCCGGGGTGGCGGGTGAATTCCAGCACCCGGCGAAGCCAGGCTCCGTGCGGGGCGTACCGTTTGATTTCGAGTTCCTCGAACCAGGCCCGGGAGTAGGGTTCGAGATCGCGGGACGGTGGGCGGACGGCCGGGGAACGCAGGAGTTCCCGGGCTGCCAGCAGGTAG
This sequence comes from uncultured Alcaligenaceae bacterium, assembly GCA_964552815.1. Lineage (GTDB taxonomy): Bacteria > Planctomycetota > Planctomycetia > Gemmatales > Gemmataceae > CAYUHJ01. Next base: position 18,241 of record CAZKIQ010000054.1, on the reverse strand, counting down.
GGGCTTGGTTCTGACGGGAGCGGCAGATCCGGCGTGGAATCACCCGAGTAGATTCGCAGGTTGGCGGGGGCCGACCGGCGGGCCGCGAAATCGTCGGAAACTCGGGGGTCGGGGTGCGGCAGGTTCATGAGGATGCACATATCCCCCTGCCGAGAACGATTCAACCCGGTTTCGAAGCTGGGGTGTCCCTTCGGATTGGGGCATCTGACGGGAGGGCGAGGCTCCCGCCGAGCCGGACATCTGACGGGAGGGCGAGGCTCCCGCCGAGCCGGACTTCCTGCCCGAAATGGCTCCCCGGACCCCGGAAGTTCGGCTCGGCAGGAGCCTCGCCCTCCCGGTCGCCCCAAACAATAGTGACACCCTCGAAGCTGGCGAAGTCGGCTCAGAGCGTGACCAGGGAACTGCTCCAGGTCAGGCCGCCGCCGAAAGCGAGGAGGAGGACGGTGTCCCCTTTCCGGCACCGGCCCTCGGCGATCGCCTCGTCGAGTGCGATCGGAACCGAGGCCGCGGAGGTGTTTCCGTAGCGATCCAGGTTCACCATCACGGACGACGGTGGCAGCGCCGACACCTCGATGGCGGCGTCGATGATCCGGCGGTTGACCTGGTGCGGAATCACGAGCGTCAGGCGTTTCCCGAACTCGACGCAATCCATCCGGCCGCGCTCGATCAGTTCCGCCATGGTGGTGACGGCCCACTTGAAGACTTCGCGACCGAGAATGCGGATGTAGCGAAGTTGCGGCAGCTTCGCCCCCGGCGGCGGGTCGGGCGTCACCATGCTCGGCATCTGCACCAGGTTCTGCCGGGTCGCGTCGGAGAAGAGGCGGACGTTGTGGATTCCCGAGGAGCGGTCGCTGGAGCGGGAAACCACGATCGCACCGGCTCCGTCTCCGAAGAGGACGCAGGTGTTGCGGTCGGCGAAGTCGGTGGCCCGACTCAGAACCTCGGAGCCGATGACGAGTGCGTGTTTCGCGGCTCCGGCTTTGACGAATTTTTCCGCGGTTCCGAGTGCGTAAAGAAATCCGGAGCAGGCGGCGGAAATGTCGAAGGCGGGGATGGGCCGACAACCGAGCTCCGCCTGGATGAGGCACGCGGTCGAGGGGCACATCAGGTCCGGGGTGACGGTTCCGCAGACGATCAGGTCGATATCTTTGGGTTCGAGATTGGCGGCGGCGAGGGCGGCACGGGCGGCGCGGCTCCCGAGGGTGGCGCTGGTTTCCCCCGCACCGGCGAGGCGACGTTCGCGAATTCCGGTCCGGCTGCGGATCCACTCGTCGGAAGTGTCGAGTGTGTCCGCGAAGTCATCGTTGTGGACAACGCGGCCGGGAAGGGCGCTGCCCGTTCCGGAAATCGCGACCGCGTGGGACAAACTCATGACTTCCTCGGAAGACGGCTCCTCTCGAACAATCGGGGTGTAGCACACAGTGCGGGGTGGCTGCAACCGCAATCGCGGAACGGGTACCGGCAATGCCGGCCGTCCGATGGTGGAATCGGGAAGGACGCTGGAATCCGGGTTTTACGCTGCCGAGAGTACCGGTCGGAGGGGAATGACCCCGGGCCCCTCGTCGTGGATTCGCATGTCCGTCGACATGACCGAGGCGGTGAGTCGATCGAGTTCCGCGCGGACTTGCACCAGTTCCCGGTGGGTTCGCTCCCGGCGGTCGGACTCGGCGTCGAGGGTGGCGGAGCGTTCCTCGAGTTGGCGGGTCCGGGCGAGGTGGTCGGCGGCGGCGGCGAATTCTTCCGTGGCGAGGATGTCCCGACGTTCGAGCACTTCCCCGAGTGTGCGGTGCAGTTCCGCCTGCCGTTCCCGGACGGCGACTGTCTCGGCGACCACCATCTCCCGGCGGGTATCGAGTTCGCGCTGGAATTGCTGGAATCTCCGTTCCCACCGTCGCCGCAGGACACGGACCCGGCGAGCCGCCTGCCGGGCGTCGGCCCCTTCCCGCGTGGCCAGTTCCCCGACCACCTGCTCGACAGCCAGCGCCTGCTCCGCAACCAGCGCTGCCTCGGCGAGAAGCAGGCGGCGATCCCGGTCGAGGTCGGCGAGTCGGGTCTGGAACCGCGTCCGCTCGGCGACCGTACGGGCGATTTCCTCGCGGACGGTGTCACGGTCCCGCTTCCGGACGGCGACCCACTTCCGGCACAGTTTCGAGAGCGCTTCCTCCCAGCGGGTCAGGTGCTGACGGGTGGCGCGGAGGTCGGCCTCGGCCCGGTCGCGGTCGGCGGCGAAGGCGGATTCGCTGGCGGCCAGGGAGGACTGCCAGCCCTCGAGTTTGACGCGAAGCTCCCAAAGGTCCCGTTCCCGTTGCCGGCACCGGTGCGATGCGGCGGCGAGGTCGCGATCCCGGGTGTCGAGGTACATCTCCCGGCTGTGGACCGCACGGGCCAGCGATTCCAGGTCTGCCAACGTCCGGGCGTGCGTTGCGTGCCAGGATTCCTGCGCGACCGCCAAGACGGCCGTCTGCTCCGCGATCACCATCCGCTCGTCGACCAGATCCGATTCCCGGCGGTCGAGCGTTTCCTTGCGACTGGCGAGTTCGCGGCGTTCCCGGGCGAGATCGCGTTCCCGGGTCTGGAGCTCGGCGAGAAGCTCGGCGGCGGAACGATCCGATTTGCGGTCGAGCGGGACGAGATCCGCCATCGGGAGAGCGGTTCCGGAAGCGAGCGTCGGGGCGGTTCCGGCTTCGAGGCGGCCCCGTTTCTGCTCGAGAATTTCCAGGGCGGCGCGGGCGTGGGCCGTCCGATTCTCCAGGCTTGCCGCCTCCTCCAGAAGCGTACGGACCCGAGTCTCGACTCGCTCCTGGGCTTGGCTGAGATCGCGTTCCCGGGCGGTGACTTCGACGTCTCGGCGATCGACTTCCGCCCGCACGCTCGCCAGCAACTCCTCACTCTCGGTGCGATCCGCGAGCAGACGTCGCTGCCCCTCGGCGAGCATGTCCCACCCCTCGCGGAGGCGGCGCTCGGACTCGGCAAGCTCGGCCTCGGTGCGAGCCTGATTTTCCTGGAATGCGGCCACTTCCTCGACGTGGTCGCGGATTTCGCGCTCCAGGGCAACCCGGTCGGCGGCGAGTTCCGATCGGGCGGCGGCGATCGCTCGCTGGACGTGGTCCTCTGCTTCGGCGAGAATCTTGCGCGCGGCCCGGCGGTCGCGCTTGGCGGCGGCGTGGAGCGGGCCGATGTTTGCCCGCATCTTGCGGAGCTTTTCCCCCTCGAATTCGCGATCGGTTCGCAGTTTTTCCCGGCCGTCGTGGAGGGCGTGCTGCATCCCGGCGAGTTGCTTGTGCCGCTCTTCGAGCACCGCGGCGAGCTGGATTTCCTGCTCGTGCAGGGCCTGTTCCCGCTCGCGGATCTGCCACTCTTCCTCGACGAGCATCGCCTGCTGGGCAGCGACGGCGGCCGCCTGCATCCGCAGAGCCTCGAAGTCTTCTTCTGCCGGAACGGTCGGCTCGGCGGTCAGAGGCACCAACTCGGCGGAGTGCCAGGCCAGCTGAAACAGGCACGGTCCGACGCGGATCTCGTCGCCATCGCGGAGGATGGTGGCCGCCGTCGGTTTGCCGTTGACGAGCGTGTCGTCCGGGAACCAGGAACGCAGCACGGGCCCGGATTCGGTGACCGTGACGAGGCAGTGCACCTCGCCGACACCGCGGGCAGTGATCCGGATGTCGCAGGGTTCCGACGAGCCGATCACGGTTGCGGGAAGAGAAACCGGGAAGCGTGTGCCGCGCTGGTTTCCGTTGCGGATCACCAGTTCCCCGGAAACCGTCGCGTCGGGTTGCTCGTCCATCATCGACCCCCTCCCGCCCAGGCGGAATAATCCGCACTCTTTATCGGCGTGGGCGTCTCGAAACTTCAGAATCGTTGAAGTTCGCAGCGGGAACGGCTGAGTCACACGGGGATCGTCAACGCGTCCGGGCCGAGGGTGACCACCGTCAGGTTCTGCACGGGGAAGCGATCCAGATACGCCAGCACCTTGGCGACCGTCAGCCCGTCGACGGCGGCTTGCACTTCCTCGACGGTTCGCACGCGTTTGAGGTAGAACCAGTCGCTGGCCATGGAACTGGCCCGGGCTCCAGTCGATTCCTGCTGCATCACGAGGGAGGTTTTGAGGCCTGCCTTGACGCGGTCGAGTTCCTCGTCGGCGATGCCGTCCTTCAATCGGCGGAGTTCGCCGACGGTGACGTCGAGGGTTTGCTGGGCTTTTTCGTTGCGGGTGCCAGCGTAGGCAAGGATGGTGCCGCGGTCCTTGACGGTGTCGTGGGTGGCGTAGACGGAGTAGCAGAGGCCGCGTTTTTCCCGGACTTCCGTGAAGAGTCGGGCACTCATGCCGCCGGAAAGCACACCCACCGCACCGCGGGCGGCGTAGAAGTCCGGGTCCGCAAACGGAGCACTCGGGAAGGCGATCGCGATCTGCGTCTGCTGCGTCTCCTTCGTGATGTGCTCGGATCTCGGCGAGTGGACAGCGGGGGTCGGTGGTTCGGTCGCGCCGCCGGCCCAGTCGCCGAAGAGCCTGCCGATCTGGTCGCGGAGGGCGGGGAAGTCGATGTTGCCGGCGACGGACAAAATCGCGCCGTTGGCCCGGAACCGGTCCGCGTGGTGGGACTTCAACGAGGTCGGGGTGACGGCCTGCAGACCCTCGGCGGTGCCGTAGCGGTTGCGGTTCAACGGCGTCGGGTAATACCGCGACTTCAACTCGAGAATCACCTTCTCTTGCGGCGAATCTTCCAGACCCTGGATGTCTTGGAGGGCCAGTTCCTGGGCCGCTTCGAGTTCGTCGCCCGGCAGGTGGGGCTTCCGGATCACGTCGGCGTAGATGTCCAGCACCGCAGGAAGGTTCCGAGCCAGGGTGCCCGCGGAAAGGACGAGGTTGAAGGGGCCGACACTTTCGCCGCGATCGGCTCCGAGGTTGTCGAGGTCGAGTGCGAGCTTCTTGCTGTCCCGGTTTCCCGCACCGCGGACGAGCATCTCACACATGAGCGTGCTGATCCCCTCCTGGCCGACGGGGTCGTGGGTGAACCCGGCGGGGATGAGGAAGTACATCGTCGCGGATCGGACGTGATCCATCCGCTCGGCGAGTAACGTCAGGCCGTTGGGAAAGGTGTGGGTGTCGATTTGCTGGGGCACGAAGTCGAATCCTTCCCAAAAGACGAGTCAGATGCCGGCCCCGGCGGGGACGGTGTCGGTCACTTCGACGGCCTTGTAGATCGTCTGGGTGCAACGGAAGCCGTTGTTGCGATACAACCGAATTGCGGCGGTATTTTGGGCCGTCACCTCGAGGTGGACCCGCTTCAAACCCGCGGCCCGGAAACCGACCAGGGCACGAATCAGCAGGGCAAACCCGATCCCGAGCCCCCGGCAGTGCGGCACCACGCCGATGTTCTGGATCGCGCCGAATCCGTTGGTGTCACGGATTCCCTGGACGGTGCCCACCGGGCCATCCGGGCTGGCCACCAGCCAGGTCGCACCCGGGCAGAACCCCGGCCGCTCGCGGATCGCCCGCATCAGGCCCTGGCAACCCGCGAGGTCGTTGAAACTCGAGAAGACCTGCGCGTCAAGCTCGTGCCGGAAGCTCGCAAATTTCACTTCCGCATGGGCGTAAAGCAGATCCGCTTCCCAGGCGACCCACTGGAAACCCTCCGGCAACTCCACGTCCGGCAGCGGATGCGACAGGTCGCGCTCCATGCGATACCGTTTGAAGTACGCGAGCCGGGGAATCATGGACGCATCGCAACCCGATGGCAACGGCAACAGCACGAGAGAATGTTATCACTCCGGGCCGAGCGGGGGCACGAAAATTTCGACAACCGAGGCTGGTCACACGCCCCGGAGCGTGACCGTCACCGCGGATTGTTCTTCGCCGCGTTCGATCGTCAGCTTCACGGTTTCTCCGGGCTTCCGCTTGGCGATGGATTGCAGGAACTCCTGGTTGCCGGAAACGGGGCTGCCGTCGATGGCGAGGATGAGGTCGCCGGGTTGCGCGTCGCCGGTGCGGGGGTCGAGGACGAGTCCGCGAAGTCCGGCACGAGCCGCAGGCCCCTGGGGGTCGACCTGCTGGACCATGACGCCGTTGGGGTATCCCGCCCGCCGCAATCGGCGCTGGTCGACGAGCTTGAGGCCAATGTCGGGCTGGGGAAGTTTGCCGGTGCGGATCAGTTCCGTGACGACCGGGTTGACGGTGTCGACGGGGATGGCGAACCCGATGCCAACATTCCCGCCGGACGGGGTGGCGATGGAAGTGTTGACGCCGATCAACCGGCCGTCCTTGTCGAGGAGCGGGCCACCGGAATTTCCGGGGTTGATCGGGGCGTCGGTCTGGATCGCGTGCTCGATCGGCCGGTCGCCGGGAGATTCGATTTCGCGGTCGAGGGCGGAGATGATCCCCTTGGTCATCGTCAGGCTGAGGCCGAACGGGTTGCCGATCGCGTAGGTTTTCTGGCCCACCTGCAGGTCCGCGGAGGTGCCAACCCGGATCGGGTGGAGGCTTTCCTTCGGCGCGTTGATTTGCAGCACGGCAAGGTCGTAGTCCGGGGCGACGCCGATGACGGTGGCGTCGTGCACGGTGCGGTCGGACATCACGACCCGGACGCGGAGCCGGTTCTGGATGGCGGTCTTCACAACGTGGAAGTTCGTCACGATTCGGCCATCCTTGTCCCAGACGAAGCCGGAACCGGTGCCGGTTTGCTGCTCCTGGAACCCGCCCATGTACTGCCCGCGAACGAGGGTGATCGTGTCCACGTTGACCACGCTGTCCCGGGCGTCCCGGAAGACGGTGATGGACTCGTTCTCCTCCGCGTCCGGTGCGGACTTGGGGGAAACTTCCCGGAGGGAGGCGTTGGGGTCGAGGGCCGGCGCGGCAACGAAGCGGCCCTCTGTGAGGCGGTACACCCCGAGCCCGACCGCGACTCCGAAGAGGAGCGCGATCAGAAGGGGAAGCGGGCTGGTCGGTCGGCGGGCCGGTTTCGCGACGGGCAGGGAATATTCGGGGTACATGGGAAAGTTCCAGGTGAGCACGCCCCTGGTTGGCGTGCGGGACGGTTCGGATCGGGCAGCCGACCTATCCGACCACCTCCGCCTCGACGGCGGGGTGGAAGGAGAGGGAATCGTGTGCCACGTCGTAATCGACTTCCACGGTCATACCGTCGCGCACGTCTCCCTTGAGGAGTAGTCGTGCGAGCGGGGTTTCGATTTCCTTCTGGATCGCTCGCTTCAACGGCCGGGCCCCGTAGTTGGGGTCGTAGCCGGTGTTGACGAGGAAGGTCTTGGCGGCGTCCGTCAGGGTGATGCCGATCTTCCGCTCCGCGAGCCGACCCCGAAGGTTGCCGAGCTGGATCTCGACGATCCGCTTGAGATCGTCCTGCTTCAGCGAGTGGAATACGATCGTTTCGTCGACGCGGTTCAGGAACTCGGGGCGGAACGCTTTCCGGAGTTCGTTCATCACGTCCGATTTCATGCGGTCGTATACCTCGCCGATGTCGGAACCGCGGTACTGCAGAATCTTCTGACTTCCGATGTTGGAAGTCATCACGACGATGGTGTTCTTGAAATCCACGGTTCGGCCCTGGCCGTCGGTCAGGCGGCCGTCGTCGAGCACTTGCAGGAGCACGTTGAAGACGTCCGGGTGGGCCTTCTCGATTTCGTCGAAAAGGATCACGCAGTACGGCCGACGGCGGACGGCCTCGGTGAGTTGGCCTCCCTCGTCGTAGCCGACATAGCCCGGCGGGGCACCGACGAGCCGGGAAACCGTGTGCTTTTCCTGGTACTCGGACATGTCGATGCGGACCATCGCCTTCTCGTCGTCGAAGAGGAACTCGGCGAGGGCGCGGGCCAGTTCCGTTTTCCCGACCCCGGTGGGGCCGAGGAAGATGAAGCTTCCGATCGGCCGGTTCGGATCCTTCAAGCCGCTCCGGGCGCGGACGACGGCCTCTGCCACCGCGGTCACCGCCTCGTTCTGGCCGACGACCCGCTCGTGCAACTCGTCCTCGAGGTGGAGGAGTTTTTCCTTTTCCCCTTCGAGCAGTTTCGTCACCGGCACGCCGGTCCAGCGGGCGACGACGGAGGCGATGTCCTGCTCGCCGACCTCCTCCTTGACGAGGCGGTTGCCCGAGTTCTGCTCCGCGGCCGCGGTTTGCTCGAGAACCGCCAGTTGTTTCTGGAGTTCCGGGAGTTTCCCGTACTTCAGTTCCGCCGCCCGGTTGAGGTCGGACGCCCGCTCGGCCCGTTCGAGTTCGACCTTGAGTTGCTCGATCGCCTCGCGGACATGCCGGACTTTCTGGACGGATTCTTTCTCCGCCTGCCACTTCGCCTTGAGGGCGTCGGATTGCTCCTTGAGGTCGGCGAGTTCGCGTTCCAGCTTGGAAAGCCGGTCTTTCGACGCGGTGTCGGTTTCCTTCTTCAGCGCTTGCCGCTCGATTTCGAGTTGCATGACCCGGCGGGAAAGCTCGTCGAGTTCCGCGGGCATGCTGTCGATTTCGGTGCGGAGCTTCGCCGCTGCCTCGTCGACGAGGTCGATCGCCTTGTCGGGCAGGAACCGGTCGGTGATGTAGCGGTTCGACAGCACGGCGGCGGCGACGAGGGCGTTGTCCTTGATCCGGACGCCGTGGTGCACCTCGTACTTTTCCTTCAATCCGCGAAGGATCGAGATCGTGTCCTCGACGCTGGGCTGGTCCACGAGCACGGGCTGGAACCGGCGTTCGAGGGCGGCGTCCTTCTCGATGTGCTTGCGGTACTCGTCGAGCGTCGTCGCCCCGATGCAGTGGAGTTCCCCGCGGGCGAGCATCGGCTTGAGCAGGTTGCCGGCGTCCATCGCGCCGTCCGCCTTGCCCGCCCCCACGACGAGGTGGAGCTCGTCGATGAAGAGGATGATCTGACCCTCGGAGGAGGTCACTTCTTTCAGGACGGCCTTGAGGCGTTCCTCGAACTCGCCGCGGTATTTCGCCCCGGCGATGAGTGCCCCCATGTCGAGGGAGACGACGCGCTTGTCCTTCAACCCTTCCGGCACGTCGCCGCGGACGATCCGCTGGGCGAGCCCCTCGACGATGGCGGTTTTGCCGACGCCGGGCTCGCCGATCAGGACGGGGTTGTTTTTGGTCCGCCGGCTCAGTACCTGGACTACGCGGCGGATTTCCTCGTCCCGGCCGATGACGGGGTCGAGCTTGCCCCGCTGGGCGGACGCGGTCAGGTCCCGGCCGTACTTTTCGAGCGCCTGGTAGGTTTCCTCGGGGTTCTGCGTCGTGACCCGCTGGCTGCCGCGAACTTCCTTCAGGGCGGAAAGCAAGCGATCCCGGGTGACGCCGAACTCGCGCAGGAGATTCCCGGCGGGGCCGCGGTCGGCTGTCAGGGCGAGCAGCAGATGCTCGACGGAGACGTACTCGTCCTTGAGGTTCTTCGCCTCATCCTCGGCGGCCGCGAGGAGCTTGTTGAATCGGCCGGAAACGTACTGGTTCTCGGCAGCGCCGCTGCGGCCGGTCACTTGCGGGATCTTCTCCAGTTCCCGCTGCAGTTTGATCGTCAGGGCATCGACCGACACCCCCGCCTTGGCCAGGATCGCGCCGGCGAGGCCCTTCTCCTGGTCGAGGAGGCTGAGCAGCACGTGTTCGAGGTCGATCTGTTGATGGTTCATCCGCGCCGCGATGGCCTGGGAACCGGCAATCGCTTCGCGGGCTTTCTCGGTGAATCTGTTCATGTCCACGGTGGTTCTCCGGAACTGGGCAATCCGATGCCTCTTGGATGGGGTAGGCGGCAAAAGCGATTCCGGCGACGGGAGATTTTTCCCCGTCCGATCCATCGCGAGATGGGTGGATCTCCGCGACGTCAGTCCACCATCCGCAGCAGACACCGGCCGGGGTCGAGGGAAACGATAAGGGCAGGCTCGATGCCGTGGGCCGACACGATTGCCTGGCCGGTCGGGAGGTTCTTCAACCTCGGCCAGAGATTCTCCGGAACCCCGCCGACGGAATGCTGCAGTTTCCGCAGCGTCGGTTCATCGCCCAGACGCATCAGGATCCGGTTGTTGCAGAGGGTATACAGTTCCCCGGGCAGGTGCTGTGGGAACTGGGTTGCGAAAACGAGGCCGAGCCAGCGTTTCCGACCCCGTCGGGCGATCCGCTGGATTTGCCCGAAAACCGCGGGCATCTGCGACACCCGCTCTGCCGACACGAACTCGTGGGCTTCCTCGATCACGACGACCGTTTTGGGTTTCTTCTCCGGCGGCGCGAGGGCATACAGCCGATCCTGGGCATCGATCACGCCGCGAAGCAGGTCCGAAATCGCGAGGTTGCGGTGGGCCGGCGATTCCAGCCCTGCCAGGTCGAAGACCAACACCCGGCCGGCGGCGAGCATCTTGTCGTAGTGCAGACTTTCGATTTTCTTGCCGTCCGCCCCGGAACCCGTCCGGTCGAACAACCCGGTGCGATACAGTGCCGCGATGAGCCGGACGGTTTTCCGCCAGGACTGCACGTTGGGAAGTTTCTTCACGAGTTCCCCGACTCGCTCCGTCAACCGGCCGACGTGGGATCGGAAGCCATCGGCGTGAAGGAATCGCTCCTCGATCTCCTCCTTGCCGACGACCGTCGCCGCCGCCTGGGCGACATCCAGAACGTGGGCGAGTTTGAGGTCCGGGTAGCCCGATTCCTGGTCATCGAAATCCCGCACCCGGGCCGCATGGGTGTCGCGGTCGCCGGTCAGGCCGAGGGACGTGACGAGATCCGCGGCCAGATCGTACGCCGCCAGAAACCGGTCGGTTTGCGGCTCGTTTCCCCCCAGTAGTTCCGCCGCGATGTAGGGGGAGATGTTGGAGAAGTCGAGGCAGAACCGGCGAACCCGCGGGTGCTGCGGATCGCTCGGCGGGGAATGCGTCGGTACGAGCAGGTAGGAATCGCGGATCCCGGCTGGTGACAGCCCGCGTGCCGCCAGCGCGGGGAGAATTCGCGGCGAGTCGGCGGGCCGGTGCAGGGTCGCGTACTCGCCTTCCACGTCGATCAGAATCACGCAGAACCCGGCCGAGGCGAGTTTCTCCACCCAGCCGGCGATAAACGTGGACTTCCCCGCCCCGGTGGTGCCAACCGCGAGCGTGTGCCGGGGAATGTGGGCTTTTTCGTCGCTTCGCAGGCCGACCGGCAGGTTCTCGAACCCGACCGCCATCCCGAGGCGCAGGTCGCCATCGCACCGGAGGGCATCGCGGGTTTCTTCTGCGGACAGCAACCGGACCGCCGAGTTGGGCCGGGGTCGAAACAGCGGCACCGTTGTCTGCCCGTCGCGAACTTCGCCGAGAATGCTGACCGCCGCCCACCCGTGGTACGGCGGCGTAAACAGCGACCCCTCCACTTGCGTGATCACCAGGGCCGGGGTGGTTGCGGGAAGCCCGACCGGTGCTGCGTATGGCCCGCGAACCACCTGGGCGAGGTACGTCCGCCCGTCTTCCCGACTCGAAATGTGGGCCAACGCCTGGGAACGCCAGCGGTCGAACTTGTCCTGCGGAAAGACGACCGTCACCGTGCCGTCTTCCGCCTGCGAGGTGTCGAACAACGTGCGGCCATCCGCGTCGTCGGGCGACCACGGACTTGTGCCCGCCGGATCCGCGGCCAGTTCCTGCTCCGCGGATTCTGGCACCGGCCGAGTCGGCAGCGAGTCCATGGGTCACCTCGGGGAAATCCCCGCGAGACGCGTCATTTCCGTGGAGCAAACAGCGAACTCACCCCCGGAACGACGAGCAGAAACCGGAACAACCCCACCCACGAGAGCCGACCGAGGGTGGTCTCCGCGGCGTGCGACCCGGAGTATGCTTTCCCATCGACAAGGACCAGGAATTCCGGGCCTTCCGCGAACCCAGCCTGCCCGTCGAAATCCAGTGCCGCGATCCGCGCCGCCGCCCGAACTTGAGCCGGATCGTCCCGGGAGAACTTCACCGTGAACGGCGACGACGCCGGTTTCGAACCGAAGATCCGTTCGCGAACACACCACCCGGGCATGTATCCAAACAACATCATCATCATGAGCAAACTGAAGATCCACAACCCCATAAAGATCGCCACCCCGGCGTGGAGCATAAAGCCGAAAATCATCATGTAGGGCCGAAGTTTCGTCCAGATGAGGAACGGCAGCCCAATTTCGGCCACGAATGTCACACCCACCCCCACCGCCGCCGCGACCGCATAGAGCGGGCGGTTTGCGACCATCTTGCGGAGAAGCGACTCATACCAGTGGTAGTGGATCAACGTGAACTCTGGATTCACGAGTGTATCCCAGTATGCATTGGTGTTCCACCATGCGTTCCCCTTCAGCTTCGACAGTCCCGCAGCCATGTAGATGAAGCAGAAGTGCACATTCAATAGTTTCAACGCGAACGCGGCGGAGACAGACTTGGGCGGTGCCTCCAGAAATGCCCGGGTTTTCTCGTCGATGTGCCCGAACTTTCGCAGGCTGTTCTTGCTCGCCCGGTACCGTGCGATCAGCCGATCCACCGACAACGCCGCCCCGCTGTTCCCGATCATCAGGTAGATCAGCAGGATGTTCATCATCGTGTCCATGCCGAACAACACATACTGCGTCCGGTGGATATAGCTCACGGCCGCGAGCCAGGTGAGCACCGATGTGATGCGGGTGCAGAACCCAATCGCGAACAGGAACATGATCCCGAGGATCACGATGTGGGCGATCCACATCGAGGTGGCATCCGTAATGTGATACCACACGGAGAAACTGGAATTGCCAACGTGATATGCGTACTTTGCCTCGAAGTTCCAGTACTCCATGTAATCGAGTTTCGCCTTGCGGTCTTCCGCATCGAGCGTTCCCAGTTCTTTCATGAACCGCAACAAGTTCTCGCGGGTCCTCGCATCAATCTCGACGAGGTGTGCAATCACAAACTTGCGGTCGTCTGGGTCCCTGGGCAGAACCTGATAGAACTTCTCAATCTCCTCAGCCGCCTCGCGACGTTCCGGACTGGTGGGCGAATCCGGGGGAAGCGAGGTGAGAAAATCCGGAACTTGCACCTTCTGCCCGGTCGGGCTGATGAGTCGTGTATCCCCCTTGATCATATTCTGCAGATCCCGGCGTCGCGTCTCCGGATCGCCGCTGAGGCCTTGTATATATCCCAATCCTTCAAGCCCATACATGGGGTTGCCGGATGATTTGACGGATGCCTGGACCCGTTCCAGGAAGCGAAGGGATTCGTTGAGCTTGGCCGGATCGCTCGGAAGTTCGCGAAGGAACTTCATAAACGCGGCCTTGCGGTGCGGGTATTCCGGCACAAATGCGGATTGTGGGGACTCGTCCCACCCCCCTTCCTCCATATCCCAGAAGGGCGGCACCGCCGTGGGTGCTTCCTTCCGTTCCCGGTTGACGGTTTGCAGATCCCACCAACCCTTGGGGCCGAAGAAATCATAGAAGTCGAAACAATATGCGAGATGCACATACAGGACGATGAAGCCCGTCACCAGGCGGATGAAACCGAGTGTGGTCGGGTCACCGGGGGTGAACCAGAAATTGAGCCACTGTCGGCCGATCGAGGCCGGGGCATTGGTGTTGTTCATCGGGGTTTAATTCCTCCAATCCTTGAGGGCCCGCCAGTTGAATTCAAACCCGGCATGCCGGGACATATGGTCGTCATAATCGATTTGTTCCGGGTCGCCCGGTGCGGCACCGTTCGGCTTCGGAAGCACCGGAACCAGCCAGTACAACATCGGATCCTGCGTATCGATCAACTTCCCTTCGGGCGTGTATTCCCCGAAATAGTAGGGCTTGTAGGTCGTCGGGTGATAGGGGCTCAATCCTTTCACAAATGCCGTCGACGTGATGATGCGGTGCTCGACGCGATACAGCTTGATGCCAATAACCTTGCTGTCCGGGGCCGAATAGGCCTGGGCCATATGGCGTATGTATGACGGGATGAGATATCGATACAGGTGCGGTTGCGGGATGCGATACTGCATGTTGACCGGCTCATTGCACCGGGACGGGTCGGGCATGGAGAAGACCGCCAGCCGCCGGGCCTTGACATCCTCGGTTTCCAGGTTTTGCGTTGTCATCAATGCCGGTACTGTTTGCGAGGCCATTTCAGTCAATGATAGCCGACGATAATACGTCTGGCTCAGCGGGTCGCGGAGTTGCTCACCGTCCCGACGCGGCATCGTCTTCCATTCCCGGACGATCTTTTTTTTCCCCGTGTTGGGGTCGATCTCATCGAGTTCGTAAGTCACAAGCGCGAATAGGTGGCTTGCGGGGCCCGGTTCCGGGGAATAGAAGTGATACGCATTCTTGAGATACATAAACGTGAGATAGGGCTGATAGACCCGCTGGCCGATCTGGTTTGTCAGCCAGGGTGCCGGGTCGGGCCAGGTGGTGGCAGTGAGGATGCCGCCGAAGTGGAAGAGGACGGCGCAAGAGATGAGCGTCAAACGGGCGGTCATGGGTAGGAGCATCAGCACGGTGCCGGCGGCGGCGAGAATCGTCAGGAGTCGGAAGAGCATTTGAATAGAATCCCAGGAATCCGGAAGCCCAACGGAGGCAATCAGCGTGGTGATGGCGGCGATTCCCCAGGAAATCCAAGATGCAGGCCGAAGTGTCAGAGCGTAGCCGGCGACGAGAACGCCCATCAAAGCCAAGAACACGCGTAGGGATGTCACAACCCACGGGAGTTCGCCGGCGGCCATCTGGACCAAACCGATCGCAAATGCGCTGGATGCGAGGCCCACGCCGGCGAACGCGATTCGGTTCACGATGTGCGGGTCAACGGGTGGGAGGACGTCGTCATTTGCCGCGGCGTCAGAAGGTTCCATGCCGGGTCTCACAGGAGGTCGGAGGTGTCCGAAGCTCAGGATACTCGATTGGTGTACGGTTCTGGGAGTCCAACGGGTTCGAAGGTGCATTCGTTGGACGTGGGTGCTGGGAATTTGGGACTAGCGTATCCGATTTCTCAAGATGAGGCAATCCAAGTCGGGTTTTGGGTGGGTCGGCATATTCGGAACCCCCACTCCGGCGATTCTTCGCAGCCTCCCCAAATTACTGTTGACGCTCGGATAAGACAAATCTAGGATCTTGTTCAATGATCTTTCCCACTCGGTGCGAATTATCAGGTTCCCCCGCTTTGTGCAAAATGGCCGAGTAACGCAAACCGCGGAATGGATGCCACCCCGGCATACCCGCCTTGTGGGCGGACTGGTGCCGGACGGCTTTTACCGTAACCCGCGAGTGCGGGTTGGGTGTGGGTAACTTCTCTGCTTCGAGGGTTCGACACGATGTACACGATGGTCCTCATGATGGCGATGTCCACCTCCGGCGATGCAGCTTCCTTCGGCAAGAAGGGCTGCAGCGGATGCTACGGTAGCTACAGCTGCACCGGCTACTCCGCCGGCTGCACTGGCTACTCCGCCGGCTGCACTGGCTACGCCAGCTGCTACGGCTCGAGCTGCCACGGTTCCTGCCACGGCCGCGATCGGGGTGGCTTCCTCGGCGGGTTCCTCGGCAAGAAGAACGGCTGCCACGGCTCTTGCCATGGCTGCACCGGCTACTCCTGCACCGGTTACTCCTGCACCGGCTACTCCGCTGGCTGCTGGAGCTCGGGCTACACCTACGGCTGCACCGGTTGCTACGGCACCGTGGTCACCCCGACCACCCCGGCCGTGACGATGCCGAAGGAAACCCCGAAAGAAACGACCCCGAAGAAGGTCGACTGACCCCGCGGGTCTTTGACCCTCGAGAAGCCGCGAGGCGAGGCCCCAGGGTCTCGCCTCGTTGCATTTTCACCACCCAGTTCTGACGGTCCACTCCGCCCGGCTGCGATTGTGAGCCTTCTCCGACCCGGGTAAGATCGGGTATCGAACTCCCCCCCCGCCGGCCCGAGACCGGGTATGAGCAGCCCGATCCTCCGTCCTCGTGTCGAAGAACTGCTCTTCCGGCTCTACGATCGGCCGGTCCATCCGGAGCTGTTCGACTCGCTCGCCTGTCGCCGGGTTTCCCGGGACGGCTTCACCCTGACCGCCCGGATCACGCCGACCGGCCACGCTCTGGAATGGGTTCGGGGAGACGCCTGCCTGACGGAAATCATCACAACCGTCGACCACCCGATGCCCGAACGCGGTCGGATGCTCGCCTACCGCTTCCAAGGGGAACGGCAGGGTCGGTCGCAGGTCGGGCGGGTCGGATACCAGATGAGTCTGCAGGTGGAGCCACTTCCGCCAGAAGTGTTTTTGCACGTCCACGAGGAGATCGTGGCGGACGGCACGAAACGCGGGATGCTCTTTCACTTCCGCCCTCACAACCGTCTCGGCCTGACCCCGATCGGCCTCGTGATGGTGGAGCAGTTGCCGACCGGTTTGTCGGTCTCGACGTTCCATACCTTCCCCGACGAGTTCGCGGTGGTCAAAACGCAATCTCTGATCGAACCAAGAAGGTGACCCGACGTGGCGAACCGCTTCGTCGCCCACCTCGCCAGAAAGCCTTTGGGCACACGGTCGTGAGCGGACTCATGACCCGTCGCTTCGTTCTGGCACAGGTGACCAGAAGAATCTGAAGCTGCGCTGAGGTGAAGGTCAGCGAGTCAAAAGCCCCGCAACCCAAGTGCACCGTCCGGCTCGATGCACCCCTTAAGTTCCTGCATTCCACCAAGGGCGGTTATCGAGGCGAAGATGCGAACCTGTCGCGCAACAGGCCAACGGGTCCTCCCGTGGCATGATGTTCGCCAGCACGTCCGCGGGAGCAGCTGGGACATGAGACACAGTTACTTTCGCCTGTCCGGATTTTTCCCGAACCCGTTGCCCGGTAAGGGCTAAATGGCTGTTGCAGGTTTTTCGCGGACCCATCCGCGCCCCCGATCCTGTAACCGAATCGAACGCGAGGGCATCCCCGTGAACGCACCCGCCGAACGAACCGTAGCCGATGAGGAACAGACGATCCTGTTCACCATTCTGGCCGAGCTCGAAACGTTGGCCGGACTGCCGGACGACGCGGCCACGCCGTTTCTGGCCACGCTGTGTGCGGTCGGCCTGCCGTTCACGCCGGGGGAGTGGTTCGGGATCCCGCTCGAATCGCGTCAGCGGATGGCGTTCTCCCGCGCCGCACGTCGGCTCGCCGCCCGCGGCCTGGTCAGACGGCTGACCGAAACGCACCGCGATCGCACGGTCGCGCTGGTCCCAACGGTTGAAGGATTGGCCGAGGCGTTGAATCTGGCCGGTGACCGGGCCGACCGCCGGGCTGTCCACGAAGGTCTGCGGCGCACCCACTGGGGCGCGAAACTGGCCACCACGATCTGACGTGCATGCACTCAGCAAGGTTGAGCCGCTCCACAGTCCGTATACCGACGGTGAAATGGTAACAGGGGGTAAAGGTCATGGCGGAGAAGGCTCCCATCTCGTCTCCCGGTTACGTCCCATACTCGTTGTGGAACCACGGCGAAGTGGTGTTCCCGACGGATCCGCCGGGATGGCTGGTGATCGGAGACGGGAGTCTCCAAATCGAGTACCGGCTCGCGTTCGACGACGGCGGGTTTCCCGAGCGAGCCGCCGACGGGTACGGTAACGTGGCCTGTTTCCAGCGGATCCCGGACGCGGCGGGCGTCGTGTGGGAGGCCCGGACCACGTTCAGCCCGCACCTGTTCGTCAACCGGTTGCTCGACCTCGATAGCCTCGAGGGCCCGATGTGGGCGTACAACGACCCGGCCCGGGTCGAGGCGGTCACCCAGCGGCCCCTGATTACCGGCATCTCCGTGCTGGAAGACGACCGTTTCTACCGCCGGTTCTGGGTCGACGACGCACTCCTGGAGATCCAGTTCAAGTATCAGGGGCTGAAGATCGACGTCGGCCACGAGGACGACTACAGCGTCGCGGTCCGCATCACTGGGTTCTTTGGGAGTTGGGCCCACGTCCCGATGTATGGCGAGTGCGAGGTGCCGGTCTGGCGAGGCGGTGCCGTCCGGCCACCCGAATCGGACTACGAACCGGACGAAGACGGACTCCGCGAGTTCCCGGCCGACGAGCCGCCCGGCGGGTGGCTCGAAAACCTCGCCCCGATCACATACTCGCTGGGGGTCCGCGAGTTCCTGTTCCGCAACGACGCTCACTGGGAGAGGACTTACCCGACGACCGAGACTCTGCCGCGACCGGTCGTCTTCCGCCGCGTGGCCGACGGCACCGGCGAGCCCCAACCGCAGGTGACCCACCGCCCCACCTGAGGGCGAGGCACACAACCCACCGACCCACCGACCGACCCGTTCCCCGTCCCGAATTCTCGCGGGAGGAATGCGTCGTGAAGA
>CAZKIQ010000053.1:0-37411 GCA_964552815.1 uncultured Alcaligenaceae bacterium | reverse complement strand
CGCCGCCTGGTAGCCGCGGCCGTACCCGCCGTCGGCCTTCTCGACGTTCTTGACGTTGAACTCGTCGCACACCCGGTCCCAGATCATTCGCTCGAGCCAGTCGAGCGAATCGATGACGACCGACTCGAAGTCGTGCTCCTGGTGCACGAGTTCGTCGAGCGCCGCGGCCACCTGGTCGACGGAGGTGGCCAGCGGAAAGCGGGCACAGTCAATCTCGCCGAGGCCGTCCTCCGTCGGGACGAACACCGGGTTCGGGGCTTGCGAGCCGACGGTCGTTTTGCCGATCCCCGGCGTCCCATACAGCAAGATGCGCGGCGGTTTGGAACTCCGGCCGCGTTGGACCTGGGACAGTAGGTTCATCGTGACGCTCCGGACCGGCGGGGACGGGGCGATCGGCGGGCCGACCGCGAAGTGCCGATTCTTCGCCTGTTAAATACGCCATCCGTTTTTCGGATGTCCGCGGATTACAGATTTTCCCGCCCGAAGAGTTCCATCGCTTCGCGGACCCGCCCGAGGGCGGCGCGGACGCCCCGGCGGGAAAGGCCGGTGTCCCGGCGGATCGCCCGCTCCCCCTCGCCGGCCATGAACCGGCGGGCGACCTCGCGGTCGGCGGGCGTCAGCCGGGCGAGCACGGCCGCGACGGCGCCGGCCCGGTCCCGGTCGGCGACCGGGTCGCGGAGTACGGTCCCCCGGCGCCGCGTCCCGTCGGCCTCCGTGACCAGCGCGGCCTGCGGCACGGCGCCGCCCGGCCTCGCCACCCGCTCGTCGAGCGATCGGGTGGCGCGACCGGGATGCCGCTTCAACCGCTGCCGGGCGCGGAGCAGGACGACCAGCGCCCGCCCGGCGACCAGGTCGACGAAGCGGTCGAACGAGGCCCGGGCCGGGTCGAACCGCGGCAGCCGCTTGCAGACCATCAGCCACAATTCCTGTTCGACGTCCTCCCGTTCGTCCGGTCCGAAATCCCCGCGACGGCAGATCTGGCGGGCCTTGCACCGGATCAGGGTGCGGGCGTACTCGGTCAAAATCGCATCGGTTTCGTTCGCGACGTTCACGCCGACCTCCGGGGCCGGAAGTCGGCGATCCCGGGTGCGGCGCCGCCAACCCACCGTGGGTTCGCCGCGCCGCCGGGGATCGTCCAGCCGGCCTTACCGGCCGGCGGTCGTGTCGCGGTTGGCGTCGCGTCCGCACGGGTCGACGCCCGTCGCGGGCGGTGCCAATCACCGTTCGGGCAAGGGTTTCGAGCGAATCAACGGTTTTCCGTTCTTGTCGCGGGCCTGCGACGCGACAGGGCGGAGCACCGAATCGCTGTCCTCGGCGTCGAGGACCTCGGCAACGCCGCCGGCCCGCCGGACGGCGCGGTGGACCGCGTCCTTGCTCACGGCCGTACCCGTCTGGTGCGACAGGAATTCGGCCGCGGCGCGGCAGGACCCGTGCTGGCGGTAGGCCCGGAGGTAGGCGTCGTCGGTGAGTTCGGTCCGGTGCTCGGCCTTGATTTGCCGGCGGACCACGAGCGCGAGGTGCTCGGGGGAGAGTTCCAGTGCGGAACCGTCCGATTCGTCCTCGGCCGCGCGGACGGTGGCGAGGACGGCCAGGGGATCAATCTCGAGCCCTGCCGCCCCGCACGTCGCCGCCGACGAAAGCACCACCAGGGGCGGCACTTTCCGCGTCCAGAAGTCGGCGGGAGGCGGGACGGCCGGGACGAGCACGATCGGCTTGCGGGCCGCCGCGACCGCCCCTCGCACGGTGGCGGCGTCGTTCCAGCCCATCCCCCGGGCCAGGAGCACGTCGCGGGGCTCGCCGCCGAGCGCGCTGCGGCCGAGACGCCAACAGCGCCGGTGGACGAGTTCTGCGACTTTTCCCGTTAGTTGCAGGGCGGCCGCCAGCGCGGCCGCGACGCGGTCGCAATCGACCCGCCACTGCCGCCGGGCCTCGAACGACACCGGGACCCGGATCCACGCCGGGCATTCGATGACGAACCGCGTCCCGCCCGGCCCATCGCGGGCAAGCACTTCCTCGAAGTGATCGCCGCACTCCGGACAGAGAACGCGGTCCGCTTCCCCGGCCGGAACCAGCAGCCCGAGTTCGCACAGTCGGGCGCGGATCCCGAGCGGCCCGTGCGACTCCGCGTGGGGCGGGAGAATCGCGGTCGGGGATTCCAGCAAGGGCCACAGCGCCTCGCACGGGTCAGTCACGCAAAATCCTCCACCGCCGGATGCAGCGTTCGCCGACGACCCGCACGTCGTCGGGCTTGCTCTTCAGGTCGCAGGTCGTCGGCGTGCTGACGTTGAACGTCAGGCTCCGCGGCCGGGCGCGGCCTTCACGCTGGAACTCGATCTGGATGCCGGCCTGGACGACGGCGACCTGCGACCGCTCCAGGTCGAACGCCGCGCAGAACCGGGCGGCGGCGGTGCGAACCTCGTCGAGCGACGCGACTTCCTTCAGGCGGAGTTCGGCCCCCTCGAGTGCCGGTCGATCGACAATTGGCAACACTCGCAACCGGCGCAGCCGGACCGCCGCGACGCGGTCGTCCGGTTCGGTCGCGAAGGCGAAGGCCGGGTCGAGCAGGTGGTCGAGGTAGTAGCTGCGGCGGATCGGGTCGGTGTCCTCGACCTTCAGACCGAGCACGGCGTCGCAGAAGGCGCGGCGGAGCGGGAGTTGCACCTTCTTGCCCCCGCGGGCGACGATCTCGAGCGACCCGTCGGCCGGCTCGAAGACGAAGACGTTGTGGAACGCGTACTTCTGCTCGTAGGCTTGCAGTTCCCCCGCCGCGTCGAAGCCGAGCCGCTTGTCGGCCCATTCTGGGATGTAAGCGTAAAAGTAGTCCGCCCCGTTCGCCCGCCGCGCGTGGTGGACGCAGCACCGGTCGTCGCGGAGTTCCTTCTCCCGGTAGAAGTCGCGGATGCCTCGCTCGAGGGCCGCCTTGCGGTCCGGGGTGAATTCGAGCGGCTCCTTCGGCAGGCTGTTCCAGCGGTTGGCGAACTGACCGCCGCGGAGGGCCTCGGCCCGGGCGAACGTCGCCGCCCCGTCGAACACCTCGCGGGCGTCGAGGTACGCCCAGAGCGCGCGGTCGTGCTGGCCCGGCCACGCCCGGAACGCCTCCCGCGCGTCGGGCCGGCATTCGTCGAGGTCCTCGACCAGGACCCGCTGGCACCGTTCCTGCGCCAATTCGTTGACGTCCTGGAGGACGACCTCGAGGTGCCGCCGCCGGTCGTCCGGCACGGCCGGCCAGCGGGCGACGATCGGCTCGACGTCGTGCGGCCGGACGTCGTCCCACGGCACGTCGGCGAGCACCCCGTGCTCGGCGAACAGCCTGCGGAGCAGGGTCCGGTCGTGGAGTTTGAGTTGCTTCTTCAGGTCGAACGGTCTTGCCATCGGTCGGACTCCGGGTGAACTAGGCGGACGGGACGGGTCGATTGCTGTTGATAGTCGTTCGCTAAACAATAAACGCTTTGTCACGGGACGCGGCTCCGATCCCGCCCCCGGCGGCGGTCACGCCGGGACGCCGCGGGGCCGGGTGACCAGGCCGCACTCCGCCAGCCGGAACCGCATGGCCGACGGCGACACCTCGAACAATTCCGCGAGCGGTGAGGCGAACTCCCGGAGTTCGTCGTCGGCCGGACCCGGACGTGTACGGCCGGGCGGGACGCGGCCGACGAACACCGCCCGGCAGCCGAACAGTTCCTCCCAGGCGACGCGGAGCAGCGGCAGCGGCATCAGCAGGCCGGCCGCGAACCGGTCGGCCTGGAATTCCGCCCGCCCCCGCCGCGTCAGCCCGACGAAATCCGGGACGGACGGGGTGGGGGCCGCGAAATGGTGGCGGTGCAACTGCCAGTGGCCGACCTCGTGGGCGACCGTGAACCGGAACCGGCCGCGCATCGCGGGGTAGACGTCCGGGTCGAGGTGGCGGTCGACGGCGATCCGCCGCTCCCGCACCCAGATCGCCCCGTGCGCCTCGGGGACGCCGAGTTCGCCCCGCAGGTCGCGGATCTCGAAGGTCAGCCGGAGGTGGAGTTCGAGCAGGTCGTCGACCGGGACCGGCGGCTCGACCACGGGGCCGTGCTCGCGGCCGTAAGCCGCCAGCAACTGAGTGGCCTCGCGTTCGATCTCGCTATCGCTCCGATACGGCACGGCGGGGGTGGTCACGATTTGCCCCCGCGGAGTTGCCGGGCCCGCTCGGTCAGTTCGGCCAGTTGCTTGGGCGTCAGCCCGTTCGCGGCCCGGAGCAGTTCGGGCATCGCCGTCGGCTGGGTGCGGATGATGTCCGGCAGGTCGTCGGGGAGCCGGCCGGCCAGGGCGATCCACTCGTCCGGGATGGCCCCGAGCCGCTCGGCCATGGTCGTGACCCGCTCGGCCGTCGGCGGGTCGATGTTGTCCTGCTCGATCTGCGACAGGTACGTCGGGCTGATCCCGACCTCGGCCGCGAACCGGCGGAGGGTGAACCCGGCCGCCAGCCGTGCCTCCCGGAGCACCTGCCCGAACGTTGCCTTCTTCCGCGTCATGCCGAAGTCTCGCCCCAGTGTTTACAATACACCGCACGAGAGATAGTGTACGCCCGAACCGGTTCAACGCAAGTGCCCCACGGGCCGCGGTCGGGGGGCCGCCGTCGCGGAAACGCTAGATTTGCCGATGAGCTCGCGTCGGAAAAAAGTGCAAAATGATTCAGTGATCCACATCCGCACCCCTGTGTTCGGATGTGGATCACTCGGCCGCAGCCTGGATTGCGGCCCAGAGCGCCCGCTGGCGGGCGAAGCTCGGCTCCCGACAGATCCGCCGCATCCGCTTCTCGGGGATCGGGTCCCGGCCGGTCAGCACCCGCGGCAGGAACAAAATCTCCTCCTGGATGTCCGGGGCGAGGTGCAGCAGGTTCATGACCTGCGACACCCGCGGCTGGGTGACCAGCGCGGCCCGGGCGATCTCGGTCATGTCCGGGCACCGGCCCGTGCGGATCAGGTCGGCGAAGTGGATCGCCAGGGCCATCAGTTTCGCGAGCCGCGGCGTCCGCCCCTCGGGCACGGTCTGGGACGCGGGCGGCTGCTCGGCGAGCCGCCGCCGGCCCCGGTCCGCTTTGGTGAAGTAGACTTTCTTGGTGATCGTGATCATGCCGCGCCTCCCGGTTTGTGCTCGAGGTACTTTTTCACCGCGGTCGGGTGGAAGGAAATCGCCATCTCGCTCGCGGACGGGTCGAACTCGACCCGGGCGACCAGCAACTCGACCACCGCCGCCTGCTCGCGCGGGGCCAGCGCCTCCCACACCGCGTCGAAGTCGGCGAACGCCGCCTTCGCGTCCGCCGGGGTCAGCCGGTCCGTTCGGAGGGACGCGATCCGGGCGTCGAGTTCGGCCGACCGGGTTTCGGACCGGGCGATCCGCTCGTGCAGGTCGGCGAGTCGGCCCGCGGTCGCGGCGTCGGCCGTTCCGCTTGCGGCCAGGGTGCGGACCTCGGCATGGTGGCGGCCGAGTTCCCGGCCGAGCTGGCCCCGCTCGAGTTCCGTCGCGGCAAGGTCGGCGTCGAACTGTACGTTGGCCTGCCGCACCACCTCGGCCCGGAGCCCCGGGTCGGCGGCGAGGCCGCGGAGCTGGTCGACCACCACCCGCTCGGCCTCGGCCGACGGCAGCGACGGCGACGGGCACGCCTTCCGCCCCGACTTGATCGCCGCCGTGCACGTGTAGTAGCGGTAGCGTTTCTGCCCCTTGCAGGTGAACGTGTGCACCATCGTCCGGTCGCACCCCTTGCAGAACAGGATGCCCCGCAACAGCGCCCCGTGGCGGTTGCGGACAAGCGGACCGCCGGCCCGGGCGTTCTTCCGCAGCGTGTCCTGGACCCGGTCGAACACCGCCGGCTCGACGATCGGCTCGTGTTCGCCGGGGTAGACGTTCGCCTTGTGCCGCACCCGCCCGACGTACACCGGGTTCGTCAGGAGGCCGTGCAGGCCGCACTTGTCGAACGGCTTGCCGCCTCGGGGTTCGCCCCGCGAGGTGCGGTTCTCCTTGTTGGCCCAGCCCCGCCGCCGGAGTTCCTCGACCACCGACAAGAGCGACCCGAGGTCCAGGTAGAGCCGAAAGATCTCGCGGACCCGGGCCGCCTCGGCCGCGTTCGGGACCAGCCGCGGGCTCGGCCCGGACCGGTCGACGTCGTAGCCGAGGACCGGGAACCCGCCCGCCCACTTCCCCTTCTTCTTGGTCGCGGCGATCTTGTCCCGGATCCGCTCGCCGATGATTTCTCGCTCGAACTGGGCGAAACTCAGCAGCACGTTGAGGACGAGCCGGCCCATCGAGTTCGCACTGTTGAACTGCTGGGTGACCGAGACGAACGCGACCCGGCGGGCCTCGAACCGATCGATCAGCCGGGCGAAGTCGAGCAGCGACCGGCTCAGGCGGTCCACTTTGTAGACGATAATGGCGTCGATGGTCCCGGCCTCGACGTCGGCCAGCAGCCGCCGGAGCGCGGGCCGCTCGAGGTTCCCGCCGGTGAACCCGCCGTCGTCGTAGCGGGTCGCAATGACGGTCCACCCCTCCTGGGCCTGGCTGGCGACGAAGGCCTCGCCCGCTTCGCGCTGGGCGTCGAGCGAGTTGAACTCCTGGTCGAGCCCCTCGTCCGTGGACTTGCGGGTGTAGATGGCGCAGCGGACCCGGGCCGCCCCGGGCCGCACCGCGGTTTTCGTGCGGCTCACGCGCGGCCCTCCAGTTGAAAGAACCGAAACCCGTTGCAGTGGCTGCCGGTGATCCGCTTCGCGACCGCCGACAGCGAGGCGAAGCGTTCCCCCTCGAACTCGAAGCCGTCGGCGAGAACGCGGACGACGCAGCGCCGTCCCTTGTACTCGCGGACGAGCGAGGAGCCCGGTGGGGGCAGCCGGGGGTCGGTCGCCACAACGGCCCGGGTCGGCACGCCGACGAACGCCGCCGGAGGGTTCGCCGCCGGCGGCATCACCCGGAGTTCGGCGCCCGCCGCCAGTTCCTCGGCCCGCCGGCGAGCCCGCTCGCTCAGGCCGCCGTCTTCGAGCGTCTGCATTCGCCAGAGGATTTTGCGGACCAGATAGGTCCGGTGCCGCGAGTGCGTTTGTTCGCCGTACAGTTCGGCGAACTTTTCCGCGAGTTGGACCGCCGTCATGCGGTCGAGAACGGATCGTTCCTTATCGACATCGAGTGGCATCGAGTCTCCCCGGTTTTGGGTGCGTTAAACCCCGTCGCGCCGAGTCCCACTGAGCCTCGAATCCGCGGCCACCTCAAGGCTTTCCTCCGCGGATTCGACAACTCGTTCGGCGGGGTCCGCGTACCGGGTACGGGACTGCTTGAGCCGGACCACTCCGCGTGCGAGGAGGGCGGCGACCTGAATGAGGCGTTGTTGGGGAGTCAATTCCGAAGGGGGTGCTGACATGCAGGCGGCTCCCATGAAGGTGACCGCCCGTTATGTACGCCATCCGTTTTTCGGATGTCCGCGGAAAAGGGAAATTTGCACCGAACAGGAACCGCATTTCAGATCGGAAAATGATCTGCAACGTGCGGTCATGTGCAGAATCGGGAGGAAAGGGAGAAACTGTCGCCCCTCACCGAGACGGCAACTCGTAGTCGAGCCGACCGCGTCCGAATAGAAACTGTTTTGTCTCGATGGGTTCGTGCCGCCTCGGCGGCGCGATTGAAAGGGAAGCCGGTGTGAATCCGGCGCAGGGCCGCTGCTGTATTCGGTCAGAGGTTCGGGCCATCCTCGCCACTGCGACGCCCGTCGCGGGAAGGCCGCCCGAACATCGCTACGAACCGTAAGCCAGAAGACCTGCCCGTCGAGCGATGTTCGGTGCCTCGGACCCAGGCGGCCGGATCGACAGGCGGTTTGTCTGCGCCGTCGCGCACACCCTGTCCGTCCGTCCCTGGCTACCCGCAGGCACCCTTTCGCCCGTCCCGGCGAGAAGGAGTTGACCTGTGCGTCCCGTTTGCCCGGCCGACCGCCGCCCATCGCGGCCCGCATTCACGCTGATCGAGTTGCTGGTGGTGATCGCCATCATTGCCGTTCTGATCGGCCTGCTGATCCCCGCCGTCCAGAAGGTCCGCGCCGCCGCCGCCCGGACGAAATGCGCGAACAGCCTGAAGCAACTCGGGCTCGCCCTTCACAACCACGCCGACAGCCACGGCGGGCGGTTCACCGTCTCCCAGATGAGGTCCGCGCCTGCACTGACGTTCGACGACTTGTACTGGTTCGGGCAGATCACCAACAACACCTCGACCCCGCCCGTGATCGACCCGAGCAAGGGCATTCTCGGGCCGTACCTCGAAGGCAACCGGGTGATCGTCCAGTGTCCGAACTTTACCCCCGAGCGGTTCGCCCAGCGGTTCGACTTGCCCGTCGCGAGTTACGCCTACAACGACCAGTTTTCGAGCTGGGATGTTGCGGGTGAAACGATCGTCGCGGTCAGCGGCCGTCGCGGCACCTCCGCCACGATCGCGTTCGCCGACTCGGCCAACGTCCCGTACAGCCCGCCGTTCGACCGACTGACCGAGAACTGGTACCTGTCGGCCCCGTCCCAGCAATACCCGAACGCCCACTTCCGGCACGACGGGATCGCGAACGTCTGTTTCGCGGACGGGCACGTCGAGAACCGGACGCCGACGGACAACGGCCCGCCGTCGTGGGAGGACCCGGTCGCCACGGTTTTGCGGCGGAAAGAAGTCGTCTGGGACATCGGCACCGACGACGCGCTGTTCGGCAAGGACTGAGGATCCAGCGGCCGCAGCGGGCGGGCGAACCCGTCCGCCGCGAATTCATCCCACCCCCGTTACCGTGACCTTGGAGACCACCCCGATGTCGAAGCCCCGCCGGATCGATGTCCGCTTCGCGACGCTCTTCGCGTTCGTCCTTCTGGCCGGCGTGATCCGGCTGGTCACGAACGCCCCGCACAGCCCGATCGGGCACCTCACCCCGCTCGGCGCGATGGCCCTGTTCGGCGGGGCGCACCTGACCGACCGCTGGAAGGCGGTCGGTCTGCCCCTGCTCACCTTGTGGTTATCGGACGTGGTGCTCAACCGATTCGTGTACTTCGGCGAGTGGGTGCTGGTGTACCCCGGTTTCCTGTGGGTGTACGGCACGTTCGCCGGGATCGCCCTCGGGAGCCGCCTCTGGCTCCGGACCGTCACCGTCCCGCGGGTTGCCGCGGCCGGGGTCGCCGCCTCGCTGACCCACTGGCTCGTGACCGACCTCGGGGTCTGGTTGAGCGGGTGTACGAATCCAGTGACCGGCGCACTCTATCCGCCCACCCTGGCCGGGTACGCCGAGTGCCTCCTGATGGCTGTGCCGTACCTGCAGAATTTCCTGATCGGGACGCTCGCGTACAGTGCCGTCCTGTTCGGCGGGTTCGCGCTGGCGGAAGCTCGGTTCCCGGCGATCGCCCAACCGAGGTCCGTCCCGTGCTCCACCTGATCACCGGCGGCGAGCGGTCGGGGAAGACGCGATACGCCATGCGGCTGGCCCTAGATCGGTGCTCGACGCCGCACTATATCGCGACGGCACGCCGGTGGGACACCGACTTCGAGCGGCGGGTCGACCGGCACCGGGCCGAGCGGGACGGCCGGTGGCGGACGATCGAGGCCGAGACGTCGATCCGCCACCTGCGGCTGCCCGGCGAGACTGCGGTCCTCGACTGCGTCACACTGTGGCTCACGAACATCTTCGCCGACCACGGGTCCGACCTCGACCGGAGCCTCGCCGCGGCCCGGGACGAGTTCGCCGGCTGGTCGGAGATCGGGTGCGACCTGTTCGTCGTCACGAACGAGATCGGCATGGGGGTCCACGCCGCGACCGCCGTCGGGCGAACGTTCGTCGAACTGCAAGGCTTCGTGAACCAGGAGATCGCCCGGGCGGCCGACGCCGTCACCCTGATGGTGTCCGGCCTGCCGCTCCGGGTCCGCTGACCCACTATCGAAGAGGACAACCGGTGCGAATCGTGTCCCTGTTGCCGAGCGCGACCGAGATCGTCTGCGAACTCGGGTTCGGCGACGCGCTCGTCGGCGTGACCCACGAGTGCGACCACCCGCCGTTCGTGGCCGGTCTGCCGAAGGTCACGCGGACGCTGATCCCGCACGATGCCGACAGCCGGGAGATCGACGTGCTCGTGCGGGAGCGGTTGAAGACCCAGCGGGCGTTGTACACCCTCGACCTGCCGACCCTGGAACGGCTCGCCCCGGACCTGATCGTGACGCAGGCGCTGTGCGACGTGTGCGCGGTGGCCGAGGCCGAGGTCACCGCGGCGGCGTGTTCGCTCCCGGGCCGGCCGCGGGTCGTCAACCTCGAACCGATGTCGCTCGGAGACGTGTTCGACACGCTCCGCGAAGTCGGCCGGGTCGCCGGGGTGCCGGACCGGGCCGAGGCCGCGGTCGCGGACTTGCGGCGACGAGTCGATGCGGTCGCCGCCCGGTCCGAGCGGGTGGCCGACCGGCCCCGCGTCCTGCTCCTGGAGTGGCTCGACCCGCCGTTCAGTTGCGGCCACTGGTCGCCGGAACTGGTCCGGCTCGCCGGCGGCGACGAGGTCATCGGGCGGGCCGGGCACCCGTCGCGGACGCTGACCTGGGACGAAGTTCTGGCCGCCCGCCCGGACGCGATCGTCGTCGCCTGCTGCGGCTTCTCCCTCGATCGTACCCTGATCGACGTGCCGGGGTTGGTCGCCCGCCCCGGGTGGGCCGACCTCCCCGCCGTGCGGGCCGGCCGGGTGTACGTCACCGACGGGAACGCCTACTTCAGCCGCTCCGGGCCGCGGCTCGTGGACAGTCTGGAGATTCTGGCCCACGCCCTCCACCCGGGCGTCCACCCGCTCCCGCCCGGGCTGCCCCCCGCCCGCCCACTGTCCCCCGCACAACTCGGCCGCGGCGAGGCGGTGCGGGTATGAGGCCGAAGGTTCTGCTCTCGTGGAGTTCGGGGAAGGACTCGGCCTGGGCCCTGCACGCGTTGCGACAACGCGGTGACACCGAGGTCGTCGGCCTGGTAACGACCGTGAACGAAGCGTTCGGGCGGGTCGCGATGCACGGGGTCCGGTCCGAACTGGTGCAGGCCCAGGCCGATGCGGCCGGTCTGCCGCTGTGGTCGGTGCCGCTGCCGTGGCCCTGCTCGAACGACGAGTACGAAACCCGGATGCGGGCCGTCGTCGACCGAGCCCGCTCGGCCGGCGTCTCGGCACTCGCGTTCGGCGACCTGTTCCTCGAAGACATCCGGGCCTACCGCGAGCGGCTACTCGCCGGGACCGGGATCGAACCGCTATTCCCGGTCTGGGGCACGCCGGACGACACTCCGCGGCTGGCCCGGGCGATGATCGCGTCCGGGTTTCGGGCGACGCTCGCGTGCGTCGACCCCCGGCAGCTCCCGCCGGCGTTCGCGGGCCGGGAATTCGACCCCGCGTTGCTCGCCGACCTCCCGCCCGGCGTCGATCCGTGCGGGGAGAACGGCGAATTCCACACGTTCTGCCACGCCGGGCCGGCGTTCGCCCGGCCGATCCCGGTCCGCGTTGGCGGCGTGGTCGAGCGGGACGGGTTCGCGTTCGCCGACCTCTTGCCGCCCCGGGGGACCGCCCGATGACCGACCCGAATGCGTTCTCGCCCGCCGACCGCGACGCGGTGTACCGGGCCATATCGACCCGGCGGGACGTCCGCGGCCAGTTCGTCCCCCGGCCCGTGCCGCCGGACGTCCTCGGTCGCGTCTTGACCGCCGCACACCAGGCCCCGAGCGTCGGGCTCAGTCAGCCGTGGGATTTCCTGGTGATCGCGGACCGCTCGGTGCGGGAGTGCGTCAAAGCGGACTTCGACCGGCAGAACGCGGCGGCCGCCGAGCACTACGTCGGCGAGCGGCGAGTGCTCTACCGGTCGCTCAAGCTCGAAGGCATCCTTGACGCCCCGCTGAACGTGTGCGTGACGTGCGACCGGGGCCGCGGCGGGCCGCACGTACTCGGGCGGAACTCGGCCGTCGATGCGGACCTGTTCAGCACCTGCCTGGCCGTCCAAAATCTGTGGCTGGCCGCGCGGGCCGAGGGCGTCGGCGTCGGTTGGGTGAGCATTCTGGACCACGCGGCACTCGCCGTGCTCTTGGGACTGCCGCCGCGAATCGTACCCGTCGCGTACCTTTGCATCGGGTACGTCAGCCAGTTCCCGGCCGAGCCGGACTTGCAAACCGCCGGATGGGCGGCCCGCGACCCGCTGGCACTCCGTACCCACTTCGACAGCTGGGGGAGCCACGATGCGAGTTGACCCCGGCACGGTGTCCGGCGGGAGCGAGACCGCCGGACGAGGCACGCTCGTCTCGGCAAACCTGCCCCGTTTGGAAGGAGTCGTGGTGACGAGCCGCCCGCGATGGCCGCTCCGCGAAGGCATCGACGACTCCGTCGAGTCGGGCCGGTGGGTGTTCACCGCCGAGTCCCATCGGAAACGCGGATTCTGCTGCGCGAAGGTCTGCCGGCACTGCCCGTTCGGGAATTCGCCCGCCGACCGGGAACGGGCCGCGACCGGGCGACCGTCCGACACCGTTCGGGATCCCGCATGACAACCCAAGACGTTCGCGCCCACCTGGACTCGCTCGCCAAACCGCCGGCAAGTCTGGGCCGGCTCGAAGACCTCGCGGCCCGGTTGTGCGTCATCCAACGGGCGCTCGCCCCGAGAACCACGCCCCGGCGGGTCGTGCTGTTCGCGGCCGACCACGGGGTGGTGGCGGAGGGCGTGACCGCGTGGCCGGCCGAGGTGACCCGGGCGATGGTCCGGACGATCGCCGACGGGCGGGCCGCCGGCAGCGTGCTGGCCGCCGCGACGGGGACCGAACTCCACCTCGTCGATGTCGGCGTGACCGGTCCGGTCCGGCCGGACGGCGGGGCGTTCTTCCACCGCCGGGTGCGGGACGGGAGCCGCAACCTGGCCGTCGAACCGGCCCTCACCCGCGACGAATTCCGGGCGGCCGTCCGGGTCGGGGAGGAGTTCGCCGACCGGGCGGCGGGCGACGGCATGATCGTCGTGGCCGCCGGCGAAATGGGGATCGGGAACAGCACCCCGGCCAGTTGCCTGACCGCCCTCCTGGCCGGCATTTCCGCCGCCGACGCGGTCGGCCCGGGGGCCGGGGCCAACGCCGCAACGGTCGACCGCAAGCGGCGGGTCGTTGCGGCGAAAGTGGCGATCGAACGGCATTCTCTGGCCGACGACCCCGAAGCGACGATCGCTTCGATGGGCGGGCTCGAGATCGCGGCGATGGCCGGGTTCTACCGGCGGGCCGCGGCGGCCGGCCTGACGGTCGTGCTCGACGGGTTCATCGCGACCGCCGCCGCACTCGTCGCCGAACGCCTGTGGCCGGGGACCGCGGAAGCGATGATCGCCGCCCACCGGTCCGCCGAGCCGGGCCACGCCGCCGCCCTCCGGCACCTCGGGCTCGTCCCGTTCCTCGACGGCTGGCAGTTGCGGCTCGGCGAGGGGACCGGGGCGATCCTGCTGATGCCGCTCCTCGACGCGGCCGCCGCCCTCTGCCGGATGGCGACCCTCGCCGACGTGCTCGGGGGGCGACCGGAATGACCCCCGCCCGCGGCTGGGCGGCGTTCGTCACCGCCGTCCAGTTCCTGACCCGCGTCCCGGTCCCCGGCGGCATGCACGGCCCGGACGCGGACCGCACCCTGCTCCGGGCGGCCGTCGTGTTCTTCCCGCTCGTCGGCGGGCTGATCGGGGCGTTCACCGGCGGGGTCGTGTGGGCGGCCCTGCTCGTCTGGCCGCCCGCGGTCGCCGTCGCCCTCGGGCTGATCGCCGAAGCCGTCCTCACCGGCGCGTTCCACGAAGACGCCGTCGCCGACTGCTGCGACGCGTTCGGCGGCGGGTGGACCCGCGACGACGTGCTCCGGATCCTGAAAGACAGCCGGGTCGGCAGCTTCGGGGCCCTCGGCCTGACGCTCGCCGTCCTGCTCCGGGGCGGGTGTCTGGCCCACGTCCCCGCCGGCGAACTGGTGGCGACCGTCGCGGCGTCGGCGGCGGTCGGCCGCTGGGCCATCGTTCTCCTGATGGTTGCCGTCGCCCCGGTCACGAACCGGGAAAGCCTGGCGAAAGACGTGGGCGAGCGGGTCGGCTGGCGGGAACTGGTCGGCGGTTCGCTGACGGCCGTCCCGGGCGTGGTCGCGTTCGGGTGGGCGGCCCCCCTCCGGACCGGCGTGGGGTGGTTCGCCGTCGGGGTCGCGACCGTCGTCTGGGCCATTTACGTCCGCCGGCGGATCGGCGGCGTGACGGGGGACTGCCTGGGGTGCGGGTGCTACCTGGGGCAGTGCGCGTTCCTGCTGGCGGCGACGGCCGGGGGTCGGGGATGAGCCGGCGGATTCTGCTCGTCCGCCACCCGCCGGTGGCCGAGTCGCTCCGGGGCGTCTGCTACGGCCGCACCGACGTGCCGCTTTCCGACGCCGGACGCGAGCAGATCCCGGGGATCGTCGACCGGGTGCTGGTGCTGGCCGGGGGGCCGATCACCCACCTCGTTCACGGCGGTCTCGCCCGGTGCGCCGCGGTCGCGGAAACCCTGGCCTCCAGGTGCGGCATCGCCCCGCTGGTCGATCCCCGCCTCCGCGAGCGATGTTTCGGCGACTGGGAACTCCGCCGGTGGGACGACATCCACGCCGAGACGGGGGACGCCATGATGGGCATGGTGACCGACCCCGCCACCTGGCGACCGCCCGGCGGGGAGACGACCTTCGAGATGCGGGACCGGGTCCTCGCCTGGCACGCCGACCTTCCGGCCGAAGGAACGGTCGTCGTCGCGACGCACGCCGGTCCGGCGGCCGCACTGGTGGGGGCACTCCGGGGCATCCCGGCGTCCGACTGGCCGCGGTTGATCCCGCCGACGGGGGGCGTCGTGGTCTTGGTGTGAGTGCACGAGTCATCTCCGGTCGAGTCCGATCTCGACGCCTTCGGTATCCTGTCCGCCCTTCGTCCCGGCTCGGCAACCGACGACCGAGTTCCTCGGCACGGGTAAAGGCAGCGAGAGCATTGAGCCAAAGTCATGGCTGCCAGGAAGTTCGTGGAAGTACTCGGCCGGGCGGTACGCGTGCAGCGACGATCCCGGCCGGCACGCACCGACCGAGCTCGAGCAGGTTCGCCCGAGCCGGTAGCAGCGTGCTGGAGATCGCGGTCGAATTCCGAGTCGAGGCCGAGGACGTTGTGCGAGTTGTCCCGGTCTTCGCGAGGGAATGACGCGTCGGGCGGCGGGTGATTTGGCAGGGGATTGCCTCGCCATCTCAGGTTTTCGGTCCGGCGCTTCGACACTTCGAGACGCGGCGGCGGGCCGGCCCGGCGGCGACTTCACCGCCCGCTGCGGGTTCCGCTGCAGACTCGAAAGGCACGGAAGGTTCCGCGTCCGCGGCTGTGAAAACGAGTGCCGGCGGCGGCCCGGAAAGGGGTCCGGATGGAGCGCAACGCTCGAGGCCGGCGGCTTCTGCGAGTTCTCGACGGGCGACGTACCTTTCGAGCCGAACCGCGGCCGGGCTGCCCGACTTCGACGCGGCCCGCCTCGAGGCCGAACGCTCCGCGGATTCGTCGGCCACGAGTTCGCGGGCGGGCTCCTTCGGAAGGTGTCGACGCCGGAGACGATTGCAGCCGGGGTGGAGTGGGACGACAACGACCGCCGGAACGAACGCGTGCAACTCGAAGGCCGTCTGCTGCCGGCCCGGGTCCGAGGTTTGGTGATCGGCGACAGCCCGGTGCACGTCGACTGCTGGTACTCGACCCGAACCGGGGGGTGGGGGTACGACGGTTCGTCCCGCCGTGTTTCGCACGGCGCTTGTTCGACACGAGGCCGCGAGCCAGGGGGTCGCGACGTTGCGATCGGACCCGGCCACCTTGCGGTCGTGGGCCGAGGGCGACCGCGAGCGGGCGATGCGAGCAGCCCGGTTCGGCCCGATCCGCTCCCGGACCGAGCCCAGCAGCGTACCGTCAATCGCCGGGCGGGCGGAGGAACTGTGGAAGCCAGTCCTGCACCGCCCGTTCGGCGAGATCGGCACACAACTCGGCCGACTCCCAGCGGCCGGCCGCCGCGTGCTCGCGGACCCGCCACCGGATCGCATCCAACAAGTCCCGTGCGGCCTCGACCAGAAACGGGTCGCTGCCTACCCAACGGTCCAGCACCACCTCGGCGTCGTCGAGACGTTCGTGGAGGGCTTGCTCGAGAGCTCGCTCGAAGGTGATCATGGCCGCCCCGCCCGCGACGTGGATGACCTCAGTTTAGAGTCATTTCCGATCAGCTCTAGCGCTAACGGCCACGCTCGGGTACGGTGGGGTTCCACACACGGGAATCGCCATGCACGCCTACTCCCTCGACCTGCGGACCCGCGTCCTGAACGCCATCGACGCCGGACAGACCACCGCCGATGTCGCCGAACGATTCGCCGTCAGCACCGCCTGGGTCCGACGACTCACGCAGCGACGCCGACTGACGGGCGAAATCGCACCCCGCGTGCGTCGGGCTCGGCCCCCCAAACTCTTGCCGCACCACCCCACGATCCGCGAACTCCTCGACCGCACGCCCGACCTCACCCTCGAGGAACTCCGGGGCGAACTCGGCGTCGAGGTGGCCCTCTCGACGCTGTGGTACGCGGTTCGAAACTTGGGATACACCCTCAAAAAAAGGTGACTCACGCGGCCGAGCAGGATCGGCCCGACGTGGCCGCCGCCCGTCAGGACTGGCAGGAGGACGTCGCCCCGAACCTGGACCCGAGCCGCGTCGTCTTCGTCGACGAGACCGCGGCCAACACCCAGTTCGACCGCCGGTACGGCTACGGCCCGAAGGGGAAGCCGGTGGTCGGCCGCGTGCCGCACGGGCACTACAAGAGCCTGACGTTCACGGCGGCGTTGCGGGCGGACGGCCTGACGGCGTGTCAGATCCTCGACGGCCCGATGAACGGCGATCGCTTCGAGTCGTACGTCCGCGAGGTGCTCGTGCCGACGTTGCGGGCGGGGGACGTGGTGGTCATGGACAACCTGCCGTGCCACAAGCAGGTCCGCGTTCGGTCGCTGATTGAGCGTGCCGGGTGTCGGTTGCGGTTGCTTCCGCCCTATAGTCCGGATTGGAACCCGATCGAGATGGCGTTCGCGAAGTTGAAGCGGGTGTTGCGGGCGGACGGTTGGCGAACGGTGCCGGCGTTGCAAGCCGGCCTGAGGGCGGCCAAGGATCTGTTTCGTGCCGACGAGTGCGGGAACTACATCCGGCACTGCGGTTACGGGGTGCCCGCTACGGTACAGCCGAAATGACTCTAGTTCGGACATCGGGACGCCGTCGAATCGGCGGACATGAATCCGTTTCTTGGAGTCGCTTCTGGTTCGCGAGGGACCGATCCCAAAAGGTGTAGGCGGGAAGCCCGATGCGTGAGAGACTAAGGAAGAGTATCTACGGACGACGGTAGTCGATCCAATTAGCCTCTCGCCAGAAGCCGTGGAATGCGACCGGCGATCACACGCGTTCAATTCTTGTCTGGACAGAATTAATCGGGAGCCACACGAATTTTTCATCCGGTACGCCTTGTCCCCTCGTCGCCGGACCCGATCATGTTCCTTCGTGATAACCGACACGGTCCAACCGGTCGTTGAAGGAACCGACGCATGCGCCGACTGAACCGCTGGCATTGGATCCGTACCATCGCCCGCTTGCTCCCGTATCGGGCCGGCCGTCGGTTGCTCCAATCGCCTCCGCCCGTTCGTCGGCGGCCCGTCCTTTCCGTGGGACAACTCGAGGATCGGCTCTACCCCGGCAGCGTGGCCGAAGTCTTCGTGGCGGCCGCTCTCGGCGGGGCCGCGAGCGAGCCGATCGCGGCCGTCGCCGGCGCGGTCGGATTCGAGGCCCTGCTCGGGGGCGTCGGCACGCCGGCGGAATCGATTCCGCTCGCCGCGGAACCGGTTGCCCTCGCTCCGCTCGCGTCGGAACCCGGAGCAGATCTTGCCGGCGAGGCGGACGGCCCGAGTGCGGGATCGACCGCCTCCGTCGAGGCCGGGGCGAGCGGGTCTTCGTCCCACGATTCGGACCCGCTCGGCAACGACCTGCTCCCCGAGGGGGTCGGCCTATCGCCGTACGTTTCGTCCGCTTCGGAGCCGGCGCTCGCGCCGGTCGGCGGTGGCTCCGACGAGCCGGGTGGAGCGGGAACCGGTCCGTCGCTCTCGGCAGGATCGGTGGCCTCGTCCGCGGAGTTGTCGGAACCGGCCGACACCTCGACCGGGCTCAATCCGATTCCCGCTCCGAGCAATCCATCTCCGGCGGCTCCGACGTTCACGTCCGGATCGTCTTCGCAGTCCGACCCGTTCATCGGTACAGATTCCGCTGAGTCCTCGCCGCAGGCCGCCGGCGGGGGATTGCTCGACGGGGAGGGACTGCTCGAACCGAGCTCCTTCGCGGCTTCCTCGGCGGTCACGTCGACGTTTGCCCCCGAATCCTCCGGAGCCGGGTCCGGGAACGCCGCGAATCTGGCCTCCAGCGTTCCCGGCGACACGCTCAAGGTTCCGTGTGCCTTCGGACCCGGGCTCGACGGCTGGACGGTGACCGAGTCCGGGGGCACGGCTCTCGGCAGAGGAAGCGTCGTCGCGGACGGGGCCGACTTCGTGCTCCGCGAGGGGGATTCGTTTGCCACGACCGTGTACCGCGACCTGACCCTGTCGGCCAACCCCGGCTGGGTCGTCTTCGAGTACGCGGGGCTGGCATTCGACGAGACCGACCCCGATTCCATCAACGACGCCTTCGAGGTGGCCCTGCTCGACGCCCAGGACAAGCCGCTGGTGCCAACGATCGGCGTCGGCGGGGACCAGCCGAAGCGCGACGCCTACTTCAACGTCACCGAGAGCGTCGGTACCGCGACCGGTTCCGGCGTGGAAGTGATCGCCGATCCGGGCGACCCGACGGCCGGCACGGTCCGCCTCGACGTCTCGAAACTGGCCCCTGGGAGTACGGCCCGTATTCTGTTCCGGCTCGTGAACAACGACTCGGACACCGGCACCACGGTGCGGATCGTCGGCTGCGCCGACGTGCCGCCGGTCGTGGGCCTCGATTTGACCAACGACACCTCGCCGACCGGCCCGGGGTCCGATCCTTACCGCACCGACCGTCTGACGTCGGACCCGCGCGTCTCGGGCACCGCGACCGACGACAACGGCGTCGCGAAGCTCGAAGCTCGGGTCGGGACCGGGGCCTGGAGCGACATCACGGCGTCGCTGCAACCCGACGGTTCGTTCTCGTTCGATCCCGGTTCGTTGCCGGCCGGTGCAGTGAGCGTGACGATCCGCGCCACCGACTCCAACGGCCAGGAGAGCGAAGCGACCACGAGTTTCGTGGTCAACGCCGCCCCGATGCCGGCGATCGCCTACGACCCCGTCGCACCGGGCGAGGGGGATCTGGTCGCGTTAGACGGCGCGGGGACGACCGACTCCGAAGGTGTCTTCGCGTTCCGGTGGACGCTGTCGGACGGGACAACGGTCTCGGGCGCGACGGCGTCCGAACGCTACCTCCAGGACGGCAGCTACCCGGTCACCCTGACCGTCATCGATACGGCCGGCGTCGAGGTCACGACCTCGGTAAGCGTCCCGGTGGCGAACCGGGCTCCTTCGGTAACCGCCCCGGCAACCCTTTCCGTGAATCAGAACGAGACCTTTTCGCTGACGGCCGCGTTCGTCGACCCGGGCGTCCTCGACACCCACACCGCGACCGTGACCTGGGCCCCGGGCGTGTCCTCGCCGGCGACGGTCGTCGAGACCGGCGGCTCGGGGACGGCGACTGCATCGCACGCGTTTTCGCAGCCGGGCGTCTACGTCGTGACCGTGACGGTCATCGACGACGCGGGCGCGGTCGGCACGGCCACGGTCGTGGTCGCGGTGAACGCCACCGACCCGCGGCCGACGATCGCGGGGCCGACGTCGGTGTTCGAAGGTTCGCCGTACACCCTGAGCCTGTCCGCCGACACGCCACCGGGCGTGGATTCGTGGACGATCCAATGGGGCGACGGTACGAGTTCGACCGTGGCCGGCTCGGCGACGTCGGTGACCCACGTCTACGCGGACAACGGGGCCTACGCGATCGCGGCGACGGCCGCGAACTCGTTCGGGAGCTGGAACGCGAACGGGATCGCCGTCTCGGTGGGCAACGTCGCTCCTGCGGTAACAGCCGGTCCGAACCGCTCGGTCGGCGTCAACTCGCTCGCGACCTTCGCCCTGGGCACGTTCTCGGACCCCGGATTCACGTTCGCCCCGTCGGGGACGACCGAGACCTTCAGCGCGACGGTCGACTGGGGCGACGGCTCGACGCTGGAATCCGTTACGCCGGTCGTGGCCAACGGCTCGGCGGGTTCGGCCACGACCGGTGCCGCGTCGGCTTCGCACGCCTTCGCAACGCCGGGCACTTACACGGTCCTGTTCACCGTGACCGACGACGACGGCGGGACTCGGTCGGCGACGTTCCTCGTCACCGTCACGGCTTCGGCCCCGGTCGTACTTGCAGCGGGCAGTCCGAGCGGATCGGAAGGTTCCTCCGTCAATTACTCGGCGACCTTCACCGATGTCGACCCGGGCGACCTTCACACCGCCACGATCGCTTGGGGCGACGGGACGACATCGACCGGCACCGTCGGCGACTCCGGCGGCATCGGTGCGGTGAGCGGCTCGCACGTCTACGCCGACAACGGCAGCTACGCCGTGACGGTGACGGTCACCGACCGGTACGGTCTGAGCGGCACGCGGACGTCCACGGCGACGATCGCGAACGTGGCCCCGTTGGCGACCCCGGCGTCGCCCCAAACCGCAACCGCGGGTCAGGCCCTGTCCCTGACCGCGGCGACGTTCACCGACCCGGGTTTCTCGTTCGCCCCGGCCGGCACCGTCGAGACGTTCGCGGCCACGATCGCCTGGGGGGACGGCACGTCGAGCACCGCCACGGCGACGGTCGTCAACGGCTCGGTGGGAGTCCTGACCGCCGGCTCGGTCCCGGGCAGCCATACCTACGCCGCCGCGGGCAGTTATACGGTCGTGGTGACCGTGACCGACGACGACGGCGGGACGACGACCGCGACGTTCCCGGTCACCGTGACTGCATCGGCGTCGGTCAAGTTCTTCGTGGTCGACCAGTCGGCCCACGCCACGTTCCGGTACGAGGCGACGGGAAATTCGCTCGGTTCGACCGACCAGGGACAATACAACTCGCGGCCCCGCGGCATCGCCGCGACCGCGGCCGGGGACACGCTGTGGGTGGTCGACGCCCGCAAGGACGTCTTCGTCTACACGGCGGCCGGCGTCCAGATCGGCCGGTGGGCGGCCGGCGGGGTGAACCAACCCCAGGACATTGCCACCGACGGGACCCACGTCTGGCTGGTCGACGATGCCAAGGACGAGGTCGCCTACTACGCGAACGCGGCCGGTCGGCGGACCGGGAGCCAGAACCCGACCTCGAGCTTCGCCCTCCACCGCGACAACAAGAACCCGAGCGGGCTGGTGGTCCGCGACGGCACGCTGTGGGTGACCGACGACGGCCCGGCGAGTGCCCAGGACAAGGTGTACGTCTACTCGCTGGCGGGCCAGTACCTCGGGCGGTGGGAACTCGACCCGGCGAACGCGGACCCGTCCGGGATCACGCTGAACCCGGGCGGCGGCACCGACCTGTGGGTCGTCGACCGGCACGACGCGCGGGTCTACCGGTACGCGAACGCGACCGGCCTGCGCTCGGGTTCGGCGGCGGCGGCGGACTCGTTCGCGCTCGACGCCGGCAACCAGCATGCCGAGGGGATCGCCGACCCGCCGGTGAACTGGGTTGGCGGCTCGTCCGGGTTCTGGGACGTGGCCGCGAACTGGTCGGGCGGCGCGGTTCCGACTCTGGCCGACGACGTGACCCTGCCCGCGGGGGTGACGGTCACGGTCCGCAGCGGCTCGGCCACGGCCAACAGCATTTCGGGCGGCGGTTCCCTGACGATCACCGGCGGTAGTTTGACCCTGGGGGCCGCGTCGACGGTGGGTTCATTCACCCAGTCGGGCGGGACGCTGGCGGGCAGCGGCGACCTGACGGTCACGGGTGCGATGGCCTGGACCGGCGGGACCATGACCGGACCCGGGGCCACGGTGGTCGCGAGCGGCGGGACGCTCGCGCTGACCGGGACCGGCAGCCGGTTCCTCGCGAGTCGGACACTCCGCGTCGCGGGCACTGGGACATGGTCCGACGGCGGTCTGTTGTACCTGGCCGAAGCCTCCCGGTTGGAAGTCGCCGCGGGCGGATCGCTCGATCTCCCGGCGAACGGTTCGGTCGTCTACTGGTACGGGGCGGCGAGCACCTTCGCGAACTCGGGAACCGTGACCAAGGCGTCGGGAACCGGGGCGTTTTCCGCGGGAGTGGGTTTGGTCAACGACGGACAGGTGAACGTCGGGGCCGGAACGTTGAGTCTCACGGCGGGCGGGTCGGGGGGCGGCGGTTGGTCGGTGGCCGGCGGGGCGAACCTGTCGTTCGCGAGCGGGTCGTTCGCCCTGGCGAGCGGGACCGTCGGCGGCTCCGGCTCGGTGGGAGTGAACGGCGGGACGGTCGAGGCCGGAACCGGGTTCGCGCCCACCGGGCTGGTCTCGCTGTCGAGCGGGTCGCTTACGCTTTCGAGTTCGGCATCGCTCGCCCAGTTCAGTCAAACGGGAGGGACCCTGTCGGGAATCGGGAACCTGACGGTCTCCGGGTCGCTCGCTTGGACCGGCGGGACGATGAGCGGCTCCGCTTCGACAATCGTCTCCGCAGGCGGGACGCTCGCATTGAGCGGGACCGGCAGCCGCTTCCTCGCCAGTCGGACCTTGCGAATCGAGGGTACGGGAAGTTGGACCGACGGCGGCCTCTTGTATCTGGCCGAAGCCTCTCGACTGGACGTGGCCATCGGCGGCTCACTGGACCTCCCGGCGAACGGCTCGGTCGTCTACTGGTACGGGGCGGCGAGCACGTTCGCGAACTCGGGCACCGTGACCAAGGCGTCGGGATCCGGCCCGTTTTCGGTCGGCATTGCGTTCGCGAACGACGGGCAGGTGAGTCTCGGAACCGGCACGCTGAGCCTCTCCGCGGGCGGATCGGGGACGGGCACCTGGTCGGTGGCGACCGGTGCGAACCTGACATTCGCGAGCGGGTCGTTCGCCCTCGCTGGCAGCGCGGTCACCGGGACCGGGACGATTACCGTGGCGGGCGGGTCCGTCGAAGCCGGAAGCGGATTCACCCCCACCGGTTCGGTGTCGCTCACGAGCGGTTCGCTCGCGTTCTCATTGCCCACTTCTCTCGTCTCATTCGCGCAATCGGGCGGGACGCTGGCCGGCAGCGGCGACCTGACGGTGACCGGGACATTGACCTGGACCGGCGGGACGATGTCCGGGACGGGCGCCACGGTCGTCGCACTGGGCGGAACGCTCGCGCTGAGCGGATCCGGGAGCCGGTTCCTGGCGGGTCGGACGCTGCGGATCGCGGGAGCCGGGACCTGGTCCGACGGCGGACTGTTGTATCTGGCCGAGGCCGCGCGTCTCGAAGTGGCGACCGACGGGACGCTGGCCTTGCCGGCCAACGGTTCGGTGGTCTACTGGTACGGCGCAGCAAGCACCTTCGCCAACGCCGGGACCGTGACCCAGGCGGCGGGTACGGGGACGTTCTCGGTCGGCGTTACGCTCTCGAACGCCGGACAACTGGACGTGGCCACCGGCACATTGAACCTGTCCGCGGGCGGGTCGGGCGCGGGCACGTGGTCGGTGGCGAGCGGGGCGAACCTGACGTTCGCGGGCGGGTCGTTTGCCCTGGCGAACGCGACGGTGAACGGCGCCGGGACGTTCCAGATCGCGGGCGGGGCGGTCGAGGCCGGGACCGGGTTCGCTCCGACCGGTTTGGTCACCCTGTCGAGCGGTTCGTTGACGCTCACGACGCCGGCCTCGGTGACGCAGTTCACCCAGTCGGGCGGGACGCTGGCGGGCAGCGGCGACCTGACGGTCACGGGTGCGATGGCCTGGACCGGCGGGACCATGAACGGTCCCGGGGCCACGGTGGTGGCGAGTGGCGGGACGCTCGCGTTGACCGGGACCGGCAGCCGGTTCCTCGCCAACCGGACCCTGCGGGTCGCGGGAACCGGAACCTGGGCGGACGGCGGACTTTTGTACCTGGCCGAAG
Source organism: uncultured Alcaligenaceae bacterium (assembly GCA_964552815.1). GTDB lineage: Bacteria > Planctomycetota > Planctomycetia > Gemmatales > Gemmataceae > CAYUHJ01. Next base: position 13,314 of record CAZKIQ010000053.1, on the reverse strand, counting down.
CCTCGCGACTGGAAGTCGCGGCGGACGGATCGCTCGACCTGCCGGCGATCGGATCGATCGTCTACTGGTACGGGGCGGCGAGTAGCTTTGCCAACGCGGGAACCGTGACCAAGGCGGCGGGGGCCGGATCGTTCTCGGTCGGAGTCGCCGCGACGAACGCGTCGACGGGTCGCCTCGCGGTCGGCGGCGGGACGCTGGCGTTCGCGTCCGGGTTCGCCTCCGCCGGGACGGTGGAAGTCGGCTCGGGAGCCTCGCTGTCGGTCGGCGGGGGCAACTACTCCCAGACGGCGGGCGAGACGACCCTCCTGGGCGGCACGCTGGCCGCCGGGACCGTCGCACTGGCCGGCGGCGTCCTCAGCGGGTTCGGGAGCATCCAGGGCACTCTGACCCAGTCGGGCGGCGAGGTCAGCCCGGGGACTTCCGCGGCGCCGACCGGCGTGCTGACCGTCTCCGGTAGCTACAGCCAGGGGGCCGGGGCCGCACTCGAGATCGAAGTCGCCGGGCCGGACGCGGGCGGATTCGACCAACTGGCGGTCGCAGGCACCGTGTCGGTCGCCGGCACGGTGTCGATCACCGAACGGCCGGGGTTCGTCAACGGGCCGGAGTTCCGCTTCCTGACGGCCGGCGGAACGACCGCCGTGTCCGGGACCTTCGTCGGCCAACCGGACGGGTCGGAGTGGACCTTCGGCGGCAAGCCGTACCGGCTCCGCTACGCGGCCGGAGACGGCAACGACGTGGCGATCGTCTTCGACGGGCCGAAACTGTCGATCGGCAGCGTCCGGCTCGACGAGGGGAACGCCGGGCGGACCCGGTTCGAGTTCCCGGTGACGATGAGTCGGGCCTGGGACGTGCCCGTGACCGTCCGCTGGGCGACGGAAGACGACACCGCGATCGCGGGCGAGGACTACGTCGCGGCGTCGGGGACGCTGACGTTCCTCCCCGGTGAGCCGCTGACCCAGACCGTGGTGGTCGAGGTCTACGGCGACCTCGACCCGGAACGCAGCGAACGGTTCCGGGTCGTGCTGTCGGACGCGGTCGAGGCGGCGATCGCGACCGGCGTCGGCATCGGGACGATCGCCAACGACGACGGCGTTCTCAACCTGCCCGACAACAAGGGGACCGAATTCTGGCTGACGTTCCCCGGGAACATCGTCGAGGGGTTCGGTCTCCCGGAACTGAAACTATTCATCACGGGGGACGCCGAGACGTCGGGAACGGTCACCATCCCGGGACTCGGATTCGCGACGACGTTCGAGGTCGTCCCGGGGCAGATCACGACCGTCTCGCTGCCCTACGAGGCCGACTTGAACTTGGCCTCGGATCTCATCCAGAACAAGGGGATCCGCGTCGAGTCGGACGACGAGGTGGCCATCTACGGGATCAACCGAATCCTCTATAGCACCGACGCCTACCTTGCCCTCCCGGTCGACATCCTCGGCACCGACTACACGATCCTGACGTACCGGAACGTCAACGTCATCAACGGGACGGAGTTCGCGATCGTCGGCACCGAGGACGATACCCGGGTGACCATCACGCCGACGGTGACCACGAACGGGCGGCCCGCCGGGGTGCCCTACACGATCGCGCTCAACGCGGGCCAGACGTACCAGTTGATCAACTCGGGGTCCGCCCCCAACGACCTCACCGGTACGCGGATCCTTTCCGACAAACCGGTGGCGGTGTTCGGCGCCCACCAGGCCGCGAACATTCCGAGCAACCAGTACTTCGCGGCCGACCACATCGTCGAAATGATGACCCCGACTCGGACCTGGGGCCGGCGGTTCGTCACCATGCCGCTCGCTTCCCGGCTCCGCGGCGACACGTTCCGCGTTCTGGCGTCCGAGGACGGGACGGTGGTCGCGGTGAACGGCACGGTCGTGGCGACCCTGGACCGCGGCCAGTTCCACGAACAGATCATCGAAGGACCGGCCGAGATCACGGCAAATCGCCCGGTGCTGGTCGCGCAGTATTCGAACAGCACCTCCTACGACGGGGTGACGTCGGACCCGTTCATGATGATCGTGCCGCCTTACGAGCAATTTCAGGACCATTACACCGTCGCCACACCGTCGAGCGGATTCGCCATCAACTACGTGAACGTGGTGGTGCCGACGACCGCGGTCGGGTCCGTGACCCAAGACGACGTGCCCATCCCCGCGAGTGCGTTCGTCGCGATCGGGGCGACCGGTTTTTCGGGGGCCCAACTCGCGGTGTCGGTCGGAACTCACTCCTACTCCAGCCCCGCGCCGTTCGGTCTGTTCGTTTACGGGTTCGCCACGACGGATTCCTATGGCTACCCGGGCGGGCTGGCCCTCGCCCCTGTCGCCTCGGCGAGCGCGATCGGGCTGACGCCGCCGGTCGCGACGCTGTCGGTCGGTGGGACGCACCGGGTGACCGCGTCCGTGACCGACGCCGCCGGCAAGCGGCTCGCGGGCATCCGGGTCGACTTCCGGGTCACCGGGGCGAACGCGGCGACCGGCTTCGCCCTCACCGACGCCAACGGCCAGGCGAGCTTCACCTACACCGGTTCCGCCCGCGGCGAAGATGCGATCTCTGCGTCGATCGGCACGCTGACGGCGTCCGCGGTGGCCGACTGGGTGCTCGCCGCCCCGACCATCGCAGTCGATAGCCCGCCGGACGGTTCCTCGTTCCCGGCGGGGCAGACCGTGCTCGTCACCGGACTCGCGACCGCCGGCAACCCAGCCGCGCCGATCGCGTCGGTGACCGCCGACGGTGTGCCGGTCGCAGTCGACTCCGCCGGGCGGTTCTTCGCCCGGATTCCGCTCGGGCCGGGCACGAAGGCGGTGCGGTTCGTCGCCACGGACATTTTTGGCCAGACGGCCGAGACCACGCACGCGCTCGTCGGCACCCAGGCCCCGGTCGGCCGCATCGACTTTTCGTCGCTGGTCGAAGTCGGGCACGTCGGGGCCGAGTACGGACGGACCTCGTTCGACGAGGACACGCACACGCTCTTCGCCGACGTGACACTCCGCAACGCCGGCACCTACGCGATCGGCGGGCCGGTGCTCGTCGGCGTCCGCAACCTTTCGGACCTTTCGGTGTCGGTCCTGGCCCCGGACGGGTACGCCCCGGACGGGACGCCGTACTTCGACCTGACCGCCCGCGGGCTGGTTTCGGGCGATCTGACCCCGGGAGCCGCGACGTCGGCGTTCGCCCTGGCGTTCGTCAATCCGGACCGAGTGCGGTTCACCTACGACCTCGTCCTGCTGGGGGTGCCGAACCGGGCCCCGAGCTTCACGTCGGTCCCGGCCCTCGACGCGACCGCCGGCCGCGTTTATAGCTACGCCGCAACTGCGATCGATCCCGACGGCCACCCGATCGCCTACTCCCTGGCGGCCGGGCCGGTCGGGATGACCGTCGATCCGTCGACGGGGATTTTGACCTGGGCCCCGGCGGCCGGAGACCTGGGCACCCACGCCGTCGCGGTCCGCGCCACCGACGGCCGCGGCGGCTCGGCCGTGCAGACATTCACCCTTGCCGTGACCGAGCCGAGCGAGAACCGCCCGCCGGTGTTCGCGTCCGTGCCGCCGGTGGGCGGGTCCGTGAACGTCGCCTTCGGGTACGCCCCGGTCGTCGAGGACGCCGACGGCGACGCCCTGACGTTCACGCTCGCCGGCCCGGCGGGCATGACCATCGACGCGACGACCGGGGCGCTGGCCTGGACTCCCACCGCGAACCAACTCGGCGACAGTGCGGTGAGCGTGACGGTGTCCGACGGCCGCGGCGGATCCGCCACGCAGACCTTTACCGTCCGGGTGACGCCGGAGCCGGGGAACACGCCCCCCGCGTTCGTGAGCCCCGCGACCGCCACAACGCTCGTGGGCCAGTCGTTTGCTTATGCCGCGCGGGCGGTCGACGCCGATGGCGACGTCCTCACGTACAGCCTGGTGGGCATCGTGCCGGCCGGACTCACCATGGCGCCGGACGGGCTCGTGACCTGGACGCCGGCGGCGGTCGGTTCGTTTGCCTTCACGGTGCGGGCGGTCGACGGCCGGGGCGGGGTCGCCGAACAGACGGTGACCGTGGCCGTCGGCTCGGACTCGCCGGTCACCCTGACCGGGACCGCGTTCGCCGACGCGGACGCCGACGGCGTCTTCGACCCGGGCGAGGAGCCGCTCGCGACCTGGGCCGTGTTCGTCGATGGCAACGCCAACGGCCGCCGCGAACCGGGTGAACCGTTCGCGCGGGTCGCCGCCGACGGCAGCTATTCCCTGAGCGGGCTGCCGGCCGACACCTACTCCGTCGCCCTCGAACGGGTCGACGGCTGGGTCTTCACCTTGCCCGCCAACGGGCAGCGGACCGTCACCGCCGCCGCGGGCGAGACGGTTTCGGGGCTCGACTTCGGGGCCGTTCGCCGGCTCACTCCGTCGGCGAACCGCGAGCCGGTTCTGACCGCGACCGTGCCGCCGACGGTCGTCGCCGGCCAGACGTTCGGGTTCGTGCCGACCGCCTCCGACGCGGACGGCGACCCGTTGAACTTCGACCTGCCGGTGGGGCCGGTCGGGATGGCGGTCGACCCGTTCACCGGCCGGGTGGTCTGGGTGCCGACCGCGGAGCAGGTCGGATCGTTCGAGGGGTTGCTGCGTGTCCGGGACGGCCGCGGCGGCGTGGCAATTCTGCCGTTCGCGGTCGCCGTGGTTGCACCGAACGCGCGGCCGGAGATCACTTCCCAACCGACCGGACCCGCCGTGGCTGGGCGGTCCTACGAGTACCGGGTCGCCGCCCAGGACGCCGACGGCGACGTGCTCGCGTATTCGCTCGATGTGGCCCCGGTCGGCATGAGCATCGATCCGGACACCGGGGTTTTAACGTGGGCGCCGACCGCAGCTCAGGCTGGCGACCTCCCGGTGACCGTCGCGGTGTCAGACGGCCGCGGCGGGTTGGTGACGCAGTCGTTCACGCTCGGCGTGGTCGTACCGGTGTCGAACGCCGCCCCGGCGATCTCGTCGAGTCCGTTCGGCCCGGCCACCGTCGGCTCGCCGTACCGCTACGCCCTGACCGCGACGGATCCCGATGGCGACCCGATCTCCTTCGCGCTGACGACAGCCCCGGCAGGAATGAGCATCGACCCCGCGTCCGGTGTCCTGACCTGGACCCCGTCCGCATCGCAGGTCGATGACCACGCGGTGGTGATCGCCGTGTCGGACGGTCGCGGTGGGGTGACGACCCAGTCGTTCACGCTGTCCGCAGTGCCCGAGAATACAGCACCGAACATCACTTCGACGCCGGTCGGACCGGCGGTCGCCGGCCGGCCCTACGTTTACCAAGTCACGGCCGTCGATCCGGACGGCGACCCGGTCGCGTTCGCGCTGACGGACGCGCCGGTGGGGATGGCCATCGACCCGATCACCGGGGTGCTGACCTGGACTCCGAGCGTGGGACAGATTGGCGACCACCCGGTGACGATCGAGGTTGCCGACGGTCGTGGCGGGGTGCGAACCCAGTCGTTCACCCTCCCCGCCGTCGCGGACATGCCGACCACCCCGAACGCGGCTCCCGTTATCACCTCGACGCCCGTCGGCCCGGCCCGCGCCGGCACGCCCTACCGCTACGCCGTAACCGCCTCGGATCCGGACGGCGACCCGGCGTCGTTCGCGCTGACGACGGCGCCGTCGGGGATGAGTATCGACCCGGCCACCGGTGTCTTGACCTGGACCCCGAGCGCGGGTCAGGTCGGCGATCACGCGGTGGTGATCGAAGTGTCGGACGGTCGCGGCGGGGCGCGGACCCAGTCGTTCACCCTGCCGGCCGTCGCGAACAACCCCGAGACTCCGAACGCGGCCCCGGTCGTGACCTCGACCCCCGGCGGACCGGCCGTGGTCGGCTCGCCGTACCGCTACGCCGTCTCGGCAACCGACGCCGACGGCGATGTGCTGAGCTTCACGCTCGGGAACGCGCCCATCGGCATGGGCATCGACGCATCCACGGGTCTTGTGACCTGGACGCCCTCCGCCGGCCAGGTCGGGGCGTTCCTGGTCGAGATTCTCGTGTCCGACGGCCGCGACACCGTCGTGCAGTCGTTTACCCTGCCGGCGATCGCTGCCGACCGGCCGCCGGCGTTCGCTTCGACTCCGCCCGGCCCGGCCGAGGTCGGCATCCCGTACCTGTACCGGGCGGTCGCCGTCGACCCGGACGGCGACCCGGTGAGCTATTCCCTCGTCGGCGCTCCGGCGGGGATGAGCATCGACGCGGCGACCGGAGTCTTGACCTGGACCCCGGCCGCCGTCGGCACCGCCGCGTTCGCGGTCCGGGCGAGCGCCCGCGGCGTCGCGGTCGACCAGGCGGTGAACCTCGCCGTCCAGGCGTCGGGCGGGCCGAACCGAGCCCCCGTGCTCGGCGGCAACCCGACCGGCCCGGCCGTCGTCGGCCGGCCCTGGACCTACGCCCCGACCGCCACCGACCCGGACGGCGACACCGTCCGCTTCGCGTTGCCCGTCGGCCCGGCCGGGATGACCGTCGACCCGGCCACCGGGGCGCTCAGCTGGATCCCGACCGCCGGTCAAGTCGGCAGCCACGCCGTGACGCTCCGGGCCATCGACGCCCGCGGGGAGGCCGTCGAGCAGTCGTTCGTGCTGACCGCGGTTGCCGAGCCGGCCCCGAACCGGTCGCCGTCGGTGACCGCCGACCCGGCCCGCACCGCCACGGTCGGCGTTTCCTACCAGGCCCGGATTTCCGCGACCGACCCCGACGGCGACCCGCTCACTTTCACCGCGACCACGCTGCCGGCGGGCATGACTCTCTCGGCCGGCGGCGTGCTGACCTGGACGCCGACCGCGGCCCAGGTCGGCGACCACCCGGTGTCACTCCGGGTCAGCGACGGCCGCGGCGGCGAGGTGTCCGTCAACTTCTCGATCGCGGTCTCCACCGTGTCGGTCGGCAACTCGGCCCCGCGGATCGTCTCGACGCCCGGGCTGTACGCGACGGTCGGCACCCCCTACGCCTACGACGCCCGAGCCACCGATGCCGACGGCGACGCCGTCGCCTGGGCGCTCGATTCCGCTCCCGTCGGGGCCTCGATCGACCCGGCCCGCGGCACGCTCCGCTGGACGCCGACCGCCGCGGGCCTGGCCGAGTTCGTCGTCCGGGCCACCGACGCCCGCGGGGCCTCGACCACCCAGCGGTTCGGCATCGCCGTCGCGGGGGTTAACTCCGCGCCGCTGATATCGAGCACGCCGGGTACCCGGGCCACCGCGGGACAGGTCTACGCCTACGCCGTCCGGGCCGTCGACCCCGACGGCGACCCGGTGACCTTCTCGCTCACGACCGCCCCAGCCGGGATGACCGTCGACCCGTCGACCGGCCTGATCCGCTGGACGCCGGCCGCGGCGCTCGTCGGCACCTCGGTCGACGTCACGGTGGTCGCGTCCGACAATCGCGGCGGTTCGCAGCCGCAGTCGTTCCGGATCGCGGTGGCCGCCTCGGCGACCAACCTGGCCCCGAGCTTCGCCTTCTCGCCCAAGCAGTACGCGGTCGCCGGGTCAGGCTTCACCGATCTGGCCGTGGCCCGCGATCCGGACGGTGACCCGGTGACCTACTCCGTCACGTCCGGTGGGGACCTCGGGTTCTCCGTGAACGCGATGACCGGTGCCATCTCCTGGAGCCCGCCGAGCGTGCCGGCCGGTCAGCCGTACCGGGATGTCGTGGTTGGATTGCGGGCGACCGACAGTTTCGGAGCCGCGTCGAGTATCGCTTATGTCATCCGTGTCCGGCCGGAGAACCAGCTCCCTTCGATCCAAGCCGTCGCCCGGACCACTGTCACGGCCGGCACCGTCTATACCTACGACGTCCTCGCCTCCGACCCCGACCTCGCCGCCGGCCTCGGCGAAACGCTGACGTACTCGGTGAACTCGATCGGCCCGGTCACCATTGACCCGGCCCGCGGCACCCTCCGGCTCGACGCGACCACGATGGCCGCCGGCACCGAGTTCCCGGTTACGGTGACGGTCACCGACGCAGCCGGTGCCACCGCGACGACGTCGTTCACCCTCCGGGTCGTCGCAGACACGACCGCACCGGTGGTCATGCTGACTGTCGTCCCGGACGCGGCCGAAGTGAATGTCGGCACGCCGATCGCGGTGCGAGTGACGGCGACCGACAACGTCGGCGTCGCCGGGGTGTCGCTGGTGGTGAGAGTCAACGGCGGCCCGTGGCAGCCGGTCGCGCTCGACTCCCGCGGCCAGGGGACCTTCACCCCAACTTCGGCCGGCACCTGGGAACTGCGGGCCGAGGCGACGGACGGGGCCAACTCTTCGGCCGCCGCCCGCACCGTCGGCGTCGTCGATCCGGCCGTCGGCCGACCCGTGGTGTCGCTCACACCGCTGCCAAACGGTGGCCGCGTCGAGGCCCCGACCGCCGTGTCCGGCTCGGTGACCAACGTCTCGGGCGGCGGCACGCTGACCTGGAAACTCGAAGCGATCCCTCGCGACGGGTCCGGTGGTGCCCGGACGCTGGCCACCGGCTCCGGCGACATCGCTGGCCATCTCGGCGATTTCGACCCGACCATTCTCGCCAACGGTTACTACACGCTGCGGCTCACGGCGACCAACGCCGGCGGGTCGAGCGCCACCGAAGCGTCCGTCGAGGTCGCCGGGGCCCTCAAGCTCGGCAACTTCACCGTGGCGTTCACCGATCTGGCGATCCCGGTCGCCGGCATCCCGATCACCGTCACCCGCGTCTACGGCTCCCTCGACGCCGGCAAGGAAAGCGACTTCGGCTACGGCTGGCGCCTGGGACTCGGCGGCTACACGGTCAGCGTCGATCGGTCCACCTTGAGCCCCTACGGCGCGTTCCAGCGCGGCACCCGGGTCAGCGTCCGCCGGGCGGACGGGACCACCGACTGGTACACCTTCGACCCGCAGCCGGGGGCCACGCTGTTCGGCATCGCCCTCGACTACAAGCCGTACTACCGGCCCGACCCGGGCGTGGTCAACCGGCTCTCGTCGGATCAGGTCTCGCTGCGGCAGGTGACCGAGGACCAGTTCGTCGTCGTCTCGGAATACTCCGACATCGACTACACCCCGGAAAATTTCGGCGGGGCCTACGACGTCACCGAGCCGAACGGGCTCGTGTACACGATCGATGCCCGCACCGGCGCGTTCCGCGGCGTCAAGGACCGCAACGACAACGCGCTCACGTTCACCGACGATGGCATCGTCTCGAACCGCGGCGTCGCGGTCACCTTCGAGCGGGACTACCGCGGTCGGATCACGGCCATCCGCGACCCGCGCGGCAATGCACTTGAATACACTTACAACGCGGCCGGGGACCTGGTCGCGGCCGTCGACCGGGCCGGGGAGTCGCTCGGCACCTACGAGTACCTCGCCGACCCGGCCCACTACCTCGACGCGATCTTCGACGCCAAGGGGGCGAAGGCGGTCGGGGCGACTTACGACCCGACCACGGGCCGCCTTTCGGCCCTGGAAGACGCGGCGGGCGAGTCGGTGACCTTCGGCTACAGCGTCACCACCGACCCGGCCGCGGCCCAGCGGGCGACCCAGACCGCGAGCGTGCCGAGCACCGAGAACCCGGGCACCCAGGCAACCACCACCGTCGGCTTCGACGGCAAGGGGAACGTCACCCGCACCGTCGACGCCCACGGCCGCGTCACGCTGAGCACCTACAACATGCTCCGCCAGCCGCTCGAAGTTCGGCAGGTGGTCGGCCAGGTCGACTCGCCCGCCAACGGCGAGACCGACGATCTCGTAACCACCACCGTTTACGACTCGGTCGGCAACCCGGTCGCGGTCACCGCCCCGGGCGGGGCCGTGACCCGGACGACCTACGACCGCACCGGGCTGCCGACCTCGGTCGTCGACCCGCTCGGCAACCCGACCTACCTGACTTATGACTCCAAGGGGAACCTGCTCGCCACCCGCTCGGCCGAGGGGGTGGCGAGCTCCTTCGCCTACGATTCGAAGGGGAACCTGACCGCAGTCAGCCGCGGCGGTGCGACCACGACGATGGCCTACGACGCGCAAGGGCGGGTGACGTCGACGACGGACGCGAGCGGCAACGTTACGGGATATTCTTACGATGCCAACGGCAACCGCACCGGTACGACGCGGACCTGGGTCAACCCGGAGAACCCGTCCGACGTCCGCACGCTGACCACGAGCGTCGTCTATGACGGCAACGACCGGGTCCGGTTCAGCACCGACGAGCGCGGTAACATCAGCGAGACGCGATACGATGTACTCGGGCGTGCATTTCAGTCCATCGATTCGCTCGGCAATGTCACCGAGACGGTGTTTGACGAACGCGGACTGGCAGTCGAGACCCGCGCGGCCGACGGAACGGTGAGTCGGACGGCTTACGACTCCCAGGGGCGGGCGGTCTACAGCACCGACACGTTCGTCCCGGGCCAGGCGACCGTCCGCGGCACGCACACGGTTTACGACGACGTCGGGCAGGTCGTCCGCGTCGAGCGGCTCGACGGGCTGGTGATCAACGTCACCGTGGACGGCCAGGGGACCGGCACGGCGAGTGTGGCTTCCGCCGGCACGGTGCTGTCGACGAGCGAGACCAAGTACGACGCGCTCGGGCGCGCGTACTGGACCCGCGACCCGGCGGGACTGGAAACGACGACCTACTTCGACGCCGCCGGGCGGGCGTTCAAGACGGAAATGAAGGTCAGTGCGGCCGAGACGCTGACGACCCGGACCGAATTCGACGCCGCGGGGCGGGCGATCGTCAGCTTCGACGCGGCCGGGGTGCCGACCTACACGACGTATGACGCCGACGGCCGGGTGACGAAGGTCACCTTCGCCGACGGGGCCACTCAGCAGACCGGCTACGATTCCCAGGGCCGCCGGGCGTTCTCGGTCGACGAAGTCGGCCAGCGGACCGACTACGGTTACGACACGTTGGGCCGCATGACCTCGGTCACGCTGCCGGCCGTCACCGACGCGAAGACGGGGCTCACCGGGCGGCCGTCGTTCACCTACGGGCACGACAAGTACGGCAACCAGGTGTCGATCGCCGACCCCTACGGCCGGGTGACGCAGTTCCACTTCGACGAGTTCGGCCGCTCCACGGGCCGGACGTTGCCGGAAGTCGACGGCGTGTTGGCGAGCGAGTTCACCGTTTACGACCAGTACGGCAATGTCGATTACAGCATCGATTTCAACGGCCAGAAGGCGGACCGCGTCTACGACTATAACCTCAGCGCCGACGGCAAGGGCCTCGGCCGGATGGTCGAAACGCTCTACTTCGAGGAAGGGGCGACGACGCCGGCCATCACGATGGCCTACACCTACGACGCGATGGGCCGCCGCGACACCGTGACGGAGACGATAGGATCCGAAGTCCGGGTGACGGATTACGATTACGATATTGATGGACGTACCATTAGAATCGCGTCGCCGGAAGGTGTCATTCATTACGGCTATGACGACGCCGCTGGCCGGCAGACGGCGATGTGGACCTCGGCTTCGCGGGTCGAGTACGGCTACGACACACTCGGGCGAATGACAACCGTGACCGAGGTCATGCGGAACAGCGTGATACTCAGCGACCCGCAAGTGACGGAGTACACCTTCACCGCGGTTGGGCAGGTCGACGCGGTCACGGTTACGAGCGGGACGGCCATCCTTCGCGAGACGACCAACGCCTACGACGTGGACCGGCACTGGCTTACCGGCATCGTGAACGAGGATGGTTCGGGGAACCTTCTCTCGTCGTTCGACTACACCCGCCGGGCCGACGGGCAGATCACGCAGGTTGTCGAGTCGGTGAAGCAGCCCGACGGGTCGACGGTCGGCGGGACCGCGGTCTACACCTACGATGCCATGAATCAGCTGATCCAGGAAACCTACGACGGGTCCGAGGCGGGAAGCGATTACACAATCGAGTATGGGTTGGACTGGGTCGGGAACCGGGTCGAGAAAATCACGGCCAAGGAAGGGCAATCGGTCGAGGTCGTGACTTCCCAGCACGATGCCCGAGATCGGCTCGTCAAGGACTTGATCTCGCAGGGCGGGGTGTTGCTGGGCGAGAACACGCTCGCGTATGATAACAATGGGTCTTTGACATCTCAGTCGAGTTTCAACGGCGACACCACGGTCAACCGCTGGAATACAATGGGTCGACTGGCCGGGGCGACCGTGACGAAGGGCGGGGTGACGACCGAAGTTGAATATCAGTACGATCTCAATGGCATTCGGTCCGGCGTGACGGAGAACGGAGTCTCCACTAGATACTTGCTGGATCAGATGTCGCCCTCGGGTTACCCGCAGGTGGTCGAGGAGTGGTCGAGCGGGGCGAACGGATCGCCGATTCAGCTGGCATCCTTCGTGTACGGGCGTGGCCTGGACCCGATCATCTCCGCCCAAGTCAGCCGGGACGGTAACGGCGTGGTGACGGGTACGCAGACCGGCGTGTTCCTGGCGGACGGCCATTCGGGCGTGCGGCAGGCGGTGTATGCGGCGACCGGGGCAGTGATTCTCACGCAGGCTTTCGATGCGTTCGGGAACCTGATGCGGAACGCGGGGACATTCGTGACGCCGATCGGCTACCGCGGCGAGCGGTGGGATGGGGTAACGGGGACGTGGGACACGGGGGTTCGGCAGTACAATCCGAGGATAGGCCGGTTTGGCTCGATGGACCCGTTCAGTGGCAACATGGGCGACCCGAGTCAGTGGATGCGGTATGGATACGCTGGGGCAAACCCGGTCGCGAGCGTCGATCCGAGCGGCATGTCGCTGCTTGGTATGAGCCTCGGGAGTATTGGCGGCCTTACGTTGAGAGTCGGGCACGTTGGCGCCATCGGGGCTGCAGTGGGGTTTGTTCGCGGTTTCACAAAAAGCTACCTGGCTAGTGGCGATTTTTGGAGGGCGAAAAATCTACAGTACGGCCTGTTGGGTGCCGCTCTCTACTACCCTATCAGTATTATCGCAGGACTGGGGTTGGCGAAGCCAGCCTTCTCGAAGACACTTGGTTTGGAGTCACTGGCCACCTATGGCTTCCTCAACGCGGACTTGGCGATCTCGGTCTCCGTGGCGCGCGGGTCGCTGTCGTACAGCGAGCAGAAAAGCGACGAGTTCGCTGATTATTACGCTAGTAAGGTCGCGGCCACCAGGGGAGCGGAGCGGGGAGATAAAGTGCGAGCTGCGCTCAAAGACATCTTCAGGCTTGCCCGCCAGACAAACATCGAGTACTACTTGGCCGGAATTGACGGCGGCGTGAATTGTAATAACTACGCGGCCGGCTTGCAGAACTCGATCACGGACTACTTACAAGCGAACCCTGACGCGAAGGTCGCTCTAAGGGACGTTGGGTTCCGATCAAGCGGGA